>NZ_WBOT01000002.1:0-974207 GCF_008923265.1 Bacillus mesophilum | reverse complement strand
TAACTAATCATTTCGTTTAAATAACGTTTAGCAATTTGAAGTTTCTTTTCCTTGGTAAGATGAGTCATTTATGAGTTCGCCTCCTATTGTTGGAGTGTCCAACAATAGGGGGGCAGTGCACGTGCCGAGGAGGCTCAGCTTCCTCCCCTCGGAAAGCGAGAGTCCGCAGCGCAATGGAACGGGCTTGTTGAAAGGGTAAGACCCCACAGCGTAGGTGGAATGGGCTTCTTTAAATACCAAAATCATATAGTGAATATTTATTTTTTAGAAAGATCATTTTAGTTTTGTTCAGCATTTTTTGTTGCCTTTTTAAATAAAAATTTTAAGCTGGAGTGAAATGATTAACAGTTCATCTTCACTATATTTGAATGCAGTACTGTAATCTTTGAATCAAAGAGCCTCGATCACCTGCAAAATCTATTATAGAAATAGTTTCATAATAGGAATAAGTTTTTCTTTCAAATTGCCAGTCATCATAAAGAACACTTATCTTTAGCTGACTTTTAGGCATAATTTTGCTGGTATCGAAGGATGCAGTCAACTCATGAAATAAGTTATGGCTTAACTCATAAGCTGCAAGTTCAATAGAAAACTTCCCTGCCACACTTTCCCACCAGGTTTGAAATCCTTTAAAGACTTCTTTGTATTCCTGAAAGCTTTCTGGATTGTTCAAAAAAAGCTTCTCGTAAAAAGGGCAGCTTTCATTGTGGAAAATCTCAAGATCTTCCGCATTGCCAGGATCTTTTGAAAGTCGCAAGTTTATTTTATCCCAAAGTACCGACAGTTCATTTTCAAAATCCTCGGCAAGACATTTGAGCTGAGGGATATAAGGAAATTTCAAGTAACCTTTTTCCCCTTCCTTTTGATTCACATATATATTCTGTAAAAATAGTAAAAAGTTAAGTGTATATGGTGTATCCATTCTGATTGTAAATGTTTGTTCTTCCAAGAATCTCACCTTCCTTTTAATTATTGCTTATTTTACTATATTTTGCGTTTTTAATATTAAAAATATAAATTTACCAAAACCATTTCTTTTCTAATTCGTATAAATGATAGGGAGGGAAATGAATGAATCTATTACAAGTAAATATTGCAGCTGCTGGCTATGAAAAAGATGAAGCAAAAATAAAGGATATTGCCTTTGCAATCGGAAAAGGCGAGCTCATCGGACTGATTGGACCAAATGGTGCTGGAAAAAGTACAACCATTAAAACCCTGCTTGGGCTCTTGCCCTATAAAGATGGAGAAATATCATTTAAAGAAAATGCAACGTATTCTTACATTCCTGAGCGGCCCATTTTTTACGATGAATTAACATTATGGGAGCACCTCGATTTTGTTGCAGCAGTAGAAGGACTGGATGATCATACATATAAAGAGAAAGCGAATAAATTGCTGCAGCAATATAAATTAGCTGAACATGCTCATGAATTTCCTGGAAAATATTCAAAGGGAATGCAGCAGAAAGCTATATTAGTATTATCGATGATCACAGACCCGGATATTTATATTATTGATGAGCCATTTATCGGATTAGATCCTAATGCAATGAAGCTTTTTCTTGAATCCATCGAAGAAGAAAGAAAAAGAGGCGCAGGAATTTTAATGTCAACACATGTTTTGGATACAGCAGAAAAGGTATGTGACCGTTTCTTAATGATTCATGAAGGACAGCTGCAGGCGAAAGGCACATTGGCAGACATAAGAGAGCAGTGCTGTTTGCCGAATGCTTCTCTCTTTGATTGTTTTCACCAAATCGCGGAGGGTAAGTTCAATGAATAGCAGCAGTATTTTTCTTCGGAGGCTGAAGGAAAACCAGCGATACAAACGCAAAGTCTGGAGAACTGTGGCAGATTGGACCGTTGTTGTTTATATCATCATACCAGCCATACTTATTGGTATTTTTAGATATATTTCATGGTGGCAGGAGACGCCAGCATGGGCAGAGCCTCTCCACCTATCAATCTTCTTTTTCGGATTATTCCTGCTGTCGTGGTATGGCAATATTCAGACATATGTGGAAGAAGCAGATAAACTATATTTAGTGAAAAGAAGAAAGCTTTTTCTGGGTGTAAAAGTCTTTGGCTATGGTTATTCAGTGGCAGCAGAGGCTTTGGGCACAATTGCTATACTGATTATTCTCTCACCCATTTTTATTGTGAAATTCAATATTGGGATTGGGTTAATTTTTTTGTTATTTTTCTATTTTTTTTCACTCCGCTCCACGATCCTAATTTGTAAATATCATTGGAAAAGGATAGAAAGCCGCTGGATCGGCATGTTCACAGGAATATGTTTATTTGCCGTTTTAGGCGGAATACATCTGGGTGCCTATTCTCTATTTGTGGGTGGAGACCTCTTGAATCTTGTACTGGCTGGTATGAGTTTTATCCTGCTGGTTGGCAGTGTGATTGTTTCCTATCGGGCGCTGCAGCACGTTTCAACGATTGATCATGACATCAAGATGGGACAAGAAAACAAAAACTCAGGCATAAATATGATTTTTACCATTTCACAAGATGTAGAGAAGCCTGTCATCACAAAAAGGAAACGTCCTCTCTTATTTAGAAGATCGAAAAGGATGTTCAAAAAGAGAACAAAGGCAAATGGGTTTACAGAACTTTTTATAAAGGCATTTATACGTAATTACTCTTATTGGCTCAGTTATTTTCAGATGACGTCCGTTGGTGCGGCCGCTATAGTTGTGATACCGCCGCTGTGGATTAAATCCATTATCTTTTTCGCTTACTTGTTCATGATGTATACATGGCTTCAGTCAGTTTGGGATAAGGTCTTTCAAGTCAATCCAATTACAAAGAAATATACAGAAGCTAATGATTACTTTAAAGCAAGAAAAAGAACGATTTTGATTTTATACTTTATTGCGATTCTGCTGCTTATCGGAATCTCCTCAGTGGGATTGTTTATATATTCCTCTTTCTCTATTCTGTATCAAATGCAATAATCAACTATTTTCATCGTTTTGTTTTATAATGTGATGAGAATGAAAAACCTATAAAAAATACATATAAAGATTTCGAGGAGGATGAATCATGAATGTGCTTGACTGGAACAAGGAAGTTAATAATCGAAAAGAAAGCCTGATTAAAGATACGCAAGGTCTTCTGCAAATTAAAAGTGTGCTGGACGAAGAAAATGCAGCAAAAGATGCGCCGCTTGGACAAGGGGTAAAAGAGGCACTGGATTTTATGCTGACACTCGGTGAAAAGGACGGCTTTACAGCCAAAAATGTCGGCAATCTGGCAGGACATTTAGAGTTTGGAGAAGGAGAAGAGATCGTCGGAATTCTATGTCATGTGGATGTTGTTCCAGAAGGGGACGGGTGGTCAAGTAATCCTTTTGGAGCTGAAATTCGTGATGGCAAAATTTTTGCAAGAGGAGCAATTGACGATAAAGGACCAACAATGGCAGCATATTACGGCATGAAGATTGTGAAGGAATTGGACTTGCCTCTTTCCAAAAGAGTTCGCATGATTATAGGCACAGATGAAGAAAGCAATTGGCGCTGTGTGGATCATTATTTTAAGCATGAAGAAATGCCAACACTTGGATTTGCTCCAGACGCTGATTTTCCAATCATTTATGCGGAGAAAGGGATCTCCGACTTTGATATTGTGCAGCTGAAAAAAGAACATAAGGAAGCTGAAAATGTTCAGGCAGAAGTGAACAGCTTTCATTCAGGCTTGAGATATAATATGGTCCCTGATTTTGCGAAGGCTTCATTGCTGATCCACTTTGAACCAACCGAGATTGTGCAAAAGTACTCTGATTTTCTTCGGGATGGAGTTCTTGAAGGTAAATATTATATGGATAATGGAATGTTAATTTTAGAACTTCAAGGAGTATCTGCTCATGGATTAGAGCCTGAAAATGGAAAGAATGCCGGCTTACTGATGGCTAATTTCCTTGCGGGTATTCAGCTTGATGCAGAATCTCAGCATTTTATTACATTTACAAACCGATATTTTTCCGGCGATTCACGCGGGAAAAAGCTTGGAATTGCGTTTGAGGATCACATCACAGGCGAATTAACTGTTAATGTTGGAAAACTTGCTTATACAAAAGAAGAAGGCGGCCGTCTTGGTTTAACTGTAAGATACCCTGTTACGAATGAGATGGATCAGACAAAAGAAAAACTGGACCAGCTATTGGAAGAAAATCGGTTTGCCATTGAAAATTTTTCAGATTCAAAACCTCATCATGTTGCTGAAGATGATTTTCTTATTCAAACGCTTAAAAAGGTGTATCAATTACAGACAGGAGAAGAACCGGAGCTGCTTTCAATCGGCGGCGGCACATATGCACGGTCGTTAAAATCTGGAGTTGCCTTTGGTCCGCTTTTCCCCGGAAGAGAAGACATTGCCCACCAAAAGGATGAATATATGTATATTGAAGATCTGGTAAAGGCTGCCGCGATTTATGCTCATGCAATTTTTGAGCTTGCCAAATAAGAGAATAGGCTGTTAAGATAGCAGAAAGTTTAGTGCTTTAAAGTGCGTTGGCAATTATTAGTGAGGGGTGCTGGAAAAATGGAATATGTCATTGTTAATGGAGAATTCGTAGAACGTTCACAAGCAAAAGTAGATATTGAGGACAGGGGATTTCAATTTGGTGACGGAGTCTATGAAGTTATTCGCGTATATAATGGAAAAATGTTTACGGCAGATGAACATCTAGAACGCCTTCATGTAAGCGGAGAGAAAATTGGTCTGAAGATTCCCTATTCCGTTGAAGAACTTAAAGAACTGCTTGCAGAGCTGATCAGCAAGAATGATTTAAAGCTTGGAACAATCTATATGCAATTTACAAGAGGGGTTTCACCTAGGAATCATCCGTTCCCTGCTGAAACGATTGCACTGGGTTTTACCGCAAATATTAAACATGTCGGACGCCCTTCTGAAAACATGGATAATGGAGTAAAAGCTCTATTAAAAGAAGATGTTCGATGGCTGCTTTGCGATGTGAAAAGCTTAAATCTTCTTGGCAATCTTTTAGCTAAGCAGGAAGCCGTTGCAGCAGGCTGTTTTGAAGCCATTCAGCACCGAGGCGAAACGGTGACAGAAGGCAGTGCCTCCAACATTTCTATTGTTAAGGACGGCAAAGTGTTTACACACCCTGCTACAAATCTCATTCTAAATGGAATTACAAGAAGAGTATTTCTTGATCTGTGTGAAAAAAATCAGATTCCATATGCAGAGGAAGCCTTCACACTTACTGATCTATTAGAGGCTGATGAAGTGTTTTTATCAAGTACCACAGCGGAGATCATGCCGATTATTCATATCAATGATAAGCCAGTCGGAGCAGGTGCGCCTGGACCGGTAACAAAGAAGCTGCAAGAGCTGTTCCTGCACGAGATCGAAGAACAGTGCGGGAAGATTATGTAATGATAGAGACTCCTTCTAGATATTCTAGGAGGAGTTTTTTCTATTCTCTCAGAAAGCAGTAAATTAACAGCATTGAATAAAATACTCCCGCCTCTTTGGAAACTGCCTCCTTCATCTGCTAAAATGAAAAAAATGTATTTTGGAGGTTATTTAGTGGGAAGAGATCATAATTTCTTTGCTTTAAGTTTGCCTGAAGATGTAAAAAGGGAAATGTGGAGTTATTTTGAAACATATAAAGGAAACCTTCCATTTAAAACATGGGTTCACCAGGAAGACTATCATATTACACTTGCCTTTCTTGGCGGAGCGGAGCAAAACATGCTGGCGGAAGCGATCGATCTAGTGAGGAGTTCTCTGCAGCAAGAAGAAATAGGGTCTTTTTCATTACGAATAGATAAGCTTGGTGTATTTGGCCAAGCTGATTCTCCGCGCATATTCTGGGCTGGATTGAAAGAAAGCCCGCCCTTGCATACAGTGAGAAAGGGAGTATACGATGCTTGTTTAAAAGCAGGCTTCCAGCTAGAGACCCGTCCGTTTAAGCCCCATATAACAGTGGCAAGAAGATGGCAAGATGAGTCAGCCTATTCAAAAGAACTTTTTAAGCCTAAGGAATGGATGTTTATGGCAAACGAAGTTGTGTTATACAAAACAAATATGCATCAAACACCAAAATACGAAAGAATAGCCATTTTTCCTTTACGGTAGATATATAATGAGATATAGGCCGGTTTAAGCGAATGCCATGCAGTAAGTTCGCACATTTATAAAAACGAAAAATAGCCTAAGAATAAAAGAAACAAGGCAGGGGCAGAAATGGGACAATTAATTAAATTACAAGACTATGTGTCAAGATATGAGCAGAATATATATTTATACCCTTCCAGATATGTCAGGCTTAAAAAGCAGCAATGGGAAAAACTGCAAGCAGCCTGGGAAAACAAGGATGAGCCATCACCTTTCTTTGAAAGAGCTTTAGTGGAAGAAAATTGGACGCCTGAAGCAGAGGAAAAGCAGATTCTGCAGAAACTAAAAGGTCTTTTTAAAAATGAGCGCAAAGCGGAAGAACCGATGGAGGTACATGCAGCGGAATCAAGCGGCGAAAAGCAAAATCAAGACCAAGCTGATCAGCTGGAATTCAGTGTTTCTTATAGCAGCAGGCCACATTCACTAGAACTTTTAAAACAGCAATTTCTCGATCAGATTTTTCGATTCCAAATGAAATGGGCGAGTTCCACCTTAATGGAAAAATCATTTGTCGATAAAACATTTTACTATAATGAACAGTTAAAGTATTTTCTGCAGCGCTTTCCAGACACCTTTCTTGTCTTATTCCACCCGATTTTTCTGCTGAAAAATGCTCCGGTAGAAACAGAAACGATGGTGATCACACCGACTGAATTATGGTGTATCAGTTTCTTAGAAGAAGAGGAAAATGCAGTGTTTGTGGGGTCTCAGGAACATTTCTGGCTAAAGCGCGGAAAAAATGGCGAAAAGAAAATATTAAATCCGATGCTTGCCTTAAATCGGACTGAAAAGATTGCTAAACAGATTTTTAAACTGCATGATATTGAACTGCCGATCAAAAAAGCAATCATCAGCAGAAATGGTTACATTGATTTCCCAGCTGCGCCAATCGATATTGAATTTATAGAATCAAGAAAATATGATGAATGGTTTCAGAGTATGAGGGGTCTGCGTTCACCTTTAAAGCATATTCAAATGAAAGCAGCATCTCATCTGCTTCAATATTGTCTTACATCCTCCATTCGGCGGCTGGAATGGGAGCAGCAGGATGAATGAGCAGACTGACCAGCTCATATGTATCGTGAATCCGTCTGCGCAAAATGGGGGCTGCCTTAAAATATGGAGAAAACTTGAGGAACAGTTAAAAGCAGAAGACGTCTCTTACATTGCTTATTTTACAAAAGAAAAGAACCATGCTGCCGAACTGACAAAGAAGATTGCAGAACAAAAGCGGGGGAAACCTGTGCTTATTGCAGTGGTTGGCGGTGATGGTACGATGCACGAGGTCATGAATGGTGCGGTGAAGCATAAGAATGTCAAAATCGCCTTTATACCAGGCGGGTCAGGAAATGACTTTTCAAAAGGTTTTCATGTTTCCAGCGATGCCATGACAGCCTTAAAAGAGTTACTGCCTATCAGAGATCAGAAAGGCACATATGTTGATATCGGTATCATATACGAAAAAAACAATAAAGAACCAAATTATTTTATTAACAATATGGGTGCCGGTTTCGATGCCGAGGTTGCTTTTGAGGCGAACCATTCACCTTTTAAGCAGCTGCTAAATGTATTTTCATTAGGCAAGCTGGCATATGTATTAATATTGCTTAAAAGGCTTTTCACATACCGGAGAACGGAATTAGACATAACGATTGATGGGAAACGCTATCAGTTTACTAACGTTTGGTTTGTTGCGATTTCCAATCAGCCATTCTACGGCGGAGGAATGAAGATTGCGCCCCATGCCTCTCCCCTAGATGGCAAGCTCGATATAACCGTTGTTCATCATGTGTCCAGGTTGAAGCTTTTATTTGTATTTCTAACTGTTTTTTCCGGTAATCATGTACATATAAAAGGCGTTGAAATATTTAAGGGAAGGTCGATTCAAGTAGACTCCCGTTCCCAGCTTTCTGTTCATGCAGATGGAGAGGCAGCCGGGAATACCCCGATATCAGTTGCTCTTTTGCCGCGGCAAGTACAAGTTTTGTATGGAATTAATCAGAAGGAAAAAGAGGAGGTTCGGCAGTGTTGATTAAGATTGAAAGGGATTTTGAAGCATATTTAGATGAAATCAGCTTGATAACCATCCTGCTTCCTTATGATTATTATGAAGGAAAATCGGCTGCTTTTTTTATCCAAAAAGATCAAGAAAGAGTCCAGCTTGAATTGCTTGGCAGCGAGCTAATTGAGGAGTATGTAAAGTATTCTTGCAGACTGGAACAGAGTATAGACATTGGATCGGAGTATTGGATTGAAGATGAACATGGAAATAAAACTGATTTACAAATAGGTGCCGTCATTCGCACAGAGGCATTTGATGAGTTATTTTATACAGAGTGCAAATTGGGTTTTACTTATGCAAAAGCAAAGACGTCTTTTGCTCTATGGGCTCCAACAGCTGGGAAGGTGAAACTGAGACTTTATAATGATGATGGCAGTGAGTCACAAGAAGAGCTGATGAATAGAGGAGATAAAGGAGTTTGGGAGCTGACAATCGATGGCGACCTGGAAGGAAGAAAATATACATATCTTGTATGCGTTAATTTACGCTGGCAGGAGGCTGTGGATCCATATGCAGCTGCGCTTACGCCAAACGGAGAGCATGGTGTGATTGTTGATTTGAAAAAGACAGCTATGACGAAAAGAGAGCTGCCAGCGTTAAGCAGTCATGTAGATGCCATAATTTATGAAACACATATTCGTGATTTAACGATCCATCATGATAGCGGTGTAAATCAAAAAGGTTTATATAATGGTGCGGGTGAATTAAACACAAAAAACAGTGGTGGAGGATTGACAGGATTATCATACGCTGCTGACCTTGGTGTAACTCATATTCAATTTCTTCCTTTTCATGATTTTGCAGGCGTTGATGAGGTAAAGAGTAATAACGAATATAATTGGGGCTATAATCCCCTTCATTTTAATGTGCCTGATGGAAGCTATTCAACAGATCCCAGAGATCCTTACGCACGGATTAAAGAATTGAAGGAATTAATATCTACTGTCCATTCATTAGGTTTAAGGGTTATAACAGATGTCGTATACAATCATGTATACGAACGGGAAAGCTCTGCATTTGAGAAGATTGTTCCCGGCTATTTTTTTCGGCATGATGCTTTTGGTATGCCATCAAATGGAACAGGGGTCGGAAACGACATTGCCTCAGAGCGGAAAATGGCGAGGAAATTCATTATCGATTCTGTACTGTTTTGGCAAAAAGAATATCATGTTGACGGTTTCCGCTTTGATTTGATGGGAATCCTCGATGTTAAAACCATGAACCTGATTAGAGAAAAAACAGCTGAAAACGATTCTTCGGTTCTTTTATTGGGAGAAGGATGGGAGTTAAATACACCTATACCAGCAGAGAAAAAAGCGAGTATGCGCAATCAGTCTAAGATGCCGGGAATTGCTCATTTTAATGATCGATTTAGGGATCGAATAAAAGGCAGTACGTTTCATTTATACGATAAAGGCTTTGCGTTAGGAAATGCAGGTTATTACCATGATGCTGCGGAAGTGATCGGCGGCAGTATTGGGATGCTGGATGAGAAGGGATTATTCCTCTCTCCTGAACAGTCCATTAACTATGTGGAAGCCCATGATAATCATACGCTCTGGGATAAGATCACTGCCTGTTTTCCGGATGAAGATGTACACAAATTAATGCTGCGCCATCGATTGTCTACCGTGATGACAATCTTGGCTCAAGGTGTTCCATTTCTTCACAGCGGACAGGAATTTTTCCGCACAAAGCAAGGAGTGGGAAATAGCTACCGTTCTTCAAATGAAATTAATCAGATGGATTGGAGCAGAAAAGAAAAATATGTTGATCATGTAGATTATATTAAAGGGATTCTCTCAATCCGCAAAAAACACGGAGCATTTCGCTTCCGAGAGGCTGAAAGAATTCGAAAGCATCTCCGTATTCTAGAAGAGCGGAAGCCTGTTTTAGGTTTTGCACTGCAGGAAGTAAAGGAGTTTGGAAGCTGGAACCAAATACTAGTGTTCATTAATCCTTTTCATGATGTTTGTATTGCGGATCTCCCCGCAGGAAGGTGGTCTGTAATCGCAAACGATCAATATGCAGGAATAAATGAGCTGGAGGCTGTTTCGAAAAATATGATATTGAAGCCTATCAGCACGTACGTTCTAATTCAGGAGGAAATATAAAAGCTTATGGAGATAGACTTGACGGCTAAAGCCCTAAAGAGATAAAATTTACTATTATAGCTATTGTTGAAATGGAATCAATAGCTTTTTTTTATTGGAAAAATGAAGGAGCTTCAATAAAGCCCTGATGGTTCAAAAACTGTAAAACTTAAATATTTAATTAAAATAATGCATACATGCAACGTTGGGCTTCAGCTGCTGAAGCCTAATTTAGCTATCGAGTAAAGCTGAAGCATAGCAAATTGAAGGTGAACAATCTTGGAACATTTTTTTGGAGAGGAATGGGAAATTGTACCCGCTGGGGGAGCAACTGGTGAAGCTTATTTCGCTCAGTTTGAACAGCAAAGATTATTTCTGAAAAGAAATTCTTCCCCCTTTCTCGCTGTATTATCTGCAGAGGGTATTGTCCCTAAGCTCGTTTGGACAAAGAGAATGGAAAACGGTGATGTGGTAACAGCCCAGCAATGGCTGAATGGCAGAGAGCTGAAAGCAGTGGACATGAATGATGAGCGAGTGGCAAAGCTGTTGAACAAAATCCATTCCTCTAAGCCGCTGCTTGCTATGCTAATGAGGATCGGAAAACCGCCTTTACAGCCTGAAAGCTTATTAAATATGGTTAATACGCAGTTAGATCCTTCACTTAGGCACCATGATTATGTACAAAAGGGCCTTCAATTTTTGCATACATCCATTGAGCAAATTGATTGTGAAGAGGTAACGGTTTGTCATTGTGATGTCAATCATAACAACTGGCTGCTGACTGAGGACAACCAGTTGTATCTAATTGATTGGGATGGTGCCATGATTGCAGATCCAGCCATTGATCTTGGCATGCTTCTTTACTGGTATATTCCTGAAGACCAGTGGGAAGAATGGGTGCAGCGTTATGGTTTACAATTAACAGATCATTTGCGCCTGCGCATGAAGTGGTATGTCATTGCTCAAACGCTTCATTTTATTCAATGGCATAAAAGTAAAGAACGGTATTCTGAAATGGATAAGTGGATAGAATTCCTTACTGCTGTTTTAGACTAAGAATATTGATTGATTTCAGTTACCCATTGTGAGAGCTCCTGCTGATTGGATTCAATATGCTGATCTAATTCCGGTGCAGCGATCCCATTTTGGCTATAGCGGTAAATTTCTTCTAAAACAGGCTGGATATGGCGATCTGAATTGGTTTGAACCATTAAAGATTTGACTAATCGTTCAAGCTGTTCACATTCTGCAACGGAGCCACAGCAATCATTTTGATGATTGCTTAAAATATCTTTTAATAATGAAAACTGATCCTGCTGGTTTAATGGCATAACAGACATCCTTTCTGCCTAAGAATGAATACATTTGCGAATGGTTTTATTTCTAAGCTCTATAAAGCAGAGAAAAAGGGAATCACAACTAGGTTGTGATTCCCTTCTTTATTTATACGTGGCAGAATCTTGAATACATGCTATAAGGGTTGCGCTTAAAGGTTCTGCATGATATGTTTTGAAGGATATTATTTTTTAGGAGTGTCAGTATGCGACAAAGAAACAAGCCTTGGGCTAAAGATAAATTAAATGAATATCCACAATATGTGATCGCTTCGCCACAAGAACATAAAGGCAATTGGGATACTGTTTTTGATCAGAAGCAGCCTCTGCATATCGAAATTGGTACAGGCAAAGGCAGATTTATAACAGGAATGGCAAAGGCAAATCCCCATATTAATTATATAGGCATAGAACTGGCGGACAGTGTGATTGTATCAGCACTGGACCGCATTATTGAGGAAGAAATTCCGAATGTTAAATTAATGAATGTAAACGCAAATGACCTTGAAGAGTTTTTTGCTAAAGGTGATGTGGACCGCGTATATTTAAACTTCTCAGATCCATGGCCTAAATCACGCCATGCTAAAAGAAGGCTGACTTATAAAAGCTTTTTGCAGATTTATGAAAATATTCTCGTGGATCAGGGAGAAATTCATTTCAAGACAGATAACCAAGGGCTATTTGAGTACTCTTTAACAAGCTTTTCAGAATATGGAATGCTGTTAACTTATGTGAGTCTTGATCTGCATAAAAGCGACTATGAAGGAAATATTATGACAGAATATGAAGAAAAATTTTCGAATAAAGGCAGCAGAATTTATCGCTGTGAGGTTCGCTATCAATAAGCTTATCCTTTTTGGATAAGTTTTTTTGTCCCGGTTATTTTTGGAGATAAATTGACATTGCCTTGAATAAATCATATTTACGGCGAAAATAATGACTTTTAGTACACCTTAATATTAAACGAGTTTTAATTAAAAATTTTTAAATCGATGAAGCTTATAAAATCAGCAAACCGCGGCAAATTCAGCCGCGGCACTCATTATACAAGCTTAAATACTTCTAATATCGTTCCTGTTTTTGCGTCTGCAACGAATTCGTATTGCTCAGTGACATCATCCTGCTGTCTGGAAATACCGCCCTTATATACATCATAATGAAGCAGTCCTTTTTCATAAGGCTCAGCCTTCATATGTATCCACGAACCGCTGATTGGACCTTCTTCTTTAAACAGCCTTTTGGCATGATCCAATACTTTATCAGCAGACTGCAATGATTTTTCAGCCAGCAGTTCTTTCGCTGCATAGCCGCTGACAAGGCCGATTCCTAATCCAAGTAAAAATGATCTCCATTTCATGAAAGCACCTCCAAAGATATTTGCTACATTCATCTTATCAAAAAACGTGAATGATACAAACCTATCAATTGAAAAGGTGGCAAGCATTGTGAAAGTTCTGTAAAATAGGATTTATACATAATGCATTCTTTTGCAAAGTGCAAGATAAAGGAGCTAATAAAAATGAATGAAAAAACATTGCAGCTTTTTAAAACATTAACAGAGCTTCCTGGTGCTCCAGGAAATGAGCATGCAGTTCGAAAATTTATGCGTGAGCAGCTGAGCAAAAATAGTGATGAGATTGTTCAAGATCATTTAGGAAGTATTTTCGGTGTAAAACGCGGGGATGCCAATGGACCAACTGTCATGGTTGCCGGTCATATGGACGAGGTTGGCTTTATGGTCACCTCCATTACTGAAAATGGAATGCTGCGCTTTCAGACATTAGGCGGATGGTGGAGCCAAGTATTGCTGGCGCAAAGAGTACAAATCATTACCGATAACGGTCCAATTATTGGTGTCATTGGCTCTATTCCGCCTCATCTTCTCGATGAAGCAAAACGCAGCAAGCCAATGGATATTAAAAACATGCTGATTGATATCGGTGCGGATGACAAAGCAAATGCCATTGAACTTGGCATTAAGCCAGGACAGCAAATCGTCCCATTATGTGACTTTACTCCAATGGCAAATGAAAAGAAAATTTTAGCCAAAGCATGGGATAACCGCTATGGCTGTGGCTTAGCCGTTGAACTTCTTGAAGAAGTAAAGGATGAAAAGCTTCCGAACATCCTTTATTCAGGAGCAACTGTTCAAGAAGAGGTTGGCTTAAGAGGTGCGCAAACAGCAGCTAATATGATTAAACCAGATATCTTCTTCGCGCTTGATGCAAGTCCAGCCAACGATATGTCAGGGAATAAAAATGAGTTTGGCCAGCTTGGCAAAGGGGCATTGCTTCGAATTCTTGACCGTTCTATGGTTACTCACCGCGGAATGCGTGAATTCATTTTAGACACAGCAGAAACAAACAACATTCCATACCAGTACTTTGTTTCTCAAGGCGGCACAGATGCAGGACGTGTCCACGTTTCGAATGAAGGAATTCCTAGCGGTGTTATTGGAATCTGCTCAAGATACATCCATACACACGCATCCATTGTCCATGTTGATGACTATGCTGCAGCGAAGGAACTGCTTGTAAAGCTAGTGAAAGCAAGTGACCGTGCGACAGTAGACTCTATTCGTCAAAATAGCTAAAGGCAGATGATTGAGGCAGCATAGGCTGCCTCTTTATTTATACATATTAAGTGAGGGTTTGAAGATGAAAAAAATAATGATCGGCAGCAAAAACCCAGCAAAAATTCTAGCGGCTGAAACTGCTTTTCAAGAATACCCGGCAGAGCTTTTTTCCATTGATGCTGCTTCAAATGTTAGCGAACAGCCATTTTCTGATGAAGAAACTATAACCGGGGCGATTAACCGTGCCCGCGATGCAATGCAAAAAGGCAGCGGAGAGATTGGCATTGGGTTAGAGGGCGGAGTTGTTGAAACAGAATATGGTCTTTATCTCTGCAATTGGGGAGCTCTTTATGAAGAAGGCCAGCCCCCGATTATTGCAGGAGGAGCAAGGATTCCACTGCCTGAGGAAATAGCTGTAAAGCTGCTGGCAGGTATGGAACTGGGTCCTGTAATGGATGAGTATGCCCAAAAGGAAAATGTACGGAAAAAAGATGGAGCTATAGGAATCTTTACTTCAGGCCGCATTTCTCGGATTGATATGTTTACACATATTTGCAGCATGCTGCTTGGACAATATGAATACAGAAATCGGGCCGAATAGCTAAAAGAGCAGAAAGAAATCCGCAAGTGAATCTTGCGGATTCTGTTTTAGTTAGAAAATACGTACTGAACTACTTGAAGGGCTTGATCTACACGCTCTACCGTAACATGTGCTTTTTGGGATAATTCCTTAAGCGGATGATGCAATGATTCTGGGCGGATCAGAATGAGCGGCTTTCCAAGTGAAACGGCAGCGCTGGCATCCATAGCCGTATTCCATTGCTTATATTTTTCGCCAAATAAAGCAATTACCAAGTCACTTTTTTGTAATAACAGCTCTGTGCGCAAGTTGTTTATGCTTGATGCGGCTTCATCACGAAGAATGTCATTTGGCTGAGTGCCCAGAATTTCCTCTCCAATATAATCAGAGCGGTCATGGTTTTCCATTGGCCCGTAAAATGTGACAGGAAGCTGTAATGCCTCCGCTTTTTCTTTGATCTCTTTTCTCCAGTCAGAATGAATTTCTCCTGCTAAGTAAATTGAAAGCTTCATGGGATCTACCTCCTTTGTAACATCTTACCACTTTTTCCTTCGGCAGCCGATAAATTCGCTCTTCAATTTTCCTTAAAGGGTTGTCAGACGAATATTGGAAAATGTATGATAGAATAGGACAATTGAAATGTTGACAGGGAGGAAAAAAGTATGAGGAAGATTTCGGTCGTTTCCTTGCTCTTACTTCTCAGTATCTTATTCATAAGCGGCTGTTCCGCTTCTTTAAATGAAGAACAAAGTACGATTACTGAGGCAGTTAAGGACGCCTTTCAAACATCACCAGAAAAAACAAACAATGAAAATAAAGATATTGCATTTTACTTGCCTCAAGGTTATGAAATTGAAGATGAATCTGATAACAATGTCATTTTAAACAATGGAAATAATACGTATATTCTTTTTTACAACCAAAACGAAGCATCTGACAGTAAAGTTGTATATGATTCAACACTTAACCAAGGTGATTATGAAGTAAATGAAACGTTTGAAAAAGAAGACGGGTTTGGATTCTTACTAATTAAAGAAGCTGAAGAGAAACTAAATGAAATGACGGTAGGAATCGGCGGTGTAAAGCTTACTACCCAAGCAAAAACAAGTGAACTGTCGGAAACTGCTTCTTCGATGATGGAAATTGCCCAATCCGTTACAGTGAAATAAAAGATGTTACAAAAACACCCTAATGTCCAGTTAGGGTGTTTTTGTAATGGCGACGCACAAGCAGTTATTGGACTTAATTACCTCTATATCCGCAGTGAGTAAGAATTATATAATCCTCTTAGTGAATAGATGTGAGGAGTTTATAGATGTCAGAGGAAGTAACAAGTTATATTGATCGGCCTCTTCTTTTCCTGTTTGGATTAGGATTTTTATTATTAGGGTCAATACTTCAGTATGTTAATCATAGGTTTTTTGAAAAAGATAAATCTTTCTTTTGGTATATTTTTAATAATTGGGAAATATTATGGTGTTTTATAGTTGGAGGCTTTCTAATCCTTTTAGTATTATTGGATTTTTTAGCTAGTTTATAGCCGTCTGTTTGTTTGTATGGGTGGTGGCTGAGGCGGGGAGTTTAGATTGATAAGAGGAATCGTGTCGCCCGGAGTTGAGTGGAATGGTCGGACTGGGCAGTTGAAGGTGGATATTAAAGCCCGAAGTCGAGCGAAGTGGTCGAGTTGGGTAGTTGAATAGGAGTTTCAACAACCGAAGTTAAGCGGAATGACTGAGTTGGATAGTTAAAATAGAGTTTCAACAACCGAAGTCGACTGGAATGTCCGAGTTGGGTAGTTAAAAAGAAGTTTCAACAACCGAAGTTGAGTGGAATGACTGAGTTGGGTAGTTAAAATAGAGTTTCAACAACCGAAGTCGAGCGGAATGACTCAGTTGGGTAGTTAAAAAGGAGTTTCAACAACTGAAGTCGAGCGGAATGACTCAGTTGGGTAGTTAAAATCTCAATGCTGGATACATTCCTCCGCCGTCCTATAAAAATCTGCTGTACAATCAACCAGGACCAAATGAATAAAAAAAATCCCCCAAAATACGCTATAACTGTATTTTGAGGAATCAATTAAAAATGGCTATATCTTTTTTCTTCGCTTCACATTCATTTTTAGCTTCGGTAATTTAAGTTTTAATCCACGTTTTTTCTTTTCTTTCTTACGGCCCTCTTCCACAGCTGTCTCCTCTAAACTAAATAAACTTACTTCCTGCTGGAGATCGCTGGCGATTTGGCTAAGTTCAACTGCAGCCAGGTTAACTTTTGAAATGGCATCAAGTTGTGTTTCGCTTGAGGCAGCTACTTCTTCAGCTGTTGCCGCTGATGTGTTTGATACTAGGAAAACTCCCTCTATCCGGTTGGTTAAAAGGTTGTTGGAGTTTTGTACTTCCTTAACGGCTGATTCAATCGTCTTGGTTTTTCCGCTTATAGAGTGAACATGCAAAACGATGGATTCAAATGCCGTTTTGGTTGATTGAACTGCTTCTCCTTGCCGTGTCTTATAACCATTAAATTTTTCGGACTCCTGCAGAAGCTGGTCCATTTTTTGATTCATGGAAATAATGAGCTGATGAATCGTTTGTGCCTCTGCTTTAGAGCGTTCAGCCAATTTTTTTACTTCAGCAGCAACCACCGCAAACCCTTTACCTGAATCGCCTGCCCGGGCAGCCTCAATGGCAGCATTCAATGCTAATAGGTTTGTGCTTTCTGCAATGTCCTGTATCGTATCCACAATGGATGTAATATTAGATGTGTGTGCAGATGCTTCGCTCACTTTCTCGATTAAATGATTAGATAAAAGAAGAAATTGATCAGAAACCTCCTGTAAATCTCTTGCTGTATGAAGTCCTTGCTGGCCTTGTTTTTCAGTTAAATCAGCATCTGCTGAAATCTCGGAGCTTAATTTCTCAGTTCGTTTGATCGCGGATGAAACCCGTTCAATTTCTGCTCTGCTGTCCTCCAGCTGCACGGATTGCTCCTCAGAGCCAATTGCAATTTGTTTAATTGCGCTATCAACCTCATTTGCCTGTGCTGTCGTTTCCTCTGAAATGGCTGCTAGATGCTGGGAAGACGCCTGTAGTTGTGTAGAGGATTCAAGGATCTGAAAAAAGGATTTTTGCACCTTTTCTGCCATGCCATTAAAGGTTTGAGCGAGCAGGCTTAATTCATCGCTGCCCTTAAATGGAACCCGATAGGCTAAGTTCCCGTTTCCGATTTTTTCTGCTCCTGCCTTTAAGGAAGAGATAGAACTGGTGATATTGCGCATCAAATAGATCCCAATTAGGCTTAATACAAGAACAAGGACAAAGCTTATTGCGTAAATGATCCAGTTAATCAGTTCATTTTGTTTATTGATGTCATTAACAAGAGTCTGCTGATTGGACAGGACAGCTTGTTCTGCTTCAGTAATCGCTTGTTCAATTGCATTTGCTTGTCCATCGAATTGTGCAATAAATTCACCCGTTTGCTGGTAGGAACTGTGTATGGTGGTTAAGGCATTTTGATAATCTGATAATCTTCTTGTTAAATAATCTTTTGAGCTTGCTTCAATATCCTCATCACGATCAATAATAGATTGCAGATTACTGCCAGTTTCTGAAAATGATTGGAATGAATCTTCCTCTCTTGCAGCTAAATATTGCTTTTCGAACATTCTCATTTGGAGCAGCTGTTCATCAATTTCAGGGTTATTCATAAATTGTGTCAGGGATGTGATTTGTTTGGCATTGCTTTCAATTTGACCTTTTAATCCATGCTGATTATTGTAGCCAATTTGTTCATACATGCCCGATAATTCAGTGAAGAGTTTCATATATGTATCAGATATAAGGGCAACAGAATCGAACTGTTCCTTAATTTCTTTATTATCCTGAAGCTTTCCAAGTCTTTCTGCTTCGGCTTTCACTCGAACGATCGTCTGTGCTACTAAGTCAACACTGCTCTGGTCTGGTGCCCGTAAAAATTGCTGTTCATATTTTCTGGTCATAGCCATATTGTACTTGATTTCCTTACTGCTGCTGACTGTTTCTTGAAGTAATTGTTCCTGATCTCTGCTGCTTTCTTGAACCGTGTTTAAAAGAATGATAAATGCTAATAGAAGAACGAGTCCTCCAATGGTCATATACAGAAGAAAACTTAATTTAGCTCGTATGGTCTTCATCAAATCCCCCCTTAAAATTGTCTAGCTGAAAGAGTTGAATAATCTAAAAATATGAAAAATTTGAATTTTTATTTAATTATAGTGCTTAGATCCTGGGAAAACAATACAATCACACATAAATTATCCTAGATAAATTCTATTTTTCTTCATAATTCGACCAGATTCTCAGAAAAAACTAGGTAAATAATACTGAATGGTGAGTATGATTAGACCTTCAGCTCTTCTGTTTGCATTTTATTGGACTGTTAAGGGGAAGATTGATATGATCCTATTAGGTTTAACGTACAGGAGGAGAATATCGTGAAAAAACTTGAGTCTATGGAACAGTTTGAAGAGTTAAAAGCAGAAGGTAAGCATATTTTTCTATTTTCAGCTGATTGGTGCGGCGATTGCCGATTTATTGATCCATTTATGCCTAAAGTTGAAGAAAAGTATGCTGATTATACATTTGTCTACGTAGATCGTGATCAATTCATTGATTTATGTGTGCAGCTAGATGTTTATGGAATTCCAAGCTTTATTGGTTTTGAGGATGGAAATGAACTTGGCCGATTTGTCAGCAAAGATCGGAAGACTCAAGAGGAAATTGAGAAATTTATTGAGTCTTTAAGTAAATAAGATATTTCACCCTCCACCATGCTATGGATGGAGGTTTTTTTCTAAAGTATAGCTAAATACATACTCCATTAGGAGGGGAAACAGATGAAAATGGATAGCAAGAAAATGAAAAAGGCATTACAGGATCGATTAGAAAAGGACAATCGCGAGTTTAGCTTTGATCGTGAAAAAGATCAGCTGCGTGTTGTCAATAAAGAAACGGGTAAAGGGATTACGATCTCACTGCCGGGTATCATCGCTAAGTGGCAGGAGCAAAAGGAAAAAGCCATTGATGAAGTTGTTTATTATGTGGAAGAGGGACTTGAGGCCATGACAGGAGAGCCGGTTTTATCAGGTCATGAGCGCAATATTTTTCCAGTCATACGCTCTACTTCATTTCCATCAGAATCAAAAGAAGACGTTCCCTTTTTAACAGATGAACATACAGCTGAGACAAGGATTTATTATGCTTTAGACCTGGGTAACACATATCGGCTGATTGATGAAGAGCTGCTGTTAAAAGAAGGCTGGGATCGGGGAAGAATAAAGGAAACTGCTCTATTCAATGTCCGGTCACTTTCAGTAAATGCTAAAAAGGATCAAGTGGCAGGAAATGATTTTTATTTCCTAAATAGCAATGATGGATATGACGCCAGCAGGATTTTAAATGAATCGTTTCTGCGAGAAATGGAAGAGAAGGTCGAGGGGAAAATGGCTATTGCTGTTCCCCATCAGGATGTCCTAATCATTTGTGATATTAAAAATGATACAGGCTATGATGTCCTTGCACAGATGACTATGAGCTTCTTTGCGAGCGGCCGTGTACCAATCACCGCCCTATCATTTTTATATGAAGATGGTGAGCTTGAACCGATTTTTATTTTAGGAAAAAATCGGGCAAAAAAATAAAAGAGTTTCTTGGCTGTCCTCATTCTGATGACAGCCTATATTTTTGGCATTATTTGTCTGTGTTAGAAGATATAAATTAGACTTTTTGCATATCGGTAGACCTCATAAAGACCCAATATCTATTTTTATCCCCACATCCTCCAAAATACTGCTAAAATAAGAAGGATAGACTTGCAGAAAGAGATGGTTACATATGAGTTGGTTTAAAAAGATATTTGGATTTTTTCAAGAAGAGGAAGATGTTGATCAAAAACAGATTGAGCCTGAAAAGGTCACATATATGGAACAGAAAAAGGATCATGGGAAAAATGTAGATGCTAAGGTTTTATATCAGTATCCTAAAGGGAAATTCAGGTTTCCGCTTATTCCAGATGAAGAGGTAAAACAGCAGGCGGAAAAAAGACAGACACACAAAACTGCTCCAGAGAAAAAAACAGACGATACCGATAGAGCATACCGTAAACCGCCTGTTCAGAAAGAGAGCGTCAAACCAGAACGGAATGCTGCCGCTAAAATGACGAGGCCATTTCATCCGACAGAGATTCCTTCGCCAATCTATGGGTTCGCTAAACGTCCGGTAAAAGAGCAAATAGAGTTCGAACTTAATAGCGATGCTGAAATTAATATGGATAAAAAAGATATAACAACACACTCAGATGAGCAAAAAGTTAATGAATTTGAACACCAAGCTCAGCAGGAGGAGCACATAGAAAGTGCTCTCACCGTTATTCAAAGTGTGAAACGAAATGAAGAGCCTGCTAAAGTCTATTATGATGAAAAAAATACAGCAGATGAAGAGACGGATCTACACATTCTAGAAGAACATAGAGCAGAGATAGAACCTGTAGCGGATGTGCCTATAAGCTCAGAGGCTCTTTCAAATACCCATTCAATGCTCATTGATGAAAAAATAGACGAGCCAGATGAGATCGAAGTGAAGAAGCAGCCTTTTTCCGAGGAATTTGTTTTAGAAGAGGCGGCACATAAGGAAAAACAAGAAAATACAGAAGCCCCTCACCTCACAGAAAGCGATCATGAAGAAGAATTGCTAAATGAGGAACCCGAGCAAAAACCAAGAAGTTCCCGCAGCCATATTCCGTTTAATGTCATCATGCTGAATAAGGATCGGCAAAAAATGAAGGCTGCTCAGTCTGCTGTTCCATTTAGAGGGAATACTGAGCCAAAGATCCAGGAAGAAAAAGAGAGGATCTCTGCTAATCAGCAGGAGCAAAAGATTGTCCAAAACGCTGTAAATGCAGCACCGCAAACTGCGCAAACGATTGATAATCCGTCTAAACCGATAATGGAACAGCTGGATGATGCCGAAGAATTGCCTTATTATGCTTTTCCATCCAAGGATGTGCTTCTCCCGGGTGTAGCTCCTGAAGAATCATCAGAATGGCTTTTTGAACAGGAAGAGCTTTTGAATTCAACACTTTCTAACTTTAATGTGCGTGCACATGTTGTAAATGTGACTCAAGGGCCGTCCGTTACTCGTTTTGAGGTACAGCCTGAGCCTGGAGTCAAAGTAAATAAAATTACGAATCTGTCAGATGATATTAAATTAAGTCTTGCAGCAAGGGATATTCGGATAGAAGCGCCAATTCCAGGAAAACACACGATTGGCATCGAAGTTCCGAATCATTCCAGCCGGCCTGTTTTTATCAGTGAAATTATTAATAGTGCAGCTTTTCAAGAGGCCAAGTCACCGCTGACAGCAGTCTTAGGTCTCGATATTGCCGGAAATCCGATCGTAACGGATCTGCGGAAAATGCCGCATGGATTGATAGCTGGTGCGACAGGCTCTGGGAAGAGTGTTTGTATAAATACAATTTTGATCAGCCTTTTATATAAGTCGACTCCAGATGAGTTAAAATTACTGCTTATAGATCCAAAAATGGTTGAGCTTGCTCCCTATAATCGAATACCGCATCTTGTCAGCCCAGTCATTACAGATGTGAAGGCTGCCACTGCTGCCTTAAAGTGGGCTGTGGAAGAAATGGAACGCCGCTATGAACTTTTTGCTCACACTGGTGTTCGTGATATCACTCGATTTAATGAGCTTGCAGAGCAGGCCAAACAATATAAGGATAAGCTCCCTTATATTGTGATTGTGATTGATGAGCTTGCGGATTTAATGATGATGTCTCCTGCTGATGTGGAAGAAGCCATCTGCCGGATTGCGCAAAAAGCAAGAGCATGCGGAATTCATTTAATTATTGCCACACAGCGACCATCTGTGGATGTTATAACAGGATTGATTAAGGCGAATGTCCCTACAAGAGTTGCTTTTTCTGTTTCTTCTCAAGTGGATTCCCGCACGATTATTGATATTAGCGGAGCGGAGAAACTGCTTGGGCGAGGAGATATGCTATTTTTAGAAAATGGCTCTTCAAAGCCTGTCAGACTGCAGGGAACCTTTGTATCGGATCAGGAAATCGACGAGGTTGTGGCTCATGTAAGAAAAGAAAGAGAGCCGGATTACTTGTTCGAACAGGAAGAATTGCTGAAAAAAGCAGAAGCTGTTGAGGAAGAGGATGAGCTTTTCTTTGACGCATGTGAATTTATAGTTGCCCAGGGGTCTGCATCTACTTCAAGTCTGCAGAGGAGATTTAAAATCGGCTACAGCAGGGCAGCCCGATTAATCGACATGATGGAGCAATTAGGATATATTACAGAGAACCGTGGCAGTAAGCCAAGAGATGTTCTGATCAGTGCAGCTGATCTTGAAAGTATTTTAGAGGCTAGTACAATAAATTAATACGTGGTATTCTTTATTTGCATTAGAAAACAATATAAATATAACATTTTAGGTGGAATTGACTTAAGGAGCTTTAACAATGAAAGAAATTGAATTGAAGTTGCAAGGCAAGATCAACCGTTTAACAAATAAAACGTTTAAGTTCGATGAGCGTGTCAGGGATGGCTGGTTTTCTGCTGTTTACTTTTTAAAGACAAAGCAAATTGTAGAGAAATATCACTATGAAAAAATTGTAACGATGCAATTTTTTCAAAAAAACCATGCGGTTCTTTGCGGTACAGATGAGGTTATCTCACTAATTAAAACATTTGCGGATAATCCTGAAGAACTGGAAATATATTCATTAAAAGATGGAGATAAGATCTCTCCATTTGAAACGGTGTTAACAATTAAAGGAAATTATAAAACCTTTGGATATCTTGAAGGTCTGATTGATGGGATTTTAGCACGCCGTACTTCTGTTGCTACAAATGTGTACAATGTAGTCAAAGCTGCCGGAGCATCCGGTAAACAGAAGGAAGTTATTTTTATGGGAGACCGTGATGATCATTTCATGACCCAAGCAGGCGATGGCTATGCCGCTCATATTGGCGGTGCAAGCGCAAAAGCAACGCATGCGATGAATGAATGGTGGGGCAAGCAGGGAATGGGCACAATGCCTCATGCTTTAATCCAGTTGTTTGAAGGAGACCTGGTTGCTGCTACAAGAGCATATAAAGAGACTTTTCCTAATGATGATCTTATCGCATTGGTTGATTATAATAACGATGCAGTTGCTGATTCGTTAAAAGTAGCACGGGAGTTTGGAAAGGATTTAAAAGGAGTTCGCGTTGATACTTCCCGCACGATGATTGATCAATATTTCCTGAGAAATCAGCACTTACTTGGAACGTTCGATCCAAGAGGTGTTAATGCCGAATTGATCTTTGCCTTAAGAAAGGCATTGGATGATGAGGGCTTTCAGCATGTGAAAATTGTCGTTAGCGGCGGCTTTAACGAAGACCGTATTTTAGAGTTTGAAAAGCAACGGGTTCCTGTTGATACATATGGTGTCGGTAGCAGCTTATTAAAGGTGAACATTGGTTTTACCGGCGACAATGTCATGATTGATGGGAAGCATGTGGCAAAAGCCGGACGGCGATATCGCCCGAACCCTCGTTTAGAGAAGGAAATATAGGGCATAGTTTTTCAAATCAACTAATGATATAATGAATGAATGCATTTTCATGTTACTATGTTCACGGATAAGAATAGAGGGTAGACAAAGACTTCCCTCTATTCTGATAAATGTACTGACAATTTACTTTAATGCTGTAATGTTCTTAAAAGTTTAAGCCATGTCCTTTAAAGGATATGAGCAAATCTAGATATATGTCATATACTGTGTTACAGATATACGATGGTTGGAGGTTCTTTATATGACTATTTACCATTTCGTAGGGATTAAAGGATCTGGAATGAGCGCACTTGCACAAGTGCTTCATGATATGAATTTACAGGTCCAAGGCTCCGATTATGAAAAACGTTTTTTTACTCAAGCAGCACTAGAGGAAGCTGGAATTAAAATTCTTCCTTTTCAAAAAGAAAATATTGAACCAGGCATGACTGTAATTGCAGGAAATGCTTTTCCTGATACACATGAAGAAATTCAAGAAGCGATGAAGCTGGGCTTGCCGATTGTTCGGTACCACCGTTTTCTTGGCGATTTTCTCCAAAACTTTACAAGCATTGCAGTGACAGGGGCGCACGGCAAAACCTCCACTACAGGCTTGCTTTCGCATGTCCTGCAGGGGGCGAAACCAACTTCTTATTTAATTGGAGATGGAACAGGAAGAGGGAAGGAAGAAGCTGAATATTTTGCGTTTGAAGCCTGCGAATATAGACGCCATTTCCTTTCGTATTCTCCTGACTATGCGATCATGACAAATATTGACTTTGATCACCCTGATTACTTTGCCAATATTGATGATGTATTTTCAGCTTTTCAGGAAATGGCCTGGCAGGTGAAAAAAGGGATATTTGCATATGGTGATGATGAGCAGCTGCAAAAAATTCAAGCGAAAGTTCCAGTTTTATTTTACGGTTTTGGTGAGGACAATGATTTCCAAGCCAGGAATATTGTAAAATCTACTGAAGGAACAACATTTGATGTATTTGTCAGAAATACTTTCTATCATACTTTTTCTATAAATGCATATGGAGATCATAATGTATTGAATTCACTTGGTGTGATTGCTGTCTGTCATTATGAGGAAATTGATGCAGATATTATCCAGGAGCAGCTTTCATCTTTTGGTGGAGTAAAGAGAAGGTTTTCTGAAAAACAGATTGGGTCTCAAGTCATTATTGATGATTATGCACACCATCCAACAGAAATAAAAGTAACGGTAGAGGCTGCTAGACAAAAATTCCCTGAAAAGGAAATTGTTGCTGTTTTTCAGCCGCATACGTTTACTAGAACGCAAACATTTTTATCTGAGTTTGCTGAGAGTTTAAATACAGCAGATAAAGTATATTTATGTGAAATATTCGGTTCTGCACGTGAAAATCATGGAAAGCTTTCCATTGAAGATCTTCAGGAGAAGATTTCCGGCGCAGAAATTTTAACTGAAGAAGATACAGCTGTTCTTAAGAAACATGAAGATAGTGTCATCATATTCATGGGAGCAGGAGATATTCAAAAATTCCAGGCTGCCTATGAGAAACAGTTATTAATGACCTAATATTATTTAAGGTAAATACAATGAAAAAAGGATGCTGGCCCAATGGCCGCATCCTTTTTTTCATTTTAAGGAAGGATTATTAGCACTATGCTTTTGATCGATCATAGAAATGAATGTTCTTATTTTAAGTTTTCAGGGTTCAAAGATTCTAATTCAGGGATTACAAAACGGCCGTCTTTTCGGATGAGAACATCGTCAAAGTAAATCTCTCCTCCGCCGTAGTCTGGGCGCTGAATGTTTACCATATCCCAGTGAATGTTTGAATTGTTGCCGTTCGAAGCTTCGTCATAGCATTGGCCTGGCGTAAAGTGGAAGCTTCCGTCAATTTTTTCATCAAATAAGATATCCTGCATTGGATGAAGAATATATGGATTTACACCTATGGCAAATTCGCCAATGAAGCGGGCTCCTTCATCTGTATCAAAGATTTTATTAATGCGTTCCGTATCGTTTGCTTCCGCTTCTATAATTTTACCGTCCTTAAATGTAAGCTTTACATTTTCAAAAGTGAAGCCTTGATATGGAGAAGGAGTGTTGTAAGTAAGAACACCATTAACAGAATTGCGTACTGGCGCAGTGTAAACTTCTCCATCCGGAATATTCATTTGACCAGAGCACTTAATGGAAGGAATGTCTTTAATGGAGAAAGATAAATCAGTACCAGGACCGGTAATACGTACTTTATCGGTACGGTCCATTAAGGAAACAAGCTGATCCATCGCTTTATCCATTTTTCCATAATCTAAATTACAGACATTGAAGTAAAAATCTTCAAAACCTTCAGTGCTCATTTTCGCTAATTGTGCCATAGAAGCGTTTGGATAGCGGAGTACCACCCATTTAGTTTTTGGAACCCGGATTTCTCTATGTACCATCTTGCCGATTGTAGCACCATGAATCTTCATTTTATCGTCTGGCACATCTGCATGTTCATTAATGTTGTCACCGGAACGAAGTCCGATATAAGCGTCCATGTTTTTCATAACATTTGCTTCAAACTCAGCTGCAAGCTTAAATTGATCTTCTTGTGCACCTAACAATAATGCACGATCTACTTGATGATCCTTGATGGAGACAAAGGGCTGTCCTCCTGCAGCATATGCTTCTCTTACTAGGGCAGTTACAAGCTCTTTTTGTAAGCCGAAGTTTTCAATCAGTACCTTTTCACCCTTTTGCAGGCGCACTGAATAATTGATTAAGTTTTTTGCGAGTTGATCAATTCGTGAGTCTCTCATTTTTTTACCCCCATTAATAAATATACTTGCAATTATTATTGTAACCGAAATAATTCAATTTGTTTATTATTATAAAATTTTCAGCAGATTATGGTAAGATTTAATCAATAGGCTGGTTTATAGTACAAGGCAATGGGTAAATGATAATAACAGCTTGATAAACAGATTCTTCTTGAAAGAAAGACGGAGGTGCACAATGGAAATTATTTTATATGTAAGTGTAGCGGTTATTGCAGTCGCATTTTTAGTGTTGGTTGTATATTTATCAAAAACATTAAAATCCTTGCAGGGGACACTGGAAAGTGTTTCACATACGCTGAATGGGTTGGAGAAACAATTAGATGGAGTCACGAAAGAAACAACAGTGCTTCTACATAAAACCAATTCACTTGCAAGTGATATCCAGCAGAAATCTGAAAGCTTAAATAGTGTCGTATATGCAGTGAAAGAAGTCGGAGATTCAGTTCGACGTTTTAACGGATCTGTCCAGAAAATAACATCTACTGTAAATGATCAACTTGAGCAAAATAAGGACAAGATATCACAAGTTGTTCAGTGGAGCAATGTGCTTCTTGAGATAAAGAATAAGTGGAGAATGAGAAAACCTGATCCATATCAATATGAAATGCAAGAAGATGTTTTGCCGGACAAAAGAGAGAAGGTACGAGTACGAAACTAAATTTGCGGAGGGATGAAAATGAGTAAACAAGATCGCAATCAATTTGATGCGGGTACGGATATGAAAGAAGACAACATGAACACAAAGGATTTTATGATTGGAGCCTTAATCGGAGGAATCATTGGTGCAGGGGCTGCGCTATTGCTTGCACCAAAACCAGGTAAAGAATTGATTCACGATATTAGCGAACAAGCTTCTGTTATAAAGGAAAAAACAAGCAAAATACGCGATACAGCTATGGAAAAAGGAACAGAATTAGCTGGTGCAGCTAAAGAAAAAACGAATGCAGTTTCTTCTTCTGTTTCAAAGCAATCTTCGGAATTAGTTAACAAAGTGAAAGGTTTAACGGCGAAAAATAATCAGGATACTCAATCGGAAGAGACTTCTGAATTACATGCTGTTAAAACTGATAATGAAGTATTTCCTGAGGGGAATTCTCCAGTAAATGATGCGGAAATACAGCTTAAACTTGATGAAACAAAACAAGCTTTTGACGAGACTGAGCTAAAGTATAATCGATAAAACTCGATATTTGTCTTATAAACGGTGAAGTGGTAAGATTACTTCACCGTTTATTATCCTATTTGGAGGTTATTTTAGAATGGAAAGACTAACTAATGTAGAAGCATTTAATGAAGTGATTAAAGCTGGGGGCACTTTTATGCTTTTAAAGCATAGTTCAACCTGTCCAATCAGCCAAGCAGCTTATGAAGAATATGAAAGCTTTTCTGGAGAGCAGCAGGATCTGAAGACATATATATTAATTGTTCAAGATGATCGTCCGTTATCAGATCATATTGCCGAGGAATTTCATATTAAGCATGAATCACCACAATCTATTTTGTTTAAAAATGGAGATGTTGTTTGGCATGCTTCTCATTGGAAAATTACGACTGATTCTTTAGGCAAGGCAATTGAAGAGAATAATTAATATAAGAACGGTTCTGGACTATCCAGAACCGTTTTTTATATACCGTAATTAAAAGGTACTTCTTTGTAAATTTCTGTTCCTTTAACGGCTTTTACATACAAGGCAACGGCAGGAAGGGAGTACAATAAAGTGAATATTAAACCTTTGCCAAATAGCCTTATTTAGAGTGAAGTTTTATTCACATATGTCTGCATCTGTTTAATTGGCCAAACAATTTCCAGCTGATCGCCTGCATTTAACTCATCATAAAATGTTGCGTTTTCTCCATTTTTTAAAAGAAGGAAATTTCCTTTTGCATTTTGCGGCATGGAAATTTCTACTGCTTTAAAAATATCCTGAAAAATGAAAGGCTCTCGTTTAATCTGAATGTATTCTAATTCATCACCGTCAGAGATAATATCCTCTAATGCCAATTCTTCTCCATTTCTTTTAAAAAGGGCAAATGGTTTTTTTAATTGTATTTCTTTATTATTAAAGGTCACTGGCAAAGTGAATTCCAAGGCCATTTGTTTAAGCAGCATTAAATCTTTCAATGTTGGCTCGCTTCTTTTTGTAATAGTGATTTTATCAAAATGATCAATGCCATTATGCACTTTTGCCTGTGAACCATTGCGCAGAAGAGCTCCAGAGAATGACGGAATTATCGTATCTTTTCCATTTATTTTTAATTTGAAGGGCTTTAGTCTGTCCAGTAAATATTCCAGATGCAGTGCTGTGAGCATCTCAGAAATCGTTTCAGGCACGGTACATTCAATCATGTCATGGTCTAAGACATGCTCTTCAATATTTGCTGCTTTGCCGTTGCGTTTGATCATTGCATCAAGAATATATTCCTTGTCGTTCACAGAAATTGTTTTATTTGGAAGCTCATCGATTAAATCCCGAATTAAAACTTCAGCTCTCAAGCCGTCTTGCCCCTTTTTGACAGTAATTTCATCACCGCTTAGGACTTTGTCATCTAATCCGCAGATGTCTCCATTTTTCATTAATAAAGGTGCATCTCCATGAGATCCGGGGATGGTGATCTGATGGCCATTTAAAGATACAATCATGGCTAAACCGGGTTTTCCATATAATTTATTCATTTTTATACCGGCAGCAAGCAAGCAGTCACCAACCGTTAATTTGGTCACCTCAAATAACCGTACTGGCTGTTCATTTACATGAACGGTCTTATATTGTACGGGCGCTTTATGAGCCGCTATGGCAATGCCGATAGGAGTCACTAGTTCTGGTCCGCGTGAGATATGCTCTGAAAGTGTTAAAGCATGAATGGCATCAATGCCGCGAATCGCAACCCTATTGGCAGGCAGCTGCAATTTTTCAGCAATTCGCTCTGCTAATGCAGGCGTCTGGCTGCCTCCTCCAACAAGCATAACGGCTTTAGGCTGCTTGTGATTATTTAACGTTAGGATTTCATCACATATGGATTCTGTTAAACGGTTAATGGCAGGTGAAATCTGTTCAATAATTTCACTTTTTGTTACCTCAGCCTCAAAGCCAAGGATATCTTCAACCATTATGGAATCCTGTGTCAGCAGTTCACGCTTTGCCTGTTCTGCACGCGGAAAATCAAGCAGAAGCTGATCACTAATCGCTTCAGTAATTTCGTCTCCCGCAACTGGAACCATTCCATAAGCGACAACTGTCCCTAAGTCCGTTATCGCAATATCGGAAGTACCGGCGCCAATATCAACAAGCGCGACATTTAGTCTGCGCATTGATTGAGGAATGAGAACATTGATCGCTGCGATAGGCTCAAGCGTGAGTGCTTCCATCTCTAAATCAGAACGATGCAAAGCTGAAATAAGTGATTCAACCACAACCTTTGGCAGAAAAGTGGCAATAATTTCAACAGATGCTTCATTCCCCTGCTGATCAATTAGATTACCAATCTCTTCTCCATCGAGCTTATAATAAAGAATTGAATAGCCGACACAATAGTACATAGCACTCTTTTGAGTTTCTTGATCCTCTGCGACAAGAGCCTGTGCCTGCTGAACGGCACTTAATTCGAGATGTAAAATGTCCTGTTTATTCATCATGGGCTTGCCTTGTATTCCAATCGAAGAGACTGCGCGTTTCGTTTTTAATGAACGTCCAGCTGCAGCCACACTGACTTTTTTTAGTGGCCCGTGTTTTTTCTCCAGCTGCTCCTTAATCTGAATGATGATTTTTGAGACAGCTAACACATCGTGAATTTGCCCATCGAGCATGGCACGTTCCGTATGTTCTTGAATAAGTATATCTATAACATGAAATTGATCTTCCTGCTGTTCAAGGATAATTCCTACAATTGACCGGGTACCGATATCCAGAGCGAACAATTTTTTGGTTTCTTCCAAGGCGTACACCCTCTTTTGACGATTACTTTTACTTTACCGCTTAAAAGCGTTTAATTAATAAAGATAAATATAGTGACATGTTAGAATATTTCCGATATAATAACCCTAATTATAAAAAATGTATCACAAAATGACCGGTCAATAAAGAATAATAAGATGATGCTAATCATTAATGACTTGAGGCCAGGCTAAACAGAAAGGGAAGGGATAACAATGGGTAAAGAGCTTGATCAATTGCGTGACCGTGTGGATGAGATTAATCTGCAGCTATTAAAGTTAATTAACGAAAGAGCAGAACTAGTGCAGGAAATCGGAAAAGTTAAGGAAACACAAGGGGTTTACCGTTATGATCCTGTCCGTGAAAGAAGAATGCTTGATTTAATTAAAGAGAATAATGATGGACCATTTGAAAATTCGACGATTGAGCATATGTTTAAAGAAATTTTTAAAGCTGGACTCGAATTGCAGAAAGATGATCACAGCAAAGCTTTACTTGTTTCCCGTAAAAAGAAATCAGAAAACACAATTGTTGATATCAAGGGGGAAAAGGTCGGAGACGGAAACCCTCATTTAGTTTTCGGTCCATGTGCTGTTGAATCTTATGAACAGGTGGCAACGGTCGCAGAAGCTGTAAAGGCTAAAGGTCTGAAACTATTGCGGGGAGGAGCATTTAAGCCGCGGACATCTCCATATGATTTCCAGGGGTTAGGGCTAGAAGGATTAAAAATTCTAAAAAGAGTGGCTGACGAATATGATCTTGCTGTCATCTCTGAAATTGTAAGTCCTGCAGATATTGAAACTGCCGTTAATTATATCGATGTCATCCAGATTGGTGCCCGCAATATGCAAAACTTTGAACTATTAAAGGCTGCTGGATCTGTTAATAAACCTGTTCTATTAAAAAGAGGGATTGCAGCGACAATCGAAGAATTCATTAACGCTGCAGAGTACATTATGTCTCAAGGAAATGGACAGATTATACTATGTGAGCGCGGTATCCGTACGTATGAGCGTGCTACAAGAAACACGCTTGATATTTCAGCGGTGCCGATTTTAAAGCAAGAAACGCATCTTCCGGTACTTGTTGATGTGACTCACTCTACAGGAAGAAAAGATCTGCTTCTTCCTGCAGCCAAAGCTGCATTGGCGATCGGTGCAGACGGTGTTATGGCTGAGGTTCATCCGGATCCTGCAGTGGCATTATCTGATGCTGCACAGCAAATGGACTTAGAGCAATTCGATCATTTTATGAAAGAGCTGAAAGCAACACCTTTTGCAAGGGTATAATATCTAAGGTAAAAGAAATCCACAGGATATAAATCTTGTGGATTTCTTTATATTCATACAGGGTTTTGAGAAGAGAAATGTTAATTTTTTATTAAACATATGAAAAAGCCATGATCTTTTATGAAAATATCACAGTTTTTTTCAAAAATGAAGGTGTTGACATTGCGACAATTCGCTTCGTGTCGTATGATTATACATAATTAGACATGTGTAGCCTATCACAATATCATTTTTTATGAGTAGGTTACGTGCGCATGCAGTAAAATAACTATATTAAAGCGGAAAACCGTAAATATCGAGGAGTGAATGAAATGAATGTAACAATATATGATGTTGCACGTGAAGCAAACGTTTCAATGGCAACCGTTTCAAGAGTAGTGAACGGAAACCCAAATGTAAAACCGACAACAAGAAAAAAGGTACTTGAAGTAATCGACAGACTTGGCTATCGTCCAAATGCTGTAGCACGAGGACTAGCTAGTAAGAAGACAACAACTGTTGGCGTCATTATTCCTGATATCTCAAGCACGTTTTTTGCAGAGCTTGCACGCGGAATTGAAGATATTGCAACCATGTATAAATACAACATCATTTTGAGCAATTCTGATCAAAATGAAGATAAAGAGCTTCACCTGCTAAATACGATGCTGGGCAAACAGGTTGACGGGATCGTGTTTATGGGTGGAAATATTACAGATGAACATGTAAATGAATTTAAGAAATCTCCTGTTCCGATTGTTTTAGCAGGTTCCATTGAAGAATCAGGCAGTATCCCATCTGTCAATATTGATTATGAGCAGGCTGCTTTTGATGCGACGACTGCGTTAATTGAGAAAGGCCATAAAGATACAGCCCTTGTAGTTGGGCCGCTCCGCGAACCGATTAATGCCGAGAAGAAGCTGGAAGGTTATAAGCGTGCATTAGCTGAGGCTGGCATTTCTTACAGAGAAGAATTAGTTGTTGAAGGGGACGATACTTATGATTCCGGTATCGAAGCATTCGAAAAATTAGTAGAAGCAGATCCAAAACCAACAGCTATTTATGCAGGATCTGATGAGATGGCACTTGGAGTCGTACACGGAGCTCAAGACAAAGGATTTAGTGTTCCTAATGACTTTGAAGTGATCAGTTCCGACAATACAAGATTGACATTGATGGTGCGTCCGCAGCTTACCTCAGTTGTTCAGCCTTTATATGATATTGGAGCTGTTGCAATGAGATTATTAACAAAACTTATGAATAAAGAATCAGTTAGTGATCAAATCGTAGTACTTCCGCACCGTATTGAGCAGCGCGACTCAACAAAATAAGACAATTGCCGATAAAAAAGGTAAGAAAGAGGCGCTTTATTAGGACAAAAGAAAGTGGAGTTTGCAGACAATTACGAAGGCAGCTCTTACTTTAGAACGTACCTAGAAGGCGCCTTAAGCCTATATAGAAATGCGGAGGCGGCTTAAGCTTCATGTACATCTGCATGAAAAGCTTTTTCACTTGGCCAGGACACCGGAAGCATTGGAAATACAAGTCTGTACTTGTACGAAAAGCGGCAATTGTTATTGGTTCAGTTGTTCGTTCGTATTCAGTAACTGCCTGCTCCACTGCTTGACTCTATGTCTTAATCCTTATTAAGTCGTAACTTCTCCGCTAAAATGGCAATTTTGTGCTGATCAGGGAGAGAAATTATGAAAAAGCTGGACATGTTAACACCTATAGGTCTTATGGTCGGATTAGCCCTGCTGCTTTTTGGGATTGCAGCAAATGGAGGAATAGCGGACATCATTTCGTTTATTGATCCTGCCTCCATTTTAATTGTTATAGGAGGACTTGGCGCAGGATTACTGGTCAGTTTTCCTTTGCAGAATGTACGTCACATGTTTACTGTTATTCGTCAGGCGTTCTCTCAGAAAGATGAAAGTCTTGGCGAATTAATTGCTATTTTTGTGAAGTTGGCTGAAAAAGCAAGAAGAGAAGGATTGCTGTCTCTTGAATCAGTGATCGAAGAGGTTGAGGATCCATTTATTCGAAAAGGTGTTTTACTGGCCATAGACGGGATTGAACAGGACGTTATCCATGACATTATGAGTGCTGAAATTACTGCATTAGAAGAACGCCATCGAAAAGGCAGAAGTATTTTAGAAAAAGCAGGAGAGTATGCTCCAGCATGGGGAATGATTGGGACATTAATTGGACTTGTCCTCATGCTTAAAAGTCTTAATGATCCGGAAACATTGGGTCCTAATATGGCGATTGCTCTCTTAACAACCTTATATGGTTCACTTCTGGCAAATTTGTTTTTTATTCCGATTGCTGCAAAGCTTGAGTTAAAGACAGAGCAGGAAGTATTTATGAAACAGATTGTCATTGAAGGAGTCATAGGCGTTCAGTCAGGACAAAATCCCAAAATATTAGAAGAAAAGCTTAGTGCCTTTTTATCTGCCGAAGAAAAAAATCGTTCCGCTGAGATCAGCAGATCTGGGGAGGCACTAGAAAATGAACGTTAAAAAGAGAGGGCCAAAACCTAAAAAGGGCGCGCCGACTTGGATGGTTACCTTCTCTGATCTAGTTACGCTCATTCTAGTATTTTTTATTCTTCTATTTTCCATGTCGCAAATAGACGTTTCTAAATTTCAGGCGATAGCGGAGTCTTTTCGATCAAGAGAAATCTTAGATTTCTACCCTTCTGTTATCGAAAATCAACATCCGGGTGAAGCAAAAGACAGCGATGAAGATGTGAGCAGCAGTTCAGAAGAAGGAACGCTGGATCACTTGCTTACTGAGGTACAGGCATATCTGCAGGAAAACGGCATGGAAGATGTTATTGTTGCCAATAGAACAGAGCGGGGAGTTGTGTTGGTTTTACAAGAGCAGATCCTGTTTGAAACAGGGGAAGCCGATCTAAAAGAACAATCTTTCCCATTCTTAAACAAAGTGGGAACCATGCTTTCAGAAATGCCTAATTTGGTGAAGGTTGAGGGTCATACTGACAGCAGGCCGATCACCACTTACCGCTATCCATCGAACTGGGAATTGTCAGCAGCGCGCTCTGCCAGTGTCATTCGTTATTTAGTTGAGGCACAGCAATTAGACAGCAGCCGCTTTGCGGCAGTTGGTTATGGTGATACGCGTCCAGTAGCTGTAAATGACAGTCCGGAAAATCTGAGCAAAAACCGAAGAGTTGAAATTATTATTTCTGATCCTGCATACAATGAAGAGATTCAGGAAGAGCAATAGAAAACGTTCTGCAGGACCCTCATAGTCCTCAGAACGTTTTTTTGTTAGGCAGCTCTATTCTGCAGAGATCGGTTTTATATCTTTTAATGGATATAAAGCTTTTTCCAATGTAATTTGATTTTTCTCTTCAATTTCTTTTTTTCGGGGAATTGCTTTATAGGCATCCTCTGGGTCATCCCATTCATCTGGTAAAGGAACAGGAGCTTCTTTTGCCCACTTTTCAATCCACTCCGACGGTAATTTTCCGTAACTATTCGAGTTTTCTGTCATTTCAAGCCAGATCAGCGCCCAAGCTCTAGGAACAACACGCCAAATATCGTAGCCTCCCCCGCCAACTGCAATCCATCTGCCCTCACAATATTGGTGAGCTATTTCATGCGCTAGCTTTGGAATTTCACGATAAATTTTCATCGTGGCAGATAAGTGTGTAAGCGGATCCAAAAAATGTGCGTCTGCACCATTTTGAGTAAGAATAATATCAGGCTTAAAAAAGTCAGCAATTTTGCGAAGAGCTGTTTTGTAGGCATTAATCCATGAATCATCCTCTGTAAAGGCATCAACAGGAATATTAAAAGAATAGCCATAGCCTTTTCCTTGTCCCCGTTCATTTACATTTCCTGTTCCGGGAAATAAATAACGGCCAGTTTCATGGATCGAAAACGTACACACATTAGGATCGTCATAAAATGCCCATTGTACCCCATCTCCGTGGTGTGCATCTGTATCAATATACAAAACTCGTGCTTGATATTTTTCTTGCAGATACTTTATGGCAACAGAACTATCATTATAGATGCAAAAACCAGATGCTTTTCCTCTAAAGCCATGATGCAGACCTCCGCCAATATGAAGAGCATGTTTTGCCTTCCCGCTCATGACATAATCAGCTGCAGCTAAAGTTCCACCTACAAGCAAAGAACTGGCTTCATGCATATGGGGAAAAATAGGAGTATCCTCTGTTCCTAAGCCATAATTTTCAGCCGTTTCTTCATTAAGCCTGCCAGCTCCTGCATTTTTTACCGCGTGTATATAGTTTGGATCATGAATAAGCTGCAGTTCTTCATCCAGTGCTAAGCGCGGAGGAATCATAAATCCCTCTTTCAGTGCCCCAATTGATTGAAGTAAACTGACTGTTAATTCTAATCTCTTTTGATTAAAAGGATGGTCTTCGCTGAATTTGTATTTCATTAAATCTTTCGAGTATATAAATATAGAATCATGCATCATAACGGCTTCCCGGAGTGATTTGGCCAGAGCACTTCATATCCTGCTGATGTTAAATCCTTTATGATCGAAAGAGGATTCATCGTTTGAACACGAATGACAATGATTTTAAACTGATCATTCTTTTTATCAGGATAAACAAGCACGCTCTGTATATTCGCTTTTCTTTCCCTAATAATGGATGTGACTTCATATAGCTTACCAGATTTATTTTCTACTCTTACTTCAATATGGGAACCGGGCTGATGAGCACCAGTAAGTTCGACTAAAGTATGAAGAAGATCCGTTTCAGTGACAATGCCAACGAGCTTGTGATTTTTCACAATGGGCAGACAGCTAATCCGATGTTCGTATAAAAGGGCAGATACTTCTGCAACCAAATCAAGTGGGTGCCCAGTAATAATATCTTTTTGCATAAGTAAATGCAGTGGCTTTTGTAATGTACTCATAAATTGATCAGTTTCAAAAATCGATGGAGTTGCATCACGAATATCCCGATCTGTGACAAGTCCAATTAGCTGACCTTGCTCATCAATAATGGGCAAATGGCGGATTTTATTTGCATTCATGATTTTTACAGCGTCACCAATACTATGTTCCTTTGTTAATGTGGTGACGTCTTGTTTCATTATTTCTTCCACAAGCATGCTCTGCCCCACCTTTAGTAAGAAAATATTATTAATACATAAAACGGTTCATAAATCTTAAACGATCAAATTGCTGGATTGAATCAGCTTGAATTCTTTTGCCGATTCTGGCCATTAAACAATTGGCAGGATGTGAACTTATTTCTGGTTCATCTGTTGCATACCATTCCAGTCCGCCTGCATTCATCATTTTTTCCATTACCTTACGATATTCCCATACATTTAGCCCGGTGCCCTTTAGGTCCCAATGCCAATAATATTCAGTTGTAATGATGATATAATCTTCCATCGCATCATCCATCATTGAAACCTTTAACAAATTTTTCCCTGTTCCATAACCGCGGAAACCAGGAATAACCTCAATGGCGCCTAATTCAATTAAATCAGGCATATTTCCTTCTGACCATCTTTCCAGTGGATCTGGGTATAGATAGGTAACATAGCCGACGATCGTATCCCGGCAGCGTGCAATGATAATCCTACCTTCTGGAAGCCCGGCAATTTCAATTAGGGCTTTCTTTTGCTGTTCTGGGGGGCGAAAAGCAGTCAGATCTTTATGAAATTCATATTCTGCTAGTTTGTCTGGTGGTATGGGTCCTTCAATGATTATATTTCCTCCAGGTGTTTTGAGTTCTTTGGCATTATATGTTTTCGGATGCTCCATCAATTCACCGCCTAGTATTTTCATAGTTTAGTTCTATTATACATAAAACTATAATGTATAAAGCGCTTTCACTGAATTTTCTATAAAATTTTTGTGAATATAAACATAAGGATAAATGTAAAAATATATAGTCATTTAGAAGGAATAATATTTTAAAAATTGAGAAAACAAACTATCTATACTATAATAATAGCAAACGAATAAAAGGGGGATTTTGGCATATGAAATTGGAAGCGCTGCCAGTAATTCGAGGGAATTATTATTTGGAAAATTATGATGAGCAATACGCTAGTTATGATTGGTCAGAAGCTGAGAAGAATTTCTCGTGGAGTGAAACGGGTAAAGTAAATCTGGCATATGAAGCCATCGACCGCCATGCTGAGAACTTTAGAAAAAATAAAATCGCTCTTTATTATCGAGATGGAATCAAAAACGAAAAGTATACATTTAAAGAAATGAAAGATCAGTCCAATAAAGCAGGAAATGTTCTTAAGTCCCATGCAAATGTTGAAAAAGGGGATCGGGTATTTATTTTTATGCCACGCTGCCCGGAGCTCTATTTCTCTGTATTAGGTGCGATTAAACTGGGAGCCATTATTGGACCTTTATTTGAAGCATTTATGGAGGGAGCTGTAAAGGATCGTCTTGAGGACAGTGAAGCAAAGGTGCTGATTACAACACCTGAATTGCTTGATCGTGTACCGGTTGACCAGCTGCCGGCATTAAAGTCAATTGTTCTAATCGGGGAAGACATCAAGGAAGAAGGCATATATATTGATTTCAGAAAAAGAATGGAAGAAGCGAGCAAACAGCTGGAGATTGAGTGGGTTGACTTATCAGACGGTCTTATCCTGCATTATACTTCCGGTTCGACTGGGAAGCCAAAAGGAGTATTGCATGTTCATAAAGCGATGGTACAGCATGCTCAGACAGCCAAATGGGTTCTGGATTTAAAAGAGGATGATGTATACTGGTGTACTGCTGATCCAGGCTGGGTTACAGGCACAAGTTATGGAATCTTTGGACCATGGTTAAACGGTGTGTCGAATGTCATTGTGGGCGGGCGCTTCAACCCTGAAACGTGGTACAAGATGATTGAAGAATATGGGGTAACTGTCTGGTATAGCGCTCCAACTGCATTTAGGATGTTGATGGGAGCAGGAGATGAAGTCATTAAAAAATTTGATTTATCGAGCCTGCGCCACATTTTGAGTGTTGGTGAGCCGCTCAATCCTGAAGTGATTAAATGGGGAATGAAGGTATTTGGCCAGCGCATTCATGATACATGGTGGATGACAGAAACAGGTGCACAGCTTATTTGTAATTACCCATCAATGGAGATTAAGCCTGGTTCGATGGGAAAACCAGTCCCAGGTGTTAAGGCAGCTATTGTTGATGACCAAGGAAATGAACTGCCGCCAAACAGAATGGGGAACTTGGCTATTAAAAAAGGCTGGCCATCCATGATGGCTGCGATCTGGAATAACCCGCAAAAATATGAATCTTACTTTATGCCAGGAGATTGGTATGTTTCAGGAGATTCTGCTTATATGGACGAGGATGGATATTTCTGGTTCCAGGGGCGTGTAGATGATGTGATCATGACATCTGGCGAACGTGTTGGTCCATTTGAGGTCGAAAGCAAGCTGTTAGAGCATCCTGCAGTTGCGGAGGCAGGAGTTATTGGGAAGCCAGATCCTGTCAGAGGAGAAATTATTAAAGCTTTTGTTGCTTTAATGGATGGCTATGAAGCATCAGATGAACTCATTGAAGATATTCGCATATTTGTTAAAAAAGGCTTGGCTGCACATGCAGCACCAAGGGAAATCGAATTCCGCGATAAATTGCCTAAAACGAGAAGCGGAAAAATCATGCGCCGTGTTTTAAAAGCATGGGAATTAGAGCTTCCAACAGGCGATTTATCGACAATGGAAGATTAAAAAGGAATTAGCTCCTTTTCAAGGTCATGAATGAAAATCATAAAAAATATAAAAAAGCGCCATTTGGCGCTTTTTTTACGTTTTAAAGAGTGTCTAGCCCCTGAGGCTAGACAATTCTTTTTTATTCAGAATCCCCATCACCAGGCGGTTCCGGCTCATCTGCTCCTCCACCTGCATTCCCATCACCGTCACCTGGATTTTGAGGTGGCTCTGGAGGTGTATCAGGGTTAGGGTCTGGCTCTGTATCTGTATCATTATTTTCAGGAGGCTTTTCGCTGTCAGAATTGTCGGCAGGAGGATTATCCTCTGGTGTGCTGCCGATTTGTACTGAGTTAGAAGGTGCTGATTCCTGACCAGCAATGTCAACGGCCGTTACATAATAGGTGCCATTGCCCGCCTTAAATGACAATGCCTCGCCAGCATGAATCGAAGCAACCTTTCCGCCTCCACCATATATACGGTAGCCAATTACATCATTTTCTGAATGTGCATTCCATGTTAATGTGCTGCCAGAGGACTTAACGGCAGGCGGTGCTGGCACTTTTCCGTTTTCCTCCATTTTGTCATCGGCAACAAGTATTCTGGACCATCGATCTTTTCTAGGAATAAGATCACTTGGATTGACGTTTGATATACCGAATAATTTTTGAATATAATCTGGATTCAAGATCATGCCTGGCTCAGAAAATTCCTCAGGTGTAGATGGAAGAGCCATATATTTTCTGTCTCCGATTCTTACCAGTCGACCTGTACCTAAGCTGTCGTCAGCTTGTGTAGGAACAAATTTTGCATTAAATAGATCTGTTTCCACAAGCCCTGCTGCAGAACATGCTTCGGATGGAAGCAGTCCAGAGATGGCACAGAATGATCTGCTGACGATTCCGCCCGGCATTTTAAAGCTTTCGCTAGGATCTACAAGTTCAGGTGCTATGTCATAGGCAGCGTTCATTAAATCAGCCCATAGATAGTTCGTCCTTAAGCTGTAGTTTAGACCGCCGGACTTTAATGATTTAGGTGTATCATAACCGGTCCATATGCCAAAGGATACATTTGGATTGGAAGCAACAAACCAGGAATCATAAAATTCGTTTCCTGTTCCTGTTTTCCCAGCCCAATCTGAGGCAAACTTCAATCTGCTTTTAATAGATGTAGCTGTCCCGTTATTAATAACATCGCGCATCATATCGATCGTTAAGTATGCAGTTTGCGGACTGAAAACATCAACTGGCTCTACTTCATGCTGAAAGATCGGATTTCCTTCTTTATCTGTTATTTTTTCAATGAGATAGGCATCCACAAACTGTCCGCCATTCGCAAATGTGCCATATGCATTTGTATTTTCTTCTACTGTCACACCATATTCTAAAGATCCAATTGATGTTGCAAGATTGGTATAGTCAGCTTCATAAAGGGAAGTAAAGCCCATTTTAGCAAGATATTCTGCTGGTCTTTGATCAACAATATCTTTATATAGCTTAACAGCGGGCACGTTATAAGATTCTGCTAATGCATAACGTGCGGATACAAGACCGCTATAGGATCTCGTATAGTTGTTCGGCCATGGTCTGCTTAAAGCTGGATTCAAGTGAAGCGGTACGTCAGGCAAAATTGTGCCTGGCGATGCCTTTCCTAACTCCATTGCCGGTGCATAAACAAGCAATGGCTTCATTGTTGAGCCATTCTGCCTGATAGCTCTTGTTGCATGGTTCGTTTGTTCCCGTTCATGATCACGGCCGCCTACGAAGCTGATGATTTTACCGGTTTTATTTTCAATTAAGATAGCTCCTACTTCAACCGGCTCCATGACTTGAACATTTTCTCCAGTTTCAGGGTCTTTAATTGTTTCCCCTTTATCTGGTCCGTAATTTGGATAGTTGTCTTTCACTTTTTGCATGCTGTCATAGATTTCTTTATTAATAGTAGAATGAATTTTATAGCCATTTTGTCTAATATTGCGGTCGGCTAAAGTACGGTATTCTTCTCTTAGCTGGTCATCGTTTTTCAAGTCTTCTTCTTCATATCCATCATTTTCTGCTAATACTGTACTCATGATGTCAACTGCTCGTTTTTCAATTTCAACTGTTAAATAAGGATATTTCTCCAGAGGATTGTCCTCACTCTGTTTTCTGAAATCCTGTGTAATATCATATGCGATCGCTTCATCATATTGTTTTTTACCTATCTGTTCATCATCATACATTCTTTTTAAAACGGTTTTCATTCTGCTGAGTCCAGGCTCTAAACCTTCAGGCTCCTTTAATTCACCAGCCTGTGTAAATGGTGTATAGCCGAAAGGACTTTGAGGAAGACCGGCAATAAAGGCAGCTTGCGGCAAACTTAAATCTTTTGCAGCAACACCAAAAATTCCTTCTGCAGCCGATTGAACTCCTGCAATATTTCTACCAGCAGAATTGCGCCCAAAGGTAGAGACATTCATATAAGCTTCTAGAATTTCTTTCTTATCAAAAAACTTCTCAAGCCTTAAAGCCAGCAGAATTTCTTTAGCTTTCCGTTCAAAAGAAACTTCATTCGTTAAAATCTGATTTTTAATCAGCTGCTGAGTTAAAGTACTTCCTCCAGATTGAACAGAAGAGTTACTGACTTCCTGAAAAAGTGCACGCAGTATTGCTTTAGGAACAACTCCTTCGTGTTCATAAAAGTATTCATCCTCAGTAGCAACAATTGCATTCACTAAATACTCGGAAACATCATCAATCTTTACTTCTTCACGTTCCAGATCTGTTCTAAGCTTTCCTAAATAGACATCGTTTGCAAAATAAAGCTCTGATGTTTCTTCATAGTTGTATATGTCTTTTTTCATATTGTCGTATGAACGAATTGGTTCATCTTTAACAAGTGAAGCAAAGTAGCCTGCGCCAGCTCCGCCTGCAAAGGCTGTACCAAGTACGGCAATAATGATAAATAAGAGCGTCAAATTCCAAATGACCTGGTATGTGATGCTGGCACCTTTGACTGTTTTCTTATCCGTAAAGAAACCGGTTGTCGGCTTTAACTTATCCTTCCATCTTTGAAGAATTTCTTTCATTCGCATCATTCCCCCTAAAATCACATACATTATAGCATAAGTCAAACTGTAATATGACAACGTTCACCATTTATCTGAAATTTCCTTTTATTTCTATCAGGATTATTGAGCGAAGAATGTTATTTTATTAATAATCATGGCGAATTTGCCATCAATCGTTTGCTATAGATGGGGATTCATGTCTGTAGGACGCCAAAGAGGTCTTTGTCGGCAGAACAGGGCGAAATTCAAATAAGTCATATTTAATCCTTATAATATTGACACCAGAATACTAAATATGATAAAACTGCTTTATTAACTAAATAGCTTATGCATTGACGGGAATAAGTAGTGCTTCTATCCCTGTTTCAGAAAGCCGGCGGCTGCTGTGAGCCGGTGCAAATAGAAGGATGAATTACCTCCCTGAGCGTTTTCGCTGTCAACCTGTGTTCGGGCAGTTATAGCAGCGGACGGATCAAACCGTTATTTTTGTTTGAGTGGAGGATTTTTTATCCTCAATCTGGGTGGTACCGCGCAATGTATTTATGCGTCCCTGCAATTTGCAGGGGCGTTTTTTATTTGAATGAAATAGGAGGAAAAATGATGAGCTTGTTAGAGGATTTACAATGGAGAGGAATTGTTTACCAGCAGACAGATGAAGAAGGAATTAAAAATACGCTAAACGATCAGAAAATTTCTTTGTACTGTGGCGTTGACCCGACTGCTGACAGTATGCATATCGGGCATTTGCTTCCATTTCTAACGTTAAGACGCTTTCAAAATGAAGGTCATCGTCCAATTGTGCTTGTTGGCGGTGCAACGGGTTTAATTGGTGATCCGAGCGGTAAGAGTGAAGAACGTAAGCTGCAAACATTAGAAATGGTTCAGCATAATGTCAGCTGCATCAAAAACCAGCTTGAAAATATTTTTGATTTTGAAAGTGAAAATGGCGCAATCATGGTCAATAACTATGATTGGGCAGGCTCAATGGATATTGTTACGTTCCTTCGTGATTTTGGAAAGCACGTTGGCGTCAACTACATGCTGGCTAAGGATACGATTTCTTCACGTTTGGAAACGGGAATTTCCTTTACTGAATTCACTTACACAATCCTGCAGGCGATGGATTTTTACCATCTATACAAAAATCATGATTGCAAAATGCAAATTGGCGGCAGTGATCAATGGGGCAACATTACAACTGGTCTTGAACTCATTCGAAAGATGATGCCTGAAGGTGCAAAAGCATACGGTTTAACCATTCCTCTTGTTACAAAAGCAGATGGAACAAAATTCGGGAAAACAGAAAGCGGTGCAATCTGGCTTGATCCTGAAAAAACAACTCCATACGAGTTTTACCAGTTCTGGATTAACACAGCTGACGCTGATGTTATTAAGTACCTTAAATTTTTCACTTTCTTAACCAGAGAAACAATTGAGGAACTGGAAGAAGCAGTTGCAGCAGAACCGCATTTGCGTAAAGCACAAAAGGCACTTGCTGAAGAAATGACTCGTTTGATTCACGGCGAAGAATCATTGCAGCAGGCTATAAAAATTTCAGCTGCATTATTTAGCGGAGATGTTAAAAGCTTGTCCGCAGCAGAAATTAAGCAAGGCTTCAAGGATGTTCCATCATATGAGCATAATGGCGAAGCTGAAATCAATGTTATTGATCTTTTAATAGAAGCAAAAATTTCACCATCAAAACGTCAAGCTCGTGAAGATGTAACAAATGGAGCAGTTTCCATTAACGGCGAGCGTGTAACAGACACAGCCTACACTCTTTCGGATGATGACCGTATTGAAGGGCAATTTACCATTATCCGCCGCGGGAAAAAGAAGTACTTTTTAATTAAATACTAAAGCAGTATAATTCAAGAATTAAATAAACAACAAAGAGGATGATATGTTCATAATAAGCATATGTCCTCTTTTTTATTATAAGAAAGCAGGCAGGTGAACAATCAATGATATTAACACCGTTAGGGCCAATTAAGATCTTTATTAATGATAATGAAATAGAATACACAGCAAGATCATTAAATAATATGGAAAGGCATTGCCCGAATGTAAACGGCAGGTATTTAATTGAATATGAGTACAAAAGGGAATTTAAAATACAGCATATTAAGTGTTGCATCCCGTCCATAGATGTAAAGGGAGATATAGAAAGCGGAGAAAGACTCGAATCGATCGCTTTCTATAAAGATGACATCAAACTGACCATTGGAGCAGAAGGAGAGTTTCACGAGTATCCTATGTATTTAGATTATAGTGGAGATTATTTAGATAATGGGATTCAATATAAAACATTCCAAGCAACTGCAGCTCGGACATTTAAATTTGGTGTCAGCTGGATTCAGCCTTATACGGAAGAAAATGAGGTTCAAACATGGTTTGGAGCTGATCCAACTATGATGTGAAAGTTGTGGTTAATCTTTTAGCAGGGAAAAAGGCTTTTTATATTGAAATTTAAAGAAAAAGCAGCGTAAACAACTTATGTTAATATTGCTAGATATATCTTGAGATTATTTTTTCTATAAGGAAATCCTCATTTTTTAATAGGAGATGATCAACATGAAAAATGTAACACCGTTCTTGATGTTCCAAAAAGGCGATGCAGAAGAGGCAATGAACTTTTATACTTCAATTATTGAAGATTCCCAAATTACCAGCATTGTCAGATACGGGGCTGGTGAAGATGGACCTGAAGGAACTGTATACCAGGCCACTTTTAACTTAAAGGGGCAGGAGTTTATGTGTATTGACAGTTATATTAAGCATACGTTTGAATTTACACCGTCTTTCTCCATTTATATCAATTGTGATACTGAAGAAGAACTTGATGATCTTTATGGAAAACTAGTTGAGAATGGACAAGAACTTATGCCTATAGGAGACTATGGTTTTAGTAAAAAGTTCGGGTGGGTAAATGACCGCTTCGGTATTTCATGGCAAATAAATCTGCCGCAGGAATGATTTATAATGTATCTTCATTTGCTTGTTGTATCGATAGTAAAAGTCTAGTATATATGAACTGTATATACTAGGCTTTTATTATTTAATGGTAAACATACACTCAAATTTAAAGGACCTCTTACTGCATAACTTCTCCTTTTTCTTTTTATTCATCTTTCTCTTCTTACACAACAGTTATGATCCCTCCTAAAGTTTACAACTTATTACATTACTTTAAGTTATTTACATTATGTTCACAACTTTACATCTTTTTAATATTTTCACTACATTTTATTAATATAGAATTTTTATCATGAGATTTGTGTGGTCACTGATAATATCTATCATTTAGATTACTTATTCTGGTAGATCTTTGTGTAGAAGATAGTGTTATATGAAAATCGGACTATTCTACTTCTTTTATTTGTCATTTCAGCTAAACGCTCAGTTGAAAAATGAAATAAAGGGGAGGGAGGAACTCAAATCAGTATCCTCATAGTTGGAAAACTGAATGATAAAGCTGTATTAATTTCTGATTTTAATAGCCTCAAAGAAAATATATCAACATAGTAATTTATGCCTATCTTCTTCCATAATAAACCACATATTTAAATAAGTACATATTTTCAATACTTCAAAAAAATGCAATTCAACATCTTAGAATGATTGTATTTTAAATGTGCACAAATTCGGTACTATACAATAAGGAGGAATTTGCGATTTATGAAGAAATCATTTTTAAGAACAATTGCGTTGCTCTTAATGCTAACAATGCTCGTTTCGACACTTCCTGTTTATGCGAACGATCAACTTTCCGATATTAAGGGAAGTTTTGCAGAAGAACAAATTCAGTCATGGGTTGATCAAGATTTAGTCAAAGGGTATTCTGATGGTACCTTCAAACCGAACAAATCTATAACTAGAGCAGAATTTATGGTTCTTGTTAACAGAGCTTTTAAGTATAACAAGGAAGCAGAAATCAACTTCAAAGATGTTTCTTCCGACGACTGGTATTACAAAGAAGTATCAAAAGCAATTGCGGCAGGATACTTAGATGGATTCCCAGATCAAACAATGAAGCCTCAAGATTTAATTACACGCCAGGAAGTAGCAAAAATTATTTCAATTATTAATAAGCTGGAAAAAGATGAAGCTGCTGCTGAACTTTTTAAAGACTTCTCATCCATCCCTGCGTGGAGCAAAGGATATATAGGCAGTGTCCGTGCAGCAGACCTTATGGCTGGCTACTTAGACGGAAGCTTTAAACCATTGAATAAAATAACTCGTGCAGAATCAGTTGTTACTTTAAATAATGTACTTGAATTAATTAAGGATTCTGAGCCGAATCCAGATGAAGAACCAGAAGAACCAGAAGAACCAAAACCAACTCCTCCAGAAGAAGATGACACAATTGTTGTGCCACCACCATCTTATCCAGAGGAACCTGGAGTTTCTAAACCATCAAAGCCGGTTGGAACGGATTATGATTTAAATGTGGGTGTTCCTGAGAGTGAGCAGGCGTTCCCTGCAGTAGATTATGGTGAAAATGCTGCTGATTCTGATAAAAAGGATATAGCAGCAACAAATCCTTTTATTAAGATTTTAGACGGATTTGACAAAGTCTGGTCTATGAATCAGCCTGCCTGGAGAAGCGGTGAGGCCTTACAAATTAAGGGTGCAAATGGAGAGTTTGCAAGCTATGGTGACGGACCTACCGTATATTTTGATGGATACAAGAATGACGAAACAAAAGTAGTAGCAGATAAAAAGACATTTGCAAATGAAGAAATTCGAGATGCAGATACTTGGGTCGCAAACATCAAATATGTAGAAGAAGTAACGCAAAATAGAACAGATGAAGAAGCTCTGGCAGCTTATTATGATGATCAGAGAGATAAGATTTATAGTATGATCGATGGATTTGGTCCATTGGCGAATGCTTATGCAGATATTGTTAAACCAGTAACAAGCGTTGTTAGAAAAGTAGAAGACATGAATACATTACTAGAAGAAACAACGGTTGAAGACCAAAGCCAGGGATTAGGAAACGCGGCAAATTCTGACCTTGCAGAAGCTATGGATTTAGTTAGTTTAATCAGATTTAGAAATCCGTCTTCTTCAAATCCTTCTAAGTACTTTTTCTCTTCTCCAAGACCATGGAGAATGAATTCGAATGGTGAAGTAAAAGAAAAGGTTGATGAAAATGGTTTACCTGTTTGGGAAACGATTGGCAGCGGTGAAAAGGATTCAGAACCTTTACCTTCAGGCGGTAAAAAGGAAACAGGTGAAAGACATTACCAGCAGTATGAAACAAATGTAAAAGTAATTCCTGCTTTAAGATATGTAAGAAGAATAGCAGAAGATGGAAGAGGAAAAGACGGTGCGTTCCCAAGCGGACATACAAGTGCATCGTATTTATCTACTTTCGGTTTTGCTTATGCTACTCCGGAAAGATTTTCTGAGTTCTTAACAAGAGCAGCTCAAATGGGAGAAAACCGTATCGTAACAGGTATGCACTCCCCGCTTGATGTAATTGGAGGAAGAATCCAGTCTACAGCAATGACTGCTTATGCATTTAACAAAGCAGAAAACAGAGAAGTTTTAGACAAGGCTTATACAAATGCAGGTGAAGTTTTCGGTGAATTAGCAGCATCTAAAAATATGAGCTTATATGAATATGCGCATACTGTAACTGAAGATTACACGTTCGAAAATGCATACGATGAGCAAAAATGGGAAGATCATGAAGCAAATAAAGCTTTCTACCGTGAAAAAATGACTTATGGATTGCCGCAAACAGGAGTAAAAGGTTTAGCGCCTGAAGTTCCTAAAGGAGCGGAAGTTTTATTAGAAACACGTCAGCCTTATTTAACAGATCAGCAGCGCAGAGAAATTCTTTATACAACTTCAATCGATTCAGGATACCCTGTACTAGACGAATCTAATGGCTGGGGCAGAATCGATTTAGTAACAGCAGCTGATGGGTATGGAGCATTTTTAAACAATGTAACAGTGGATATGGACGCTTCATTAGGCAGATTTAATGCTCAAGACTGGTGGAGAAATAACATCTATGGTAAAGGGATGCTAACGAAAAAAGGCACTGGAACCCTCACTTTAACAGGAGATAACAGCTATACAGGAGGAACTTTGCTGCAAGAAGGAACATTAGAAGCACAATCCTCAACAGCTTTCGGAAATGGCGACCTTTTTGTTGAAAATGGCAGTGTATTAGTATCTGCTGATGAAACTCTTCAATTAAATGGCAAGTTTACGATCGAAGCTGGAAATCTGGATATTGCAATGGACAATAACAATATTCAAATGGATGTTGATGGGATTGCATATCTTGATGGCGGTAATGTGAACTTAGATTTATCTAACTATGAGGTGGGAACCGGAACATCATTTACTCTATTGACTGCAGCTGATGTAATTGGTAAGTTTGATTCTGTAACAGCTGAAGGATACGATGTAAGTGTAACGTATCAGCCAAATAGTATTACTGTGCATCTTGAAGCAAAATAATAAAGAGTAACACCAGATCATTAGAGGCTGGGACATAAGTATTTAACATGACCATAGAACCGAATGAGTACAAAGTGATTCTTTCTACTCATTCGGTTTTTTATTTGAGTTTTTCTTTCTAAACATGAGTGAAATAGAACGGGCTTGTGAAAACTCGCAAACCATGACTATGATTATTGTGTTTTAAAATATTATTTATTTGCAAAATGCAAATAATATGTTATAACTAAAACAGAGGTGAAAATAATGGAAAATCCAAGAGAGCTTTTTCAAATTATGACAAGAAGGTTTGGAATGCTTAATAAAAATTGCTGTTCAAGCGGAGGAAATGACCTTTCGTTAGTGCAAAGTCACATTCTTTATGAAATAGACCGGCTAGATCAGCCCAATGTACAGCAGGTTGCAGATGTATTAGGGATGGACATTACAACATTCAGCAGACAGATACAGACACTGGTTAAAATGAATCTTGTCAATAAATCACAGCTGCCTGAAGATAGAAGAATACATATCCTTTCACTTACAGCAGAAGGGAAATACACAGCAGCTGCTATTGATGCAGAGATGAACCAATACTTAGAAGAAGTGTTTTCGCATATGAACGAGTTTGAGAGAGAAACTGTTCTCCGTTCCATTAAGCTCCTGAATAATGCTATGGCAAAGTCAACAGTATGCTGTAAACCGTTAATATGAGCAAGATGCACCTTGCTCATATTTAAGGAATAATATTTGCATAATGCAAATAAAATGAGGTGATTATTATGTGGAAAGAATTTTTACAAAGTTTTCTTGGAATTGCTCTGGAACTAACAATTTTATTTGTATGTATCTCTTTTTTCATTAATCTGTTTCAAGTGCTGATCCCATATAAAAAAATGGAAAAGCTGATGGAAAAAAGCCATCCGCTGACAAGTGTAATGGCCACACTTGGATTTGCTTTCATCACACCATTTTGTTCATGCTCGACGATACCAATCGTTGTCAATCTATTAAACAAGAAAGTACGTTTTAGTATTGTGGTGATCTTTCTATTTGCTTCGCCAGTTCTGGATCCAACGATTCTCACTCTGATGTCTGCGACTCTGGGCTTTAAAGTTGCAATGACTTATACAGTTGTTACCTCTCTTTTATCTGTTTTAATTGGTTTTACATTAGAGAGAATCGGATTTGAAAGGCATGTTAAAAATGTGGTCATGACAGGATATCAACAAGAAGAAGTCACGTTCTCTATAAAAGGTGCCTTTCTTGAAACCTTACAGCTGATGAAAACTGTATATCCATTTTTAATAGTCGGCGCTGCAATTGGAGCATTGATTCATGGAGTCATTCCAACTCAGTGGATCGCTGCATACCTCGGCGGTGAGGAATGGTGGCTTGTCCCTATAGCTGCGATCATAGGTATTCCGCTATATATTAGGCTTTCCACCATGATACCCATTTCACAAATTATGATCCTTAAAGGAATGGCCCTGGGACCAGTAATGGCGTTAATGATTAGCTCAGCAGGTGCAAGCTTGCCTGAATTAGCTCTATTAAATAGTATATTTAAAAAGAAGTTAGTAATAGCGTTTGTTGCCTCTGTCTTTATGATGGCCACTTTATCAGGATTGTTGTTTTACCTAATTTAGAATAATGGGAGGAATAATGATGAATATCTTAAAAGGTTTATTCGGAAAGAAAGAGAGTTCATGCTGCAATGTGAAGATTGAGGACGTGATAGATGTGGATGATGTAAAACAGAACAGCAAGGAAGAAATAACCAAAGAAGAGTGAGGATTTCTTTATAATCTAACAGAGGAAAAGACGGTAACCAATCGGTGCCGTTTTTTCATTTCTTATTTTTCTTTATGCTAAGCATAAGAAAAGGATTTCTATGGTGATTTCCACATTATTTTCATAAATGATTGACGAAAGTAAACTTTAGTGAAAAAATCACTACAAAAGTAATCAATTAGAACAATTGTAAAAATTCATCACAGACTTGCACAAAAAGTGATGCATTTAAAGGATAAAAGTTGTTATGAAAACGTTTACAAATATTTAGAATACTCAAATATAATAAAGACATAAAGGAGGTTGTAGTCATGTTCCTTGATGACCGAAGTGTAAGTTTATTAAATGAATTGATTAGAACACCTCAAATAAAAAATAAGGAACTTGAAGGGAAATATAAGCTGAGCAGACGGCAAATCTCATATTCATTAGAAAAAATTAATCAATGGCTAAAAACAAAAAATTTAACACCGATTACAAAGAGCAGAAACGGTAACTTTATTATTGATAAAAAAATATTTGAGCATTTTTCAGTCCCTCATCCAACAGGAAATCAATTGGAAGAGTATATCCCAACTGAGAAGGAACGTGCACTTTTAATTATTTTATATTTACTTGGAAAAAGAGAAGAAGTTTCATTGTTTCATATAATTGATCTTTTTAATGTAAGCAAAAACACAGGGATAAGTGATATCAAAGAGGCGTCTGATCACATCAAAAATTATTCTTTATCAATCAGTTATAGCCGAGCTGATGGTTATAAAATTATCGGGGATGAGTTTCAAATCCGAAAGTTACTGATTATAGTCGTTAAATCCGTTTTAAATCTGTTTAATGGACATCAATACTTTGAAAAGATCTTACAGCTTGATATTTCTCCAATGACAAAGAAAGTAAATTCCATTGAAACCTCATTAAACATCCATTTAACGGATGAAAGCTATGAAAGCTTGCCTTACATTTTAGAATTAATTTTCACACGCATTGAACAAGGGCATTTGCTTAACGCAGATTTTCATATTGGTTTAAGAGAGCTGGCTGATACGGAGGAATACTTAGTTACAGAGCTGCTTTTAAAAGAAGATATGGATTTGCCAAAGAGTGAAAGAATATGGCTTACACTTCAACTATTAACCTCTAATGTTCGCTCGTCGGACATTCTTACGGATGAAAGGCTAAATGAGTTGAAAATTGCAATCCTTGATATGCTTGAACTTTTCGAGAAAAAATCATGTATCTTTATACATGATAAAAAGGATATCCTCAATAAATTAATGGTTCATATGAAACCAGCATATTATCGAATAAAATATCATCTTACATTGAAAGAGCATTCCTCGTTTAAGTTGATTGAGGAGTATATGGAATTACATGAGATGGTATCAGCTTCGATCGTTCCGCTTGAAAAATTAATAGGAGAAAAATTTCCAAAAGACGAGCTTGCCTTTATTACTATGTTTCTTGCCGGACAGCTTATTAAACAGGGTGAAGATCTTCATAAAAAGAAACGAGCAGTAGTGATTTGTACGAATGGCCTCACTGTATCAAAGATCATGCAGCAGACATTGAAGGAAATCTTTCCAGAGTTTTATTTTGCTGAAAGTCTGTCTCTAAGACAATTCCAAATGTATCAGCAGGATTATGAGATTGTTTTCAGCACCATTCCCATTCAGTCCTCCCAGCCTGTGTATCTGATCAATCCTCTTATGACATTACATGAAAAAGAATGGCTGCGTAAACAGGTCATCGCCACCATTGATAAAAAAAGCTATGAAAATATTAAGATGACCCAATTAATAGAAACCATTAAACAGAACGCAATTGTAACAGATGAGACTGCATTGATCACTTCGCTTTCCAGTTTATTTCAAGAGAATCAGAAAAGGGAAGTAAAGGACGGCCATATCCATTCATATGGATTGAGACAATTCCTGCCAAGTGATTTCATCCAATATAAAGACAATGTGGAGAATTGGAAAGAGGCAATTAAAATCGCCTGTGAGCCTTTGGTGAAACACAACATTATCAGAGCAGCCTATGTCACAACCTTAATCGAGGAAAATGATCATCAGCATATATACAGTTTTTTAGGAAAAAGTATGGCTATTCCGCATGCAGCAACAGAAAAAGGAGTGCTGGCTGATGCATTTGCAATGCTTATCTTAAAAAATCCGGTAGAGTTTGCAAATGGGCAGAAGATATCCGTTGTTACACCGCTCGCCATTTTTAACCCGAATCGCCACTTAAAGGCCCTATTTCAATTGGCAGATCTTGCAGAGGACGATGTGAAAATGTCTAAATTACTAGATTTGAAGGAGGCTGCTGATGCGTGGCTTATTATCAACGGAAGTTGAGACAGTAGGGGGAAAGACCATGTTTTTTGATAAAAATATTACGTTTATTGACTTAGAAGCCATTGATCGCCGTGATGCAATCAAGAAAATGGCCTTGTCTTTATATGAAGCAAAGTTAGTTTCAGAAACATTTGAAAGAGGCATTTTGGATCGGGAAGATCGTTTTCCAACCGGACTGGCAGTAGGGACACTAGGGATCGCCATTCCACATACAGATGCTGATAAAGTCATTACACCGCAAATTGCTTTTGCCTCATTAAAAAAACCGGTTAAATTCTGTCTGATGGGAACAAGTGATGTAGAAGTTGATGTCTCATTAATTTTCATGCTTGCATTAAAAAAATCCGAGGATCAATTATCGATGCTGCAGAGGTTAATGGAAATCTTTGAAGACCAAAAATTATTAAGAGAATTTGCTGAGTGCGGGAGTCAAGAACGATTAGAGCAATTATTAAATCAGGTTGGACTAAAATAATTTTTTGAAAAAGGGGGATTTATATGGCGGTATTACAATGGTTTGTTGATCTTGGTGCAAGTGTTATGCTACCTATTCTATTGTTTATCTTTGGGATTATATTAGGCACGAAACCTGCCAAGGCATTTAAAGCCGGCTTAACTGTTGGGATTGGATTTGTGGGTTTAAACCTTGTTATTGGATTGTTAACAAACAGCTTAGGACCAGCAGCGAAAGCAATGGTTGATAATTTTGGATTTCAGCTCAGCACAATTGATGTTGGCTGGCCAGCCGCTGCAGCCATTTCTTACGGTACCGCTTTAGGAAGTTTAGCGATTCCATTAGGGATCGGTCTGAATGTAGTCCTATTGCTTGCAGGATTAACAAAAACATTGGACGTTGATATTTGGGATTACTGGCACTGTGCCTTTACGGGATCCCTCGTATACGTTCTAACTGGAAACTTTGCACTTGGCCTATATACAATTGCCATTCATTTAGTTGTCATTTTCTTCCTGGGTGATTTGATTGCAAAGGATATAGAGAAATTCTATGGCTTTCCAAAGATTACATTTCCGCACGGTGCATCTGCTCCATCATATTTAGTAGCGAAGCCATTAAATTGGGTGTTTGATCGAATTCCAGGTTTTAATAAGTTAGAAGCTAATCCTGAAACGATTCAAAAGAAGATTGGTATTTTTGGAGACTCCACCGTAATGGGTGTGTTAATTGGAGTTGTGATAGGTTTCTTAGCAGGCTACAGTGTGAGTGAAGTCATGCAGCTTGCTGTTCAAACAGGAGCAGTGATGATGTTAATGCCTCGAATGGTATCCCTGCTTATGGAAGGGCTTTCACCGATTTCGGAAGCTGCCAGTGAATTTGTTAAAAGACGGATGCCGGGGCGTGATCTTTACATTGGGATGGATAGCGCTTTATCGGTAGGGCATCCTGCTGTTCTATCTGCTTCATTAATTATTGTTCCAATCACCCTGTTTTTAGCTGTCATTTTACCTGGGAACACTGTATTGCCATTTGGTGATTTAGCGACCATTCCTTTCTTAGTGTGTTTGATGACGCCGGTTTTCAGAGGAAATATTATTAGAACGGTTGTAGCAGGAACCATTTATATGGCGGTTGGGTTGCTAATAGCTTCATGGGCGGCGCCATTAATTACTGAGGCAGCTTTGGCTGCAAACTTTGATATGGCAGGGAACTCTAGTATTTCTGCACTAGTTGATGGGGCTGTCTGGACGACATTCATTTTTGTCGGCTTAGCACAGGTTCTCAGCTGGGGCGGGATCACAATCATCGGTGTTATCGCTTTTGCCGGATTAATCTATTTAAATAAAATTAAACCTAAGAGAGAAGCGAAATTAAATGACGACATTGGTGCTAACTTATAATTATTTTTACAAGATTGAAGGTGAAGAAGAATGCTGGAGATTTGGAAACAGTTAGTATGTGACGCAAATAAGGCATTAAAGGATTTGCAGCTAGTAAAATGGACCAGCGGCAATGTCAGTTATCGAGATTATGAGAGTAATAAGGTGGTTATCAAACCAAGCGGAGTCCACTTTGATGTGCTAAAACCAGAGGATATGGTTATTGTTGATTTAGATGGCAATGTCGTTGAGGGCAGACTAAAGCCATCTGTAGATACCGCCAGTCATTTATATGTGTATCGGCATCGTGATGATATTCATAGCATCGTGCACACCCATTCGCCATTTGCAACAAGCTTTGCAATACGCGGGATGGATATCCCTTCATACACAACAACAGCAGCTAATCTGTTTAATGATCGGGTACCTTGTTCTGATTTTGCTGCCATTGGTGAAGAAGATATAGGCAAGCAAATTATCGACCATATCAGTGATTCATCTGCTGTGCTGCTTCGAAACCATGGAGTATTCACTGTTGGCAAAGATATTGAGCATGCTCTAAAGGCTGCTGTCATCTTAGAGGAAACGGCAGAATATGCACATTACGCTACCTTGCATGAACCAGACCTTCAGCCGCTCAGCAAAGAAGTAATCAGACAGTGCAGCTATTTTTATAAAACGGCTTATGGACAAAAAGAAGAAAACAAACTATGAAAAAAGGGTGATAGGAAATGAAAAAATTATTAATTATGTGTGGAACAGGTGTTGCAACATCGACAATCGTTACAGGAAAAGTAAAGTCATGGCTAGAAGATAATGGACTGCAAAATAATGTGAAACTATACCAGTCAAAAATTAGCGAGGAATTAAGCCGTCTTGATGAATATGATATTATTGTGTCAACTACATTGGTTCCGGATAATGTAAAAAGCAGAATCATTGATGGAGTTCCATTACTCACAGGAATGGGCAAAGAAGAGATGTTTGAGAAAATTAAAGCGCAAATTCTGGCATGAATTTTGCAAAATTATCTGTCTGGAGATCCCTTAATGAGCAGGAAATAATTTGTGGGTGCACTCAAAATAAAAGAGGCTGGGACATAAGTAACTAACACACCTATTGAACCGAATGGTAAGGAAGGTCATCTTTCTAATCATTCGGTTTTTTAATTATAATTATAAAATATATTTTATTTGCATGAGTGAAATGGAGCGGAGGGCCCTCGACTCCTGCGGGCCGCAGAGCAAAGGGTGAGACCCCGCAGGAACGAAGTGACGAGGAGGCTCAGCTTGCTCCCCGCGGAAAGCGAGGGTCCGCAGCGCAATGGAACGGTCTTGATTAAATACCGAAACCAAGATATTGAATATTCGTGTTTTAGAAATATAAATTTCGTTTTGTCCCAGCCTCTTTTTGTATGTTCACTCAAAGACTCTGCAGCAGGGTGTCCCATCTAAAATGGGGTGAAAAACGAAACTCTTTTCACTTAGGTGTGTATTAAAAAATAGTAATACTACTACAACTATTTATAAAAACGTAATGAGAGTCCTTCCAAGTGGAGGGGCAGAATATCCATTTCATATTTGATATTGATATCTATTCAAAGAGTTTAACAGCAAGGATATATAGAATAATTATATGGATCGGATAAAACAAATAAAAAAAGTATTTAAGCCCTATGCCTTTTCTTCCGTTATAAAGTAAGATGATTGGAAGGGAGGCAATCATTATCCATTGATATTCACCAAAAGGAAATCCATAGTACGAAAAGAAGCCGTACCCACCTCCAAAAGTTTTAGATAAAAAGATTAGTAAAAGGCAAAAAAGTATATAATTTATTGTTATCATTCTCTTGCTGTTTGATAAATAGAAAATGACACCTAGAAGAACAAACAAGAAGCCACCTTCAACCAGATAAAGATTCCCAAATATTGCACCGTAAAATGGGTACCAAAGGTAGTCACTAATTACAAATAATTCAGAAAGAACTATGCACAGGATTAAAGATGCTATTTGCCATAAAAAGAATATAATAAAAAGTTTTATCTCTTTTTTATCAAGTAAATACATAATAAAGCCAGACAAGAAAAGAGTTGCAAAAAAGTTATTTGAGACAGCCATCCCACCATCTTTACTGAATACAATATGGAGACCTACATTTATTAAGGCCATTATAACACCAGAAATATATAATCGTTTTAAGTATTTTTTAGTATTTGTTGTGTATTTATATCCTAATGCTACACTATAAATAAAGATTGGGGCAGCTAATCTTCCAATCCACCTTAAGAATTCTGGTGTATGTGGTATAAACTGACCTATGTGATCAATTAACATTGCGACCAATGCAATTACTTTTAATAATGTACCTGTCATTATATATACTCCTAAAAAAAGCTAGAGCGTCTATACGAATTAGACGCTCTTAGAATAGTTGCTAACTAAATCCTTAATGTAATTATAATACTTTAATTATCATTTATGGGATTTAAAAACAATTTTTCACTTAACTCGCTGCTTTTTTATTTCCCCTAAAATTAATGGATGCTTTTAATTTAGATAATGTTTTAGTGAGATTATGTAATGCGTCTGTCCACTTTTATTTAGTCCTAAATTAGCCCCACAGCTCTGCATTATACATTATTCTACAAAGCAGAAAATAAAAAAAGCCTAGTCCTTGTTGATATAACAAGGACTAGGCTTTTTCTTAAACTCGTTAATAAAGTATTATTATTAACGAGAGTAGAATTCAACGTTATCGAAATCTCTAGAGTTTGTAAGGATTGGAGGGTTAATTTTGAAAACCCTCCCCAAAACCTCCCCCAAATCAATAATTTAGAGCATTTGAGAAACTTGCTACGGTTTCTGCTTCCAACTCTTTGAATGAGTGACCGTAAATGTCTAAAATCATTTGAGGTGTATTCCCTAATCGGTCAGCGATTGTTTTAACTGGAATTCGCTGGCTGATCAGCACTGTTGCATGTGTATGCCGTAATCCGTGTGGAGTTATTCGTTTTAATCCTGCTTTTTTGGTAATCCGGTCGATACTGTATTTTAAGGTGTTAGATCCAATTGGTTTTCCCGTTTGATAGGAGATGAACACAAAATCCTTTTCAGTTAAATGCATACCAAATGAAAGCATTGTTTCTCTACACCATTTACGATAAACTTTTAATTGACTAACGAGCGCATCATCAATCATAATAGTCCGGTAACTATTCTGAGTTTTTGGAGTGCGCTCTCCCTTTTCATCCCTAGTGCGTTTAATCGTAATAGTTTTGTCCTCAAAGTTAATATCCTCCCACTTTAAACCAAGAGCTTCACCTTTTCTAACACCAGTAAATGCTAACAGAAGAATTAGAGTGTAGTTCGTTATGTTATCTGTTTCTTTGGAAAACTTAAGAAAATGTTTCAATTCTTCTACAGTTAAAAAGTTATCGTCTGATTTTTCATGAGGTATAGATATCTTATTAAATCTATTCCTCGGCAGGATCTCGTCATCCACAGCAGCATTAATAGCAACTTTAAATAAACGATGGAATAATTGGACAGTGCTCCCCTCATATGACTTAAGTAATTCATTTATGAATACTCTTTTATATGTGGACTTGTCCAACTCAGAAAGCTTGTATTTACCGAGCAAAGGCTTCATCTGATATTTAATTGCATTTTCTCTTTGCAATTGAGAAGTAACTTTCCAACCATTCTTATGCGTTTCAAACCAAATATCTAACCACTCACCTACAGTTAAATTCGAGTTTTCTACACGCTTGACCTCACCGTTAATTACTCCAGCCTTTACCTCGAGTAAAGCTCTGTATGCCTCATTTTCAGAAGTAAAACCTTGCTTGTATTTTTCTTTTCGTTTACCAAGAACATCGTAATATTTATATCTGTAGCACCAAAGCTTTTCTTTTTTTGCATTATAGTATGAATACAAATCTTTGTCTTTTTTTGATTTAATTAGTTTCATTATTTTTCTCCCTTTCACGTGGACAGACGCTTAAAAAGGGGAACAAATGCGGCAACACCTCCTTTAAATGATTATATCTTGTATCTATTCTATTCCAACTCTAGTTACATGGTTATTTATTGAATCTAAAGCCAAGTTTATAATCTCGTATGTATTTCGAGCAGTCTCATAATTTAAATTTTCTGGTTCAATTCCATGAGCTATTTTATTTTTAATTGCAATACATTCCCATAAATCAAAAAAGAAATCTTCTTTATGAATATCAAATTCTAAATATTTTTCAAGAGGGCCTACGAGTTTGCCATTAATAGGCATACCAGTTAAATAATCTAAGCCGAATTTATTATCAACTCCCTTTTTCTTGAATGCTAATAAAATTACTTCATTTATTCTTAGTTCAAATCCTTGAAATAGTTCAAGAATACAACCTTTTATTAAATTTTTTCTTAGATCAAGATTTCTTGTAATAGGTATTTGATTTAGCAACATTACAGCATTATTAATATAAATTTGAAACAAAGATTCATTTTCTTTTATTTGTGAATCGTTACTTCTTTTTACTATTGGAACTTTATTTAAATTATTTTCAAGAATAAACCTTTCAAGTGTTTTTAATAATAAAATTTGGTCTTTGGATTCTAAAGAAATAATATTAGCTTCATTATTGATATCTAAATTAGGAAAATCGTTAGTAATTTTTTGTTCGAATTTTGTAATTAAATCGGGATTTATTTCGAGATTATAAAAAATTCTAGCTATGTATGTTTCAATTGTGTCTCTTAATTCTTTTTCGATTTTGTTATTTAGTGGAACTTCATTATCCATAGCTTTTTGTAAATCGTGATCTTTTGCAATTAGCGTTCTAAAATTTTTATCTTCAGATTTTCTGAGTGCAACCTTAACTGCTTCTGTGAAGTCAATATAAGCAGGATCATTTAGAATTTCCTCTTTTGATATCTTACCTTGTCTATTCTTTTCTAGAATATCTAAGTATTTAAATAACGGTTCTTCGTCTATAAGTGAAGCCAATTTTTTAGTGATTTCTGGACCTTTCTCTATATGGGCCAGCCATAATAATCTGTTCACATCTCCGCCTGTTATTTCAACAATTGCCTTGTTTAGTTCTTCAGAAGCAGGTGGATTTTTTCCATTCTGTAATCTACTTAAATATTGTTTTGAAGCTGATAACCCTTTTTCTTGAAGACGTTCTGATAATTGATCAAGGGTTAAGCCAGATTCTTTTATATATTTTTTTAACAATTCCTCATATTTAATTGTTACCGCCTCCTTTAATCTCATTTTATAACGTTGACATTATAATAGCAACAATATGATGTTAATATTTTTATGTTATTTTATTGTTGACATCAAAATGTATAGATGATATCTTTGTATCAACAAAAAGTTAAACAAATAATGTTAACAAAAAAGAGGTGACAAGTAAATGAAAGGTACTTACTCAGAGATGCTTAGATTTGCAATTTTCTCAAACCAAAAATCTCTTGAGGATATTGCGATGGATCTTCGTCAATATGGTTTTAAAACAAATAAATCTCAACTCAGTAAACTTCAAAACGGTAAGATATTGCCGGCCAGTAATAAAATGAATGACGCTCTTGCTGAGATACTAAATATTGATTCACTTGAATTAAAGGCGGCTGCATATAAAGAAAAAATCCCTCCTGAGATTCTTAACAAGATTAAAGAAATTTGCTGATGTTTTTTACTTTCCAATATTGGAGGTGATAATCATGACTATCGCTAAAATCAACGTGGATGTTGATCAAGCAGAAATAAAAAACCAAATAAACGAGAAAATTGCTCTAACCTTAAATGAAGTTCTTTTTACCTGGGACATTGACCAGATGTCAAAAAGAACTTGCATGAGTAAATCTTTTCTTGAGAATGAATTCCTAAGTGATCCACGGATGAAGCTTTTAGAGAGGCGCAAGGAAAAAGGGAAAAGGTATTGGTTTTATGAGGAATCAAAACAAGTGATGAAACAAATTATGGATGAATGGTAAAAAAATAAAAAAAGCGTGGACAGACGCAAATGAAAATAAAGGAGCAGATGAAATGAACAAAGACATTCAGCAGCGGATTGATTACTATGCAAAAAAATGTACTGAACGCATTAAACACAAACCTTCTATATCTTTGCCAAGAAATTTTAAATTCAGGAATGAACGTTTGGCTTTATATAAAATCCGTATGCATCAGCTCATTGAGGAGCAAAAGGAACAACGGAGGATCAAAATTTCAAAAGTAGATGCCTTCGCAGGAATGGGCGAAATAGATCATAAAGTCATGGACGATGAGCTGCATGGATTATTTCATTCAGATCATCGCAACGGCCGCGAAATGACAGATCAATTTTTTCTCAATAGCGATAACACCATCACACTTGAAGTTTATTGGGATGGGAAGCTTGTGCAGGATATTCGTTTTAACAACAGCGGGAAGTTGTCTGAGCAGGGAAGAAAGGTCGTAGATAATCCAATTAATCGGTTTGACCTGATAGGAAAGACTGGAACCATCAGCAGGAATGTGAAAATAATTGATGCCCTCGAATACCCGACAAGTGTAAGCATCCGTGTTCAAGATGAGATGGGTGAGGAATACTGGACCGGGTTAGAGGATGCGGATATAGACCAATAATGGAGTGAGATCATTGCCAGCATTACGTGTTATTAATGGAACACCTAAACCGAAATTCAATTACTTTCGTGCATACTCACGTGCGTTTATGAGCCACATCGAAAGTGCTTTTGATAAGTATGAGACTATCAGTGAATTTGATAGAGAAACACTAAAGAAATTCGTTTTCACGGGTATTAAAATGGTCAATGCGACGAAAAGAGAAAATGCTACCGAGGAAATTCTCATTCATCAATTTTCAATCTACGAAACTGTTAAAGCTGCTAGTAGTCTTTTAACACCCAATGAACTTGAAACGCTTTTTCCGATTGAAAAGAGATATGACGGTGCAAGTTATGGAGCAAAAGATTACTTTTATACGAAAGAAGCAATTAAGAAAATGGGTGAACAAAAACAAATTGGTGAAAATATTGATGATCTGCTATGGGATTATCGAAATCGAGATATAACTGAGTTCGCTATTAATGGCATGAGTATTATGAGCGCAATAGGAAGGTTACATGGGAAAAAGGGCATCATGGAGTCCTTTCTTGAAGAGCAGGGTGTAACTACATATACACTCCATAAAGATGAACAAGGCAAGGAATATTTAACTAACAATGATACTGGTGAGACATCGGCTGTTAAAAAGCCGCGGCCGAGGTATTTGAAAGCAGTACCAAACCATAAAGGAGTGAATTAATTTGAAGGACATTAAACTTATCGGTAAACAAATTATAGCTGGTGTAACTTTCACAGGAATCGAGGGAGGGTTTGGTGAAGACAAAAAAGCAATGTTAGTAAGAGAGATTGCTGAAATTCATGGCAAGAAAATAGGGGACATTAATCGACGTATTAATGATAACCGGAAAAGATTTATTAATGGTGTTGATATTATCGATTTGAAGAACGATGCTTCAAATGCATCGTTAGAGGAAATGGGATTTTCAAGCAGAGATCTCGCTATAAGTAACAATATCTATATCCTTTCCGAAAGAGGATACGCAAAATTACTTAAGATCCTTGAGGATGATAAGGCTTGGGAATTATACGATGAATTAGTAGATAACTATTTTCAGATGCGATCTCAACAACCTAAAACAAAAGCTGAAATGTTTGCACTTGCAAGCCAAGCAATGCTGGAGCAAGAAAGAAGATTATCACAGGTAGAGAGCAGACTTGAAGAAACGGAAAAGAAGCAGGAGAACATTTCAGAAATCCTTGCTTTAAATCCTACTGAATGGCGAAAGAAAATCAATACGATTTTAAACAAGATTGCTAATTCAATAGGCGGCGGCCAAGCCTTTCAGGATGTTCGTAAGGAAAGTTATAAACGATTGGAAGCAAGGGGCAATTACAAGCTTAGTGTCCGCCTTACAAACAAAAAGGGAAAAATGGCTCTGGAAGGTGTTGCGAAATCGAAAATTGATAAGGTGAACTATATGGATGTTATTGCAGATGATGCAAGGCTAACAGAGATCTATCTGTCCGTTGTTAAAGAAATGGCTATTCATTATTCTGTTCAGTTAGAAGGCGTATAAGATGGCAATATTCTGCTTTTGCCTCCTTTGTTTCTTCGTTGGTATTTTCGTCGGTGATTATCATGCAGTTGAGGGGAGAAAAGAAAATGAATAGTGGACAAGCTACTTGTTCAAGGGATATTTCCTTAGAACGGCTTTGGTTGAAGTTGAATGAGGCCTGCGAGTTTTTCGGAGTTGAAGTTTCACATAATAAGAGTTTCATACAGTTGTGGGCAGAGGTCGTTGAAAATACATCGGAAGAAACCCTGGAAGAGTTGTATGAAAAGATTTCTTTTTCAAATAATGAATTGTCGATTCGAATGGGCGAGACAGTCAAGCGGCGGTTAAATCGGTTATATCAATTAGAAGAAGAGGGTGAACTTTGTGAAGTGTAATAAAACGAAGAACCAAGCAGCAGATCCAGTGATCTTAAAGGCAAAGGATCGATTAATTACTTTAGCTTGTGAAAAGTTCGAAGTTGAAATGATACCCGGCAAGGATCCACTGGAACTTTGGAAAGAAGCAGTAAATCAAATGCCAGTAAATCTATTAAAAATGCAAAATCAAATCTTTGAAGAAATAGAAAGCGGGATTTTTAAAGATTTGCAGTCAGTTGTCAAAGCCCGCTTATCCGAGTTAAACGCTTCTCTGTAAAGTGTTGGCGCACTTTACCGTGGATTACTATTTAATCATAAATTCAAAGCAATTGTAGCATCTGATTTTTAAATTTGCAAATGGTAAAGGGAAAGTTTTTCCCTCTTACCATGATTATATGCTGCAGATGGACAAGTATGCCTAGTTTAATAGCAAGAACGGAGGATCAGTATGGCAAGACCCACAAAAGAAGGATTAGACTATTTTCCTTTAGATGTAGATATGGACCAGGACGATAAAGTGGCATTGATTGAAGCGCAGCATGGTGTTACCGGTTTTGCTATTGTGGTGAAGCTTTTTATGAAAATTTATAAGAACGGTTATTTCTATAACTGGACAGAAAAGGAACAGTTACTCTTCTCAAGAATAATTAATGTTGACATTAACTCTGTAATTGAAGTCGTTAATGATTGCATTAAATGGGGTTTGTTTTCTGATGAAATGTATGAGAATCATGCTATTTTAACCTCTAACGGCATTCAAAAAAGATATTTAGAAGCTGCATCGAGGAGACAAAAGGTGAAGATTCCAAGTGACCATCTTCTCCTGTCTCCTTCACAGGTTGATGAATACAAAAACCTCATTATCGAGGGTGTTAATGATGACATTAATAACTATTCAGATGGAGTTAATGACAACACTGGTACACAAAGTAAAGTAAAGGAAAGTAAAGTAAAGAAAAGTAAAGAAAAGAAGAGTAATAAAGACATCAATTTGGAAATTGAAAATTTCCGTCAACGGTATTCAGAAAATCAATTAAAGATTATAGATAACTACCTCGAAATGATTCGACATACAAGGCGAAGTGCAAAGATAGCCGATACTGTTATATTCCAAATGTATGATTCATGGGATAAATATCCAGAGATATGTGTAGAGTACGGATTAAAAACACATACAGATAACCCTTCCCATCACTCGAAAGGCGAAAAATACACGTTAGGAATTATTAGGGGTACTACTGCAGAAGAAGCCTTTAAAAAGCTAGGATCTTCTAATCAATCAAACTCATTGGATTTTAATCAATATGTTTAGGAGGGATTTAGGCAATGGATCGTAAGCAAACTGCCGAGGTGTTACAAACCATTCAAGTGAGTTATCAAGGGAAATTTAATGTGCAGGATCCAGCAAGAACATTAGATGCATGGGAAAAAGCATTAAGAAAACACGCTGCTGAAAAAATATTCGCTAATCTTGATCGTCATATTGAGACGAGTGTTTTCCCTCCAACAATTGCTGATCTTGTGAAAGAAAAACCAGTAGACCGCATGAATGCAATTCCAGATGTAGATGAAACTCGTCGCTATCTTGCTCAGTATGATAAAGAGCTAGAGCTCACAAAAGAGCAGGAGAAGCATATCGAAAACGAAAAAGCCAAGATTAGAAGAATCTTAGGGATAGGTGAACAGCATGCAAACAGCAACTGAGGATTTATTACTGTTCAATTTGGAAGCAGAGCAATTCTTCTTAGGGATTATGCTCACAGATCCAGATTTGCTTAAGGTAACAAGGATAAAGCCGCACCATCTTTCGCCAGGAAAGCATTACAACCTTCTGTGGGCACTGCAGGACCTAGATGTTAAAGGGATACAGATTGATGCGGTTTCTATTCTCGAGCGAGTTGGCCATAAAGCAGATCGTATTGGAGGAGCAAGTTATCTAAACGAATTAAGGATGTCTGTTCCCACAACAGCCAATTATGGTTTTTATGAAAAAGTACTTCTTGAATACTGGCAGAAAAGAGAGGCTGTTCAGATAGCTAATAAGATCAAAGAGGCTTCTATGAATGATGATCCTGCCCAAGTGATCCAAACAGGGATTAATGAGCTTATGCAGCTGGAGGATATTTCAGGGGATGACGATGACGGATCCATTAAAGATGTGTTGCATGACATATACGAAAACCTGTCTTCACCATCCGGTGATTTGACCGGCATTCCTTCCGGCTTCGCTGAACTAGACAGAATGACTAGCGGCTTTCAAAAGCAGGACTTAGTAATAATTGCAGCACGTCCTTCGGTCGGAAAAACTGCCTTTTGTTTAAATATCGCACAGCAAGTATCACAGAATGATGATTATGCGGTCGGTATTTTTAGCTTAGAAATGAGTATGGAAATGTTGTTAATGAGGATGCTGTCCAGCAGCGGAAATATAGATGCTCAAAATATGAGGACCAGAAAACTGGCTGACGCAGAGTGGACTAAACTAACATACGCATTAGGAAAAGTTAGCAATATGAATTTAAATATATTTGATAAGCCCGGTGTAACTGTAAACGAAATCTGGGCAAAAGCAAGGAAAATGAAGCGATTTTATGGTGAACGTAAAATCCTTATCATAATTGATTATCTCCAGTTGATTACTGGATCTGCTAAGCACCGCGGCAACCGCACTCAAGAAATTAGTGAGATCAGCAGAATGCTAAAACATATGGCTCGTGAATTAGATGTCTGTGTGATCGCTCTGAGTCAGCTCTCTCGGGCTGTAGAGCAAAGGCAGGATAAAAGACCAATGATGAGTGATATACGCGAAAGCGGGCAAATTGAGCAGGATGCAGATGTGATTGGCTTCTTGTATCGGGACGATTATTACAACAAAGATTCAGAAGACAAAAACATTATCGAGATCATAATAGGCAAACAGCGTAATGGTCCTACTGGAACAGTACAGCTTGCTTTCGTGAAAGAATACGGTTCGTTTGTGAATTTGGAGCGGAGATATGACCGTTAGGGAGATTTATTCTGAAGCACTCCTAAATGATCTATATGGCCTGCAGATCTTCATCAGATTTCTAGTTTACGAGAAAGGTGTCATAAAGCTAGAGGATGATGGAGAGAAGCTTACATTTTATATGCAAGACCAGTTTCAGACCAAAATGAATGAATACCTAATTGAGTACGAGGAGCGTGAAAAAAATGGCTGATATTTTAGCTGCCTTACTCTCTGTTCGTGAAGTTTTTGTCCATATGCCCAGGCGGTTGGAAGAGGTAAGGCAGGATATAAAGCAATGCGAGCTTGAGATTGATGATTTGCAGCATGTTATGGAATTCGCTTCATTGAGCGCAAGCAAAGGATTTGAAATTTACCGCCAAATGAAAGAGGTAAGGAACAGGCGCCGGCTCCTAAAAAACGAATTGGAAGTGTTAGAAGTGGTTAAGCGGCTCCAATCAGCTGGAAAGCCAACAGAGAAGCAATTAAATCAAGCCATTGGGTGATGTAAGAAAAATCATACAAATACAAGAAAATCGCAAATACTCCATGAGAGTAAGGAGCGATCTACAGGAGCTGGTGAAATGAATAACAAGAAACTTGTCTTGCCAAAAAAAGAAACGATTGATCTAACGGAAAATGCTACATACGTTGTTTCAGATGGGAAGTTAGAAAAATTACCTATGCCGAGAACAGGGTATGGAGAGCATGTTGTTGAATGGCTGGGCGGCCATATGCATAAATCGGTAAATACAGAAGTTAAGAAAGCTGTAAGGAATGAATAAAAACTAGGAGGAAATGACGTGAAAAAAATCATGATTTTGGTTTCAATAATTATTTTAATGGCACTTGCTGGGTGTTCTTTTCAAGAAACGGAACTTTACTATGATGGGAAGCTAAGACCAGTCAGTCAAATCGAAGAAATTATAGCGGACAAACTGGAAGTTGAGAATCCTGATATGGACCTTGAAATTTCTGTATATGAGGAATCAGAGGAGTAAAAACATTTTAAAAGGAGGATTTAGAATTGGATATAACCGAGAAAGTAATCCCTCATATTGAGAAAGCTGTTGGATTGAAATTGTATGACGAACAAAAGCGATATTTATTAAATAAGCACTACCACATAAATGGTGGCAGAGGGGTAGGAAGAACAGTTGCTTATTGTATTAAGTTAGCTTTATCAGGTGGTGAACCTCTTAACATGAGTGAGCCATGGGAATTTAGTGATTATGGCGATGGTTCAAAAAAGTATGCAAAGTTTTTCTTTATCAAGGAATTTATGAGATATAGACAGATGTTGAAAGACTATGGTTTTCCAGTTAGAGAAGTAAAGTATTATCTAGCTGTTTAATTAACCAACTATCGTTAGAAGTTGCCTTATAAATGCAAAGGAGTAAATTATGTTTGTTCTATTTACCATAGTCCTTGCTTTAACGGTTGTATCGATATCAATTTATCTTGATAGGGAGGACGAGAAAATGGCTAAATTTTTCAATCTCATTAATGATTTTATTATTCGTATCTTTAGGATTGATAAAGTCGTTGATTTAATCTTGCGTAAAGAAAAGAAATAAATGTATTGATGTTGCAAAGGAGGAACTAACTTGAAACAACAAAAAGTAGTAAGGACATATCCGGATGGGTGGATTAACTCAACTAAAGCATTAACTGTTGCTTTAAATGATGGTTGGGTAGTGGTAATGTCTAATCCATTCGACTGCGGTAATGGCAAGAAAGGGACAGAATATATTCTGGAAAGGTAATGTCACATATTGTTAGGAGGAAAAAGAATGGGCAAATCAGTAATTTTTGATATTACAAAAGAATCAGTTTCGGACATTGCTGGTCAAATAGCAGAAAAGGATAAGGATAGTATTTTGGTTCTTGCTCCACTGTCGGGAAATGTTTCTGTGCACGCACCAGCCAAGAAAGGCAAAAACAAAGGTTACCATCGTTTAAAGTTAGAGGTTTGGATCCCAGAAGATGCAATCAAAGGCGAGAATGCCTTAGATGATTTTGGAGCTGTTACATTGCTTAGGCTGCCTAAGAAAAGAATTGAAGATCATTTGATAAGAAACCCAAGGGAGGAGGAGTTAATTTGAAAAAACAAAAAATGGTTGAAGACCTACAAAAAGAGTACTCGGAGTATATGAACGAGTTTGGAAATAGTGAATTTATGGATATTGATGCTCACACAAGATGGTCGTTAGAAGCCGGAAGATTGCTAGAGGAAATTCGGATTTTATTAAAAGAAAATGAATGGCTCTATGGGAAGTTAAATCAGATAAGTGATGTAATTGAAAAAGGCAGAGATGAGTCAACGATATTTGTTCCAGAGAAGATGGATACTCATCCAAATACTTAAAGGAGGAGTTAATTTGGAGGAGAAATTTCAGCAAATACTCGATTTGTTTTTAGTAATGGGAATTGTGAGTATGCCTGTCATCACAATTTGTCTGGTTAGCATTGCTGTTGATCTTAGTATTATGAAGAACAGAAGGTAAGTGGAGGGGATTCAAATTGATATACCATGAATTATTAAATGAATACATCAAGAAAAGTGGCTTAAGCCTGCGACAAATCTCTGAACAAATGAAAAATAGAGGTGTGAAAATTGATAAATCTTATATTTCTAAATTGCAAAATGGAGTAGTTAATCCACCTTCTTTAGTAATTACATTAGCTCTAGCTGATGTTACGGGTGGTGAGCCTGAAAAGCTAGTCCAACTTGCCCAATCTGATGGAATATCATCTCAATTTCTTACGGAAATGTTATCAGTAAGTGAAGACCTCATGAAAAAATCCCTTGATCAAAAGTGGTTACTTGAGAAGATGTCAAAGTTAGAAATGCTAGAAAAAGAAAACAAAGAACTTAAAAGCATGGTTTTGTGGTCTGCTCGGCGATTACATAAAACCTATAAAGGATACATTTACGATGATTATGAGAAAGTAACAGGCGAAAAACCAGAAAGATTATAGTCAAATAATTCAATAAGCCTGACGGCCAAGCCGAGGGCATCAATCTTTAGTAGCAAGCAGCTGCTGATGGTTGGTGCCCTTTTTTATGTCTCTGCAACTACTTTTTAAAATAACACTGCAACCAGGAGGCGAATCATGAACACCCTGCAGGATCAATTAAAAATATGGCAGAATGCAAATCCACTTCGTGTCAAAGAAAGCGCACCTAAGAAGCCACAAGATAAGAAAACAGAGCAATTAAAGGATTGGGAATGGCAAGAGCTTATGGGAGCTAATAAGCCAACATACAGACGCTACAGAGGTTCATACAGACAAAAATAAAAGGAGCTGATCATGTGAGGGTGTTAATTGCTGAATATAGAAAATCTCTCCGGATTGCTAAGCAGATGAAACGGATATTCGATAATACAATGGAGCCATCTCTAGAAGCTTTAGAAGAACTAAAGATCATCAACGGCATGATCAGCGACCTGGAATATGCAATTGAATGGATGAAGAGTGGCAGGAACCCGGATGGCCGCCGCGGGGTGGATAAACACGGAGTTTATCTAACCGATCCAGCTTTGCTAGATGTGTTACCTGTTCAAGGAGTCAAGCCTTCAGACAACAAAGAAATGGATAGTTTGCAAAGGGAGCTCGTTGAAGATGCTCTATGTACGCTAACAAAGAGGGAGAGGGATGTGTTCATGATGATCAAGGTGGAAGGATTAACGTATGAGCACACTGCGGATTTGTTGGGGATAAAAAAAAGCACTGTGCAAACTCATTTTGAACGTGCAGAGCAGAAGGTTGAGAAGAGAAAAACGGAAAGTCTTTTCTTAGTATCATAAAAATTATAAAAATAAAATTGACTAATTGAAAATAAATTGATGAATGGGTGAATAGAATATACAGAAAGAGAGGAAGACGTCGGCTAACGGCTTCCTAATTTTTCTTTATAAAATTAGATGTTTTTATGAGGGCCGCAATAGTAATTAATGGTTATCTGCGGCTCTTTCTTCAAAGATAGGCCAATAATTAGACCTATGACAAAGATTACCGGAATCATCCCTTTCACCCCTTTCATTAAAACGGCAAGAAAGCCGTTAACATAGTATATTGATTACAACATTGGCTAATGCCTTATTTTTGAGTCTGTATCAAATTTTTTTGTCGTACAAACCATGTATATATAGGAGCATAAACTAAGCATCCAGGAATGGGTGCTTTTTCGTATTCAGCTCAAATATAACCCAGTAGACAACTTTAATTAGAGTTGTCTTTTTTATTGGAGTGATTGAAATTGACCGATTCATTAGGGTTATCAACTGAACAGTATGATATTGCTAAGAAGAATGGCATCCCTAAACGTACTGTTCAGCGCAGAGTTAAGAATAATTGGCCAATAAAAAAGGCAATATCTGTACCGGTTAGAAAAAAGAGAAGGCCCAAAAAAGATGAAGATATAGAGAAAGCAATAAGTGAAGGAATCACATATGAACAATATCTATACATGTTAAATCGTGTTAACTCATCTAAGGAAGCCGTTTCGTATTGGAGGTTGGTTGCTAAAAAGAACAAAATCTCAGTGGGAGTCTTTAGAAATAGAAGATATGCTGGTTGGGATTTAGAAAGAGCAGCCACCGAACCAACTGATAAAGGTAAATTAAGATCGGATTCGAAGTGGATAGAAAAGGCAATAAAAAATGGAATATCTAAAAAGTTGTTTAAACACCGAGTGGATATTTTAGGATGGTCTCCTGAGGGAGCAGCCACCAGACCAGCAAGAAACCTAAATATTAGAACTGACAGAGAATGGATTAAAGTTGCTAATGGAAATGGAATATCATTTCGCGCCTATACAAATCGAGTTGATAATCTTTTTTGGGATCCAGAAGAAGCTGCGACTACGCCAGTAATGAGTCGAGATGAAGTTGTGGCTCTTGCGATGGAGGGGAAAGAAGCTGCAAATCGAATGATCCAGAAAAGAATTAACCAGGATCCGAACAATCTATTCAAAATTACAGACGAACATAGGAAGATTGCGGCGAGTAATGGAATTAGGACAGGCACTTTGGAAGCTAGAGTTTACAGATACGGTTGGACAGTTCAAGAAGCCATTAGTATTCCATTAAAACGGTGGGTTGATAAACCTGAAGAGTACGAAAAGTATTTACAGCAAGCTATAGATAATGGAATTGAGCAATCCACATTCTATCACAGATTAAAAAGAGGATGGGATATAGTGAAAGCTTCAACAACTTCTACTATACTCCCTTCAACAAAAAAGAAGTTTAGAGAAGAAGATATTGAAACAGCTAAAAAGAACGGAATTAGTTATAAAACTTTCTCAAATAGAGTGTACGATGGATGGTCAACAGAGGATGCGAGCACAATACCTCCATTACCTCGAGGTCAATTCCACAACGAAGAGAGAACGGAAAACGCCCTCAACGGGTTAAAGGGATTCCAAAAGATCTAAGGTTTTTAGAGATAGTGATTGCTTTTTTAAAGTTCAGATGAAAGGAGGGGTACCATTGTTAACGGAAATAGAAAAAGAGGATCTTTATCATAAACATAAAGGGATTGTTTTTTATGTAGCTTATAAGTTTAGGTTTTTAGATAAGGACATTGAAGAAATAAGGGGATGGGGGTTCGTTGGCTTTGTAAAAGCTATTAATCAATACGAGAAGAATCTTGAATGGGATTTTTCATCAATCGCATTTACAGCCGTAAAAAAAGAAATTATTAAAAATTATCTTAAGAGGGGGAGTGTGCCGAAAAGCCAAAGCATGCAAGAAATGGCTTACGTAGGGAAGGAAGGTAAAGGTAAAACTGTAGAAGAATTTCTTGTAGATGAAAATCAACTTTCTTTTGGAATAGTCGATATCTCAGTAATGATCAAAGAAGCTTTGTTTGAGGAGACAGAGAAAAACAGAAGAATGATATTGGATTATTTGTTGGCAGGAAAGGAAGCTGATGTAATTGCCAAGGAATACAAGACAACATCAGTTGTTTTTAGGAAGGTACTTCGAAGAGGACAAGCTCTGATCAAACAGTACCTGGTTAATAATGATGTAATTCTAGATTATTTGATGTACCCAAGTGATGATACAAAAAAAGAGAAAAAAATTATCAATCACAAGGAAATCTCTCGAGATGACTACGGTAAATTTAAATACATTTTTAAGTCTTTCCCTTATTTACGAACTACTGAAATTGCTATTTTGCTTAACACTAGTTCATATGCTGTATCAAATTTACTGGACTACCCAACAGCTGCTTATTATAAAGCTAAAGCGGATGATTCTATAAAACAAAAAGTTCTTCAGTATGTAAAAAAGAAATATCCAGAACGCTTGGCTGGAGAATTAACCATCACTTCAAGCAAAGCAAATTAGCATTTTCAAATTTATTAAAATTCATTCAGTTGTTTTGTTACTGAATTTTATATAGATAAAGAGTATTTACCAATAGGTGCTCTTTACACGGTGGCGGAATAGGTAGACGCACAACCTCAATACTGGGTTAAGCAAAGGTGCAGAGGGTGATACCTTCTTAATCATGCAAGGTGCAAATCCTTGCCCGTGTTTAGGAAAAGAAGTAACAAAGTAGCAGGAAATTCCCTTTTTTTGTCGAAAATACAGACATATTAAGATAAAAAGGGGGATAATATGGAAGCATATAAGAACATTTATTTTCATAAACTGGATATCTATAAACGATTGTTTATCAAGAAAAAGGGGCAAGCTGATACTCAAGCTAAAAATTACTTGGATAGTAAAGGAAGAAACTCATTACTTGATGATATTATTGCAAATCGATTAAAAAACAATTGCATTACAATTAAGGACGAAACTGGATCTAGAATGCTCGAGATTCTCGATCATGATAAGGATTATATTTTCGCCAGAATAGGTAAATTTCAAGATTTACTAACGGTCCATCTTAGAAACAAAAAGACATATGTCCCTGAAGAGATAAGTAGAACAGTTGATCAGGAATTAGAAATATTTACATATTTTTTGATTGATCGTGACAACTATGTAATTTCCTTCCTTAAAGAGCTTTCTGCTCCGCCAATAAGAACCTTGCAATATCTTATTGATAATAACTTCGGGCATCAAGATATCTTTGGCGAAATAAAGGGAGTTATAGTTGAAGATGCTATTCCTTTGTTGAAAGATAAAGATACAATTGGCACAATTTCTTACAAAGTTGCGGTGCCAAGTGACAACGTTTTATCATATGATGACATTGGGTTATCGCAGAAAGAGTTTATTCATTTACGTAATCAAAAGCACGCTGAAATAGAAGTGAAATTAGTTGCTGAAAGAAATAAGTCTGCTTTTGAAAGTGGAAATGGGATAGAGGAAGTGTTGAAAAAGATACTATCACGTACATCGAGGGTAAAAGTCAGAGCAAAAGACGATGGTGGGTATATGCAATCATATGATGTGGTTGAATCTTTATTGACTAAAAGGGTTAAGTTTGAATTCGATAGAGATGCTGAACAGATACAAAAAGAAATATTTTCAAAGTTAAAGACAACTTATGAAACAAATAAACAAGAGATCGTAAATTATGTGAGAAAAGAGTGAGGCCATGAAGAAAAACCATTTAAGGAGAAACAAGTTCAATATTCTGATCAGTTTGGCATTCTTACTGATCTGTTATTTCTTGTTCAAACAAGGTTACTTAAGTGGTGGAGAAAAAGACCCTGGCTTTCATCAAAATTTACTAACAGTTAATACAATATTTTTAGGATTTCTTTTTACCGCCCTAGGAATAATGGTAGGATTTGCAGATAAAAAATTGATAAAAGCTTTGGATCAAGCTGGTTATATGGATAACTATTATAATTCGATTTATTTTGGGCTTTTTTTTCATGGAGTCTCAACAGTCATTTCTACTATAGCCGTAGTTATTTCTCATAATATAATACAAAATGAATTTGTAGTGATACAACAAATCACTTTATTAGGTGGAGTTTTATTTTTTATTAAGTCGATAATAGGGATATTAAAAATTATTGGTGAAATCAGAAATGACATTCAATAACTATCATAATAATACTTAAATGCGTTTCTTAGAAGCGCATTTTTTTATGAAGTTTTTAAATATTGAAACCTTTTAATTTATGTTTTCGTATCCTCTATAAAAAGGGGGATTGTGCATGCTGCTGAAAGTGAAAACATTTTTTAGTTTAACCTATAGGATATTTTTAGCACTAACACTGACTGGATTCGGAGCATTAGTGTTTTTAACATTGGCAAGCAAAGAACTTAGTACTAATACACAAATCTTAACATCAATTTCATTGGTGGCAGTTTTGTTTTCTTTACCAGGTATAATTAACACCTTGGCTGATGAATATAACCCCAAGAAAAAGTTGTACAAGCTTTCTTGTAAGTGTCCTAATTGCCGGCACCTTATTGAGATGGATATGAAGGAAGACTAGTAGGGAGGGAGAGAATTGCAATGTTGATGATAACAGGAGAAAACAATCGGGACTTTAAATTCGACAACAAAGTTGAAGTGGTTGGTCAGATTAACGGAAAAGTAGTAGTGCTTAATGGAGGCAGCCTTTCAGTAAGAGGGCAAATAAACAATGGACTTGTTATTAAAGAGGGGGCAGAAGTTTTTCTTCATGGACAAGTAAATGGTGATGTAATAAATGAAGGAGGCACTCTGTACGTTTTGGGATATATTAACGGAAGGTTGTTTAGAGAAAGAGGAATAACCAACATATATAAAGATGCATTCATAAAAGAAATGTGAGATTTTGTCGTACAAATGATGTATATATAGGAGAATCGTTTTAGCATCCAATTGTGGGTGCTTTTTATTTTGGAGAAAGGAGGTTGATGAATTGAAAAGGTTAGTAGACTCATTTCTTAACCCTATCGTTGCGGTAATTAACGTTTTGGAGTCCAAGGGGTTGGTGACAAAAGAAGAAGTGAACGAGGAAATAAAAAAAATGATAAAAGAGGGCAAGAAAAACTAAAGATTCCTTGCCCCGTGTTTGTTAGGGTTTTATTCCGCGTACTATTAGTGCTGATTGCAAATCATTAGCCATTCGCATTTGAATATCTTCATAGAAGTAATCAAGGATATCGCTTAATGCTGCTGGCAATTTTTCATCATCAATGCCGTGTTTCGTTAGAATTTCTTTTAAAACCTCTTCATACATGTTCTCACCTCTTTTCATAAGAACATAGTTCGACATATGGTCGAAAAGTCCTGTTAATAAATACAACGAAAGAAGGGATCAATGATGGAAAAGAATGCAGCAATCGAGTGTTTGAAAGAAGAAAAATTAAATCTGTTAGAGAATGGAAACCACCTAGATCATTTGATACAACAATATAGTAAAAAGATAGATGAGTTTAATTTGAGAAAACATAAGATTAAAAATGAAATAAATGAAGTTGATCAGGCGATAGCGCGACTTCTAAATCATTAAGATAAAGACTTCATGTTGAATGAAGTCACATATCATTTTTTGAAAGGATCGAGTGCAGTGATAACGATTGATGATTTTTTAAAAATGAAGTTATATATGTATCAACAGAAATATGACCGATTTCGTTTTATCTCTAGAAGAACCAAGAAGAAAAGGATTAAACAAAAAGTTGAATTAAAAGCCACTGTTTCCTTAAGCATGATTGGACATATTAAAAAAATTATTAATATGAGGAATGGTGATGCTGATGTCTGAAATGAAAAAAGAAATGGATGCACCATTACTTCAGGTTGAACTAGATACCTTCGATTCAGTTCCGAAAGTGTTTTATAAAGGAGAAGAGATTACTAATAGGATTTCAGTAAAGCTGGAATGGAAAACAAAAGATCATAAAGCAATAAACAATTGCAGTTTTGAAATTGTTCATGCGGAAAACACGAATGAAAACGATTCGAGTATTAGAACCATTTCGCATAACTCTTTTTGTAATAGGTGATATTCATGTTTAACTTCTACAAAACATCCGTATGGAAATCTAGGCGGGAGAAGATACTTAGGCGAGATAAGTACTGCTGCAGAGAATGTAAAAGGTATGGAAAGAACAGAGAAGCCACAACAGTTCACCATGTCAATCCATTGGAAGACTATCCTCAATGGAGACTGGAAAGTTGGAATCTTATTAGTCTATGCGGCAAGTGTCATGAAAAGATGCATGATCGAATCACTGATAAATTAACAGCGCTAGGCTTGCAATGGGTTGAACGTGTCGAAAGGATGAAGAAGATTGGATGAACAAAAAAGGATGGAGATGTTATTAAGCTTCCTAAGTGAATTGCGGTACCTTGCCGAAGAGATTCCTGGTCAATTTGATGGGCAAATCCAAAGAACGGTTGAAGAAATTTCAGATTTTTTATTGGTTAAGTAAATTTTTTAACCCCCCCACTTTTTTTATTTTTTTTAAAACATCTGGGGACCGAGGGGGGGCGATATTTCCAATAGAGCGGGTTTCCAGAGATTTTTTTTCGGAGGTGAGAGCGTTGACGAAATTGCCATCAAAAGAAACCATCAAGAGAAGAACAATATCTGATATGAAAGAGTTGGGAGTCCATAAAAGTCAGTACAATCGCTTGGTTGACATATATTCTGAATTGGTTTTTCAGTATTTAAAATTGAATCAAGAGTTTGAAGAAGGCGGTTATGAATATGAGACGTATACAGCTGCTGGCGGTGCAAAAAAATCCCCAATTGTTGCAACCCTAGAATCTTTAAGAAAAGATATTTTGGCATACTCCGATCGTCTTTGCCTCAATCCGAAATCAATGGATGCGGTGACGGTTGAGAAGGAACAGAAGTCATCGCTTGCTAGCATCCTTAATAATTTAAATGACTAGCAAGTATAATAATTTTGATATTGTTATGGAGTATGCTAATAGTATTGTAGAAGGTAGAAAGGTAGCAAACAAGGAACAGATACAAGGCTGCCAAAGATTCCTAAATGATTTGAAAAATCCTGATTATGACTTCAACCCTAAAGATGCAGAGTTCGTTATTAATATAATCGAAAAGACTTTTGTTCATCAAAAAGGTGAAAATATGGAAGGGTATCCTTTAAGGGGTACTCCTTTTTTATTGCAGCCCTGGCAAAAGTTTATTGTGTATAATCTCCTTGGTTTTTTTCACAAAGGTACCAAACTTAGGAGATTCAAAGAGGCATTCAATATGCTTCCGCGAAAGCAGGGGAAGACTCCTTTAATGACTGCCCTTGGATGGGGTATGGGCTTACTTGAAAGAATGTCTGGTGCAGAGATTGTTATCGTCGGAGCACAACTAAAACAAGCTTTACAAAGCTTTAACTTCCTCAATTACAACTTGAAAAACATGGGTGAGGAAAAGAACTTCCGTATTTTAGACAACAACCAAGAACATAGCATTAGCGGTGAATTAGGTGACGGATATGTACGAATTGAAACGATTGCTGGTAACAGTGATCGCATGGACTCCCTCAATACTCTTATCCAAATACTTGATGAACTTCATTTGTATCGTAATGCCAGTCAGTACAACACCATTAAGGAGTCGGGTAAGGCTTATCGTAACAGTTTATGCATCGGTATTACTACTGCTGGTGATAACAGTAATAGCTTTTGTTATAACCGTATGGTTTATTGCCAAAAGGTATTAGAAGGAACCGTAAGAGACGAGCAGATGTTTGTTTTCATTGCTAAAGCAGACCAGGACCCAGATACTGGTGAGGTTGATTATACAAATGCTTTAGAACATGAAAAGGCAAACCCAAATTATAATGTTTCTGTTTCAGGGCAGGAATTAATGAATGATGCAATGCAAGCGCAAAATGATCCTCAGCAGCGCAAATCATTTTTAGCTAAGTCGTTAAATATCTATACGTCTGCAATGAAGTCGTATTTTAACATAGATGAATTTAAGGCAAGTGACAAGAAGTTTAATTGGACGGAAGAAGAATTAGTGAAACTCCCTATTGATTGGTATGGAGGGGCAGATCTATCTAAGATGCACGATTTAACAGCAGCTGCATTGTACGGAAAATATAAACACAAGGGAAAGGAAATTGATATCGTGCTAACGCATGCCTTTTTCCCTGTAGTTGCTGCCCATATTAAAGCCGAAGAAGATAACATTCCACTTTTCGGGTGGGAAGATGATGGCTGGCTAACAATGTGTAACACTCCAACAGTTAACTATGACGATGTTATAAAGTGGTTCGTTGATAAAAAGAAAAAAGGTTTTAAAATTAAGCAGATCGGTTTCGACCGTAAGTTTGGACGAGAGTTCTTTCTCGGAATGAAGAAAAAAGGATTTAAAATAGTCGACCAACCTCAATACTTTTACAAGAAATCAGAAGGATTTAGACGGATTGAAAAATCAGCAAAAGATGGCAGTTTATATTATTTTCACTCTCAAGCTTTTGAATATTGCGTTCAGAATGTGCATGCTATCGAAAAGACTGATGACATGATTCAGTTCGAAAAGATAATGCCTGAGCATCGTATAGATATTTTTGATGCGTCGGTTTTCGCAGCTGTCCAAATGCTTGAAGATATGACAAAAGCTTCAGACGCTTCAAGTTGGTTAAAAAGTTAGAAAGGAGGGAGGCGCGCTTGGCTAAAAGAAAAAACAAAAACAAGAGGCAAAATAGGAGTTCGTCAACCACTCAATCTGTCCCTATTACCTTTGGTTTCGGCAATGTAGATACCGTAGGATATACCAGACTGTCTGATAATCCCGATGTTCTGATTGCTGTAGATAAGATAGCAGATTTGGTTTCTAACATGACCATTCATTTAATGGAGAATACAGAAGAAGGTGACAAAAGGGTACGTAATCAATTATCCAGAAAGATTGATGTCGAGCCCTATAGGAATATGACTCGTAAGGGTTGGATTTATAAAATTGTTCGCGATCTATTACTTTATGGTGACGGAAATTCAGTTGTCCATATTGGTGTTGATCCAGTTACAACTTTTATTTCTGATCTCACTCCTTTTCAAATGGGTGCTGTCACATACGAAGACAGGGATGGGGACTATTTTATTCATTATAACGGCAGAGAGTACTCACCAGATGAAGTAATCCATTTCGTAATTAATCCAGATCCTAATTATCCTTATAAAGGTAAGGGGTACAGGGTTGCTCTTCAGGATATTGTTAAGAACCTTAACCAGGCAACTAAGACAAAAAATAATTTCATGAGCGGCAAGTATATGCCTTCTCTAATTATCTCTGTGGATGCCATGACTGAAGAACTTGCCAGCAAAGAAGGCCGCGATAATATTATGGATAAATATTTTGATGAAACGGAAGGTGGTAAACCATGGATAATTCCTGCTGATTTAATCAAGGTTGAACAAGTTAAACCACTATCACTTAAAGATATAGCAATCGTGGAAGGTGCAGAATTAGATAAGAAAACAATTGCTGGACTCATTGGAGTGCCGGCTTTTTTTCTTGGTGTTGGAACTTTCAATAAAGAAGAATTCAACAATTTTATTAACACACGGATTTCTTCTATTGGCCAAATAATTTCTCAGACACTTACTAGAGATTTATTATTTTCACCAAATTGGTTCTTTCGCTTAAATCCTCGTACCTTGTACTCATATGATCTTCCAGAATTGATTGGAGCCGGAGTACAACTGGTGGATCGAAATTCTATGCGGAGGAATGAATTGCGTGATTGGGTTGGTCTTGATCCAGATAGTGAAATGAATGAGCTGATTATTTTAGAAAACTATATTCCTGCAGGATCAATCGGTGATCAAAACAAGCTGAAAGGCGGTAATGAAGATGAATCTAATTAGTGAGTTTGATTATATGCGTTTAAGAGATGCGATTGAACGTTCAAAGGTTGATGAAGAAATTTGGATCATTGCTCGAAACATTCAATCTGCGAAATTTGAATGGGGAAAAATAGAATCTTATTTTAAAAATAGTGATACCAAACCTATTTTTATTACAAATAACGAATATTCACTAGATGGAAAGGATCCATCTAAGGCTTGGATGGTATTAATAAACGGTTGGTGGGAAAACAAAAACGTAGCAAAGCTTTTATCTGATTATATTCCAATGGCTAAGTATTGTTTTCAAATAGGGCATATTCGTTATGCTCCGGAGGGCGGTGATTAATAAATGGAGAAGCGCCATATCCAGTTTAAGTCTGAGCTGCAGACCCGGGCAACTGAAAATGAGAATGAAGGTGTAATTGAAGGATACTTTGTCGTATACGATCAGGAGACTGAATTATGGCCAGGCACATACGAGGAAGTAGCACCTGGTGCCTTTGATGAAAGTCTACGAGCAAAGGATATTATTTGTTTAGACAATCATGATGCGCGAATTGTTTTAGGTTCGTTAAACAGCAAATCACTGGAACTTAAATCAGATAGCAAGGGGTTGTGGGGGACCGCCATTGTGGATTTAGAAGATCCATATGGAAAATCAGCTTATCGGAAAGTGCAAACTGGTAAAGTCCGAGGATGTTCATTTGGTTTCTATCCTATTAGAGAAGAGCGGGTGGAAAAAGAAGATGGTTCTTTTAAGTGGAGAATTGTTGAAGCAGAGTTAATTGAAGTTTCTATTACTGCTTTTCCTGCCTATCCTCAAACGGATATAGCAGCTCGTCAAAAAGATGCAGCGGCAATAAAAAAACAAAAACTTGAGCAAAGAAAAGCTCAATTAAAGGAGAAGATGAAACGTGCCTAACCCAGTATTAATCGGAGCAAAGCTAAAACTAAAAAGAAGTTCTTTGAAAACAGTCGAGGAAACAATTACAGAATTGCTGGCGAAGCGTGATGAGTTATCAGCTTCTATTGATGGCGTTGAATCTGAAGAGGATTTAACAGCAATTGAAGATAGCGTAAAAGAAAATGATGAGGAAATCGAAGGCAAAGAAGAGGAGAAAACAAAACTTGAAGAAGAAATTGATGAGCTCGAAAAAGAACTTGAGCGTTCAAATCAAAAGAAACCAAAAAATCGCAGTAAATTAGGGGGCAATGAGAATATGGATAAAGAACAATTAAAAGAATTACGTTCAGCACTTAATGCTTATGTTCGTTCTAAAGGTGCAGAAGTTCGTGCCGTAGATGGTTTTAAATTAGTAGATGGCGGAGCGTTGGTTCCAGAAGAATTGTTGACTCCAGAAAAGGCTGTTGAGGATGTAGTTGACTTACTACAGTACGTAAAAAAAGTACCTGTTAAAAGCTCTGCTGGTAAATATCCAATTATCAAGAAATCAGGAAACAGAATGAATACTGTACCGGAATTAGAAGCGAACCCTGAGTTGGCAAAACCAGCATTAACTAATGTCCTTTATGAAATTGAAACATACCGTGGATATATTCCTGTATCTCAAGAAGTAATTGATGATGCAGATTACGATATTGTTGGGTTAATTGACGATGAAATTCGTGATCAAGAATTAAATACTCGTAACTTTGCTATTGCAACAGTGCTAAAAACAGCTTCACCAAAAACCATCGGAACACTCGATGAAATTATCACTCTTTTAAACACTGGATTCAAAACTGCATATCAAGTAAGGCTTTATGTGTCTCAATCAATGTTCAATGATTTAGATTTGTTAAAAGATGCGAACGGTCGTTATTTACTTCAAGATGATGTGACAGTAGCTTCTGGAAAACGTTTAAAAGGAAAAGAAGTCGTTGTATTAGATGATGATATGATCGGGGCTCAAGCTGGTGATAAAGTAGGCTTCATTGGAGATGCTAAAGCATTCTGTAAATTCTTTGACCGCAAGCAAGTATCCGTTAAATGGGTAGATAACAACATCTATGGTCAATTGTTAGCTGGATTTGTTCGATTTGATGTGGAGGTTGCTGATACTGCAGCAGGCTATTACATTACATTCACACCAGATGCCGCAGAACCTGCAGGGGCTTAATCCAGTTTGAAAGGATGATATAAATGCCGTACATTGTGATTAAGGATTTTAAGGATTTACAAGATGATAACCATATCTACAGCAAAGGCGACAAGTATCCTCGAAAGGGTCGAGGCAAAAAAGACCGTGTTGAGGAATTAGCCAGCATAAAAAATAAGCAGGGTGTTCCTCTTATAAAAGAAGTGGAAAATGATGAATGAAGAAATTAAGAAAAATCTTTTAACACTCCTAAAATTAGACTTAGGCATCACTCATAATTTGAGAGATGCCTATTTTAATACTATTTTAGAAGGCGCAAAGAAAGAGCTTGAGAGAAAAGGTGTTTTTTGTAATTTTTTGTTTGCGGATGATCAAATGCTGATCGTTGATTATGCTGCCTGGTCTTATCGAAAACGTCAGGAAAATGTTCCTATATCTCGAAATTTACAGATCAGAATAAATAACAGGCTGATCCAGAATGCGGGGCGGTATTAATGCCATCGATCAAATCCAGCTTAGGTAATAATGAGCACATATCACTTGATGATGTGTGCTTTTTAATTACTAAGACATCCAATGAGGATGAATTAGGGCAGAGAGTGCCCGAAACAGAGAAAGAACGGCAAATCTTCTGTTCGAAAACATCGGTTAGTCGAGCTGAATTTTTAGCAGCCGGACAATTAGACCACAAGCCGCAATTAACAATTATTGTTGATTCTGATGAATATGATGGTGAGATTCACCTTCGCTATGGGACTAAGAAATATTCAATATATCGTGTTTTTGTGAGATCAGACGGATTTACTGAGCTTTATTGTGAGGTGCATGCTGGATGACCAGTGTTGATAATATTTCACAGGAGATAATGCGACAACTTCGAGTCTATGCTAACGGAGTTAGAGATGATGTTGAGGAAATTACAGAAGATGTTGCAGATGAGCTTGTATCAGAGCTTAGAACTGATCCAACACCTGAATTAACAGGCGATTACCGAAAAGGCTGGAGAGCAAAAAGAGTAGGAAATAAATTTATAATTCACAATGCAACAGATTATCAATTGACCCACTTACTCGAAAAAGGTCATGCAAAAAAAGGTGGAGGCAGAGTCCCAGCTTACCCTCATATTCGCCCAGCAGAGCAACGGGCTATTGATGAATTTTTAAGAAAGCTTGAAGCGGTACTTGGGCCATGACTCTTGCTGAACTATACCAGATTTTGTTAATGACTAATATTCCTGTAACTTACTCTCACTGGACACCAACTGCAGACAAACCAGTACCGAACCCACCTTACATCTGCTACCTTGTGGACGGATCAGAAAACCTAATGGCAGATAACAAGGTGTATCACAAAATATCAGATACAACCATTGAACTTTACACAAACAAAAAAGATTTAGCTGCAGAAGCGGTAGTTGAAAAAGTCTTGGACGATCATGAGATACCTTATGATTCGGACGAGACTTTTATTGATTCTGAGAAGTTATTTCAAAAAATTTATGAAGTGAGGTTAATATAATGCCAGAAAACAAAGTTACTTTTGGTCTTGAAAACGTTCATTATGCTACTTATACGGAAGGTACTGGCGTGATTACTTACGATACTCCTGTTGCCATCCCAGGCGGTGTAGATATCACACTTACACCTCGTGGTGAACTCACAGAGTTTTACGCCGACAATATGGCTTATTATGTGGCAAACAGCAACCAAGGCTATGATGGTACGTTGAATATCGCCAACATTCCTGAGCAATTCGCCATTGATGCATTAGGAGAAGAAAAGGATGAAATCGATGGTGTAATTTCAGAAGTTGCAGATGCAAAACAAAAACCATTTGCATTGTTATTTCAGTTTGAAGGAGATGCTAAAGCAGTTCGCCATGTCATGTACAATTGCACTGCTAATCGTCCAACTATCTCTTCATCTACTAAAACCAATACTACTGAGCCGAACACAAATGAGCTAACATTTGTAGCAAGCCCAGCTGTTATTGATGGCAAGAAAATGGTTAAAACGAAAACTGGTGCTAATACTTCACCAGCTGTTTACGATGCTTGGTTTGAATCAGTTTATAAGAAAACTCCTGAAGCATAAGAGGTGATCTAATTGGAAAAGACAATTGAAATTGACGGTAAAAAGATAAAACTCAAGAGCACCGGAGCAACAGCTTTACGTTATAAGGCGCAATTCCAGCAGGACTTCTTTAATGATCTATTTAAGCTTGTTAAAGGAGGCAAAATCGAAAAGGATGGCACGATTGATCCTTCCACAATTGAAAGCATGGATTTTGAGTTTTTCTATAACTACACATGGGTGCTTGCGAAACAAGCGGATAAGGAAATTCCAGACCCCATTGAATGGTTGGATGGATTCGATGTTTTTCCTATTATAGATATCATTCCAGAAATCCAAGACTTACTCTATAAAACTATTCAAAGTAAAAAAAAATAGAAAAAACTGAAGGAACGAGTCGTGGGGATACAATCTCAACTGACACGTTCCTTGTTTTATGTCGGCAAGTCGGCTTATCGCTTAATGATCTTGAAGAAATGAGTATAGGCATGTGCCTGGATTACATCGATGAATATGTCGAGATGAACAAGCCAACTAAGGACCAAAAACGAAAAGCATCACAGAAGGACTTCGACTCTTTTTAAAAGTGAGGTGAGAACATGGCAAGCAGAATCAAGGGGATTACGGTTGAAATAGGCGGGGATACAGTCGGTTTAGAGTCAGCACTCAGAGATGTAAATAAACGTACAAAAGAAGTGCAGACTGAGTTAAAAGATGTTGAGCGATTGCTTAAGTTTGATCCGAACAATGTCGATCTACTTGCGCAGCGTCAGCAGTTATTAACTGATGCTATCCAGTCATCTACGGATAAGCTTAATCAATTGCGTACAGCTCAATCACAAGTTGAACAGCAGTTTCAGTCGGGGCAAATTGGAGCAGATCAATATCGCGCTTTTCAGCGTGAATTATTGGCTGCAGAACAGCAAGTTAATAGATTTGAGACAGCATTACAAGACATGCAAACTGAACAGCAACAAGTCGGAGAGCGTACAAGGCAGATGAGCGCTCTATTTGATGCCACGGGCACATCGGTGGAGGATTATGCTAATGTAATTGGCACCAGATTGGTAAGGGCCATTCAAGACGGTACAGCAACAAGCCGAGATCTTGAATATGCTTTTCAACGTATCGGAAGGAATGCAATTGGTGCAAATGGCGATATTGAGAGATTAAGAGCTTCTTTGCAGACTATTAATACAGGTGGATCCATTCAAGATATTCGTCGTGATATGCAACAACTGCAAGCTGAGGCTGAGCAAACGTCTGAATCTGTGGACGGGATAGGAGATAGCCTGGCGGGCGTAGCAGGAGCGTTAGCAGCAGGTGGCGGTATTGGAGCATCTATTGAACAAGCTTTAGATGTTTCTTCATTAAACACTAAAATTGATATCTCAATGGATATAGACGAATCATCAAGAGATGCAGTTAAAGAATCAGTTCGTGGCGTTGTTGCTGTTATCGGTGAAGAAGAAGCGGCGCTTGAAGGCGTAAGACGTCAATGGGCATTGAATAAAGATGCTTCAGACGAAGCGAATGCAGCTGTTATTGATAGTGCAGCAGCCATTACAAAGGCATATGCAGCGGTTGATTTTACGGAATTAATCCAAGAGGGAAACGAAGTAGCTGCAGCCCTAAAATTGTCTAATGAAGAAGCGATGGGGTTAATTAATTCATTGTTGAAAGCTGGGTTTCCTCCTGAACAATTAGACACGATTGCTGAGTATGGACAGCAGATGAAGGATATCGGTTTCTCGACTGCTGAAATTCAATCGATATTTGAAGCGGGGATTAATACAAAAACTTGGAATATCGACAATTTGAATGATGGTGTAAAGGAAGCTCGTTTACAGATGGCCACATTCGGGTTAGAAATCCCTGCAGCACTTCAACCTCTTTTAGATAAAGCGGGTATGTCACAAAAGCAATTCCAAGAATGGGGCAAAGCAGTTGCAGCTGGGGGGGAAGAAGGTTCCCAAGCAATGAGTGATGTTGCAGCTTGGTTAGATACAATTGATAATAAAGAGCTCAAAAATGAACTTGCAACTAAGGTTTTTGGTACCAAGTGGGAAGATCAAGGCGATAATATGATCGCTGTTTTTCGTGGGTTAGAGGATGCTGTAGATAAAACAGACGAAAATTTAATCGGAATGCAAGAAACCATAGATAAAGTCGATGCTGATCCCGCCACTAGAATTGCCCAAGCAATGCAAGATATTAGAGCGGCATCGGAGCCGGCTTTACGAATTATTGCTGACATTATAGGTAAAATTGCTGGGTGGATTTCAGAAAACCCCAAGTTAACTGCAACGATTATTGGTGTAGTAACGGGCATCGGAATTATGGTGGGTACGATTATGGCGTTGGCTCCTATAATTTTCACCCTACAAGCTGGTGTAGCGGCACTCGGGATAACGATGGGGACATTAATTGGTATAATTTCCGGTGTTGCGGTTGGTATTCCTCTATTAATTGCTGCAGGTGTTGCATTGATTACAAATTGGGAAAGCATAGCACAACTGGCTTCATCAGTATGGTCCGGAGTCCAAAATATTGTAACCAAGGCTTTATCAGCTATTCAAGAAGCTTTTTCTGACATCTCTAAAAGTGACTTTATGAATACTATGATTGAAAAAGTAACCTCAGCATTCAGTAATTTCGGGTCAACAGTAATGGGTATCCTACAAGGAGATTTTTCTCAGCTAGGTGAGTTTTTCAAGATGATCTTGCCTACTTTGATCGGCTTTATGGTCGGAGGGATCCCAGGATTGATTATCTCAGCATCTCGTTTCCTTCCAGCAATTGTGGAGGGAATAGAGGGGAACAAGGGTGTTCTGATTGAATCAATCAATGGAATTGTAGCCAGCATAACTGAATTTTTAGAGGTTGGTCTTCCACAATTAGTTGGGGCAGGATTGGAAATTGTTATCAACTTGATTGAGGGAATTATTAGCGCATTACCAATGGTTATTGAGGCAGGTGTCAGTTTACTAAACTCAATTATTGAGGGAATCGGTCTCGTTTTACCTATGATTGTTGATTTGTCGCTTCAAATTATAACTTCATTAGTCACGACTATAGTTGAAGCATTGCCACAAGTGATTGAGGCTGGAATTGGAATACTGAATGCAGTGATTGAGGGAATTGTCTCTGTTCTTCCATTATTGCTTGGCGCGGCACTCCTTCTGATTACTTCTGTAGCAGGCACTTTGATTGAGAATTTGCCGACGATTGTTTCTGCAGGAGTTGATATCCTTACAGCATTAATTGAGGGAGTCGTGAGCATTCTTCCGTCATTAGTAACCATGGCGGTTAATTTAATTATCACAATTGCTTCAACTTTAATTAAAAATTTGCCTAAAATTATTTCTGCTGGTGTCGATGTTTTAATGGCATTAATCGATGGAATCGTTCAGATTTTACCTACCCTAATCACTACGGCGGTCAATTTAGTCGTTCAAATAGCTGGGGCAATAATTAAAAATCTTCCTAAGATTTTATCGGCTGGAAAGGATATTTTGAAGGCGCTGATCAATGGTATTGTTTCGATTGTAGGCACTTTATTGTCCACACTTGCAAGAGAAATTGTAAATCCAATACTGAGAACCTTTAAAAATATCGATTTAGTACAAATCGGTAAGGATATCATTCGCGGTCTGATAAACGGCGTTGCAGGAAGTGCATCTGCCGTCTATAACAAAATTGCTGAGATTGCCAATAACATAAAGAAGAAGTTCACTGGATTGTTTGATATCCATTCTCCTTCCCGTGTATTCGCAGGTTATGGTGAGAATTTAAATGAAGGTCTCATTAAAGGTATCCAGGCAACATCATCTAAGCTTAATAAAGCTGTTGATAATGTTTATGGCAGTTTATCCAGCAGTGTATCTGGCATGACGAATATAAAGGCTGACAGGGAAGCCAGGACGATGGCTGCACAAAGTAGCAACCAACCTATAATGCTAAATATTAATCCAGCACCTGTATATCTCGATAACGGAATGTTTGTAGGTCAAATTGATTTTGACATGATGGATGACGGGTTCGGAACCCGTTTAAATGGTCGAATGATTGTAAATGGAGTGAAGAAGTAATGATTATCTTTGAAAATTTAAATGGTCATACAGTCGATTTGAAAGCAGCAGGTATATATCCATTGCGGCTAACTGTAGATTCGCTGACACCGAGAATTTCCACTGAGATTGTGGAAGGTATGGATGGTCACATCGATTTAGAAACCACATATGAGGGACGCACGATGAGTGCATCTTTTTTTGTTGAATCTAAGTATGGCGTAGATTATTATCAATTGCGCAATCTAGTTTATAACCTTTTTAATGGAAAATCATACTTTTATATCATTGATGAGAATGATCCATCTAAACGCTGGAAGGTAAAAACCTCAGAAAGGTATACGGTTGAAAAACTTAGCTGGATAGCCGGTAACTTCACTGTAAATCTTGTGTCTCCTTCACCCTATGCTGAGTCTGTGAGTATGCCTCATTATCAATTTAAAGACAAATTTTCATTTTACAATAACGGAGACGTTGTTATTGATATGCGTACACAGCAAGACACTGAGATTGAATTTCGTGGTGTGAGTGAGGGGTTAACTATTTCAAATCAGACTACCGGAGATACTTGGTCATATGATGGCTCAACCACTGCAGATGATGTAATTTTGTTAAAAGGTATAAGATCAACAAAAAACGGAACATCTATATTCGGCAATACAAATAAAAAACTTCTAACCTTTGCTCCTCAATGGAATTCAGTGCATATTACAGGTTCCACTGATTTTACTTTAGTTTTTAAAACGAGATTCTATTTTATCTAAAAGCGGGTGATGCTTTTGCTTGTCATAACAGATTTACAAGGTAATACTGAGCCTGCGATTAACTTCAATGGACTAGAAATTAATGAAGAAGTAAACGGTGATTTTTCCCTTTCGTGTACTTTCCTGAGAACTGAGCACAATCGGCATGCCTGGCCGTTAATTGCAGAGGAATCGCTCATTGAGCATGACGGCCATGAATTTAGGATCAAGAATATTAACAAAGGGCATTCTCGTAAGCCAGTATCTGCGCGGCATATATTTTTTGATTTAATTGGTCATCATGTATACAGCATCAATGGGGGCACTAAAACTCCTGGTGATGCTTTTTCTTTTATCCTAGACGGATCAGGATGGACCTTTGAAGTTGTAGACAATATTCCAGCTGCACTCTTGCCTAATTTCGGGGAGGATAATGCGATTTCTCTAATTAGGACTGCATGTATAGCTTTTAATTGTGAGATTAAGATTATGCCAGGTAAGCACATTCAAATATATAAGCAGATCGGTAAAGATGAAGATCACCAGTTTAGGTATAATCACAATATTAAAACGATTAATGAAAATGTTAATACTGATAATTTGTTTACTTCAATACGAGGCTTTGGCGGTAACGGACTCGAAGTGACATATGTATCGCCCAATGCTTCTAAATTTCCACATGCAGATGCAGCAGATCCAGTTCGAGATGAAGAAATTACAGAAGCAGAAACCATGACAGAGATGCTTAAGCAAACCCTTATTGACTATCCGGAAGTGTCAATTGAACTAGAGGCCATTATGCTTGAAGGAGCAGAGTTAGGGGACAAAGTATGGCTTATCCACGAACCCTTAGGAATTGAGTTTCAAACAAGAATAATGGTAAAAAAGAGTCGTCCACAATCTCCATCCGGAGATACCGTCACACTTGGAAACCGTAGGCAACAGATGAGCGATTTGTTGACAGAAACTAAGATTGAAATTAAAGAAAATCAGAAGCAAGTTCAGTCGCGGATTGAGCAGACCAACGAAAGAATTGCTTTAGAAGTAGAAGCATTAAATGAAGGCATTGCTGCAATACAACTAGAATACGACAATGTTTCTATACGAGTTGAGGAATTTGAAAACTCATTAGCACAAATAAATACAAGGGCAGACAACATCTTACTAAGCGTTGCGGATCTGGGTGATGAGATCGATGCAGCGAATGCACAAATAAGCATTCAAGCTGGCCTTATAAGTAGTAAGGTTGAGCAAAGGGATTATAACGGTAATGTGATAGCTTCTTTAATTAATCAATCAGCAGACGCTGTAGAAATTGAAGCGAATAAAATAAATTTAAACGGTATTACCAATGTAGCGGAAACATTAACATTAGGCACAGGGTTTGGTTCTTATGCTCGCATTAATTTTAACGGTAACTATTCCAGTATAAGCACAGATAGCGGTAGCGGCATGGTGTTGTCAATGAGCGGTAACTTAACTTTAGATGCTTTAAACTTGGAGTTTTTTGGAACGCACGTTGATTTAAGTACAGCTAGCAGGATCACCTGGGGAAATAATGGTCCAACGAATGCGCAGTATGCAGCAAATGCAGGAAACGCACAAACCTTAAACGGTTATACAGCCAGCGACTTCAGCAGAAGCGGACACACTCACAGTGGCTATGTACGAGATGCTTTTAGTCAAGGATTAGAATTATATATTGATAATAGTACAGGTAGGATGGTAGTTCGACGAAACGGTTCAGTTTTAGGTGCTGTGCCATGGGCTTAATTAAAATAAAAGGAGATGGTTTATAATGGCTTTAAAAGTAACATTAAATGATGGTAATAGTATTTCGGTTGATGCAAATAGTTTTAATGCAGCAGTAATAGCTGAGGAGTTAAACAAGTCAAGTATTTTTACATTAAATATCGGAAATTTAGTAATTAACAAAAACGTTATTTCTTCACTACATTTAGAAACACAAGAGGGCGCACAAAATAACGTATCAGTTTTATTAAATAATGGGACAAACCTTAATACAGTTGTAGAAAACTATAATTCAAAAGATGTTTCATTAGAGTTAAATAAAAGGCTGCAATTCTTTAGCATTGGTAATGTAGTAATTGACAAGAGGGAATTTAGGTTAATTAGTGATATTTAAGGGTCGTGTAAGTAATAACCTAACACTTGTATTTGCATTGACTGCTGGATATAATAATATTAACAAATGGATTAGGCTAGTTTTAGCTAGAAAAACCCTCTAATTTTTATTAGTGGGTTTTTTTCTTTTCATAAAATATTTAAGCCCTTCCACTTGGAGGGGCTTCTCTTCGTTACTCCTACATTAAATAATTGTATAACTCAATGCAGGTTGGGCATTTGATTAAACAATTTCTCTTTTAAGTAAATACTTCATTTCTGCTGCAGAACCTGCAATTACTTGTGAAAACACACTCACGCATTCCCAGCCTTCTTGCCCTAATTTATTTAATTCTTCGTCTGGATCAACCTTATTTTTCCCCTTAAATAGTCCCCCGGTATTTCCAAAAGTTACGGTTTTGTATTCAAATTTCTTCATGATGTTCCTCCTTCAGTTTATACAAATCATCAACTTTTACGTTTAATAGCATAGAAAGTTTCCATAGTTGCGGCACAGATGGATAGGTTTTTCCTGTGCACCAATTTGATAAAGTATTTGCTGATATACCGAATATATCACATAATTCAACACGACTATATTTTGATTCTTTCACATAAGCACCTACTAGACAAACTACCACTTTTATCACCCAATATATTAATTCGGTACAAGCGATATTAATCCTTTCACAAATTTTTTCAGAAAATCACAATATTTTTGTGATAGACACGCATTATTTAGGTCATTGCCCAATACAATGAACTATACAACGAAGAGGAGAGTGAACAGAAATGGAATTAGATACAAGACATCTGATTTACATTATGATGTGCATGATTGAGGATCAAGAATTTGAGCAGCTGGATCAATTAATTGAAAGTTTTGATGATCAAACATTTGCGACTGTACGTTTTTGGGCGCTTATTCAGAGTATGTTAACCCAAAAAGTTCTAGTGCGTCTAGGCTTAGAATCGGAGGATGAGTGATGGATCCATTTACATTCGGAATCGTCTTTGTAGGAGCCACTGGTGCAGCATTAACCGGCATAGCTTTACTTGGTAACGCTGGTATAAAAATAAACGAGGATGCTTTGAAGATCGTTATGGAGCTTGCTAAATACGGTAGCATTTTATATCTCCTCCAGGAGATCAGCAAGTTTCTATGAATTGTTCATTCTATTGTTCTTTGAAAACTTCATTAGGTGAATTCTTCATTGAAGTATTCACTATTAATTGGCTCAAGTAATTAGCCTTGTCCGTTTTTATTCTTTTTTTGAGCAACTGATATATTATCATATATCTTTTTTCTTCTGTTCCATCAGAAAAAATCGGAGGTGTATTTTTTTGAAATTTCACGATGATATTAACGAAGCTTTTAAACCGTTAAAGGATTTTGTTTCTGAGTTCATGGAAGACAAAGAAGCTAATGAGACAATATCACAGTATATGTACATGTTTCATGATGAAGAGGAGACACATTACAAGCATTTTGGAAGCCGTGAATATTTTCGTATCAACCATGAAGGTAAGGCAAGGGGTAAATTAGAAAATTGGAGAGATTGGGAATGAAAAGCAGAAATGTATGGGAGGAAATATCAACTATCAGTTCCATGCTTTTGGTGGTTTACGAAAATCTGATTGAAATATCAAATGATTACGCAGGAGATGAATTGAAGGTAGTTGCTGGTCAGCTTATGGAAGAAATTCAAAAATTATATCCGCATGATTATTAGGAGGTCAGGGAAATGATCGAATGGTTAGCGTTGCCAGCAGTAGTCGCGGGAGCTGCATTTATTCCCAAGCGTAAAATGTCTGATCAAAGAAAGCTTCAAGTAATATTCGAAAACCGCAAAGTTGGCATTAAAAAGGATGATCACTTTCTATATCCGAAATTACTTAATAAACATGATAAAAACGAGTATGTATCATATTTATATACCTTACCACTAGGGATACCATTCGAAGTGTTTGAATCCTTAAAAACAGCTATTTCTGACGGTTTAAACAAGGATATAGATTTAGAATTTGAAAACGGATTGCTGAAGATAAAAGTCTATAAAAAGAAGTTGCCAGATAAATGGTCTTACACAGATGACTTGCTGACCTCTGGCTGGGAAGTGCCAATGGGTCGCAATCATGATGGTGTGCTTTATCATGACTTTGACAAATACCCTCATATGCTTGTGGGTGGTGTCACGCGCTTTGGCAAGACCGTTTTCATTAAGGAGTCCTTTTATAGTTTGCTCATGAATCAAATGGAGAATGTAGAGTTTTATATATTGGACCTTAAAGGTGGAATGGAATTCGGGAAGTATATAGGCATCCCACAGGTGAAGGCGGTCGCTTCAGACATATTCGAGTCAACGGAACAATTACATGGAATTATTGAAGAGTTAAAAAGCCGGCAGAAGTATATGCGTTCAAAAGGATATACAAATATTGTGGAATCGCCGATCAAGAAACGCACCTTCATTATTGTGGACGAAGGAGCAGAACTGTCACCAGATGTAATCAATGGTAAAGATCAAAAAGCATGCGCTAAGTTTTGCCAGGCAGCCTTATCAGAGATTGCTCGTATAGGTGGAGCTTTAGGATATCGATTAATCTTTTGCACCCAGTATCCCACAAAAGAAGCTGTGCCCATGCAAGTTAAAATGAATATAGTCGCCCGGCTGTCATTCATTGCGGCTGCACAGATTGCCAGCAGAGTTATTTTAGATGATGTGGGAGCTGAAGATTTGCCAAGTATACCAGGAAGGGCAATATACAAAATTGAAAAGAATCGCACCATACAAGTGCCTTATATCGATGACAAATATATGTTTAAGCAAATGGAGGCGAAAGAAGATGCTATTATCAACGCAGGCAAGAATAGAGAGCCTGTTGACCACGATAGACACCCTTGGCATGGCGAAGATAAAGCACCTAATGCAAAAGCATGATCTAAAGAGTTATCGTAATGCCTGCAGGATTGTTAAGCAGCTAGAACCCTATGTACACGTCGCCCTCCACTATAAAGAAAAGGTACTTTACCTTAATAAGCATGGAAGGGAGTTAATCGGATCAAACAAGGAAGTAAAAAAGAATTCGCTTATTGAACATACATTGTTGGCCAACGAAGCATACTTTTACTTCAACTGCCCGATCGATTGGAAAACAGAACATGTCATGGAGTTTGTGCCAGTCAATCCTTCAGGAATAGTTTTTAACGGAATGAAACTAACAGGGAAGAAAATAGTCGCTGATGCTGCCTTTCATAGAAATGGATACCTGCATCTTATTGAAGTCGATAACACGCGCAGCATGATCGATAATAAAAAGAAAATCGATACCTATGCCGATCTGTGGAAGGAGATCCGGAAGCAGTCAGTACCGATTCTTTATATTTTTACAACAAATAATGAACGAAAGAAGAAATTTCAATCATGGCTGCAGGAAAAGAATCTACACAGCCAAGTTATGTGTTTTAACGAAATTTAGTTTGAAGATAGATTAGAAATAAAAAATGACGGTTATTACTAACCGCCAATTTCAAGAATTTATAAGTGTCTGTCCACAGTTATTTGATAATTAAAAAGCTCCCCCAAATCCCCCCCAAATAGATGGGGGATAATACGGAATTATACAAAGCAGACAAAAAAGAAAAATCTCTAAAACCATTGATAAATCAACGTTTCTAGAGATTTTCTTAACGCTCTTTACAAAGCGATTTTATTAACGAGAGTAGAATTCAACGATTAATGATTCGTTGATTTCAGCAGGAAGTTCAGAACGCTCAGGAAGGCGAGTGAATGTTCCTTCTAACTTGTCAGCGTCGAAAGAAACGAAATCAGGTACGAAGTTGTTTACTTCGATTGCTTCTTTCACGATGTCAAGGTTGCGAGACTTTTCGCGAAGTGTGATTGTTTGACCAGGTGCAACACGGTATGATGGGATATCTACGCGAGCTCCATCAACCATGATGTGACCGTGGTTAACGATTTGGCGAGCTTGGCGGCGAGTGCGCGCTAAGCCTAAACGATAAACAACGTTGTCAAGACGTGATTCAAGAAGAATCATGAAGTTTTCACCGTGTTTACCAGCCATTTTACCTGCTTTATCGAACAAGTTGCGGAATTGGCGCTCGTTCACACCATACATGTGACGAAGCTTTTGCTTTTCCTGCAATTGTAAACCGTATTCAGATAATTTTTTACGTTGGTTTGGACCATGTTGTCCAGGAGCGTAAGGACGCTTTTCTAATTCTTTACCTGTACCGCTTAAAGAAATGCCAAGACGGCGAGATAATTTCCAGCTTGGGCCAGTATAACGAGCCATGAGAGACTCCTCCTTTAGTGTTTTTATTTGGGTAAAATAAAAACAGATGCTTACGATCTCTAAGACCATTTTGTTTTCATGTACCTTCGCCCTAGCAGCTAAGGGTTACACAGTACCCCATCCTCAGAATGAAATCTGATTGAGGAACAAAATGAGATCAAAAAGTGTTTGCATAGGCTGCAATATTTTACACAAAGAGTATTATATAATTTTTACCTGCAATAAGTCAATAGGAATCTCCATACTTAAAAAGAAAGTATATCACCAACGGGTTAAAGGGGGTTACAGAAGTGGCGTTTACGGGCTAAGTAAACTTAGGCTAAATATTACATCCATTGTTAGGGAAAAAGCTAACTGTTCTAAAAGAAGTAACTAAACTTGAAGAGAAATTTATAAATCCGAGAAATGGCAATCTGGCATTTTAGACACAGCTTTTAAGAATAATGGGATTGCCTGCAGAAACAATGCAAGCCTGAAATAAGCGGAGAAATTCCTCTTATTTATAAAAAAGCCCTAAAACTAGCTAAAATAGACGGAGGATTTCCAACTATCGCCTTAAAATTGGTGAAACTGGAGGGTTTTGCTATGAATAACCAGAAAAACTACCCTTATTTAAGCCGAAATGAGCATTATTGTGCATTTAACCGGAAAAATTCCGCTTATTATTGACTTCTAAGCCAAAATACCATTGCAGCAGAAAGAAATCTTCAGCTCTTTTGTTAATTGAGATGCAGACTAGTGAAAATAGCACTATATGATTTGCCTTTTCTCAGGGAGCAACTTCTCCATAAAATTTAAGTACAATCTTACCATGATATCGTAAAACGCTAATTAATGAAATTAAATATACAGGATAAGGCAACCTAATGTTATAATATAGGAAAATAGATATAAGAGTGATCGTTGTGAAAGAATCAAGAAAAGAAAGAAACACCCGCTTGGTGCTCATTTTTCTATGTATCAGTGTCACTGTTCTTGCTTTTTTATATGTACAAAATAATAAAGTGATTGATTCAAAAGGCACATATACACCGCTTTATCTAGTTTTAGAACAAGGTACATCTATAAACGAAAATCCTAAAGTGGCATTGTACAAAGAGACAAATCAAGAGCATGTGCTGGCAATCTATGAAGTTGACGTGTCAAATGGCCATAAATTCACAGCTCTTCAGGCAGTCACATTAAAAGGAATTCCAGAAAAACTTACAAATGATGAGTCAAAACAAGGAATATGGGTATATATGAGTAATGATTGGATTTATCTGGATGATTCGCTTGATGCAGCTGAGAAAGATGAGGCATCCAAAATAGAAGATCCTTTATTTAGAGATGAGCTTACAACGATGAAAGTGGAGGAGCTGCATAGACAAGGAGTGCAGGAGCCCATCGCTATTCATTCTTTGGCAGCTGATCAATCTTTATGGCTAGTTGTTCAAAAAAATGGCAGTTTTAGTATAATTGAGAACTTACAGGGTTAAATAACAGTGGGCATGCTGCGTTAAATGTCAGCATGTATAACAGGTGATGATGTTGATGGTCAATACACAGGAAGATCCAATAATAATAAAACTAAAAAGTCACTTCTATGATCTTATTGATACAGAGAGTGGTTTATTTCATTATGATCATATTGTAAATAAAATGCTGACAGCCATTCATTCATTGCTTGAAGTGCCTGGTATCCTTCTTTATAAACGCAATGAACAAGAGCAAGTTCTGCAATTTAAAGCTCCAATTGGCAATATTGATGTGGAGATGTTTCCGAAAAAAATCGACATCCGCTCTATTCCTGACTTTAGCCGCAGCGGTGCACCAATGAACCGGACGAGTTTAATTGAAATTGAAGGAAATGCTTTAATGCTTTTATTGGAAAAGAAAAATCAACTGCTTGGCTGCTTGATTTTTGAGGGGAAAGATCAGGATTTTCATATTTCTGAAGATGTTTTGCAGGTCATTTCAAATGAATGCGGACATTTTTTAGCAAAAATTCAAGAGCTGTCAACTGTGCTCTCTGAGGAGAAGCGATATCAGCAGTTATTTAGGGTTACAGAAAAGTTTCACTCTTCCATGAATATGGATAGTGTTTTAGGTGAGATTATCCAAACCTTGCAGGAGGTTTACCCAACATTCACCTATTATCTGCTTCTTTCACACGACAACAATAATAATACAGACTTGCCTATTAAGGATTTGGAATATGACAGTGAAAATATTTCTGCAATGCAGGCATATGTAACTGGAACGATTCAATTTGAGGATTCTCAGTCGTATGGAAGATCCGTGCTGTATGCACCGTTAATGGGGAAGCAGGGAGTATATGGCGTTTTGCAGGTAATTGCGCCAAACACAGTGAATTTTCCTAAAAATGAGGTCGAGTTTATTTCACTGCTCGCAAATACAGCAGGAAGTGCGCTTGAAAATGCCCAGCTCTATCAGCAATCAAAGCGTCTTATCTCTGACTTGCAGCTAATTAATGAAACTTCCCACCGATTAAATTCTGATCTAAGACTTACTGAAACAATGAAATACATGTCAGAGCAAATTTCGAGTTCGTTCGGTGCCGAGGAAGTCGGCTTCATTTTATTATTAAATGATGGAGAGGATATTAACGTTTTGCAGGGCAGTACTTCTTTCTTCCAGGTAAGAGAATCGGAGAGATATATTCAACTGATGAAAGACAAGATTGCGAAAGAAAGAGAGCCGCTGTTCTTAGGTGACTTTCATTTTCCTGATAGCACAGAAGAAAAAGGCTTTAAATCCATAATGGCCGTTCCGATGGATCAATCGGGCGAATTGAAGGGGTTTGCGCTTGTGATGCATCAGCAGCCGTATCATTTCTCGTTTGAGTCCTTTAAACTGCTGCAATCGCTTATCCATCATTCTACATTGGCTTTTACCAATTCAATGTTAAGAGAAGAGTTAGAAAGAATGGTCGTCACAGATCATCTGACAAAGCTTTTTTCAAGAAGCTATCTTGATAAAAAGATCTATAGCTCCATGAATGAGGATCAAGAAGGAACCTTTATGTTAATTGACATTGACAACTTTAAAAAGGTAAATGACACGTATGGTCATCAAGCTGGTGATGAGGTAATTGTACAGGTCGCCAATTTAATCAGAAAGAATATTCGCGGCTCAGATATAGGAGCACGATGGGGCGGTGAAGAGCTGGCCGTTTATTTGCCAAACGTCGGATTGGAAGCAGGAATTGCTATTGCCAATCGACTCGTACAAAAAGTAGGGAAGACAACAAACCCACAGGTTACCATTTCATGCGGGGTCTCGTATTGGAGCAAAGCAAGTATTGCGGATGTTCAAGAAGAAGATACGTACTCAGCACTGTTTAAGCGTGCAGATAAAGCTCTCTATATAGCAAAAGAAACAGGGAAAAACAAAATGGTTGTCCAAAAAAATTAAGATGTCCACTATGGGCATCTTAATTTTTTTACATTTTAAATGTTATCAGCTCCTAAAAACGCGAAATGGTTTATATAAATAAAAGAAGTTATTACTCTTCCATTTTTTAATAAAGTATCATATTCTAATAAGAGAATAATGTAAACGCTTACAAAAAGAGGGAGAGATTAGCCTATGAAAAAACACCAATTCGAGACAATGACGATTCATGGAGGTTACCGTTCTAATGAATTCAAAGGCAGTCTTGCACCGCCAATCTTTCAAACTTCTACCTTTACCTTTGAAAATGCTGAGCAAGGAGAGAGGCGTTTTTCAGGTGAAGAGGATGGATTTATTTACTCGCGCCTTGGCAATCCAACAGTAGCCAGCTTTGAGCAAAGAATGGCGCAATTGGAACAGGCTGAGGCGGCACTAGCCTTTGGCTCGGGAATGGCCGCGGTTTCTGCGATTCTGCTGTCATTAACACGGGCGGGAGATCATATTTTATGCTCACAAGGTGTGTATGGATGTACATTTGGATTGTTAAAGCTGATGGAAGAAAAATATAAAATTACTCACGATTTTTCTTCAATGAAATCAAGAGATGAACTGCTGCAGGCGATCCGGCCGGAAACAACCTGTCTGTATATTGAAACGCCAATTAATCCAACCATGCAGCTTGTTGATTTGGAAATGGCTGCTGATGTAGGTCGGGAAAAAGGAATACCGGTTGTTGTGGATAATACATTTTGTTCGCCATATTTGCAGAATCCGGTTGCACTTGGGTGTGATATTGTCGTTCATAGTGCAACGAAATATATTAGTGGACATGGGGATGTCATTGCTGGTATCGCAGCAGGCAGTAAGGAAATGATGGCGAAAATTGCCCAGACAACTCAAAAGGATATTGGCGGCGTACTTTCTCCTTTCGATGCATGGCTATTACTAAGAGGCTTAAAAACACTGGCTGTCAGAATGGATCGTCATACCGAAAATGCTGAAAAACTGGCAGCTTTTCTGTGTGATCATGTTAAGGTTGCACAAGTTTATTTCCCAGGCAACTCAAAACACCCTGATTACAGAATAGCAAATAAACAGATGAGAAAGCCTGGCGGATTGATCTCTTTTGAACTAAAGGGAGATAAAAGAGCAGCACAGGCTTTTATGAATGAACTGCAGCTTATCCAGATCGCCGTCAGCCTTGGAGATGCAGAAACGCTGATCCAGCATCCGGCAACGATGACACATGCTTCGGTTCCTCCTGAGGACCGAGTGCAAATGGGAATATCTGATTCGCTGCTGCGCTTATCGGTTGGACTTGAAGCATGGGAAGACCTTCGCGAGGATCTCGAGAATGCATTAGCAAAAATTTAGAGAAAACATCAGATCAGAATCCCACTTATTAGAAAAAGAAATAGGACTGCTCATGGCAGTCCTAAAACGTTGTAAAAATGTAAATGCTGTTTTGATAATGGATTACAAATGTTTAACAAGTTCTTGAACAAATTGTTCAAGCTTGCTTTGGTCAAGTTCATCAAAGCGATTTTTTTCTGGAGAATCAATATCTAAAACTCCAAGAAGCTCACCGTCTTTTATTAAAGGTACAACAATTTCTGATTGTGAGGCAGCATCACAGGCAATATGTCCAGGGAATTGGTGGACATCCTCTACTCTGAATGTTTTCTTTTCTTGTGCAGAGGATCCGCAAACACCTCGTCCTAAAGGAATTCGCACACATGCAGGCAAACCTTGGAAAGGCCCTAACACAAGCTCACCATTTTCTAATACGTAAAAACCAACCCAATTAACTCGGTCTAAAAATTGATTAAGCAAAGCGGAAGCATTGCTTAAATTCGCAATGGTATTCGTTTCCCCTTCAAGCAAAGCGGCAAGCTGTTTAATGACAAGATCGTAATTCTCTTCGCGTGTTCCGCGGTATGTTTCGACGTTAAACATCATGTTTCACCTATCTTTCAAAAAATGTATAGAGATGTATCGCAAAATCACAAGATTCTCGCTGGAATTTGTCGATATGTTTATAAAGGAATCTAGAAATCTTAACAAGAATGTATACATTATAGCAAAGGTAGAAACTCAATGAACAGCAACAAAACTTGAATCTATAGAAAAATTTTTACGATCTTAGCTGATGCAGAAAGAGAGGAAAGATATTGAAAAAAAATGCTCGTGATGCGATCGTGGATGCTGCAGTTAATTTATTTAACCATAAAGGGTTTAAAGGCACTTCAGTACGTGATATTTCGGAAAAGGCAGGTTCAAATTCCGCTAATATCGCTTATTACTTTGGAAATAAGGAAGGTTTATTGGAGTATTGCTTTACAGCTTATTATGAGGGCTATTTGAAAGAAATGGAAAAAGCTGTCGCCTTTCTGGAGGATGGTGCAATCATTTGTTTAAAGAAGACACTTGAAAGAATCATTTATTATCAGTTTGAAAATAGTCAATTAACGCGAATGATCGTGCGGGAAATGTCTTTAGATTCACAGATGGTTCGGGAAATTATGTCTACCTATGCCATGAAGGAAAAATACTTTTTTCAAAACATCTTTGAATACGGCTTTGCTAATGGGGAATTTCGTCAGGAATCTTCAGGCTATTATCTGCTTCAGCTTAAGGGGCTATTGACCATGCCTTTTTTAAATACACATTATATGACAGAAGTGCTGTATCTTCTTCCCCAGGAAAAATATTTTGCTGATAAATATTTGCAGGAATTATACAGCTGGGTCGATGGAAGGATGAACAGCCAGCAGCTGGAGAAACAAATACTGACTGTATCATCATAACTCTAGTATTTAATAGAGATGTTCTTGGCTGAGCATCATAGGCAAACCTTGGCCAAGCTCTTTGACTTGATGTGCATCTGATCCGTAAACAAGTGTTATGCCCATTTCAAGAGCAGCATTTGCTGCCCACAAAGGCGGATATGGTTCCCGGCATAAAGGTTTACTTGAACCGGCGCCATTATAATCAAGCTCATACCCGTTCTGTTTCACCGCTCGCAGAATGGCCATTAAAGTATCCTTAAAATCTTTTTCACTTTGGAATTTTTTCTTAAATTTCTCAACAAGGTTGATATGTCCAATTCGTTTAGGTTTATATTTACCTAAGTCAGCAAGAATAGATAGGGTGACAGTTTGGTAATAGCGCTCATAAATGGCATCAACGCTTCCATATCTCTTGATCATTCCACCAAAAACGTCTGGACTATGATCGAGACAATCATACACACTATCATGCTTTAAAAAGTGAACGGACAGTATGGAATCGTCAATAAGCCTTCCATATTCGTTGAGAAAAGCTTTAATCTCCTGCTCAAATCCTTCAATAAAATCTACTTCTAACCCAGCATTCACAGTGATGCTGCTTTTGTATTTTTCCTTTAATCCATTTACTTCCTTAAAGTAGTCTTCGAGTTGATTCATTGACATAGCACTATCTTTTAAAGGAGTTGGTTCTGAGAACATCCGAGGGAGCGGTGCATGCTCTGTAAAGGATATTTCTTGGAATCCCAGCGATATTGCCTTTATAATATAACTTTCAAGAGGATCTTTTGTTCCGTGTGGACAGTAAGGTGTATGAATATGACCATCTTTTTTCATATACTTTTTTCCCTCCTTGAACTGCATGTTAACGAATGTTAAAGATTTATTGATTTATTTCGATAAAATGTGAAATAAATAGTCAAAAAATGTCGTTTACATGGTATCATAAAAACATTGAATTGAACACGAAAAGTGAAAGTATAGATGGACATACCGGCTCGGAACAGAACAGGGGGCTTTTAAAAAGTGGGATACATAATTGGCGGTATCGTAATTGTCATTCTTATATATTTGACAGGATATTTTTTAAAAAAGAAATACTATAAAGAAGTTGATCGGCTGGAAACATGGAAAATGGATATTATGGACCGACCTGTGCTGGATGAAATGGCAAAGGTCAAACAGCTGAATATGACTGGTCAAACAGAAGAACTGTTTGAAGGCTGGCGCTATAACTGGGATGAGATCGTAACAGCAGAACTTCCAAATGTAGAGGAATATTTGTTTGATGCTGAAGAATCGATTGATAAGTATCGCTTCGGTAAAGCGAAAGAAGCATTAAGTGCGATTGAAAGCAGTCTTGAACGTATTGAAGAACAAATCAAAGCACTTCTAGTTGAAGTAAAGGATCTTGTTGGCAGTGAGGAAAAAAACAGGCTGGAAATTGAAGAACTGAAAGAAAATTATCGGGAAAATAAGAAACTTTTGCTGGCACACAGACATACATTTGGCAAAGCAGAGGAAGTACTGGAAAAGCAATTTGACAAAGCTGCCGAATTATTTGAACAATTTGCCGAAAAAACAGATCAGGGAAATTATTTAGAAGCACGGGAAGTTGTATTGGCGATTCAGGAAATATTGGATCATTTGCAGCAGTGCATGGACTCTATTCCTGAATTACTAATCGAATGCCAGTCTAAGCTTCCTTCTCAAATGGCGGACCTGCGGGATGGATATGAAGAAATGCGGGAAGGCGGTTATATTCTCGATCATATTCAGCTGGAAAAAGACATTGAACAATTTCAGCAAGAGCTCGATAAGCTCCTGGAATCCCTTTATAAAGCAGAGCTTGATTATGTGCAAACTACAGTAGACGATATGAGGGAAAGCATTGATCTATTATATGATCTACTCGAAAAGGAAGTACATGCAAAACATAATCTGCAGCAGGAGGAGCCACTTGTCAGAGAGAGATTATATGATAGCTTAGAAAGCAATAAGGATCTAAAAGGTGAGCTCGACGAAATTTGTGAAAGCTACCATGTGGATCAGCAGGATAAAGAAATACAAATAAAACTTGAAAAAACGTTATCAGCCTTAACAAAAAAATACGATGTTTTGCATCACAAAATAAAAAATCAAGGTTCTGCACAAACGCATCTATTGGAAGAATTCCTGCAAATCAAATCAAGTCTGGATGAAATTTGTCTGGAGCAGGATGTTTTTTCGGAAAAATTACAGGCACTTAGAAAAGATGAAATGACTGCTAGAGAAACAGTGGCAGAATTGAAGAAGACCATGACAGAGGCGGTCAAGCTTGTATCCAAAAGCAATATTCCAGGTTTATCTCAGGAATATAAATATTTGGTGCACGATACTCAAGAAAGCATTGAAAATGTGATGCAAAAACTGGAGGAAAAACCTCTTAATATCCCAACTGTTCAGCAATATCTCGAGGTTGCTGTGATGACAGTGGATAAACTGGCACATTACACGGAAGAAATGATTGAAACGATTCAGCTTGCTGAAAGAGTCATTCAATATGGAAACCGCTATAGAAGTTCATATCCTTCAATCGAAAAAGCCTTACAAGAGGCAGAACAGTCTTTTAGAAGCTACGATTATAAAACATCACTTGAACAGGCTGCCACTTCAATTGAAGAAGTTGAGCCTGGTGCTTTGAAGAAAATAGAAGAGCTTATAAAAGAAGAATAGGACAGTATGAAAAAGGCTTAGTGGTATGAACCTCTAAGCCTTTTTGTATGTACTTTCTTAGTCATCATCTTAAGGAAGCTTCTTTGCGCCCCTAAATAAGGATAAAAAGTATCCAAGGGCTGCTCCGGCAATGGCAGGCATGATCCAGCCGAGCCCTTCTGCATATAAAGGCAGAAACGAAAGGTTCTCACCAATAGCTGAAACATTCACTCCCGCTTCATTAAAACCATCCACAAAGCTGAGTAAACCGGTTGGAAGCAACGCGCAAATATAGACGATAGAGCGGCCTTTAAAAAGATGGTGAAAAAAAGACAAAACAATTAAAACAATTGCAAGCGGATAAATAATAACCAGAACAGGAACAGAAAAAGTAATAAGGTGAGTCAGCCCTGCATTCGCCAGCACGGCACTAAAAAGGGAGAATACAATAACAATCGTCTTATAAGAGAAAGCTGGAAATAACTTTGAGAAATACTCCGCACAAGATGAAACAAGTCCAACGGAGGTTGTTAAACACGCAAAAACGATGGCAGCTGCTAAAATCACGGATCCAAGCGGGCCGAATAAATATTGTACGGTACCTGACAATATCGCTCCGCCATTTTCTTTAAATCCAATTGCTTCTGGTGCAGTTGACCCAATATAAGCAAGAGACACGTAAATGATTGCGAGACCGGCTGCAGCGATGAGACCAGCATATATACATATCTTCATAACTGCTTTCTGGCTGGTTACGCCTAACCCATTAATAGAGCCAATAACAATAATGCCGAAGACTAGAGCGGCAATGGTATCCATCGTTAAGTAGCCTTCAATAAACCCTGTAAAAAAAGCTGTGTCATTATATGTATCTTTTGGGAGGTCTTGATCCCCAAGTGGTGAAATGATGGCTTTTATTACAATGATTCCTAAGATGATTAAAAGCGCAGGTGTTAACACTTTTCCAATCGTATCCACCAGTTTGGTTGGATTCATAGCGAGCCATAGGGTAATGGCGAAAAAGACAGCTGAAAACAGCAGTAATGGCCAAATAGAATTGGAAACGTTTTCACCAAGGAACGGAATAATACCAATTTCATATGAAACAGTAGCAGTCCGCGGTATAGCAAACAGCGGCCCGATCACCAAATACATAGTGACGGTAAAAACAACCCCAAACACAGGATGAACTCTGCTTGCCATTGTTTGGACATCACCTGTTCTGGCAATCGCAATGATCGCCAATAAAGGCAATCCAACACCAGTAATTAAAAAACCGAAAGCAGCAGTCCAGACGGATGTACCGGCCTCCTGCCCCATAAATGGAGGGAAAATCATATTTCCGGCTCCAAAAAATAACGCGAAAAGCATTAGTCCAATCGCAAATATTTGTTTTAAAGATAATGTTTGCTGCTTCAAAAATAGTCCTCCTAAACAATTGCACTATTCTTTCATTCCTCAAAATGTTTAGAACATTAACATAGTAACATGCATTTTAAAAAATAGCAGATTTTAAAATAATTTTAATATTAGAAAAAATATATTGCAATAATATAGAATACCCATTCATTCTATATATCGAAGTTCCTCTATTTATGGTAAGATTGAGAATTGCATAAGGTGGTGACCAATCATGATTTATTTTGATAATAGCGCAACAACGAAACCATATAAAGAAGCCATTCAATCATTTGTAAAGGTAAGTGAAGATTACTATGGTAATCCATCTTCCCTTCATTCATATGGAGCCAGATCTGAAAAGCTGCTCGCACAGGCGCGTGAACAGATGGCTAATTTGCTGAAAGTGGATGCTCAGGAGATCATTTTTACTTCTGGCGGAACTGAAGGCAATAACCTTGCCATAAAAGGAGGCGCACTGGCAAAGCGCGGAAAACATTTGATTACGACTGAAATTGAACATCCTTCTGTTAAGGAAGCCATGAAACAATTGCAGAAACTCGGCTACCAGATTACATTTATACCTGTTGATTCTGATGGAATTGTGGACATTGAGGATATTCGGGCAGCCATTACGAACGATACTGTGCTTGTATCCGTTATGCATGTCAATAATGAGGTCGGATCCATTCAGCCAATTCATGAAATAGGACAAATGCTGATGAGCTATCCAGATATTCTTTTTCATGTTGACCATGTACAGGGAATTGGAAAGGTTTCACTCAATATTAGTCAATGTCACATTGATCTATGTACTATTTCAGCTCATAAATTTCACGGTATAAAAGGCACCGGTGCCTTGTATATACGAAAAGGAGTAAAGATCTCCCCGCTGTTTTCCGGCGGCAGCCAAGAGCAGCAAGTAAGAAGCGGAACCGAAAATTTGCCAGGTGCTGTTGCAATGGCCAAAGCGCTAAGAATGGAATTGACTAAGCAGGAAACAGAATCCAGTACACTTTCTGAAATTAAGCGTTATATCATAGAAGAATTAGGTGTGATGGAGGGTATAACGATTCATACTCCAGCAAATCAAGCTGCGCCACATATCATCAATTTTTCGATAAGCGGTATGAAAGCAGAAGTGTTTGTCCATGCTCTTGCTGAGCATGATATATATATTTCTACAACTAGTGCATGCTCGTCTAAATCAAAAGCAGTCAGCCAGACACTGCTGGCAATGGGTGTGCATGAAGAACTAGCCAAAAGAGCATTGCGAGTGAGTTTATCTTATGAGAATACATTGGAAGAAGCACATTTATTTATTGATGCTGTTAAAAACACAATTACAAGGTTAAGAAAGGTAATGAAATGATGATCAACTATGACCGTATATTAATCCGCTTTGGTGAAATTTCTACTAAAGGGAGAAACCGCAGCAAGTTTTTGGAAAAGTTAAGACAGAATGTAAAGCGAGTGCTACATCAATTCCCGGAAATCAAAATAGAAACACAGCGTGACCGAATGTTTGTTAAATTAAACGGTGCAGATGGGGAAGCTGCTGCACAATGTTTAAAAGAAGTTTTTGGCATTCAATCCTTCAGTCTTGCCATAAAAACTGAACAAGAAATTGATCAAATTAAGGATGCTGCATTGTCCTTGTTTGAGAAGGTGTTTGAAGAAGGTAAAACCTTTAAAATTACATCGAAGCGGGCAGATAAGAAGTTTCAGCTTGATACAGGAGAAATGAATCATACATTTGGCTCCCATATATTAAAAAATGTAGAACATTCAAAGGTTGATGTGAAGAACCCTGATATCAATCTGCAAATTGAAGTGAGAGAAGAAGGCGTTTATTTATCTTGTGAAAATATAAAAGGAGCCGGCGGTCTTCCTGCTGGTTCAGGCGGAAAAGCGATGCTAATGCTCTCAGGCGGAATTGATAGTCCTGTAGCTGGTTATTTAGCAATGAAGAGAGGAATCGAAATTGAGGCTGTCCATTTTCACAGCCCTCCTTTCACAAGTGAACGCGCAAAGCAAAAAGTGATTGATTTAACCGAAAAACTGTCTAAAATTTGCGGGAAAGTCACATTGCATATTGTGCCATTTACTGAGGTGCAGCAAATGATTCAGAAGCAGGTGCCTGAAAATTATACTATGACTTCAACCCGAAGAATGATGCTAACCATAACCGATCAGCTTCGCAAAAGAAATGAAGGTCTTGCTATTATCACGGGTGAAAGTCTAGGACAAGTTGCCAGTCAGACGTTAGAAAGCATGTATGCCATTAATGATGTAACGTCAACACCAGTGCTGCGTCCATTGATTACAATGGATAAGGAAGAAATTGTGGAAATCGCACAAAAAATAGACACGTTTGACATCTCTAATCGTCCTTTTGAAGATTGCTGTACTGTTTTTGTTCCAGCATCCCCAAAAACAAAACCAAAACTTGAGAAAGTTGAGCGGTTTGAGAGCTTTGTTGATTTTACAGAAGCAATATCAAAAGCAGTAAAAGATACCGAAACGCTAACAATTACACCAGGTTTCAGCTATGAAAATGAGGATGAGGATCTATTTTAAGAAGATCTTCATGAATTTACCAATTTAAAAGTGCATACCGCCATGTGATTCTACACATTCTATACTCACAAGGAGGTGAAATCACATGGCAAACAACAACAACTCAAACCAGCTTTTAGTTCCTGGTGTACAACAAGCTCTAGATCAAATGAAGTACGAAATCGCTACTGAATTTGGTGTAAACCTTGGTGCAGAAACTACTTCTCGTGCTAACGGTTCAGTAGGTGGAGAAATCACTAAGCGTTTAGTTCAAATGGCTGAACAACAATTAGGCGGTTACCAAAAATAAAAATAGATAATATGGCTACAAGGAGCAGGGCAAACGCCCTGCTCCTTTTTCTGACTTCATAAAGAGAATTGAGTCTTCCTAGAGAAGAGCCAGGCATTTTTTAAGCTTATTTCTCACACTTTCTTTTGCCAGTACGACGTTTAGATTAATTGTTATAAAGTTGATAAATTTGATTGTTTTGATTTTTAAAAAAATTTAGTATAATGTTGGGAGTATAAACCAATTAAGGAGGATTATCAATATGGAACGTGAAGATTTACTTGCTCCCGAACAGTATAACCTTGTTGAAGAAGTTGAGAAATTCGCAGCTGACCAAAATAAGCTTGCACTCATTTGGGAAAATGAGTTTGGAGAGAAAAAGAATATTACATATCATCGTTTGATGGAAAGAGTGAATAAAGTTGGAAACGCTTTATTGAATCATGGATTGCAAAAGGGAGATACTGTCCTTGTCATCATTCCTCGCTTAATTGAAGCATATGAAGTATATTTAGGTGCATTAAAAATCGGATTAACAGTCCTTCCAAGCTCTGAAATGCTTAGGCCAAAGGATTTGCAATACCGAATAACTCATGGTGATGTGAAGGGTATCATTAGTTATTATCCATTTGTTGATCAAGTCAAAGAGCTTAAAGAAGCAGAACCGTTAGTTAAATTTTCAATTGGTCAAAAAGCAGCTAATTGGTTTTATTTAGATGAAGAGCTGGAATTGGCCTCTTCCACTTTAACAACCGCTGAAACAAATAAAGATGACATGGCATTTTTATCATATACATCGGGTACTACTGGCAATCCAAAAGGGGTTGTCCATACACATGGATGGGCCTTTGCACATTTAAGAACGGCTGCACCTCACTGGCTCTTGATTGAAGAAGGAGATATCGTCTGGGCAACAGCTGGACCTGGCTGGCAAAAATGGGTTTGGAGTCCCTTTTTATCCGTTCTGGGTTCCGGTGCAACTGGTTTTGTTTATAATGGCAAATATGATCCCAAAAAATATTTACAGCTTCTTCAGGATTATAAGGTGAATGTTCTTTGCTGTACACCTACTGAATATCGGTTAATGGCAAAAGTGGATGAAATTGGACAATACCAATTACCTCACCTTCGCAGTGCTGTGTCTGCTGGTGAACCGTTAAATAGAGAAGTGATTGATATTTTTAAGAAATATTTTCAACTCAATGTTCGCGATGGCTATGGTCAGACTGAAAATACATTACTTGTTGGAGTGACAAAGGAAATGGAACTCAGACCTGGTTCAATGGGAAAACCGACACCAGGCAACAGGGTAGACATCATCAATGATGAAGGGAGACCTTGTGAGGCAGGGGAGGTTGGTGATATTGCCGTTCATGTCAGCACACCTGCTTTGTTTAAAAATTATTATAAAGACCCTGAACGAACGTCTATGCAGTTTAGAGGAGAATATTATATAACAGGTGACAAAGCGAAAAAAGATGAAGATGGATACTTTTGGTTTGAAGGACGTGGAGATGACATCATTATTAGCTCGGGCTATACGATTGGGCCATTTGAAGTGGAAGACGCGCTTGTTAAACATCCTTATGTAAAAGAATGTGCTGTCGTCGGCAGCCCGGATGAAGTTCGCGGATCGATCGTGAAGGCATTTGTTATTTTGAAGGATCTGCCCGAGCAAAAAGAGAGCGAGATTATACAGCAGCTGCAGGATCATGTGAAAGAAATGACTGCTCCATATAAATACCCTCGGAAAATTGAATTTGTTGAGGAACTGCCTAAAACGATTTCAGGAAAGATTATGAGAGTGGAGCTGCGGAAAAAAGAACTGGAAAGTGCAGCAAACAAGGTGTGATTTGAGGAAAAGCAGGCGAGGGTGCCTGCTTTTTGTATGGGGGATATTTTTGCGTTGGCGGATATATCAGTGTTTTTGGCGGATAAAATGGAAATAACGGGGGATAAAATTTTTTTACGGCGGATAAATCTAAATAACCGCGGATATTTCAAATAGATGGCGGATATCCGGAAAACCAAAGCTGCAAAACTCCATCTATTCATCATAAAAGCCGCAAATTTTGGCATGCATTGTGGTGTTTCCAATGCATTGTGGCAAAATAAACTTCAAAACCGCAAGATAAAACCTCAAAATGTCATATCATCTGTTCAAAACACACCTTCAGATACTAAAGATTTATTTTGCTTGTCGGTCCTAAACAAGGTGTACTATACTATGTTCAAATTGATATTAAAGGAGCATGGAAAATGGGAACGTTTTGGCATGGGGGAAATATTTATACACTGCAGCAGGAAAATGAACAAGTAGAAGCCATTTATACAGACGGCGGAGTGATTATTGAGACAGGATCATACAATGAACTTTTGGAAAAGTACAAAAATAATCTTGATATGATTGAAGATCTTAAGGGAGCGACCATGCTGCCGGGATTTGTGGATAGTCATATGCATTTAATTGGTCATGGTGAAAGGCTGATCAGACTTGATTTGTCAAAGTGTACATCCAAAGGAGATGTACTTGCAGCTGTTAAGGAATATTCGCTGCAGTTCCCTGCTGGTGAGTGGATTGTTGGAGAAGGCTGGAATGAAAATTTATGGGAAGATCCATCGCCAATCACTTCAGCGGAATTAGACATCTCGGTACCAGACCATCCTGTTTTGCTAAAAAGGGTATGCCGTCATGCATTAACAGCTAATTCTTTGGCCTTAAAACTCGCTGGTATTACAGAAACTACCGATTGTCCTCCAGGTGGTGTGATTGAACTGGGCGACCAAGGGAGGATCAATGGCATATTGAAGGACCAGGCGCAGGATCTGCTATTTTCAGCTGTCCCTCCTGTAACGAAAGCGTACTTGAAAAAGGCACTCCAAGCTGCTATAACGGATGCTTATTCGTTAGGTTTAACAGGATCGCACACCGAAGATCTCAATTATTACAACGGATTTGAATATACATATGAAGCAATACAAGAAGTCATTGAAGATGATCAATATAACTATCGGGCACATTTGCTTGTCCATCATGAAGTTGTTGACGATATGATTGCCAGTGGCCAGCATTTTATGAGCGGTACGGAATGGGTTGAGTTTGGAGCCATGAAAATTTTTGCGGATGGTGCATTAGGAGGGCGTACGGCATTGCTTAGCCATCCTTATGCAGATGATGAAACTACATCTGGGGTGGCCATCTTTTCTCAAGAACAGCTTGATGAGCTCGTAAAAAAAGCACGGGAGTATAACTTGCCTGTAGCGGTTCATGCCATAGGCGACCTGGCCTTTGAAATGGTCGTGAACTCTATTGAAAAATATCCTTTAATTGGGAAGGGGAGAGACCGTCTCATTCATGCGCAAATATTGCGTAAGGAGCTGATCGACCGCATCAAAAATCTCCCGCTTATTCTTGATATTCAGCCGCGGTTTGTTGCTTCTGATTTCCCTTGGGTTGTGGAGCGTGTCGGGCAGGAATACATGAATTATTGCTATGCGTGGAAAACATTATTGGATGAAGGCCTCCATTGTGCAGGCGGCTCCGATGCGCCAATAGAGCCTGTGGATCCGCGGCTTGGCATCCATGCAGCGGTAACGAGAACAAATATTGACAGCAGTGATCGTACGGTTTATAACGAAGAAGAAAGACTTACTGTGTTTGAAGCGGTATCTCTTTTTACAAAAGGAAGCGCATATGCGATCTCACATGAACATGATCGAGGCGTCATTAAGAAAGGAAATCTTGCTGACTTTACCATCCTTGAAGAAAATATATTTATGATTGCTCCGGAAGCGATCGCTTCCATCCCTGTAAAACAAACCGTAATTGGCGGCAAAACAGTATACCGGAATGAGACTGGGAAATAAATATTTTATCCAACTAAACCGAATGATTAGAAATTTTATCTTTCTAACCATTTGGTTTTTTTATTGTGTATCAATATGAGTGAAATGAAGCGAAGGGCAAAACGAATTTGCTGATAGAGTTAAATTTTAATAAAGATTGATAAAAATATATTGCAAGTCTTTTTAACTGCTGTCTATAATAGTAATATTTCGAAAACAGAAAGAATTGAGGATGGAAGATGGGACAAAACGATATTAAAAACGGCGCACTCTATGCTGGATTCTCATATTTATTGTGGGGGATTCTGCCAATCTACTGGAAACTTATTCATCATGTCAATTCAGATGAAATATTGGCAAATCGGATCTTATGGAGTTTCATATTCATGATTTTCATTTTAGTATTTAGCCGAAAATGGGCACCACTTTTACAAACATTAATAGGATTAAAGGCAAATAAAAAGCAGGCTGCCGCCCTTGTTATAGCCTCTGTTTTAATTAGCTGCAACTGGTTTGTTTATATTTGGGCAGTGAATGCTGATCGGATGATTGAAGCGAGTCTTGGCTATTATATTAACCCTCTTGTAAGTGTTTTGCTTGGAATGCTTGTCTTTAAAGAGCGGCTTGGCATTATGCAATATATATCCTTTATATTGGCCTTAGCTGGAGTGCTTATATTAAGCATTTCTTACGGCCAGGTTCCGTGGGCATCCCTTTTGCTTGCTTTTTCTTTTGGTTTTTATGGCCTTGCGAAAAAGCTGATTACCGTTGAACCGGCGATTGGGTTAACATTGGAAACATTAGTAGTTGCACCATTTGCCTTAATCTATTTAATTATTTTATATTCTAATCAATCATTGGCTCTTTTTCACTCGTCAGCAGGGACAGATTTATTGCTGCTTGGAGCAGGGATTGCAACAGCCATTCCTCTGCTGCTTTTTGCAAAAGGGGCACAGAAAATCCCTTTATCCATGCTAGGATTTTTACAATATATTGCTCCAACTATTACCCTGATTTTAGGGGTGTTTGTTTATGGTGAAGCATTTTCATCGGTACACCTCCTGGCTTTCCTATTTATTTGGAGTGCACTGACCGTTTACTCTCTTTCTAAAACGAAGATATATGTACATTGGCAAGAGAAGCGGAAAGAACGAAAGAAAATAGCACTTTAATACAATTGCAAAAGTGCCAGGTCTCTTTGACCTGGCACTTTTTTTGTTTATGATAAGAACGTTCTTTTTACTTTCTCCCAGAAGGAATTGTCTTTTAGTTTAACGGTTTTTATTTCCTTGCCGCTTAGTTTTACGTCAATTTTTTGTACATGCTGAACACTCATTGCTTCGTTGTCCATGGCCATCACAGGATGGTCATTACCGTCTTGAATCACGTTTAAGGTAAGTCTGCGATTTTCACTCAGGATAAAAGAAGAGCCGAGTGTACGATACGTATTGTTGTTAAGTGAAGCAAGTTCACTTACTTGCAGACAAGGAATCATCGGATCTACGACTGCACCAGTTACCGATTTATTGTAAGCAGTACTGCCTGTAGGCGTCGATACAATCATGCCATCTCCTCTGAATGTTTCAAAATGAAGATCATCAATCAGCACGTCCATCGCAAAGGTTTTAACAATGGATGAGCGAATTGTATATTCATTCAGGCAGTAAAAGGATGCCTCATCATCAACCGATACTTCAATAGTCGGGTAGCGGCGAACCTCAATATTTTCACTTTGTGCGGCCTCTATCATTTTGTCTATATCGTCTATTTGGAAATCACAATACATGCTCAAGCTTCCAGTAGTTGAAATCCCGGCATAAAGGCAATCATCTCTAAAACCTGTTTTTCTCACAGCTTGTAAAAACGATCCGTCCCCGCCAATACTGACAATAATATTAGCTTCGGCAGGCTCACTTAAAACATGAAAGCCATTCTCTTTTGCCAAATCGTAAAGAGGCTGAACCATCTCTAATGTCTTCGAATCCTGTTTATGGTAGAAATACATATTACGGCGAGCTGTCATCATTATTCCTCCAGACTAGTATAAATAGAGTAGTGATTCTTTTACTAAGTAAACCTTATTTTGTTATCATAGTGTTGTCATTTCCAGTTTACATGTTTTTGAAACATTTTTAAAGTTTCGTTCGTATGAGTTACTAGCTATTAAAAGGGAGGTTTTTATGTATGAATGGAAAACGCTGGGCAGCTATAGGTATCGCAGTGTTTCTTTTTGGCTTTTCCGTCGTCAGCAGTTTATTGTTCACCTTTAGAGATGCAGAGAGCTCTTTGGCAGAGATGTTCACTTCTGCTTCAGATCCATTTGTTGAAGAAGTGATCGAAGAAGGGAATGCAATGAATAAAATTGCGGTGTTAAATTTGAATGGGACGATTCAGGATACAGGTGAAGCAGGCTCTTTATTGGGAGCAACAGGCTATAATCATCAATCCTTTATGAAAAAGCTGGATTTTGTGAAAGAGGATAACAGCGTAGAGGGAATTATTCTTCGTGTGAATACCCCGGGCGGCGGTGTTGTGGAAAGTGCAGAGATCCACGATAAGATCGTTGAAATTCAGGAAGAAACAGAAAAACCGGTATACATATCAATGGGATCAATGGCTGCTTCTGGCGGATATTACATTTCTGCTCCTGCAGATAAGATCTTTGCCAGTGCAGAAACAATGACAGGTTCTTTAGGTGTTATCATGCAAGGCTATAATTTCTCGGGACTTGCTGAAAACCTTGGAGTGGATTTTGTCACAATCAAAAGCGGGGAATATAAGGACATTATGAGTTCTACAAGAGAAATGACCGAAGAGGAACGGGGCATACTGCAGGATATGATTGATAACTCCTATGACGGCTTTGTAAAAGTAATCTCAGAAGGTCGTGAGATGACAGAAGCAGAGGTCAGGGAGATTGCGGATGGAAGAATTTATGATGGTCGTCAAGCACTTGAATTAAATTTAATCGATGGATTTGGCTATCTTGATGATGTTATACAGCAAATGGAAGATGATTATGATTTAGGCGGGGCTCAAGTTGTTCAATATGCTGATAACGTTGGTTTTGGCTCTTTGTTAAGTATGGGAGTGCAAAAGTTTGCCGGTCCTGAGACAGAAATGGCGGGACTTGTGAATCTATTATCGCATACTCACTCTCCACGCCTCATGTACTTATACGCTGAATAGGAGGTGTTCTCATGACTGATGACAAACGTTTAGATGCAGAACTTGAAAAAAATGAAATACATGCTCAAACAGATGAGTATCCTCCAGCAGATGAAAGCATGCACTCTTCTGCCATGGCAATTCAGCAGACTGGTCATGTGCGATTTGCAGGTTTTTGGATGCGGTTTTGGGCGTATTTAGCCGATATAGTTGTAATAGGCAGCATTGATCGACTCTTAATTAATCCTCTATTTAGATTGCTGGATTTACCTCTATATGAAACAGGCCTTTTTTCAATGATGACCATTGCAACAGCACTGACCTTTTACTTATATTTTGTCCTTATGACCAAGTTTTTCGGTCAGACATTAGGAAAAATGATTTTTGGTTTAAAGGTAGTTCAGTTAAATGGAGAAAAACTATCATGGAATACGGTTCTCTTTAGAGAATGGATTGGCCGTTTCATTTCTGGATATATCATTGTTCTATATGTAATCGTAGCTTTTCTGCCAAAAAAACAAGGATTACATGATCTTTTCGTCGATACAACAGTGGTACATGAAAAATAAGATGACAAAACCTGCTGGTGATTATACCCAGCAGGTTTATTTTTGCCTGAATATGTCCATACTTGCGGCTGAAAGGCTGTGAATGAAGTGAAGTGGCTGCTGATTATTGCTGGTATTCTCCTATTTCTCCTGCTCCTGATCATCTTTACAAAAGTAAAGGTGTATTTGCATTTGTATCATAATAAAGATCAAAATCATATAAAGCTTGAATTTAGGGCATGGTATGGATTAATTAAATATAAAATTGATATTCCGCTCGTTAAAATAGCAGAAGATTCACCAACTCTTGTTGTGAAAGAGAAAACGGCTGCAGGACCAAATGAGAATCAAACAAGCAAAGATACGAAGGAATATTCTGCCGATACATTGCTTGATAGTCTGCATGATACAAAAGAAATATTACATCATGTTGTTTCGTTATATAAAATCATTCAATCTTTTCTCAAAAAAATCACGATTAAAACTTTATCCTGGCATACTCTAGTTGGTGTTGGAGATGCCGCCTTGACTGGCATGATCACCGGTGCATTTTGGAGTGTTAAAGGAAGTTTGCTTGGATTTATCAGCCATTATTTTCGCCTGAAAGCAATACCGGATGTTACGATAACGCCTCAATTTCAATTTGCTGTATCACAAACCGCTTTAACATGTATGTTTCATTTTCGGATCGGGCATGCTATGGTGACAGGAATTAAACTGATTAAATATTGGAAAGGCGGTATGGCAGACTTTCGAACCAAGCCATTATCTGTCTTATCTGATGATAAAACCAATACTGTTTAGTTAGGAGGCGCAGTAAATGTCTGAACATCCAATTCAAGGCTTGATGACTACTGCAATGGAAAATCTTAAGGAAATGATTGATGTAAACACCATCATTGGTGACCCGGTAGAAACACCGGATGGCAGTGTTATTTTAACTGTATCAAAAGTAGGTTTTGGTTTTGCTGCCGGCGGAAGTGAATTTAAGCTTGAAGATAAGAGCGGCGGCCAGGGAGAAACAAAAACGCATCCTTTTGGCGGCGGTAGCGGTGGCGGTGTTTCCATTACACCGATTGCTTTCCTAATTGTAAATGCACATGAAGTGAAAATGGTTCACTTAGATGAAAGCACTCATCTATACGAAAAAATCATTGACCTGGCACCTCAAGCAGTTGAAAAAATTCAGCAAATGTTTAATAAAAAGGATGCCCAGAATCAATCTGGCAATGGGCAGCAAAGTCAAAATCAAAATCAAAATCAAGCCTATAACGGTCCTAAAGAAGATTTACAATTTTAGTATAAAAAAAAGAGTTAACTTCATGATCTTCGAAGTTAGCTTTTTTAATGGCTGGAGTGCAAGTTTTTTATTGAATCAAGAACCTTTTTCTTTGCAAAACCACAGCCGAAAAGCTATGATTTACACTGTACATAACATAAAAGGGAGGATTTAATTATGGCTTCTATTACATTTAAAGGCGGTCCTGTTACTCTGTTAGGACAAGAGGTTAAGGTTGGAGACAAAGCTCCTGAATTTACAGTGCTTGCCAATGACTTATCTCCTGTTACACTTGCAGATTCAAAAGGACAGGTTAGATTAATTAGTGTAGTACCATCCATTGATACTGGTGTATGCGATGCACAAACTCGCCGTTTCAATGAAGCAGCAGCAGAATTGGGCAATGTAAAAGTATTAACAGTTAGTGTTGATCTTCCATTTGCACAGAAGCGCTGGTGTGCAGCAGCAGGTATTGAGCAAGTACAAACGCTATCTGACCACCGTGACCTTTCTTTTGGGGAAGCGTATGGCGTAGCTATAAAAGAACTCCGTCTTTTAGCAAGAGCGGTATTTGTAGTTGATTCTAATGACGAAGTGACATATGTGGAATACGTAAGCGAAGCAACAGATCACCCTGACTATGATGCTGCAATTGAAGCAGCCAAAGCAGCAAAATAAGATAGACAGCCCCGTGCCAAGCGGGGCTTTTTACTGCTTTGTGGCTGGACTTTTTCGTAATTTACAGCGAAGAAGAAGGATCGACGCAGGTGCAAATGTGGAAGAAAGTAAAAGGGCAACTAAGCCTCTGTCTGCGTCTTTCAGACTTGCCAATCGGCAAGTTTTCTTTAATTTTATATTAAATGGTATAAATGATGACAGGTTTCGTTCAAACTTGTGATAATATAGCTTCATCTAATAGATGATGATTTCATAGAACGGGGGAAAGAGGATTGAACAACTTAGCACCGGTGGAGGAACTATTTACTGTTTTTAATGAAACAGCCACCATTATGCAAGAGGAATTTGATTGTACATATTTAGAAGCATTAGCTGAAACAGGGGAAAACTTGTTTCACGGTAGCATACTGCAAGAGGAACTTAGTGAACTGAGTGTGAAAAGGCTCCGTAAAAGCTATGATTCCATTCAGCTTGATCGCTTCAGTTCCGAGGAAATAAGAAAATCGTTTCAGCTTGCTATCTTAAAAGGGATGAAGCAAAACATTCAGCAGAATCACCAAATGACACCAGATTCAATTGGAATGTTCATGGGCTATTTAGCTGATAAATTTTTAAGCGGCAAAGAAATTCACCTGCTTGATCCAGCTGTGGGGACAGGGAACTTGCTGACAACTGTCATCAATCATATGCATAATCGTACAATTGAAGCAACGGGTGTGGAGATTGATGACATCTTAATAAAGCTTGCTTATATTAATGCAAATCTGCAGGAGCATCCGATTCAATTTTTTAATCAAGATGCCCTAGAGCCTTTATTTACCGAACTTGCTGATGCTGTAATATGTGATTTGCCGGTAGGCTACTATCCGAATGATGTAAGAGCTGCTGAATATAAGTTGAAAGCAGATGAAGGCCATGCATATGCACATCACCTCTTTATTGAACAAAGTGTGAATCATGTGAAAGAGGGCGGCTATTTATTTCTGCTCGTACCAAACGGTCTTTTCGAAAGTCAGCTGGCAGGAAAACTTCACGAGTATTTAAAAGAGCATGCCATTATCCAAGGTCTCTTTCAACTGCCGTTAACTCTATTTAAAAATGAACAAGCCGCAAAAAGCATCTTGATCCTGCAAAAGAAAGGTGAAAATGTAAAGCCGCCTAAAGAGGCATTACTAGTTAATCTGCCGAGTCTTTCAAAAGCTCAGGCAGTTGACCGGATCCTTACACAAGTGAATGAATGGATTAAAGAAAATAAGTAGTATTAGAGGCAGGGACATAAGTATATAACACACCTATTGAACCGAATGGTTAGGAAGGTCATCTTTCTAATCATTCGGCTTTTTATTTATAATTATAAATATATTTTATTTACATGAGTGAAATGGAGCGGAGGATCCTCGACTCCTGCGGGCTGCAGAGCAAAGGGTGAGACCCCGCAGGAACGAAGTGACGAGGAGGCTCAGCTTGCTCCCCGCGGAAACCGAGGGTGCGTAGCGCAATGGAACGGTCTTGATTAAATACCGAAACCAAGATATTGAATATTCGTGTTTTAGAAATATTAATTTCGTTTTGTCCCAGCCCCTTTTTCTAGTGTTTATTTAGTGTTAACTCCTTATAAGGACTAATCATTAACGAGAATATTTTGTAGTTAAAAGCAAACTAAATTTCTGATAATTATCAGAATAAAATTACTTTTATAATGTAAACGATAACAATTTGTACTTGCCTTGAAAAAAACGGAAAGCAATGATTAAATGAGAAATTGAGAGATATAAATGATCAGCGTTGAGCAGACTATATTTGTATGTAAACGCAGTTTATAAAGGAGCGGACAAAATGGCAAAAATTATTGCAATTAATGCCGGCAGTTCATCATTGAAATTTCAATTGTTTGAAATGCCTACTGAAGAAGTAATTACAAAAGGTCTAATTGAGAGAATTGGCTTAGATAATGCAGTGTTTAATATTACAGTGAATGGTGAAAAGGTGAAAGAGGTTACAGATATTCCTGATCATGAAGTAGCTGTAAAAATTCTTCTTGATAAATTAACTTCACTTGGAATCATTCAATCATTAGACGAAATTGAAGGAATTGGGCACCGCGTCGTTCATGGCGGAGAAGAATTCCCGGATTCAGCATTAATTACTGAAGAAGTTCTTGCTAAAATAAGCGATCTTTCAGAGCTTGCACCTTTACATAATCCTGCAAATATTACAGGAATTAAAGCGTTCCAGCAAGTTCTTCCAAATGTACCGGCTGTAGCTGTTTTTGATACAGCATTCCACCAGACAATGCCTGAAGCTTCATTTTTATACAGCTTGCCATATGATTACTACACAGAGTATGGAATCCGTAAATATGGTTTCCACGGTACTTCACATAAATATGTATCAGAACGTGCTGCAGAAATGCTTGGCCGTCCGATTGAACAGCTTCGCCTTATATCCTGTCACCTAGGAAATGGTGCGAGTATTGCAGCTATTGAAGGCGGCAAATCAATCGATACATCAATGGGCTTTACGCCTCTTGCAGGGGTAACAATGGGAACAAGATCCGGTAACATCGATCCTGCGCTAATTCCATTCATCATGGAAAAAACAGAAAAAACAGCTGAAGAAGTTCTTGATGTTTTAAATAAAAAGAGTGGTATGCTTGGCGTTTCCGGCTTCTCAAGCGACCTTCGTGATATCGAAGTTCAAGCTAATGAAGGCAATGAAAGAGCTGAGCTTGCACTGCAGGTTTTTGCAGACAGAATTCATAAATATATCGGTTCATATGCTGCAAGAATGTATGGTGTTGATGCTATTATTTTCACAGCTGGTATTGGTGAAAACAGTGACGTTATCCGTGAAAAAGTTCTTCAGGGACTTGAATTCATGGGTGTATACTTCGATCCTGCACTTAACCAAGTACGAGGCAAGGAAGCATTCATCAGCTATCCGCATTCACCTGTAAAAGTTATGGTCATCCCTACGGATGAGGAAGTAATGATTGCACGTGATGTTGTAAGATTAGCGAATTAATTCAATATATATTAGGGGAATCCGCCAGACGATCATTGACTGGACGGGTTCCCTTTTTTTTGTGCGTCTGCTGCAATCGCTCTCTTCTCCTTTTACAGGAGAGGAATTCTGCTATCATGCTATGCTATACTGGGGGTATTAGAAGAAAAATGGTTTCGGAGGGATGAATCATGTCATTGACAGCCAGTGAGCAGAGGGTACTAAATTCAATTCTTGAATGGGAAGAGAAATTGTATAGCTACGAACCAAATGATTTTATGCTTACATATGATAAGTATTTGGAACGTTCATTCTCTATGCTTCCTGAAGAAATACAACAGCAGTTTTTTGCCTCTTTAGATAATTGGCTATTTCATTTACATGCATTGATTCAAGGATCACAGCTGCAGCTGGATGCAAAGGAACGCATCTTAAGCGCAGGCAGAATTTATAATCCTAATATTGAAAAGGTAGAAGATTTACGTTTATTGACCATCGACCAGCTTCAATACATAGCTCAGCAGCAAATTTCAAGGCATCGGATCTATTCACTTGCACAAGGCGGTCTTACTGGTACAGGAAGTGCGATCATGCTTGGCACGGATCTGCCGGCCATGGCTGTCATTAATTTAAGAGCCGTGCAATTAATTGCAATGACATATGGTTTTGAAGTAAATACACCATATGAAATGATGAACTCACTTAAAGTTTTTCATTCCGCATTACTTCCAGCACGTCTGCAGCCCGCTATATGGGAAGAGTTAAAGGCAGATTTGAATAGTGATGAAGAAGAACGTTATTTTTACGAAGGAAAAGAAGATTTAACAGATGTTTCTTGGATGAACCAGCCAATTCAGCAGGTTTTGAAAGGGCTGTTAATCCTGCTTCTCAGAAAAAAATCAATCCAGGGCATTCCTTTTGCCAGCATGGCAATTGGCGCAGGTGCGAACTATGTATTAACAGCAAAAGTCACAGACTTTGCACATAAATACTATCAGCTTAAATACCTAAACGGAAAAGGTGAATGAGGATGAGCCAGCTCGAGCATAAAATGGAAGCACCCAAAATAGTAAAATGTAAGATCATTACGGTTAGTGATACACGTACAAAGGAAACAGATAAGAGCGGACAGCTTATGAATGATCTCCTTAAAGATAACGGCCATCTAATTGTTGACTATGTCATTGTCAAAGATGATGCTGCTTCTATTGCAGATGAAGTAAAAAAAGGGTGTAATTCCCCTGATATTGATGTGATCTTAACAAATGGGGGAACAGGAATCGCCAAAAGAGATGTAACAATCGAGGCCATCTCTGCACTTTATGAAAAAGAAATAACTGGTTTTGGCGAGCTTTTTCGTCTGCTCAGCTATCAAGAAGATATCGGATCGGCTGCCATTCTTTCACGTGCCTCTGCGGGAGTACTTCAAAACAAAGCCATATTTTCTACACCAGGCTCAACTGGCGCCGTGAAATTGGCCATGAACAAACTCATTTTGCCTGAATTAGGTCATGTAGTGCGTGAATTGAAAAAAGATTTATAAAGAAAAGACCGGATAAGCGGAGCTTTTAGCTTAAAAGCAAAATAGAGCTTACTACGAGTTAATAAGAGGATCGGACATAGTATTCAAGCGAGTAATAGAATCGAGTGAGGCTGGACATAAGTATTTAACACAACACAGAACCGAATGATTTGGAAGTGAAACTTTCCAATCATTTGGTTTTTTATTTGTTTAAGATTTAATATTTCTAAACATGAGTGAAATGGAGCGGAGGACCCCACTCGATTCCTGCGTTGACAGCTTTATTATTTGTATATTTTATTATGATCTTTTTATTTTTGTCCCGTTCTATTTTAAATGTCCCAGTATTTCATTTGAGGATATTTCGGTGAGTATACAAATACAGAATATTTAATTTTTATTCAATCGAGTGAATATGTATTGATTTTTATAAAAAAGATTGATAAAGTAATAGCATAATAAATGAATAAAAATATAATATTTTGTATATTTATACGAATAAAACGAAAGGGGATTTAAACAATGACAAATCCAAAAATAGTTCTTGCCTATTCAGGCGGATTAGATACTTCAGTTGCAATTAAATGGCTAGGAGACCAAGGTTATTCTGTAGTTGCCTGCTGCTTGGATGTGGGTGAAGGAAAAGATCTAGACTTTATTAAGGAGAAAGCACTTAAGGTTGGTGCTGTTTCTTCATATGTAATTGATGCAAAAGAAGAATTTGCAAATGAGTTTGCTTTAGTGGCACTTAAAGCCCACGCTCTGTATGAAAATAAGTATCCGCTTGTATCTGCACTTTCAAGACCTTTAATAGCTAAAAAGCTGGTAGAGGTTGCAGAAAAAGAAGGAGCAGTAGCGGTTGCGCATGGATGTACAGGAAAAGGAAATGATCAGGTTCGCTTTGAAGTAGCTATTCAAGCATTAAATCCTGAACTGAAAGTACTTGCGCCAGTTCGTGAATGGAAATGGTCGCGCGAGGAAGAAATTGAGTATGCAAAACAAAAAAATATTCCAATTCCGATTAATCTGGATTCTCCTTATTCCATTGATCAAAATTTATGGGGCAGAAGCAATGAGTGCGGAATTTTAGAAGATCCTTGGGCAGCTCCTCCTGAAGATGCATATGAACTGACATCCAGTTTGGAGCATGCTCCAGATCAAGCAGATATAGTTGAAATCGGATTTGAAAAAGGTGTGCCTGTTAGCCTAAACGGTAAAAAATATTCACTTTCTGAGCTGATCTTAGAATTGAATTTCTTAGCTGGAAAACATGGTGTTGGCCGTATTGATCATGTTGAAAATCGTCTTGTGGGCATTAAATCTCGTGAAGTTTATGAGTGTCCTGGTGCTATGACGCTAATTAAAGCTCATAAAGAGCTTGAAGATTTAACACTCGTAAAAGAGGTTGCTCATTTTAAACCTGTCATTGAAAAGAAAATTGCTGAATTAATTTATGAAGGATTGTGGTTTTCGCAGCTAAAGGATGCACTGCTTGCATTTCTTGAGGAAACACAAACCTATGTTACTGGAACGGTAAGAGTAAAGCTCTTTAAAGGCCATGCTATTATTGAAGGCAGAAAGTCACCGTATTCTCTATATGATGAGAAGCTTGCAACCTATACATCTGATGATGAATTTGACCACAATGCAGCTGTTGGCTTTATTCAGCTTTGGGGACTTCCAACAAAAGTACAGAGCATTGTTCAAAAAGAGAAGAAGGTGACAGTGTGAAAAAGCTTTGGGGAGGCAGATTTACTAAATCTGCTGAAGAATGGGTAGATGAGTTTGGTGCATCCATTTCATTTGATCAGGAACTGGTGCAGGAGGATCTAGAAGGCAGTATAGCGCATGTTACTATGCTTGCCTCTGCCGGCATTATCTCAAAAGATGAAGCTGCTAAAATTAAGGGTGGATTAAACGTGCTTAAGCAAAAGGCAGAGCAGGGAGAATTGCAATATTCTGTTAAGCTGGAGGATATCCATCTAAACCTCGAAAGCATGCTGACAGAGATCGTTGGCCCTGTTGGCGGAAAGCTTCATACAGCAAGAAGCCGTAATGATCAGGTTGCTACAGATATGCACTTATACTTGCGCAGTGAAGTTGGGCAAATCATTCAATTTGTTCAAGAGCTGCAAAAGGCACTGTTAGAAAAGGCTGAAGAACATGTTGAAACATTAATGCCTGGCTATACGCATCTCCAAAGAGCACAGCCCATTTCTTTTGGACATCATTTGATGGCTTATTTTTGGATGCTGCAGCGTGATAAAGAACGCTTAATCGAGAGCTTAAAGCGCATAAATATTTCTCCGCTTGGCGCTGGTGCACTTGCAGGAACAACATTTCCGATTGATCGCATGCAAACAGCAGATTTACTAGGATTTGATGGGATTTACGAAAATAGTCTTGATGCGGTAAGTGACCGTGATTTTATTCTAGAATTCTTATCAAATAGTTCAATCTTAATGATGCACTTGTCTCGCTTAAGTGAAGAATTTATTCTTTGGTCTTCACAGGAGTTTCAATTCATTGAACTTGACGACAGCTTTGCAACAGGAAGCAGTATTATGCCTCAAAAGAAAAATCCTGATATGGCGGAATTAATTCGCGGGAAAACAGGTCGTGTCTATGGCAATTTAGTTGGTTTGCTCACAGTTTTAAAGGGATTGCCGCTGGCATACAACAAAGATATGCAGGAAGATAAAGAAGGCATGTTTGATACAGTTAAAACGGTAGCAGGTTCATTAAAAATCTTTGCTGGAATGGTAAGTACAATGAAGGTGAAGAAGCAGCAAATGGAAAAGGCGACAAGAACAGACTTTTCAAATGCTACTGAACTTGCTGATTATCTTTCGGATAAAGGAATTCCTTTCAGGGAAGCACACGAAATAGTAGGTAAATTAGTTCTGTTATGTGTTGAAAAAGGCTGTTATCTTGGAGATCTGCCGCTTGAAGAGTATAAAAATGCTCATTTCCAATTTAACGAAGACATTTATGAGGTGCTTGACCCTGCTAATGCGGTTCAAAGACGGAACAGCGCAGGTGGTACTGGCTTTAAACAAGTAGAGGCTGCCATAGAAAAAGCAAAAACAATATTAAATCACAATGAAGAGCACGCTGTTTTGTAACAGCGTGCTTTTGTAAATGAAGCGGCATGTGCTTCGTATAGTTAACAATTTATTCAGCTTCTAATTTTGTCCGAACAACTAAAACATCGCATTCCGCATAACGAGTTATATGTTCAGAAACGCTGCCAATAAGGAATCGTTCAACTGCATTCATCCCTGTTGCTCCACAGATAATTAAGTCGACATTATGATTTTTAGCCATCTCTTTAGGCACCTTTACTTTAGGTGAGCCAAAATCGATTTCATAAGTAACTTCATTAACACCTGCTTCTAATGCTGCCTGTCTGTATTTTTCCATCAGTTCTTCAGCGTATTCATTTGCACGGTCTGCAACACTGCGGTCGTAGGCTTCAACATTAGCATATGTGCGTGTATCAACAATATGGGCTACAATAATCTTTGCATTATTCCTCTTTGCTATTTCTATTGCTTTTTTAAAAGCCCAATCTGCTTCAGGCGAACCATCTACAGCAACTAGTATATTTTCATAATTCATAGCCATAAAACTTCTCCTCCTTTGCCTTATTTATACATACCCAAAACTTGTATAACTCTAACAAAAAATCGAACAATATATGGAGAACTTAAAAAAAGGAGCGATAAAGATGAAAAAACAGGATGCAAATAATCAATCTTATTACGAGTTGGATGAAAAAGGCACAAACGAAGTTAGTGAGCAAATTACAAACGCATATAATAGCGGTGTAATTGACTATTCAGAAGAACAAATTCAAAAACAAAATAAGAAAAAGCGTCACTAAAAAGTTCCTCCAGCTAATAAGGGATATATGTCAATGCAAAAAAGCCGTCATTTTTAAAATGATGGCTTTTTTGCAGAAAGCTATTCTCTTCAGAATACTAAATAATTTGCAGTTCCTTTGGAAATTTAGTTAAAACTTCTACCCCATTCTCAGTAACTGCCAGGTCATCTTCAATTCTCACGCCTGCAACTCCTGGTACGTAGATGCCTGGTTCAATTGTAAAGACCATTCCTTTTTCAAGCTGAAGCGGATTGGTTTCAGTTAAGGATGGATATTCATGCACACTGATTCCAAGTCCATGACCTAATCGGTGAGGGAAATATTCTCCATAGCCTGCTTCTCTAATAATATTCCGGGCTGTTAAATCAAGATCAGCAGCTGTCATGCCGGGTCTGCTGGCTTCAACTGCAGCCAGCTGTGCTTTTAGTACGGTATCATAAATCTCTTTTTGCTTATCATTGATGTCACCGAATGCAACGGTTCTTGTTATATCAGAGCAATATCCTTTCCATACAACACCTAAGTCGAAAAGAACAAGATCACCCTTTTTCATCTGAGTCATGCCCGGTGTGCCATGTGGTGAGGCACCGTTAGCTCCAGTCAGAACCATGGTTGAAAAGGACATTTCGTTGACACCTTTTTTCTTGAGTGCAAACTCAATTGCCGCTAATACATCCAGCTCTGTTTTTCCTTCAGCAATCTCCGAACAGCCCACTTCAATGGCATAGTCGGCTAAAGCACATGCTTCTCTGATGATTTCAAGCTCTTGCTCATCCTTCACCATCCGAAGCTTTCTGAGCTTATCTTCTGCTGAAACAAACTGTGCTCCGCTGAAAAGCTGTGTAATGGCTTCATAGCGTTCAACATTCATATGCTCTTTTTCAATTGCTGCCCTGGAAATGTGAGCCGCTCGCTTCTTTACTGCCTGGTGAACTTTCTCCCACGGATTTTCAATATCGCTATAACCAATGATTTCATGTTTCCAGCCTGCTTGTTTAGCGTCTTCTTTTTCCATGGCAGGGCAGACAAGAAATGGCTCTGCATCTTGGAAAACAGCAAGTCCCAGTAACCGTTCATGCGGATCACTGAAAAAACCGCTCAAATAAAAAACATTTTCAGATGACGTGATAAAGCTGAACTGGATATCATTCTCTTTCATCCACTCAGAAACACTATGTAACTTATTATTCATATATGTACCTCCCTAATCGTCCTTACTATGAGAGTAGCAACTAATAAAGGAAAAGTAAATATTAAGAACCTAGTGAGACGGGGATAAAATTTAAAATTCATTTTTCAAAAATTACATAGAATTTATATTTTGCGTTACATAATGGATATAAAAAAAGGGAATAGCAACTGTATGTGGAAGTAGAGAATGAAGAAAAAGTTAAGGAGTGTTGATCTTGAAAGTATCTTATCATGGACATTCAATCGTGAAAATCGAAACAAATGGAAAAACGATTCTTATCGATCCTTTTATTAATGGGAATGAACTAACAGATTTAAAAGCTGAAGATGTAAAAGCAGATGTCATCATTGTCACCCATGGCCATGGCGATCATTTAGGTGATACAGTTGAAATAGCAAAAAAGAATGATGCGTTAGTGATTGGGAATGCAGAGCTTGCTGCCTATTTAGGCTGGCAAGGAGTCAAGACCCATGGAATGAGCATTGGCGGAGCTTATGAATTTGATTTTGGGAAAGTGAAGTTAACACAAGCTATCCACGGAACAGGGTACATTACTGATGACCAGCAAATTATTTATTTAGGGATGCCAGCCGGAGTGCTGTTTATGGCAGAAGGAAAAACCGTATATCATGCGGGAGACACAGCTTTATTCTCAGATATGAAGCTAATTGGGGAGCGTCATCCTATCGATGTAGCATTTTTGCCGATTGGCGATAATTTTACAATGGGCCCTGAAGATGCTGCTTATGCAGCCAAATTATTGCAGGCAAAAACAGTGGTACCAATTCATTTCAATACATTCCCGCCGATTAAACAGGATCCTCATGAATTTATTAAGCTTCTGGATGATCGAAGCGGACAAGTACTAGAGGCCGGCGAATCGATTGATTTGTAGTCAGCTTTTTATTATAAGAGAATGTTGAGCTGCCATCTAACTGTGGAAAGCTAAAAATAGAAAATAAGGCACATGCTTCATTTTAGAGCATGTGCTTTTTGCATGTTTTCAGCATGTCCGCATACATTTTAATGATAGATGTATTAGGAGGGGAAATCATGAACAAAAATCGTTACTTATTATGTTTGCTCTTTTGTGGGCTCATGCTTTATTATGCTGTGCCTCGCTTAAGTATTCAGGCAGGAGGAGAACAAGGCCTATTCTCTGCCGTATGGCTTGCATTTATGCTTATGGCTGTTGCCGGAAATTTAACAGCAATGCTTTACGCTCCAAGACGCACCGCTCGTGCACAAAAAACATTAATCGCTGACAAAAGGAAGATCCGCTCTTATCGCTAGCAGAGCGGCAGACTGAATTGAATATAGACCCTCTTAACCTTATAATAGACTTAGCAATGAGGAGAAGAGGGTGACATGGATTGGCGACGAAACACGAACAAATCCTGCAATATATAGATGAATTGCCCGTTGGGGAAAAAATTTCTGTCAGGCAAATTGCGAAAGCATTATCTGTAAGCGAAGGAACAGCTTACCGGGCCATTAAGGAAGCTGAAAATAAAGGTTACGTAAGTACCATTGAACGTGTAGGCACGATTAGAATCGAGCGGAAGAAAAAAGAAAACATTGAAAAGCTTACGTACGCTGAGGTTGTAAACATCGTTGATGGTCAAGTACTTGGCGGCAGAACCGGGCTCCATAAAACACTCAATAAGTTTGTCATCGGAGCAATGGAGCTCGATGCAATGATGCGTTATACCGGTGCTGGAAACCTCCTGATTATCGGGAACCGGACAAATGCTCATGAGCTGGCTTTAAAAGCAGGTGCGGCAGTGCTTATTACTGGTGGGTTTGATACCGATGAGGATGTGAAGCGAATTGCAGATGAACTGCAGCTCCCGATCATCTCGACTAGCTATGATACATTCACTGTTGCAACCATGATCAATCGGGCGATTTACGATCAGCTCATAAAAAAAGAGATTGTCCTTGTAGAGGACATTTTAACACCTATTGAAGATACGACGGTTCTGAGAACAACTGATACAGTCGAGGATTGGTTTACATATAACCGGCAGACTACCCATAGCCGTTTTCCTGTTGTAGATCATAATGGAAAAGTCTATGGAATGGTTACTTCTAAAGATGTTATGGGCAGAGACCCGCATACTTCTATTGAAAAAATAATGACGAAAAATCCAATGACGGTGGGCGGAAAAACAAGTGTTGCTTCTTCCTCCCATATGATGGTATGGGAAGGTATTGAACTGCTGCCTGTAGTTGATGATGCCAATAAATTAATTGGCATCATCAGCAGGCAGGATGTATTAAAAGCACTGCAAATGATTCAGCGCCAGCCGCAGGTGGGGGAAACGCTGGATGATATCGTTACAAATCAATTTTCCGTCATGAAAGGGAAAGGCAAAGGTGATGATGTATATCAATGCGATGTTACACCGCAAATGACAAATTATCTTGGCACGATTTCTTATGGTGTTTTTACTACGATTGTTTCTGAGGCAGCCAATCGCATTTTGAAAAGCTATAAAAAAGGTGATCTTGTTGTAGAAAATATGACGATCTATTTTCTAAAACCTGTTCAAATTGACAGCACCCTTGATATATTCCCAAAAGTTCTTGAGGTTGGAAGAAAGTTTGGTAAAGTCGACGTTGAAGTCTTTAATGAAGGAATTCTTGTCGGTAAAGCAATGATGATGTGCCAGCTGATTGACAGAAGCTAATGTGATAACTAACTAGAGAATTAAAGCACATCAAAAAGCCCGCCATTTTCTGGCGGGCAAGTAATAACACTTAAACGTTTTATCCTTTTTTATACGCTTCAACCTCTGCTGCTGCATGCGGCAGATGAAATTTATACGCTTTAAAGCCAGTATATAGGCAAAGAACACCGACAATGATAAAAATAGCTGAAACAATATAGGCTGTTGTATTCGGCATTAGAAAGAGCTGGTTTACTCCAAAAATTCCAACAAATGAGCCTAACGCCATTCTGCCTTTTGCAGTAATCCAATGCCTTTCAGCAGGACCTTTAGCCATGAAGGATCTGATCTTGTAGAAAATATAAAGTGAAAACGATACAATCACCAGTATAACGAGTATGGGCATTGTTAAACCTCCAAGTATAATCAATCATATTCATTTTAACGGGAAAAACAGTAAAATTCCAATTATATTTACAATTCAGTAGGCAAAACGATTAAAATCCATTAATATATGATAAAAGTTATTTGGGCGTTTAGAGCGTTAAACTGTTAAAAGATCTTAGGATCAGCTTGATCTGCTGCTGTTTTTTATTTTATCAAATGTATATCCAAAAGGAGTATCTCATGAAAAAGCAAATAATCGAAAAAATAAAACAGTATGAAACCATTATCATACATAGACACGTAAGACCAGATCCAGATGCATATGGCTCTCAAGGCGGTCTGGCTGAGGTGATTCAAGCATCCTTCCCGGAGAAAAAAGTTTATACAGTTGGTCAGGAAGAAGAGACTCTGCACTATCTGCGCAGATTGGACAACATCTCCGATGATACCTTTAAAGGAGCACTTGTTATTGTATGCGATACAGCTAATACAGAACGAATTTGTGACCAGCGCTATACAAAGGGTGATTTTCTAATCAAAATTGACCATCATCCGAATGTGGATCCATATGGAGACATTATGTGGGTAGATACTAATGCCAGTTCCACTAGTGAAATGATCTATGAATTTTATAAGGAAGGCAAGGATGAAGGCCTCCAAATGTCTGATGAAGCAGCTCGTCTTCTATTTGCAGGAATTGTAGGGGATACTGGCAGATTTCTATATCCAAGCTCAACAGAAAAGACATTTGCATATGCAGGTGAGCTAATTCACTATCAATTTTCCCGTACAGAGCTTTTTGACAAAATGTATGAGCTTCAGCCGAATATCGTTAAATTGAATGGTTTTGTACTGCAGAATTTTGAAATGCTCCAACATGGAGCTGCCATGATGGTATTGAAAAAAGAACTGCTCGAAACCTATGATGCTAAACCTTCGCACGCCTCCTTGCTTGTAAGTGAGCTTGGAAACGTTGCAGGCATTAAAGCATGGGTATTTTTTATCGAGGAAAATGATCAAATCCGTGTTCGCCTGCGCTCGAAAGGACCGGTCATCAACACGATTGCTGCTAAATACAACGGGGGCGGCCACCCGCTTGCGGCAGGTGCATCCATTTATTCATGGGATGAAATGAGCTCTGTCATAAAGGATTTAGAAGAGGTTTGCAAAAAGTAAAAAGCTGACAAATGTCAGCTTTTTTGCTTTTTAATTGCAGTTAAGCTTCCTCCTGTCCGAAAGCCTTAGATACTTTCTATTCAAGCTGAAGATTCACATGGATGGAGAAGGTTGTATATACACTCATTTTTTTAATCGTTACTTTATAACGCTTCCCATTGATTTCAAGTGTTTTGTTTTGAATGATTCTTTCAATTAAGCCTAAGCTTGAATGTACGGTTTCAATATCCTTTGCAACCATCATGCTGATTTCTTCTTTTAACGTCTTTTCAGCTTCAAAGACACTGTATACATCCAGTTTATATTTGTTATAGTTATCTATTTTTAAATGGATTTGCTGAACGGTCAATTTTTCTTTATTCTCTTTATTCAGCTTCTTAAATTCTTCCTGCCAAATATCCTTTTCCTTTGTGAGTTCCTGTATTAAGTCCTTTTGACCATCAATTTGTTTACTGTAATCCTCCTGCCATTCTCCAAAGATATACAGAAAAAAAAACCAGCTGACAAATGCACCGATAGCCATCCCTCCTAAAAAGCGCTGCCATGAGGGCTTGCGGTAAAGAGGTGGGATTCTCATTACGAAACATGCTCCTGTGTTAACCAGTTAATCAGCAATGCTCCGGTTTGAGCACCTCCAAGGGCGGAAAGGATGAGCAGGCATTGCTTGAAAAGATCTTTTGTTTGTCCATCTAAAACGCCTCGTTCAAAACTATAAACAGTATCAAATGTCCCGCCAATCGCAGCAATAATCGCCCAGATTCGAATAAGATTCGAAAGACGGAAAACTTCTGTTAGCGGCGGCTTTCCAGTAATAAACGCTGCAAGTGCACCGATGATAGATCCGCCAAGCAAAACACCAAGTGCAATAAAGTAGCTTTCAAACAGTGATGCGAAAAAGGGTTGATTCTCCATATATCTCCATCCTTGTTTAGCATATTCGTAAACATTTATTATTACATCATATGGACATACTGCTTTTTTTATGATGATTGTCTCATTTTTAACAAACCTTGGAGAAATGTCCTTTCATAACGTTCTGTAAATGCATATACATAAGTATCAATTAAAGCTATAAGCATTCAAACTTTCATCACCCTTCCTGCTAAAAGCGGATTCCTTTGCTGCTTAGGATTCTTCCTCATTAGGTACGGTGAATTTAAAAAAGAGAACATATTTTCTTTTTTATATCTCCCGTTCTATAATAAAAGGAATAGAAGAAATAAGGGTGTGATTACAGTGTCTTTTATTCACCTTCATGTGTATAGTGCATATAGCTTGCTGATGAGTACAGCAAAAGTGGAGGACTTGGCTAAACAAGCCAAACAACTTGGCTTTGAGGCGATTGCATTAACAGACAGAAACGTGATGTATGGCGCTGTCTCTTTTTATAAGGAATGCTTAAAAAATGAGATAAAGCCTATTTTAGGTTTAACAGCAGATGTAGTAGATGATGAATCTGAACAGGCAGAGCCATTTCCTTTAGTGTTACTGGCTAGAAATCAAACAGGCTATCAAAATCTGCTGAAGATTTCGAGTGTGATTGGCACAAAATCTCCAGGTGGAATTCCTGCAAGATGGCTAAAGGCATATAACCAAGGCTTAATTATGCTGAGTCCAGGTCTTGAAGGGAAAATTGAGCAGCACTTGATTGATGACGAATACGAAGAAGCGAAAAAGTCAGCCGTTTTCTATCGGGATCTCTGCGATGAGCAGCAGTTTTATTTATCGCTACATGATCATGGAATATCAGCTGAAGAAAAAGTGAGAAATGGGCTAGTGCAAATCAGTTCAGAAACGGGGATTGAGCTAACTGCTGCGAATGCGGTGCATTATTTGCAGAAGGAAGACGCTTTTGCGCAAGACTGCCTGACTTGTATTAAGAACGGTGAAAAGATTCAAGCTGAAGACAGAATGAGACTGCAGGGCGAAGAATACAATCTAAAATCTGCAGCGGAAATGACCGGGCTTTTATCAATGTATCCTGATGCGTTGGAAAATACACTAAAAATCGCTGAGCAATGCAATGTAATGCTTGAGCTGAATGGAGAACATCTGCCAAAATATCCTGCGGCGGATGGTTTGACGTCAGATCAATTATTAGAAAAATTATGCTGGCAAGGGTATCAGGAACGCTATCCGCAGGATACAAAAGTGCATAAGGAACGTCTGGCATATGAATTAAGTATTCTAAAGAAAATGAAATACAGCGATTATTTTTTAATTGTCTATGATTTTATGAAATATTGTCGAGAGCACGAAATTTTAACAGGGCCTGGCCGGGGGTCAGCTGCCGGTTCGATGGTGGCTTATGTTCTTTATATAACAGATGTGGACCCGATCGCTCACGGTTTGCTGTTCGAGCGTTTCTTGAATCCTGAGAGAATTTCTATGCCTGATATCGATATTGACTTTCCAGACCATCGCCGGGATGAAGTGATTCGATATGTGGCCAACAAGTATGGCGAAATGCATGTAGCCCAAATTGTGACCTTTGGAACGATGGCAGCAAAAGCTGCACTGCGGGATGTTGGCAGAGCTTTTGGCTTAAATACAAAGGAGCTGGACAGGCTGTCAAAGTCAGTTCCTTCCAAGCTGGGGATTACACTGAGAGAGGCATATAATTCATCAGAGTCTCTGCGGAGATTTACTGAAGAATCAAGCTTGCATAAACGCCTTTTTGAAACAGCACTAAAACTTGAAGGATTGCCGAGGCATACATCTACACACGCAGCTGGAGTGGTGATCAGCGAAATGCCGCTTGTCTCTGTTGTCCCTATACAGACCGGGCATGATCAAGTGTACCTGACGCAATACTCAATGGAATATTTAGAGAATATAGGTCTCTTGAAAATGGACTTTTTGGGATTAAGAAACTTATCTCTTATTGAAAATATTGTAAACTCCATTAATAGAAAATCAAAAGAAAAAATAGATATTAAGTCCATCCCTGTAAATGACGAACATGTTTTTCAACTGCTGAGCAGCGGCAGAACCAATGGAATTTTTCAGTTTGAATCAGCAGGAATGCAAAGAGTACTGAAAAATTTGCGTCCATCTTCCTTTGAAGATATTGTCGCCGTTAATGCCCTCTATCGTCCAGGTCCAATGGAAAACATTCCTCTCTTTATTGACCGTAAGCATGGGAAACAAGAGATTTCATACTACCATCCTGACTTAAAGCCAATCCTTGAGAACACATATGGTGTCATCGTGTATCAGGAGCAGATTATGCAGATTGCTGCGATGATGGCTGGATTTACTTTAGGGGAAGCAGATATGCTCAGACGGGCAGTGAGTAAGAAACAGAAGGAAGTATTGGATCAAGAACGGACACATTTTGTTGCTGGCGCATTGAAAAAAGGCTATTCAGAGCAAACGGCACACAATATATATGATTTAATTGTGAAATTTGCTAACTATGGATTTAACAGGAGCCATGCGGTTGCGTACAGTTTAATTGCGTATCAGCTAGCTTATCTAAAGGCAAACTACCCGCTCCATTTTATGGCAGCCCTGCTTTCATCTTCTGCAGGCAATGAGGTGAAAATCTCTCAATATATTCGAGAATTAAAGGACTTGAAACTCACTGTGCTGCCTCCATCCATTAATAAAAGCTGGTATACATTTACTGTTGAACAACATTCTGTCCGCTATAGCCTTGGTGCTATTAAAGGAATAGGAGGAAATGTACTAAAGGAAATCTTCAAGGCGCGGGGACAGCAGAAATTTCATGATTTATTTGATTTCTGTATGCGCGTATCTCACAAAATAGCCAATAGGAAAATCATTGAAACACTGATCCATTCCGGAAGCTTTGATGAATTCGGTGAAGATCGGGCCGTCCTTCTTGCCAGCATTGATGCAGCATTGGAGCATGCATTACTTGTGAACCCGAATGATGAGCAGGCTGACTTCTTTTCTGACGGTGAATTTTTCCCGAAACCTAAATATACAATCGTTGATCCACTAACTGCAGAAGCTAAGCTGGCATTTGAAAAAGAAGTGCTGGGGCTGTATTTGTCTGACCACCCTATATCTGTTTATGAAAATGAGCAGGAAAGGATGGGGACGGATATCATCGCTGAATTGGATACATCTGCCCGTCAGGTAAAGTTATTCGTATTTTTAGCAGAGTTAAACAAGATTCGCACTAAAAAGGGCGATACGATGGCGTTTATCACAATTAGTGATCAGAGTGGTGAAGTAGAAGGAGTCATCTTTCCCAATGTCCTTAATCAATATTCGCATCTTCTAAACAAAGGCAGGATTCTCTTCTTATCAGGCAAGCCAGAAGAAAGAGATGGAAAGAAGCAGATCATTGTTCAATCCATTCAGACGCCAGAGCAGGCAATTGCTTCATTTAAGCCGAAAGAGCCTATCCTATATTTAAAGATTACGGAGCAGCAGGAAACAAATGAACAGCTGCGAAAGCTTAAGGAATTGTTTAGAGGAAATCCCGGAGCTGCTTCCGTTATTCTCTATTATGAAAGCAGCGGCAAGAGGATCAAGCTTGGAGAAGAAGATTGTATTCATCCCACTTCAATTTTTATTGATAAGCTAAAAGGTTTATTAGGCAGTGAAAATGTGATATTGAAGCGATAGCCCTTTACATCAAGATCATATATGTTATAGTAGTTGGTGTTAAGATCATTGGTCAGACCACTATGCTTTCTAGAAGAATCTGCTGTAAAACACAGGCACTGCTTCCAATATTGAGGTCTGCAAGCTAAAACATACGAACTTTATAAATAGATTAATTTAATTCGTCTTTTTTGGGACACAGAGGGGTGGATAATTTGACGTTGAGAGAAGAAGCTCTGCATATGCATAGAGTGAATAAGGGAAAACTTGAATCAAAGTCAAAAGTAGAGGTAAAGGACGCCAAGGACTTGAGCTTAGCTTATTCCCCTGGTGTTGCTGAGCCGTGCAAAGAGATATACGATAAGCCTGAAACTGTATATGAATATACAATGAAAGGCAATATGGTAGCAGTTGTTTCCGATGGAACAGCAGTGCTTGGCCTTGGAAATATTGGTCCGGAAGCTGCACTTCCAGTAATGGAGGGCAAAGCGGTCCTATTTAAGAGCTTTGCAGGTGTTGATGCTTTCCCTATTTGCTTAAATACAACGGATATTGATAAAATTGTGGAAACGGTGAAACTGCTTGAGCCTACTTTTGGCGGTGTAAACCTGGAAGATATTGCAGCTCCTAATTGTTTTTATATAGAAGAAAGACTTAAGAAGGAAACCAATATTCCTATTTTTCATGATGATCAGCATGGAACCGCCATTGTGACAGTTGCAGGATTAGTGAATGCATTAAAACTCTCTGGTAAGAAAATGAATGAAATTAAAGTAGTAGCAAACGGTGCGGGTGCAGCAGGCATTGCGATTATTAAGCTGCTGTACAGTTATGGCGTAAGAGAAATCATTATGTGCGATACAAAGGGCGCCATTTATGAAGGCCGTCCGCAAGGTATGAATGAAATTAAAAACGATGTAGCTAAATATACAAACCGAGATAAGAAATCAGGCAGTCTTGCAGAAGTGATATCGGGTGCAGATGTCTTTATTGGTGTTTCAGCTGCTGGTGCATTAACAGCTGACATGGTGAAAACAATGAACGCAGACCCAATCATTTTTGCGATGGCTAACCCCATTCCTGAGATTATGCCAGAAGATGCAAAAGCAGCAGGGGCACTGGTTGTAGGTACGGGACGATCCGACTTTCCGAACCAAGTCAATAACGTTCTTGCTTTTCCAGGCATTTTCCGCGGTGCTCTTGATGTGCGTGCAACTCATATTAATGAAAAAATGAAGGTCGCTGCTGTTGAGGCGATTGCTAGTCTTATAGATGAATCAGATTTGCATGCTGATTATGTTATACCAGGGCCATTTGATTCGAGAGTTGCGCCTGCTGTAGCTGCTGCGGTCGCCAAGGCAGCAATGGAAACTGGGGTAGCACGACTGAAAGTAGATCCTGAAGAAGTAAAAGAGAAAACAATCAGATTAGCTGTTATCGGAAAAAGCGAGTGATGAACTGACGTGTTATCAGCTCAAACCGGATCTAAAATATATGTCGTAATTGTTAAGAAGCTTCGCGAAATGATTGCAGCAGAAAATTTAAAACCTGGAGATAAATTGCCATCTGAACGTGAATTATCCGAACGCCTGAAGGTTGGGCGTTCTTCTGTTCGCGAAGCTTTTCGAGCGCTGGAACTGCTTGGTCTCATCGAAACAAGAAGAGGAGAGGGCACTTTTATACGCGACTTTAAAGGTCATCAGCTTGTACAGGTGCTCAGTACATTTATTCTTCAGGATGAAAAAGCTAAAAAGGATATTAAGGAAACAAAATTTTTAATTGAACTTGACTGCTTATGGCTTATTATGCAAAAAAAGACTCAAGATGAACTCTTCGCTTTTAAAAACTGGACAGAGCAGACGACTTTTACAGATGATGAATTTTTCTATAAAATCATCTTATTGGCAGATAATCATTTGTTTTTAAGAATGTGGGAAATTTTAAAAGACTATTATAATTCGCTCGATTTCCCTGCTGAAGAGCTTCAAAAGCATGATTATCTTCATTTAATTGAAGAACTGCAAACAAAAGAAGAAATGAGAATCCGCGGTGCTTATAAGATGCTAAGAAAGCTTGTCGAATGAAAGCTGACATATTTCAGCACTATTTTTAAATTTAATCGTTTATAGTAGTTGGACAAGAGTAAAATGATGGACGCTAAAGCGATGTTTTTATTTAAATGGTATCTTTATGAAGTAACTATGAATGAACTTTTGAAATGAATGTTAAATAAAACTGACTGATTGCGCCTTTGGGTTTTCGCAATCAGCAACTTTTTATGCATTGGTGGTCAGACCACTGGTGGGGTGGGGAAATTATAATTTTGTATTACTATCAAACGGGGAGGTTTCATCTTGTTTAAAGAGATCTTTACGAAAACCAAAAAGATTAAATATGCAACAATACCATCGGAAGCAGCGAAGCAGGATGTTCCCGAGGGCATTATGACAAAATGTCCAAATTGTAAAAAGATCATGTATTCAAAAGAACTGGTTAAAAATTTGAAGGTTTGTTTAAATTGTGATTTTCATCTTTCCATGAATGCTTCTGAGCGTCTGGAAAGTTTTCTTGATCATGGAAGCTTTGAAGAAATCAATGAAGATATGGTTTCTGAGAATCCATTAAACTTTCCAGGTTATTTAGAAAAACTGGAAAAAGATAGACAAAAAACAAATATCAATGAAGCTGTTGTTACTGGAATCGGGACAGTAGACGACCAGTCCCTTGTTGTTGCCGTGATGGATTCTACCTTCCGCATGGGAAGTATGGGGTCAGTTGTCGGTGAAAAAATTACGCGTGCCATTGAAAAGGCTGATGAACTATCTGTCCCATTTGTAATCTTTACGGCGTCCGGCGGTGCCCGAATGCAAGAGGGAGTACTAAGTCTTATGCAAATGGCCAAAACAAGTGTTGCACTGAAAAGGTTCAGTGACCATGGCGGGTTAATCATTTCCATTATGACACATCCGACTACGGGCGGAGTTTCTGCGAGCTTCGCTTCACTTGGAGATTATAATTTTGCAGAACCTGGTGCATTAATTGGATTTGCAGGCAGAAGAATTATTGAACAAACCATTCGTGAAGATCTTCCAGAGGATTTCCAAACATCTGAGTTTTTACTGAAGCATGGTCAATTGGATGCAGTGATTCATCGGAGCGAGCTGAAAGATCAGCTTTCAAATATTTTATCCATTCATCAGCCAGGAGGTGATTTAGAGTGGTAGGAGAATTAGAATTCGAAAAACCGGTTGTTGAGTTAAAAAAGAAAATTGCCGAGTTAAAGGAATTTACTAAAACAGCAGATGTTGATCTATCAGCAGAAATAACAAAACTGGAGCATCGTCTTGCCAGGCTGGAAGAAGATATCTATGAACACATGAAGCCATGGGATCGGGTACAAATAGCCCGTCATCCGCAAAGACCAACCACTTTAGATTATATTTCTGAGTTGTTTGAAGGTTTTTTTGAATGTCACGGAGATCGTGTATTCGGTGATGATGAGGCTATTGTTGGCGGAATCGCAAGGTTTAAAGGACTGCCGGTGACCGTCATTGGACATCAGCGCGGCAAGGACACAAAGGAAAATATCCGCAGAAACTTTGGAATGCCTCATCCTGAAGGGTATCGTAAAGCAATGCGCTTAATGAAGCAGGCTGAAAAGTTTAATCGCCCTATTATTTGTTTTATTGATACAAAAGGTGCCTATCCAGGAAAAGCTGCTGAAGAACGTGGGCAAAGTGAAGCGATTGCCCGCAATTTGTTTGAAATGGCCAGCTTAACTGTCCCTGTTATTTGCATTGTGATTGGTGAAGGAGGAAGCGGCGGTGCTCTTGCATTAGGAGTTGGGAATCACATTCATATGCTTGAGAACTCAACCTATTCTGTTATCTCACCTGAAGGTGCTGCAGCGATTCTATGGAAAGATTCAACGCAAGCCAAAAAGGCAGCAGAATCCATGAAAATTACAGCTCCAGACTTAAAGGAACTTGGCATTATTGATGAAATTATTCCTGAAGTTAAAGGCGGGGCACATAAAGATATCAAGCAGCAGGCAATTGCAATAGGAGAAATTCTAATATCTTCATTAAAAGAGCTTCTTTCTTTAACAGAAGAAGGTTTAGTTGATCAGCGCTATGGGAAGTATAAACAGATTGGCAAATATTCGTTTTTAAATGATTACATTGGGGTAAAATAAAACGTGCTTACGCACGTTTTTTGTTTTTAATTGAGCTTATAAAGTTATAAATAATAGCATGAGAACGGCAGTACAGCTGATTTGGTACTTTGAGCAATCTCGTTTAGAATAGGAGTTGCAGCTGAAAATCTGAATGCTTTTTCTGCAAATTGACGTGGCAGCAAGTTTGTATGATTAAGCTATGTGAAGATTGCAGTCGGGTTTCTTCTCTTTTACAACCGAGGGAATGCAAGACTTTGTATATGCAGGTTTTCTAATTGTGTCTTAATTTTGTACAAATAAGCGTTTTCATTTCACGGATTATTCCGTCTTTAGTGATTATTTTTTGTTTGAGTTGAGATAGGCTGTTCTTCATGGTATTTTAGAAATATTGATTAATATAGAATAAATGAAGTGTGTAATTATGTAAAGAATATGAAGAATTTACATTATTAGCAAATATGGACTTAAAGTGTTCATAATTCTAAATATGAGGTGAGAAGAACATGAAGAGAATTGGTGTTTTAACGAGTGGGGGAGACTCTCCTGGCATGAACGCCGCGGTTCGTGCAGTCGTGCGTAAAGCAATTTTTCATAATGTTGAGATTTATGGGGTCTACGGCGGATATGCCGGTCTGATCAGCGGCAATATTAAAAAGCTTGAATTAGGATCAGTAGGCGATATTATACATAGAGGCGGCACAATGCTTTATTCAGCAAGATGCGAGGAGTTTAAAACAAAAGAAGGACAGCAAAAGGGAATCGAACAGTTAAAGAAACACGGCATTGATGGGCTTGTCGTAATTGGCGGAGATGGTTCGTATCGCGGTGCGAAAGCATTGACTGAACAAGGTTTCCCATGTGCTGGCGTTCCTGGAACAATTGATAACGATATTAATGGCACTCAATATACAATTGGTTTTGATACTGCATTAAACACTGTTATTGATGCTATTGATAAGATTAGAGACACAGCAACTTCACATGAAAGAACATTTATTATTGAAGTTATGGGCCGAGATGCTGGTGATATTGCTCTATGGGCAGGGCTTGCAGGCGGTGCAGAAACGATCTTAATTCCTGAAGTAGGGTATGATATTCAGGAAATTAAGACACGTCTAATAAAAGGTCATGAGCGTGGAAAGAAACATAGTATTATTGTGGTTGCAGAAGGTGTCTGCAGCGGTGTTGAATTTGCTAAGCAAGTAAAAGAAGTTACCGACTTTGATACGCGTGTATCAGTGCTTGGCCACATCCAGCGCGGAGGATCACCTACAGCATTCGATCGTGTATTAGCAAGCCGTTTAGGAGCACGTGCAGTTGAGCTTCTTTTAGAGGGTAAAGGCGGACGAGCAGTTGGAGTTCAAAACAACAATGTTGTTGATACTCATTTCGAAGAGGTTTTTAATATGAAGCATGAGATTGATACCGATCTATATAAGTTATCTCAAGAATTATCCATATAAAATATAAAAGAGATATTGGAGGAAGAAAAATGCGTAAAACTAAAATTGTATGTACAATTGGTCCTGCCAGTGAAAGCATTGAAAAACTTACACAACTGATTGAAGCCGGTATGAATGTAGCAAGACTTAACTTCTCACACGGTGATTATGAGGAGCATGGCGCGCGGATTAAAAATATTCGCGAGGCAGCTGAAAAGACTGGGAAGACTGTTGCTATTTTATTAGATACAAAAGGTCCTGAAATTCGTACAAACAACATGCAAAATGGTGCGATTGAGCTTGTAGCTGGAAATGATATCATTGTTTCCATGACTGAAGTTGAAGGAACTGAAGATAAGTTTTCTGTTACATATGAAGGTCTTATTGATGATATCCATGTTGGTTCGAAAATTTTATTAGATGACGGCCTGATCGGTCTTGAAGTAACAAAAATTGATAAAGCAACAAGTGAAATTCATACGAAAATCTTAAACAGCGGTACATTGAAAAATAAAAAAGGTGTAAATGTTCCGGGTGTATCAGTAAAGCTTCCTGGAATAACTGAAAAGGATGCAAATGATATTCTTTTTGGAATTGAGCAAAAAGTAGACTTCGTTGCTGCATCATTTGTTCGCAGAGCATCGGATGTTTTGGAAATTCGTCAGCTTCTTGAAGATAACGGAGCGTCTTATATTAACATTATCCCTAAAATCGAAAACCAGGAAGGTGTCGATAACATCGATGAAATCCTTGATGTTTCTGATGGATTAATGGTTGCCAGAGGAGATCTTGGAGTAGAAATCCCGGCTGAAGAGGTTCCTTTAGTTCAAAAGAGCTTAATCAAAAAATGTAATATTCAAGGTAAGCCAGTTATTACAGCAACACAAATGCTTGATTCTATGCAGCGCAACCCACGTCCAACAAGAGCGGAAGCAAGTGACGTAGCCAATGCAATCTTTGATGGTACAGATGCTATCATGCTTTCAGGTGAAACGGCTGCAGGAACATATCCGGTTGAAGCTGTACAAACAATGCACAATATTGCTGCTCGTGCTGAATCTGCACTTAACCATAAAGACATTTTATCGAAGCGCAGTAAGAGCACTGAACATAACATTACAGATGCGATTGGACAATCTGTTGCACATACTGCATTAGATTTAGAAGTAAGTGCAATCATTACAGCTACTGAAAGTGGTCACACCGCTCGAATGATTTCAAAATATAGACCTAAATCTCCAATCGTAGCTGTAACATCCAATGAGTTTGTTTCCCGCCGCTTGGCATTAGTTTGGGGAGTTCATACTCAAGTTGGACCAAAATCAACTTCTACTGACGAAATGTTAGATGTTGCAGTACAAGAAAGCTTAAACAGCGGGATTGTATCATCTGGTGACCTAGTTGTTATTACTGCAGGTGTTCCAGTTGGAGAAGCTGGTACAACGAACCTGATGAAAATTCATGTTGTTGGAGATGTCATTGCCAGAGCTCAAGGGATTGGCAGAAAGACGGCTTATGGGAAAGCAGTTATTGCCCGTACAGCAAAAGAAGCATTAGAGAAAGTAACAGAAGGTTCTATTCTTGTTACGATTGGTACGGATCGTGAAATGGTGCCGGCGATTGAAAAATGCAGTGCCCTTATTACACAAGAAGGCGGACTTACAAGTCATGCGGCTGTAGTTGGCTTAAATGTTGGGGTTCCTGTCATTGTTGGCGTGGAAGACGCAATGAAGTTGATCAAAGATGGACAAGAGATTACTGTTGATGCACGCCGCGGTATTATTTACAATGGCCATGCAAGCGTCCTGTAATAAATAGTAGGCAATTTAACAGGCTGGACTGCACACTGTATTTCAGCATTCAGCATATAAAAACCCGGACAATAAGCAGAGTATCCTCCGTTTTCTGCTTTATTGCCGGGTTTTTTGTTGATTTTATAATCGTATTTTTGTATGGTGAATAGAATTTAGGTTGTAGCGTAAAATAGCCAATAATCTTTTTACTCTGAGGTTCTTTTAATTTCTGATACAATGTTAGTAAGAATAAATAACAGTGAGGTGGCATTATGCGCTACATCCTTTTGACCATATTGATCATCATACCGGTATTAGAGATTACAGCAATTATGCTTTCAGGCAATATAATTGGAATTGGTCCAACACTACTTCTTATTTTTCTCACGGCACTTTTAGGCGGATATTATGCGCGCAAACAAGGACTTGAAACGTTTAGGAAAGCACAAAGGCAGATGCAATACGGAGAAATGCCAGGAGATACGATCATGGATGGAGTCTGTATCTTTGTAGGAGCTATTTTATTATTGCTGCCAGGCTTTTTTACAGACATTCTAGGACTGGTTCTGTTATTGCCCCCAACACGTTCCCTAATTAAAGGGAGACTGTTTAAAGCTATTACAAAACGAGTTAATAAACGTAATATCAAAATTATTACGTAACAAAAAAGAGCACTTTTCAGTGCTCTTTTGTCTTTTTGATCACTTACTTACTTTTCTGTCCCTTTTATAAAAGACCAAATGTCACGAAAGACGTTGGCGCGATGTAGAGTTGAAATGATTACAAGTGTGACCGGACCCGCAATGAGCCCCAGAAATCCAATTAGTTTGAAGCCAACAAAAAGAGAGATAAGTGTTGCCAGCGGATCGAGACCAATGCTTGAGGAAAGGACTTTCGGCTCCATGATCTGCCGCTGTACAATTACGATAAGATACAAAATCCCAAGACCAATCGCCATCCCCATATCACCGGAAATAGCTTCAAAAATAATCCAAGGCACAAAAATTAAACCTGTTCCCAGATAGGGAATAATATCAACAATCCCTGTAATGAGCGCGATTGTAATTGCATAATCGATTCGTAAAATCAACAGGCCGATTAAGATGATGACGGTTGTGAAGGAAACAAGTGTTGCCTGCGCTTTAATAAAACCAAATAAAGCTTTTTTTAGATCAGCAACAACGGTTCTGCTGCTTGATTTTGCCCTTGAAGGAAGAAGTTTTCCAACCGTCCCTGACAGACGGTACCAGTCTTTGCTAATAAAAAAAGTTGCGAGTAATGAAAAGATGATGACGGTTGCAGCATTCGGAAACCATGATAATATATTTGGGATTTTTTCGAAAAAGGACTGAATAAATGTACCTAGTGTACTGCCGAAATTACGGCCTACATTTTCAATATTCGTCATGATTGTGTCCTGCTGTCCGGTTTCTAAATTATTGAAAATGCTGGTTAGTTGGTTATATAGCGGAATGATTTGTCCTGCAAAGAAGAGTTCGATATGTGTAATTAGTGTATCTAAATGTGCAGGTACTACCCTAGATAAATAATCAGCTCCTGAGACGATTTCAGCCACAAGCAGTGTAATCAAGCCGGCGAAAATGGCAAAAATAAGGGTTAACGCAACTAATACTGCCAGAAGTCTGGGCATGCGTCCTTTACTTTCAAGAAAATTCACAACAGGATTAATGAAAAAGGCAATTGCCAGCGCGATGATAAAAGGATATGTAATTTTTGATATGTAGTATAAAGAAAGTAGGCTTAATATAATAATAGCTATGACGAAGAAAAACCTCAGTGTTCGGTTTAGATAAATACTGTTCAATCAATGGCCCCCCTGCTCTTTATTCTGAAAAAAGGTGTTATGATTATATACGACGATCAAACCATAATTACCTTTAAAAATGATGGATAAAGTTATTGCTTTTTAAAACTGAGAGGGTCGATTTCAGGATCATCTTTGACTGGGTAGAAGAACATGTTATTCTATTACCAGGTATTAGCATGAGTGGTCATATAACTATGTTACGATAATTTGTGTAAGGTGGAATAAATAATGATTTCGCAATCTCTTGTTTTCTTATTGTTATTATTGGGAATAAGTATAATAGCTAAAAACCAATCATTGATGCTCGCTGTATTTGTGCTGCTGATTTTAAAGGCTGTTGGCGGTGGGAGTCATCTGTTTTCCTTTATACAATCAAAAGGAATTAACTGGGGCGTCACTATTATTACCATTGCTGTTTTAGCTCCCATTGCGAGCGGTGATATTGGGCTGCGTGATTTAGGAGATGCATTTAAATCACCTTATGCCTGGGTTGCACTCATATCTGGGATTTTGGTCGCTCTTATTGCAAAAGGCGGAGTAACTCTCTTGGCTGAGGATCCGCAAATTACAGTCGCTTTAGTATTAGGGACCATCCTTGCTGTCTCCATATTTAAAGCAGTGGCTGTCGGTCCATTAATTGGTGCAGGAATAGCATATTTACTGATGAAAATAATTGATTTAATCAAATAACATTTTTCTTATAAAACAATTTATTTTATTAATTTAAGTTGTTTTCATTCACAAAAGTCAGATAATTGTTTATAATAGGACTTGTAAGCGCAAACTATTTGTTATTCATCATATTCTCTATTAAAATAGTAAATAACTATTTTTTTGTGTCAAAAAGAAATGTAAGCATTTTCTTTTTTTATTGTATATTCTCGAGCAAGCGCTCAGTCCGGTCAAGGATATAAAAATTTTACTTATCTAGGGGGATCTGTAAAGGATCTATACATAACCTCCTAATCATTTAGCCGACAGCAATAATAGGTTATATATCCAAAATAGTCTGCAAAATGACTGTTTGTGCCGGCATTAAAGCTTAGATTTATCTGAAAATTCATTCGAGAGTATTCAGCAAGATGTTTGTAAACGCTTATGCGTGCAAAGGGTAAGGGGAAATTTTATTACGTAAAGGAGATGTTTTATATGACAGTAACACGCGGACTTGAAGGAATCGTTGCAACACAGTCATCTATAAGCTCAATCATAGACGATACACTAACGTATGTAGGCTATGATATTGATGATTTGGCGGAGAATGCAAGCTTTGAGGAAGTTATTTATTTGTTATGGCACCGCAGTCTTCCAACTAAGGCGCAATTAGAGGAATTTAAATCTCTGCTTGCTGAAAATGCTGAACTGCCTGATGAGGTTCTGCAGCACTTTAAAATGTATCCAATCAATAAAGTTCATCCAATGGCTGCTTTGCGTTCTGCCGTTTCACTGCTTTCTTTATATGATGAAGAAGCAGATTTAATGGATGAGGAAGCAAACTATCGAAAAGCTGTTCGTCTTCAAGCGAAAATGCCGGCAATTGTTACGAGTTTTTCTCGTATTCGTAAAGGGTTAGAGCCAGTGGCGCCGAAGAAAGATTTAGGTTTTGCTGCCAATTTCCTTTATATGCTGACTGGCGAAGAGCCAAAAGATATTGCGATTGAAGCGTTTAATAAAGCTCTAGTGCTCCACGCAGACCATGAGTTGAATGCGTCTACGTTTACTGCCCGTGTATGCGTTGCTACATTATCAGATGTCTATTCTGGTGTAACGGCAGCCATTGGAGCACTTAAAGGACCTCTGCACGGCGGAGCTAACGAAGCGGTTATGAAGATGTTATCTGAGATTGAAACACTTGATAACGTCGACCCGTATATTCGTGAGAAACTTGAGAACAAAGAAAAAATTATGGGCTTTGGGCACCGTGTATACCGTCAGGGTGATCCGCGCGCAAAACATCTGAGAGAAATGTCTAAAAGATTAACAGAACTTACAGGAGAACCTCATTGGTATGAAATGTCTACACAAATTGAAGGCATTGTAACAGGAGAGAAAAACCTGCCTCCGAATGTTGATTTCTATTCTGCGTCTGTTTATCATAGCTTAGGCATTGATCATGATTTATTTACACCAATTTTTGCTGTAAGCCGCGTTTCTGGCTGGTTAGCTCATATTCTAGAACAATATGAAAATAACCGTTTGATCCGTCCTCGTGCTGAATACACAGGACCAGGCATGCAAAAATACGTACCTGTTGAAAACAGAGGCTAATTTCCAGCTGCTGTTACACTTATCTAAATCATGTACAGCATTTTACTTTTCTGTGTATAATTGCTGTGTTAGATTGAAGAGAGCTAAAGGTTAGAGGCAGACCTGCTTTCTGACCTTTCCGCTTTATTATTTTGGCATGAAAACGCGATGTGAAAAGGAAGGGAGAAATGAACATGCAAGGTGAAAAAATTACAGTAAGCAATGGGGTATTAAATGTACCAAATAATCCAATCGTTCCTTTTATTGAAGGAGATGGGATTGGTCCTGATATTTGGGCATCAGCATCGAGGGTTTTAGACGCTGCTGTTGAGAAGGCGTATAACAATGAGCGCAAGATTGTATGGAAAGAAGTTCTTGCTGGTGAAAAAGCATTTAACCAAACAGGTGAGTGGCTTCCATCTGAAACATTAGATACGATTAATGAGTATTTAATTGCGATCAAAGGTCCATTAACAACTCCAATCGGCGGAGGAATTCGGTCTCTTAATGTTGCACTCCGTCAAGAGCTTGACTTGTTTGTTTGTTTACGCCCTGTACGCTGGTTCGAAGGAGTACCTTCTCCAGTAAAACGTCCAGAAGACACAGATATGGTGATTTTCCGCGAAAATACGGAAGACATTTATGCTGGAATTGAATATGCAAAAGGTTCTGACGAAGTGAAAAAGCTTATTTCTTTCCTTCAAGACGAGCTGGGTGTTAATAAAATCCGTTTCCCTGAAACTTCAGGAATTGGCATTAAACCAGTATCAGAAGAAGGTACTTCTCGTTTAGTACGTGCTGCAATTGAATATGCAATCAAAGAAGGACGCAAATCTGTAACACTTGTACATAAAGGCAACATTATGAAGTTTACAGAAGGCGCATTTAAAAACTGGGGTTATGAGCTTGCAGAAAGAGAATACGGAGAAAAAGTATTCACTTGGGCAGAGTATGACCGCATTAAAGATGAAAAAGGTGCAGATGCTGCAAACAAAGCACAAGCTGATGCTGAAGCAGCTGGCAAAATCATTGTTAAAGATTCTATTGCTGATATCTTCTTACAGCAAATCCTTACACGTCCAAGTGAATTTGACGTTGTGGCAACAATGAATCTGAATGGTGATTACATTTCTGATGCTTTGGCAGCACAAGTTGGAGGAATCGGAATTGCACCTGGCGCTAACATTAACTACGAAACTGGCCATGCAATTTTCGAAGCAACACATGGAACAGCACCTAAGTATGCTGGTCTTGATAAAGTAAATCCATCATCTGTGATTCTATCAGGTGTACTATTGCTTGAGCATTTAGGATGGAGTGAAGCAGCAAGCTTAATCCTGAAATCAGTCGAAACAACAATTGCATCTAAAGTTGTAACATATGATTTTGCCCGTTTAATGGATGGAGCAACAGAAGTAAAATGCTCTGAATTCGGAGATGAATTAATTAAAAATATGGGTTAATCCTATTCAATAACTCTTTTGCGAAGGCTGTTCGAATAGAACAGCCTTTTGTTTAAACCGAATATATTCATCATGTGTAGGAGGAATATTTCATGACAATGAGACGAAAAAAAATATCTGTTATCGGCGGCGGATTTACTGGCACAACAACAGCCTTTCTGCTTGCTCAAAAAGAGCTTGGAGATGTCGTGCTGGTTGATATGCCTCAAAATGAAAATCCCACAAAAGGGAAAGCGCTTGATATGCTTGAAGCAAGTCCGGTACAGGGGTTTGATGCAAATATTATCGGTACATCCAATTATGAGGACACGAAGGATTCAGATATTGTCGTGATCACTGCTGGAATTGCACGTAAGCCTGGCATGAGCCGTGATGATTTAGTACAGACAAACCAAAAGGTAATGAAAAGTGTAACACAGGAGATCGTCAAATATTCTCCTAATTCCTATATTATCGTCTTAACAAATCCTGTTGATGCTATGACATATACGGTATTTAAGGAGTCTGGCTTTCCTAAAAATCGTGTGATTGGACAATCAGGGGTATTAGATACTGCACGTTTCCGAACATTTGTAGCGCAGGAATTGAATCTTTCTGTAAAAGATATTACTGGATTCGTATTAGGAGGCCATGGTGATGACATGGTTCCGCTTGTCCGTTATTCATATGCAGGTGGTATTCCGCTGGAAACATTAATACCAGCAGAACGCTTAGAGGCAATTGTTGAACGGACTCGCAAAGGCGGCGGTGAAATCGTTAACCTGCTAGGAAACGGCAGTGCATATTATGCCCCAGCAGCTGCCTTAGTTGAAATGTGTGAAGCCATTATAAAAGACCAGCGCCGTGTACTTCCGGCAATTGCCTACCTGGAGGGTGAATACGGATATGAGGGTATTTATCTCGGTGTTCCGACAATTTTAGGTGCTAACGGGATTGAAAAGATTATTGAGCTTGATTTAGAAGAAAACGAGAAAGCAGCATTGAATCAATCTGTTCATTCTGTTAAGAGCGTCTTAGAGATTCTTGTTTAAAAAGAGAACTGATCGGATTTGACAACATAAAAGGGTTGAAAGAATTGTGACTAGCTGTACAATTCCTTCAATCCTTTTTAATTGTTTCTATTGATAAATAACAAAAAAGAGATAAGGTTCACCTTTTCATATTCATTTTGCTTATCCTGATGATTTATGATAATATGAAATGACAGAATAATAAGTCAACAGTTGATTTTAATATGCTAAAGAAGTCTTTTATTTTGTTCAAAAATGAAACCGCTTACATATTTGTGGAGGTGTTTGCATGCTTTTAGGGAAAAAAAGAAAGATAGGAAGAAAGATTGAAGAGATATCAAAAGGCGAAAAATTAACCTTAACAGAAGTAATTGAGGATAAAGATCTGTTGTTATATCTAGGATTAACAAATGATGCCAACCCTTTATATATTCAGCATGATTATGCTTCACAAACTCCGTATAAGAAACCTATTGTGCCAAGTATCATGTTAAATGGCATGATTACTTCAGCTGTTTCCAAGTACCTTCCCGGCCCGGGCAGCCACATTTTAAAGCAGGACCTTGATTATGTTAAGCCTGTCTATCACTATGCTTCTGTTACTTTTTTATTTGAAGTAACAGCGGTAAACACCACTGAACATACCATCCAACTGAGTGTAATAGGAACAAATGAAGAAAATGAAGTTGTCATTCGAGGAGAACTAGTTGTATGTCCGCCTCATCGGATCCAGCAGATGGATGGAAATGCACTTGATAACTTTTAATTTACTAAAGTTATTAAGGAATATTGAGACTTAAGAAATGAGCCGAAAGATTAGAAGACCCCTTCTAATCTTTCGGTTTTTTTATTGTTGGTTTTTTATTATCAATATGGAGCAGGGCCCAGTTTCCTCTTCAGGGAAAGTTAAAATCAAGAAACAGAATAGTTTGCAAAAACAGTTTTTTAGCAAGAAAAGTTAAGAACAAACGTTTGTTTGCTGTTATAGTGGTAGTAGGCAGGTGACGGAAATGGACTATATAAACTCTATCCAATTAACACTGGATTATATTGAAAATCATATTCATGAACACATATCGTTGGAGCAGCTGGCTGAGATTGCTTGTTTTTCTCCTTTTCATTATCATCGTGTTTTTCAGGCCATGATTGGAGAATCTGTGATGGAATATGTCAGAAAGAGAAGGCTGACAACCGCAGCGGAAAGATTATTTTATACAAATGAAAAAGTGATAGAAATTGCGATCAGCGTTGGGTTTCAATATCATGAATCATTTAATCGGGCATTTAAAAAGTTCTATGGGGTTTCACCAAAGCAATATAGGGGTGCAAAGAAAATGTCCGGTCCGTTAAGAGGAAAAGCCTGCCTAAATAAAAACCCTTTAATAGGAGGACTAGAAATGAAACCAAAACTACTTACGAAACCAGCTTTTCACATCATTGGCTACGAACTTAAAACGAAGAATCAGGATGGTCAAAATAATCAAGATATTCCAGAATTTTGGCAGCAGTATATGAAAAATAAATTAGGAGCTGCGATTCCTAATCCTTTGCACCATAACGAAGAATATGGAATTTGTACAGATTTTAATTCTACTTCAGGTGAGTTTGTTTACATCATCGGAATGGAAGTAGCTGAGGGAACTATTGCACCTGAGGGATTAGTATACAGAAGTTTTCCTGGGCAGGAATATGCAGTGTTTACAACACCGAAAGCAAATGAGGAAATGTTCACTGCATCTATTCAGTCCACCTGGAATTATATCTTCACAGAATGGTTTCCGAAATCAGGATATGAGCATAATGGAACGATTGAATTCGAGTTCTATGATGAACGATGCTATGGTACTGAAGACAAAGAAATGGATATTTATATTCCTGTGAAAAAGGCAGAAAGCTTTTAAGTAGATAGAGGTTCTATAAACATAAAACATATAGTGTTCGATTGGATCATATAACGCCAAAATGCATGGCTCGGGAGGAAGTAAGTTCAATTGATTTCAGAGGGAAACTTCGAGGAACTGTCTGGAAGCGCAAGCCTTCCTCCCTGTGCATGCAAGTGTTCTAATAATAACCTTATTCTTTCTTTTTAGTGAATGACAAAATTGCCTGTTGTATTGAGTTATCGTTAGAGTTCAATATTTTGTTCCTACCCTCCATATTTGCCACATATTTTCTAAAGTACTTTATGTTAAAAAAATTAATTTTCTCTGCCTGACTGAACAAAGTTCCTATTAGACCGACACTTATAAGCCTTATCTTTTATAATGAAAATGCTTACATTAACAGATATTCTTCTGAAAGGGTTGCATTGTAAAGAAGTGTTTATATTATAATAGATTTAGGTAGTTGGGGGCCGCATTGCCGTTTAGCCGGTGATGCTTTTGGGGGAATAAAAATATCGGAGGCTTTTCATGAATAAAAAAGTACTTGTCGTCGATGATGAACAATCTATTGTTACTTTGCTGCAATATAATCTACAGCAAGCTGGATATGATGTTTTAACTGCAGAGGATGGAGAACTGGGGATGGAACTTGCTATTTCAGAAAAACCCGACTTAATTGTTCTCGATTTAATGCTTCCGAAAATGGATGGAATTGAAGTATGCAAACAGCTTAGACAGCAAAAGATAGAAGTGCCTATTTTAATGCTGACGGCAAAGGATGATGAATTTGATAAAGTACTAGGACTTGAATTGGGCGCTGATGATTATATGACGAAGCCATTTAGTCCCCGTGAGGTTGTTGCGCGTGTAAAAGCTATTTTGCGCAGAATACAAACGCAGCCAGAATATGATGTAAGCCAAGCAGAATCTCAGGATTATATTCAAATTGCAGAGCTGAAAATTTATCCGGATCGATACGAAGCTTTTGCAGATGAAGAGCTTTTAGAATTAACACCAAAGGAATTTGAACTTCTGCTTTATCTAGGCAGGCATAAAGGCAGGGTGTTAACAAGAGATCAGCTTTTAAGTGCAGTTTGGAACTATGACTTTGCAGGGGATACACGCATTGTCGATGTTCACATCAGCCATTTGCGAGAAAAAATTGAACATGATACGAAAAAGCCTGTTTATATTAAAACGATTCGCGGACTAGGATATAAACTGGAGGAACCTAAGAAAGAATGATAAATTTCAGATCGAGGCTTTTGTTTGCCCTTATTACCTTAATTATCGCTGTATTAATTTTTCTGGGTATTTTATTAGGGCAGCTTTTTAAAACAAATTCTTTACAGTCCTTTGATGAACGCCTGCAAAATGAGAGTGATCTAGTAAAGAATTATGTCGATGACCAAGGCGGTGTCAACGGACTTAGCGGCGGAAAAGTAAAAGAAATGGCAGATGCATTAAATGTTCAGATTACAATTGCGAATGTTAATGGGAGTATTGTAATTGAGAGCCATGATAAAAACAATGTAAGCAGGCATGAAGCCATTGTTGAGGAAATAACAAATGGAGTCTATAGCTCAGAAGATTTCCTGGAGATTCAAGGCGGTTTTGACTTGAATTATTATTGGCGGCCCATAGGTTCTAGTGAAGATCCTGATGGTTACATTATTTTAAGCACAGCGATCACACAAGTACAAGATGCTTATAGGCAAATCTGGTGGACATTGACCATTAGTCTTGGAGCGGCGCTCTTTATCATTATTCTCCTTGTAACTCGTATAACGTCTAATTATACACAGCCGATCGAGTCAGCTACAAAAGTAGCCATTGAACTGGCAAAAGGGAATTATAGGGCAAGAACATATGAAGATCCACTGAATGAGACAAGTATGTTAAGTAATTCTATAAATATTTTAGCTAGAAATCTGCAGGAAATGGTGAAATCTCAAGAGATTCAGCAAGATCGAATTGAGACATTAATCGAAAACATGGGCAGCGGGCTCGTTCTTATTGATAGCAAAGGCTATATCAATTTAATTAACAGATCTTATAAAGAGATTTTCGAAGTGAAATCTTCCTTTTACTTACATAAGCTGTATTATGATGTGATGGATAATAATGAGTTAACATCCATGGTTGAAGAAGTATTTATGACCGAACATAAAGTGCGCAAACAGCTTCTGATTCCTGTTGGGATTGAAAGAAAGCATTTCGATGTTTCAGGAGTGCCTATTATTGGTACGAATAATGTCTGGAAAGGCGTCTTGCTTGTATTTCATGATATTACAGAGTTAAAGAAACTCGAGCAAATGAGGAAAGACTTTGTTGCAAATGTTTCGCATGAACTGAAAACTCCTATTACATCTATCAAAGGGTTTTCAGAGACTTTGCTGGACGGTGCAATGGAAGATAAGCAGGCATTAACCGACTTCTTAAAAATCATTTTGCAGGAAAGCGATCGTTTGCAATCCCTTATTCAGGACCTGCTGGATTTATCAAAGATTGAGCAGCAGGGCTTTAGTTTGTCTAAAGAAATATTCGATATTCAAGTGATGATGAAAGAAGTTTTGGCTATTATGCATGGAAAATTGGAAGAAAAGGATATCTCTCTTTTCTTTGAGAGGCAGGAATCAGCCGTCTTAATGGAGGGAGATCCAGCTAGGCTCAAACAGGTAATCATCAATTTATTATCAAATGCTATTTCCTATACACCCCAAGGCGGAAGAGTTTCTTTGTCGGTATCAGATGGGCCAAAAAAAGTACATATTAAGGTTCAGGATACAGGTATTGGAATTGATCAAGAGGAAATTCCGCGGATTTTTGAGCGTTTTTATCGAGTTGATAAAGCAAGAAGCAGAAATTCAGGCGGAACCGGATTAGGTCTTGCGATTGTAAAGCATATTGTGGAAGCTCATAAGGGGAAAATCTCTGTTGAAAGTAATGTAGGTGAAGGCACAGCATTTCATATTGAACTTCCAAAAGGGAAAGTTGAAGACCACGTGCGATAGATCTGGAAAAACAGATAAAAAATGAAGGGTTTACATTATATTTACAGTCTTTTTATTTTCTATTTACAATAGACCTTTATAATGATTAGGGAAACCCCTTCATCCAAGGTACCAAAGAAAGGAGAAAGCTTACCCCGCTTTCTCCTTTTCTTTATGCTTTTTTACAATCTTTTCTTCATAGATGAATAACACTCATATGAACTTCGGTGTTTTTAGTCATTCTCTGTCTTCTTGTATTTCCTCATTTGGAATATTCAATATTATATTTAGTGAATTGTAACTTTTATGAAACTTTTCTGTATTCAGCTCGTAATAAAGTTACAGACAAAGAAACAGGGAAGGGGAGTATAAATGGTTAGTTTAAAAAGAATTTATACATTATCGGGTTTGGCGATTGCAATTGTCGTTTTAGCCATTATTGCCTTTACTTCATGGTATACAGTCGATGAATCAGATCAAGCGGTTATTTTAACCTTTGGAGATGCCGAAGACACAATTACCGAACCTGGATTGCATTTTAAAATGCCTTGGCCAATTCAGAGCGTCGAAAAATTATCAAAAGAAACATTCAGTCTCCAGTTTGGTTATGAAGAGCAAGAAGGAGAGATTAAGGACTTTCCTGATGAAACGAAAATGATCACGGGGGATGAGAATATTGTATTAGCAGACCTTGTTGTTCAATGGAAAATTACTGATCCGGAGAAATTCCTTTTCAATGCTGAAGATCCAGAAGAAATTTTATATGATGGTACATCTTCATCACTTCGCAGTATTATCGGAAGTTCACAAATAGATGATGCTCTAACTTCAGGGAAAGCACAAATAGAAGCAGATGTTTGGGATTTATTAACATCACTCGTTGAAAAATATGACATAGGTATTTCCATTTTAGCGGTTAAACTGCAGGATGTAGAGCTGCCTAATGAAGATGTTCGAAAAGCCTTTACCGATGTAACAGATGCACGTGAAACAATGAACACAAAGATCAATGAAGCTGAGAAATACAAGAATCAAAGAATGAATGAGGCACAAGGTGAGGTTTCAGCAATTAAATCCCGCGCACAAGGTGAGCAGGAAGCCAGGCTTCAGGGTGCCCGTGGAGATGTTGCAGTCTTTAACAGTTTATATGAAGAATATAGAAACAGCCCTGAAATCACGAGGGAGCGGTTAATGCTCGAAACGATGGAACAAGTATTGCCGGGTTCTGAGATCTATATCATGAATGATGATGGCAATACGATGAAGTATTTCCCAATCAGACCGTTAGAGAAAGAGCAGCAAAAGCCAGCAGCTGAAGGAAGTGAAAATAATGAGTGATCAAAACATAGTAAATATGAATGAACGCGGAGGCGGGGGAGGCAATCAGCTTAGAAACCGCAAATTTATTAAGTTTGGCATTTTTGCTGTTATTTTCATCGCGATTCTTATTATTTTGTTTATGAACCTCTTTATCGTCAAGGAGGGTGAATACAAAGTAGTCCGCCAGTTTGGAGAAGTTGTCCGCATTGAGAATTCACCAGGTCTTTCGTATAAAATTCCGTTTATCCAAAGCGTAACAACACTGCCAAAGTATCAAATGACATACGATGTATCTGAAGCGGAAATTAATACAAAAGATAAAAAGCGTATGATTATTGACAACTATGCAGTCTGGAAGATAGAAGACCCAATTAAAATGATTTCCAATGCAAGAACGCTTCAAGGCGCAGAAGCAAAAATGGAGGAATTTATATACTCTGTTACGAGAACGCAGCTTGGACAGCTTGATTATGACGAGATTATTAATGATGAGAAGTCTTCTAGAGGATCCATCAACACTGAGATAACAGAGATGGTAAATGACCTTCTTGCAAAAGATAATTATGGTATTTCAGTGACTGATGTACGCATTAAAAGAACAGATCTTCCGCCAGAGAACGAGCAATCTGTGTTTACAAGAATGATTTCTGAACGTGAATCAACTGCACAGGAGTATTTATCCAAAGGGGATGCTCAAAAAAATAAGATCATTGCCGAGACGGATCGGGATGTCACAAAAATGCTGGCAGCTGCAAAAGCTGAAGCTGAACAAATCCGGGCAGAAGGAGAAGCACAAGCAGCAAGAATCTATAATGAAGCTTTTTCCAAAGATCAAAGTTTCTATAGTTTGTATCGAACATTAGAATCTTACAAAAAGACGATCAATGGCGAAACAGTTATTGTTCTGCCATCTGATTCACCATATGCACGCTTGTTGATGGGTTACACTGATACAGAATAAATAGAAACCATACACACAAACCGTTATTTTCCTTTCCTTATCATGACATGATAAAATAAAGGAAATAACGGTTTTTTTAGGCTTATAATACATGATGCCTGAAAAAAATACGGGAGGAAGAAAAGGATGACGAAAAATAAGCTTGTTCTCATAGACGGCAATAGCATCGCTTATCGTGCGTTTTTTGCACTGCCGCTCCTAAACAATGATAAAGGTGTACATACCAATGCTATATATGGCTTTACAATGATGCTGACAAGAATTTTAGAGGATGAAAAACCTTCACATATTCTTGTCGCCTTTGATGCTGGAAAGACGACCTTTCGCCATCAGACCTTCAGCGAATATAAAGGAGGAAGACAGAAAACGCCGCCAGAGCTGTCAGAACAGTTTCCATTTATAAGAGAACTGCTGGATCGCTATAGCATCTCCCGCTATGAATTAGAAAACTATGAAGCCGATGATATTATCGGTACCCTTTCACTTCAGGCGGAAAAGGAAGGCTTTGAAGTGAAAGTGATTTCTGGAGATAAAGATTTAACACAATTAAGCTCCGAAGACACAACAGTTGCGATAACGAAAAAAGGAATTACCGAAATTGAAGAGTATACACCCGCACATATTGAAGAAAAGTATGGGATTACAGCGGATAGAATTATTGATATGAAGGGACTAATGGGAGATAGTTCAGATAATATTCCCGGTGTTCCAGGAGTCGGTGAAAAAACGGCGCTAAAACTTTTAAAAGAATTTGGAACTCTTGAAGACCTGCTGAATTCGATCGATCAGGTAAGTGGTGCCAAGCTAAAAGAAAAGCTTGAACAACATAAGGACCAAGCGATCATGAGCAAACAGCTGGCCACCATTACTAGAGAAGCACCAGTTGAAGTATCTCTGCAGGATTTGCATTATAAAGGATATGAATTAGACCAAGTCAAAAGTTTATATAAAGAACTGGGCTTTAATTCCCTGCTGGACAAGCTTGGTGTTGCCGATGAGGATGCCGAGGAAGAAAGCTTAGAGGAAATTTCGTATACAATTGTCGAGAAAATTGAACAAGCGATGCTGACAGATCACAATGCTTTTTATGTAGAGATACTAGAAGATAATTATCATTATGCTGATATCACAGGTTTTTCAATTGTAAATGAATCAGGAAGTTACTTTATCAGTAAGGAAGCTGCCTTGCAGTCTGAACTGTTTAAAAAGTGGGCGGAAGACCCTGATAAGAAGAAAACCGTTTATGATGCTAAGCGTTCGGAAGTATCACTGCGTCATCATGGCATCCACCTAAAGGGTGTTGACTTTGATCTGCTTTTAGCAACCTATATCATTGATCCATCAGAAACTATTGAAGATGTGGCATCAGTTGCCAAAAAGCACGGATATTCAGCTATTCAATCGGACGAAATTTTCTATGGAAAAGGCGCAAAGCGCAAAGTGCCGGAAAAGGAACAACTGGCCGAGCATCTTGTTCGGAAAGCGTTAGTGCTGGATTCCTTAAAGAATCAGCTGATTGATGAGCTTGAAAAAAATAAGCAATCCGATCTTTTTTACAATCTTGAAATGCCCTTATCCCTTATTCTTGCTGACATGGAGTCATTTGGAATTAAGGTGGATTTGAACCGCTTAAAAGAGATGGGAAAAGAAATCATTTTAAAGTTGGATGAGATTGAAAAAAACATATTTGCCTTAGCCGGTGAAGCCTTTAATATCAATTCTCCAAAACAGCTTGGTGTTATTTTATTTGATAAGCTTGGCCTGCCGGTTATTAAAAAGACAAAAACAGGATATTCCACATCTGCAGATGTTCTTGAAAAACTGGAAGCTGATCATGAAATTATTCGTGAAATCTTACATTATCGCCAGCTTGGCAAACTGCAGTCCACGTACATTGAAGGCTTATTAAAAGTTGTGAATAATGAATCTGAAAAGGTGCATACAAGATTTAATCAGGCCCTCACGCAAACAGGAAGGCTCAGTTCCACGGATCCTAACCTGCAAAATATCCCGATACGTCTGGAGGAAGGCAGAAAAATTAGACAAGCCTTTATTCCTTCTGAGCAAGACTGGGTGATCTTTGCAGCTGATTATTCTCAAATTGAACTAAGAGTGCTGGCTCATATTGCTGATGATGAAAAACTGATCTCTGCTTTTAGAGAAGATCTAGATATCCATACGAAAACGGCAATGGAAGTTTTTCATGTGGAAGCAGAAGATGTTACCTCCAATATGCGCCGCCATGCTAAAGCGGTTAACTTTGGTATCGTATACGGAATAAGTGATTACGGACTTTCTCAAAGCCTCGGGATTACAAGAAAGGAAGCGGGACAATTTATAGAACGTTACCTGGAAAGCTATCCTGGAGTAAAACAATATATGGAAGATATCGTTTATGATGCGAAGCAAAAAGGCTTCGTAACAACACTTCTGCAGCGACGAAGATATCTGCCTGAAATAACAAGCAGGAATTTTAATATGCGCAGCTTTGCTGAGCGAACGGCTATGAATACACCAATTCAAGGCAGTGCAGCAGATATCATCAAAAAAGCAATGATTGACATGGCTGCCAGATTAGAAAAAGAAAAAGCAAAATCTCGTCTTTTGCTTCAAGTACACGATGAATTGATTTTTGAAGCACCAAAAGATGAAATTGAATTGCTTTCTAAAATCGTTCCAGAGGTTATGGAAAACACGGTAGAACTAAAAGTTCCTTTGAAAGTGGACTTTTCCTTTGGTCCAACATGGTTTGATGCAAAATAATAAAAACTAAGTAAAAGATGCAGGTGATAAGAAATGCCAGAATTGCCAGAGGTTGAAACGGTTCGGAGAACACTGAAAGAGCTGATTATCGGAAAAGAAATTAAAGATGTTTCTGTATTTTGGCCAAAAATAATTAAGTTTCCAGAAGAGTTGACTCAGTTTAAGGATGCGCTAATTGGTCAATCCTTTATTGACATTGGCAGAAGAGGGAAGTTTTTAATACTATATACAGAAGGACTGGCACTGATTTCTCATCTGCGAATGGAAGGGAAATACGCATTAACGCAAAGCGATGAGCCAGTTGATAAACATACGCATGTGATTTTTCATTTTACCGATGATACGGAGCTAAGGTATAAAGACGTTCGTAAATTTGGGACAATGCATTTATATAAAAAGGAGGAGGTTTTTCAATATCTTCCTCTTTCCCAGCTTGGGCCAGAGCCAATGACAGAGTCTTTTACACCTGAATTATTAGCGGCAAGGTTTGCTAAAACAGCAAGGCATGTAAAAACGGTCTTGCTTGATCAAAAGACAGTGGTTGGACTTGGGAACATTTATGTAGATGAAACATTATTTCGAGCGAATGTACATCCTGAGAGAGCAGCCAATACTTTAAGTGCAGAAGAAATTGCACGTATTCATACAGAAATAAACCGTACCTTAGAAGATGCAGTCGAGAAGGGCGGCAGCACCATCCGTTCATACATTAATTCACAAGGGCAAATAGGAATGTTCCAGCTTGATTTATTCGTGTATGGCCGGAAAGGCGAACCATGTAAAATATGCGGAACTGCCCTAGAAAGAATCATTACCGGCGGCAGAGGCACTGTTTTCTGCCCAACCTGCCAAACAAAAGAATAAGGCAAGGCGCATCCGCATTTCGATTGTCCAGCTGCAGCGCCTAGCCCTCGAGGTGTCGCCCCTGAGCAAGCGCCTTCCGCATTTCGTGTTGTCCAGCTGCAGGCGCTAGGGGCTCGAGGTCATAAGTCAATCCGCCTAGAAGGTTAAAGAACAACCTTCCAGTCGGCTCGCCTTATGCTTGTGACCCACAGGACGTGGGTTATGCAGACGTTGCCACAGGACGTGGCGCACTTAGTCAGCGTTCCTTATAAGAGCAAGCGCCTTCCGCATTTCTTATTAACACTGGATGGGCTTCTTCCATATACTATCCTAGCGATTGACAGGAAGGAGCTCTATCATATGTCGTATTCATTTACACTTCTATTGCTTGCGTTCGCGGTAAGCTTGGATAGTTTTAGTGTTGGTTTAACTTATGGATTAAGGAAAATGAAAATTCCTATTAAGTCTATCGTGATTATTGCTTGCTGTTCGGCGGTCACTCTTTTTATTGCGATGGGGCTTGGGCATATTATTGTTGAATTTTTGTCGCCTCATGCGGCTGAGCAAATTGGTGGAATCATTCTCATTGCTCTTGGCTGCTGGGTACTGTATCAGTTTTTTCGGCCGGAAAAAGAGAAAGATAAAGACCTGCTTCCCCATGAGAAAACCATTGTCAATTTTGAAATCAAATCACTTGGTCTTGTGGTTCATATTTTAAAGAAACCTATGTCAGCCGATTTTGATAAGTCAGGAACAATTGTGGGAATTGAAGCGATCCTGCTAGGGCTTGCTCTTTCACTAGATGCATTTGGAGCTGGAATTGGAGCGGCTCTGCTTGGATATTCACCTTACTTGCTTGCATTAGCGGTAGCTGTTATGAGTTCCCTCTTTGTTCTGTTTGGACTTAAAATCGGTGCAATATTCTCCAACAGCCTATTTATTCAGCGTTTTTCATTTTTGCCTGGTCTATTGCTGATCATTATAGGTGTTTGGAAAATTTAGGAGAAAGGATTTAACATGTCACTTGTAATTGGATTAACTGGCGGAATAGCCAGTGGGAAAAGTACAGTTTCTTCCATGTTAAAAAAAATGGGATTTACGGTGATTGATGCAGATATAGAAGCTCGTTTAGCAGTTGAAAAAGGGACAGAAGCTTATGAAGAAATTGTGCATCATTTTGGTGAGGATATACTTAACGAAACAGATGAAATTGACAGAGCGAAGTTAGGGTCCATTATTTTTCAAGAAGAAGAACAGCGTTTAAAGCTTAATAGCATTGTGCATCCAGCTGTACGCCAACAGATGCTGCAAAAAAAAGAGGCTGCGATTCAAAAAGGAGAATCACTGATTATCCTTGATATTCCACTTCTTTTTGAAAGTAAGCTGGAATATCTGGCGGATCAGACTTTGTTAATTTATGTTGATGAACAGACGCAATTAGCACGTCTAATGGCAAGAAACAAGCTTACTGAAGATGAAGCAAAAGCACGTATACGTTCACAATTGCCGCTTGCGGATAAAAAGAAGCTTGCGGATGACATCATTTACAACATTGGAACCATTGAAGAGACTCAACATCAATTACTCTCATTATTGAAAAAGTGGGGAATAACGAATCATCACTGACACCAGCTGAAAAAATTTTAGATTACGTCTTTCTTACCTTGCATATCGTCATGCAAGGTTTTTTGTTAGAAAATGGAAAAGAGCAAGAAATCCTTCTTATATGCATATGAATGAAAATGATATTCTTAAATGTGTTATTTAATATATCGCATTAAATGCAATATATGTTATACTAATTGAAGATTAGCAAATTAATAAGTATAACATTAATTTGAAAGGGGTCATCACATCATATGACGGCGAGAATAGCGATTAATGGATTTGGCAGAATTGGGAGAATGGTCTTTAGAAAGGCGATCCTTGATCATAATCTTGAAATTGTAGCGGTCAATGCTAGTTATCCTGCTGAAACTTTAGCACATTTACTTAAATATGATACGAATCACGGAACCTTTGAAGCAGCTATCCAAACAGAGGAAAATGCTTTAATTGTTAATGGCAAAAGAATAAAATTATTAAACAGCAGAGATCCCCTGCAGCTTCCTTGGAATGAACTTGCTATCGACATAGTCATTGAAGCGACAGGTAAATTTAATTCTCGTGATAAGGCAAGTCTTCATCTTGATGCTGGCGCCAAAAAGGTCATTTTAACAGCACCTGGGAAGAATGAGGATGTAACAATTGTTATGGGCGTAAATGAAAGCGCATTAAATATTGAAGAGCATGATATTATTTCAAATGCTTCTTGTACAACAAATTGCCTTGCTCCGGTAGTAAAGGTGCTTGATCAGCGTTTTGGCATTATTAATGGTTTAATGACAACTGTTCATGCTTATACAAACGATCAGAAAAATATTGATAATCCGCATAAGGACTTACGTCGGGCACGTGCTTGCGGACAATCAATCATCCCCACCTCTACAGGAGCTGCGAAAGCTTTATCTTTAGTGCTGCCGCAATTAGAAGGAAGGATACACGGCATGGCTCTAAGAGTGCCAACCCCGAACGTGTCACTTGTTGACCTTGTAGTGGATCTGCAAAAAGAAGTGACGATTGATGAAATCAACGCAGCATTTGCACAAGCCGCAGACAATGAGTTACAGGGTATCCTCGCAATTACAGATGAACCTTTAGTGTCAGTTGATTTTAATACAAATGAACATTCAGCGATTATTGATAGCTTGTCCACGATGCTAATAGGCGAAAATAAAGTAAAAGTTCTGGCCTGGTACGATAATGAATGGGGCTACTCCTGCCGAGTTGTAGATCTGGCAAAACACGTGGCCATGCAGCTTGTTGAGATAAAGAACATAAAGGTAAGTTAATCATTTAAAAAGAAAGCCGAAGATCCTATTCTGTTTATGCAGAGTGGGATTTTTTTGCTATTAAGAATGAAATAAGCTGCGTTTCCTTCTGTAAAATACCAGCTTATATTCCATGGAACCGCTAGCCTCCATTACTAGCGGACATCTTCAGGCGCATTGAGTATCATTTTCTTTGGCGTATATCTCTGCATGTTAGGGCAATAGTAAGAATTGATTCACTTTGCTATTTCCAGGCGGATGTTATAAATGCGAATGGAAGCTGAAAAAGTGTGTCTGTTTCCCTGAAAATTTTCAAATAAAATATTTAATCCTTTTGTTGCAAAAAAATAATAAACAAAGTATACTAATCATCGTGAACTTCTAAAGTAATGGCGGTTGATCACTACTTAAAGGGTTAGGACCTCTCCGGACTAACTTTCCCCCGTGGTAGTAGTACGTCAATATGAACTTAGAATTTCATTTTATTAACGTAAAGGGGGAAATTGAATATGGAAACAATGGGTCGTCACGTAATCTCTGAATTATGGGGATGCGATTTTGAAAAGTTAAATGATATGGAGTATATTGAACAGACGTTTGTAAATGCTGCATTAAAGTCAGGTGCTGAAATTCGTGAGGTGGCATTTCATAAATTTGCTCCACAAGGTGTGAGCGGAGTTGTTATTATCTCTGAGTCACATTTAACGATTCATAGCTTTCCTGAGCATGGCTATGCAAGCATTGATGTTTATACTTGCGGAGATCTTGATCCTAACATTGCTGCTGAGCATATTGCAGAGTCGCTGGGAGCTAGTGCTAGCGAAAACATTGAACTGCCTCGTGGAATGGGTCCTGTTCAAGTGAAGCAATCAAAAGCAAATGTACTTTAATTTAAACAACTAATGAAATTTCAGGAGTGCATAAGATGCACTCCTTTTAATTTTCTCCAAAAAAATAGTACAATAGAGATATATGTACATCATGGAGGAAATAAAATGCCGATTTTACGTCCAATAATGGGCAGATTCGAGAAGCAGTGTGAAACAAGTGATCAACACCTGGATCCAACTCTGCAAACGAGATATTATAAAAAAAATTCATCTGAATTATTTCTATTGCTGGAACAATTACTGCGCAGGAAACAAAATTTGAGAATCATCAGCTCTTCAAGAGAGCATGGAGAAATAGCGGCAGAGCTAAATGGTGCAAAAAAGTGTTTTGCTGTGATTACCGTTACAGGACTTATGCCATTAGAAACAGCAGTGGATATTACTATTTCAACTGAACAGTCTTCACCGCTAGGCATTTATCCAACGCTAAAAAAAGAACTGCTGTCTTTATATGATGCTATAAACAATGAATTTGAATTTATTGGAGCAGGAAGGTACGGAAACAAGTGACAAGTGCTTGTACTGACAACTTCTTTTTTATAAGATAAGTTTAAGGAAAAAATTGATCGTTAATCGGGAGTTGATTGTATGAAATGTCCTTCATGCCACAATAATAATACCCGTGTGCTCGACTCCAGGCCGGTGGATGACGGAAGATCCATCCGAAGAAGACGGGAATGTGAGCAATGCCACTATCGCTTTACGACGTTTGAAAAAGTGGAAGAAATACCGCTTGTTGTCGTAAAAAAGGAAGGCACGAGAGAAGAGTTCAGCCGGGAGAAAATACTGCGCGGATTGATTAAGGCATGTGAGAAACGGCCTGTTGCACTTAAGGAGCTCGAAGCGATTACTGCAGAGGTAGAAGCAGAGCTGCGCAGCAACGGCGTGTCAGAGATCAAAAGTGACGAGGTTGGAGAAATGGTGATGGACAGGCTCGCTAAGGTGGACGATGTCGCCTATGTTCGTTTTGCCTCAGTATATAGACAATTTAAAGACATTAATGTTTTTATTGATGAATTAAAGGAATTAATTAAAAAAGAGCAATAGAGTGTCAGAGCCTAAGAGTGTATGGTGGAATCTCTGGCTCTTTTTTTGCAAGTTAAGGCTATAAAAAGGATTTTCTCTATAATGAAGTGAGGTTGAATACAATTGGCCCAGCATTGGACAGAACTGATACCGATTGATCGATATGCCGTGGCCGCTGGCGGACTGCTGCATGAATACGACAGAAAAATTATGACACTCTTATACCAGCCGCTGATTGGTTCCACCTGCCTGAGTCTTTATATGACGTTATGGGCAGAAGTGGAGGAAAATCGAATCTGGTCGGAGTCAAGCACCCATCATTACTTGATGACAACTATGGGACTGGGGCTTAAAGAAATATATGAGGCAAGGGCAAAGCTTGAAGGCATGGGACTATTAAAGGTTTTTATAAAAAAAGAGGACGACATACGCTCTTTCATATATGAACTGCAGCCCCCCTTATCGCCACAGCAATTCTTTCTAGATGGCATGCTGAATATATACTTATTTAAAAAAGTCGGGAAGACCCAATATGCACGCTTAAAGCGTTTCTTTTCCGATAAAGCGGTACATTCGCAGGAAGGGTACACAGAGGCAACAAAGTCGTTCCAAGATGTTTATATGTCAGGCCACCAAGGGTTAACTCAATATGAGGAGCATGATTTGCAGGAAGATGCGACCTTTATGGGAAGAGATGAATCAGACGGCATTCAGATCAGCATAGATACATTTGACTTTGATCTCCTCATGGCTGGACTAAATGAATCGCTGGTGCCCAAAAATGCCTTAACGAAAAAAGTTAAACTGGCCATTAGTAATCTAGCTTTTTTATACGATATAGATGTATTACAGATGAAAAATGTTATGATAAGTGCCCTTACCGAAAATAATGATATCAATATTGAAGAACTGCGAAAGTCTGCGAGAGATTGGTATCAATTTCAGCACAATGACCAGCTGCCGTCCTTACTGGATCGTACACAGCCAGCAGCACAACGTACAGCACAATCAGCACCAGCATCCAAAGAGGATGAGCTCATATTATACTTAGAAACGACTTCTCCGAGACAATTACTGAAAGATCTGTCGGGAGGAGCCGAGCCTTCCAAAGGCGACTTGAAAATAATTGAGGACGTTCTGTTTCAGCAAAAATTGCTGCCGGCTGTTGTGAATGTGCTTATTCAATATGTTATGTTAAAAACAGATATGAAGCTTACGAAGTCATATGTTGAGAAGATTGCCAGCCATTGGGCCCGCAAGCAAGTAAAAAGGGCTAAAGATGCGATGGAGCTGGCGAAAAACGAACATAGACAATATTTAGAATGGGCTGGGGGAAATAAGACGAGCAAAAGAACGTCGAAAAAACAGCCAATTCGCTCTGAACTTTTGCCTGATTGGTTTGATAATGATGGCGGGGATGTAAAAACCGCAAATGAAGGTCAGGATGAAGAAATGGAAAAGAAAAAGAAAAAAATGCAGGAAGCATTAAAGAAACTGCATTCGGGTGGTGAGTAAAAATGGAGAACATTAATGATACATTAAAGAGGCTCACTGGCAACCAGGACTTTAAAAAAAGATATGAACAGCAGCGGGCAGAAACGCTAAATCATCCAGATATAAAGGCTTTTCTAATTGAGCATCAGCATGAATTAACGGAAGATATGGTGAACAGAAGTCTTATTAAGCTTTATGAGTATTCGAAGCTTAGTAAAGAATGCAACAAATGTCCAAATCTTGAAGGATGCATTAACTTTATGCAAGGCTATCATCCTGAGCTAGTTATCACAAGAGGCCTGATTGATATTAAGTATGATAAATGCCCGCGTAAAGTGATTCACGATGAAAAGCGCAAAAATGAAAGCCTAATTAAAAGCTTGTATGTGCCCAAGGATATATTGCATGCGAAATTTAAAGATTTGCATGATGACGTATATCGAGCTGATGCAGTAGACAAAGCTGTTACTTTTATAACAAATTATAGTAAAAATCCTTCTCAAAAGGGCCTTTATTTTTACGGACAATTTGGTGTAGGGAAATCATACTTGTTAGGTGCAATAGCAAACGCGCTCGCAAATCAAGGGGTCTCTTCGATGATTGTATACGTTCCAGAATTATTCAGGGAAATGAAGAGCTCTATAGGTGATTCAACATTAAATGATAAAATGGAAGCTATTAAACGGGCTAACGTTCTTATGTTTGATGATATTGGAGCAGAAACGATGTCCAGCTGGACAAGGGATGAGGTTCTTGGACCATTGCTTCAATTCCGTATGCTTGAGAACCTGCCGACATTTTTTACTTCGAACTTTGATTTAAAAGAACTTGAACATCATTTATCCTATACACAGCGCGGTGAAGAGGAACGGATGAAGGCGCGCCGCATTATGGAACGGATTAAATTTTTATCCGAGCCTGTTTTGGTTGAAGGTCCGAATAGAAGAAGATAATATTTTTGGCTGCCTGTTTAGAACAGGCGGTTTTTTTGTATTTTGAATTTTGACTTAAAACCTCATTTTTGGCGATAAATTTTCTGGGCGGCGGATATCATGGCCCTCTCAATGAGAATAGCATATCTTTTTTCTTCTTTTTCATCAGTAAAAAGATATTTTATTCGAATTCTCATAAATAGGGTAAAAATCTGCTTACATTTAACTTAAACGGCCGATTTTTTCTCAGAATCCATCTATCGATCATTAGTTGAATCAGCTAATCACATTTCTGCTTCTAATTTAGACATGTCTCCCATATACATTAAAGGAAACCTTGCACCTGTTTAGTCATTCACTATGCAGGGGAAGCGAAAGGTAGAGATTTCTTTTAAGGGGGGATTTGGTTGATCGAAATCATTTTCCGAAGTAAGAAGGATGCATTACGTTTACATACACTGCTTCAAGATTTGCTGACCGCTTCAGGCTGTACTGATCAAATTCATCTTCGATATGAAGATCACCATATAGGTAAGCTGCAATTTTTTCATGAAGCTGAAAATGCCATACACTTGCTGAAAGAGGCTTTTTATGAGTTTGTCATAGAAAGCAAGATGGAGGACTGGTTTCGCACTATTTTAATAGATCAATATTTTTATCACGACGAGGAAGAACAGCACCAGATTATAGAAATAGCTCAATCTATTATTGAAGGCAATCGAGAGGACCTTTCTTCTTTTATACTTGACCGCAATGTGAAGGAAAGTGTCAGGAAAGACATTCACCAGATGATACAGCCAGACATCAGCTTCTCCTTCGACTCTTTTGTGAAATTTAGAATGCGCTCATTTATGGATCAGCTGGTCAAGTATATCGAAATTTCAATTGATGAATACAAAATGGAGCAGGAATACCAAATGTTTGTGCAAATGCTGCGTGAGTTCCTCGCAAAGCGCCAGTCAAAATTCGAAGAGATTCATGTGCTGATGAATGAAGGGGTCTTTTTTTATGATGAAAGCCTGATTGAGATTCGAAATACCGAGCTGCGGGCTCTTATAGACAGAAAGCTTCTCTTTCATCATCCTGTTTATGTCGACTCGGTAACGATTGCACCGCTCTTATCCATCGCACCGCATACAGTTTATTTGTATTGTGATGATGAGGAATTTCCTTTAGTGCGGACAATCTCAAATATTTTTGAAGAACGGCTGACGATTAAACCGGTTTCTGCTTTCCAATCCTGTAAGGACTTGCAGGAATTAAGCGGGCAAACACGTGAAATTAATTAAAAAACACAATCTGCAGCTTTGTTTAGAAAAATTTACAAAGGATGCCCTTGATTTTTTTGCTGTAAAAAAGCTATAATACGTACATATTACATTAATACAGCAAAAGTTATGACAAGGACATGGGTATTCTTTTCTTGTTTGAAGAGAGGGAAGGCATGGCTGCAACCTTCCTAGCATAGATTGGATACTTACCACCTTTTGAGCTCCGGCCAGGAAATGGGCTGGCGGATTACATCCGTTATTTTCTACAAGTCATTTTTTCCTATGGGGAAAATGAGAAGTAGGGTGGAACCACGTGTATATAATAACTCGTCCCTTTTTTGGGACGGGTTTTTTATTTTTCTGAAAAACATAACTTTTACCATTCATTAGGAGGAAAAGACGATGACTGAAATGATTAAAATTTCATTTCCAGACGGTGCAATCAAAGAATTTGCCAATGGTGTAACAACTGAGGAAATTGCGGCGTCCATCAGCCCAGGGCTGAAGAAAAAGGCAATCGCTGGCAAGGTGAACGGAGAAATGTACGATCTCCGCAGAGAAATTGAAGGAGATGCAGCGGTTGAAATCGTAACGAATGATTCTCCTGAAGCGCTTGAAGTATTGCGCCACAGTTCGGCTCACTTAATGGCTCAAGCGATTAAACGTCTATATAAAAACGTGAAGCTTGGTGTTGGTCCAGTTATTGAAGGCGGCTTTTACTATGATGTGGATATTGAAGAATCATTAACACCAGAAGATCTGCCGGTTATTGAAAAAGAAATGAAGAAAATCATCAATGAAAACATCGATATCGTCCGTAAAGAAGTCAGCCGTGATGAAGCGGTCGCTCTTTATAAGGAGATTGGCGATGAATATAAGCTGGAGCTTATTGAAGCCATTCCGGCAGACGAAAAGGTAACAATCTATGAGCAGGGAGATTTCTTTGACCTATGCCGCGGCGTCCACGTTCCGTCAACAGGAAAGCTAAAAGAGTTTAAGCTCCTGAGCATTGCAGGAGCATACTGGCGAGGAAACAGCGATAACAAAATGCTTCAGCGTATTTATGGGACAGCTTTCTTTAAAAAGGAAGATCTGGCTGAGCATCTTCGCTTGCTTGAAGAGGCAAAAGAACGTGATCACCGTAAGATTGGAAAAGAGTTAAACTTGTTTATGACTTCTCAAAAAGTCGGACAAGGTTTGCCGATGTGGCTTCCTAAAGGTGCAACAATCCGCCGCAACATTGAACGTTATATTGTCGACAAAGAAGAACGCCTGGGCTATGACCATGTGTATACACCAATCATGGGAAGCGTTGATTTATATAAAACGTCTGGTCACTGGGACCATTATCAGGAAGACATGTTCCCTGTGATGGAAATGGACAACGAACAGCTTGTGCTTCGCCCAATGAACTGTCCGCACCATATGATGGTATACAAAAATGGCATTCACAGCTATCGCGAATTGCCAATCCGTATTGCAGAATTAGGAACAATGCACCGCTATGAAATGTCAGGCGCTCTTTCAGGTCTTCAGCGTGTGCGCGGAATGACATTAAATGATGCTCATATCTTTGTACGCCCTGATCAAATCAAGGAAGAATTCAAGCGTGTTGTGCATTTAATTTTAGAAGTATACAAAGACTTTGACATAAATGATTATTCTTTCCGTTTATCCTACCGTGATCCTCAGGATACGGAGAAGTATTTTGATGATGATGATATGTGGGAAAAGGCACAGGCAATGCTGAAAGAAGCAATGGATGAAATCGGCCTTGACTACTTTGAAGCTGAAGGAGAAGCGGCATTCTACGGTCCAAAGCTTGATGTGCAGGTAAAAACAGCTCTTGGCAAGGATGAAACATTATCAACAGTTCAGCTTGACTTCCTTCTTCCAGAGCGTTTTGATTTAACATATGTTGGTGAAGACGGGAAACCGCATCGTCCGGTCGTTATCCACCGCGGTGTTGTATCAACAATGGAACGTTTTGTGGCGTTCTTAATTGAAGAATACAAAGGTGCGTTCCCTACATGGCTAGCACCTGTACAAGTTCAGGTGATCCCTGTTTCACCAGAAGTGCACTTCGACTATGCAAAAGAAGTGCAGGAACAGCTTCAGGCACAAGGATTGCGTGTTCAGCTTGATGACCGGAATGAAAAAATCGGCTATAAAATCCGTGAAGCACAAATGCAAAAAACACCATATATGCTTGTAGTCGGAGACAATGAAGTAGCTGAAAAAGCAGTCAATGTCCGCAAATACGGCGAACAAAAATCAGAAACAATCGCATTTGCAGACTTCTTGGAGAATATCAAGAAAGAAGTTAAGAGATAAAAGTTCAGTTATTAATTGCTTTATCAAAAAGAGAATTTGAGCAATATGCCCGTTGATTGGAACGGAATGGCACGAGACTCCTGCGGGAGAAGTGAGAAAGGTGAGATCCCACAGGCGCGCAGCGCCGAGGAAGCTCACCTCTCACCCGCGGAAAGCGAGTGCCATGCAGTGGAAATCACCCCTATTTTTTCATGTGAAAAAGAAATTACAAAATTTATATTGCCAAATCCCTATTCTTTTGATATCATTTTCTTCGTTGCAATAAAAACGACAGTTTGACAGCCTATTGTCTTTTGTGATATAGTATCTAAGGAAATTGAATACTGTTTGAGGAAAAGAAGAAGCACCCGCTTCTCACCTGATTGACGCAAATAGCAGTTGGCAGGTTTTACGTGAACATTTTTTGTTTATATACGTAAGTGTGGGTGTTTTCATCCGCACTTTTTTTATTGCCCATTTAGCTTTGATCCGGTGCAGCTAGCAGCTTCTTTCAGAATTCGACAGTATGGTGGAGCTAAAGAATACGTCTGGCCCCAGCAAAGCTACTGATCAAATCAATCTTGACCCAAACATTGTGTTCCGATTAAACCTTGGAGGTGTCTAACTATTAGCAAAGATATGTTGTTAAACGAGGGTATTCGCGCCCGCGAAATTCGTCTCATTGACCAGAATGGCGAGCAATTAGGAATTAAGTCTAAAAATGAAGCACTTGAGATTGCTGCTCGTGTAAATCTTGATCTTGTGCTTGTTGCACCGAATGCAAAACCGCCAGTTGGCCGTATTATGGACTATGGCAAATTTAAATTCGAACAGCAGAAGAAAGAGAAAGAAGCGCGTAAAAATCAAAAGATCATCAGTATTAAAGAAGTGCGTCTAAGTCCTACGATTGAAGAGCATGACTTTAATACAAAGCTTCGCAATGCGATTAAATTCCTTGAAAAAGGCGATAAAGTAAAGGCATCGATTCGTTTCAAAGGTCGTGCAATTACACATAAAGAAATCGGCCAGCGCGTTCTCGTCCGATTTGCAGAGGCTTGCTCTGAAGTTGGAACGGTAGAATCACATCCTAAAATGGATGGCCGTAGCATGTTCATGGTGCTAGCACCGAAAAACGACAAGTAAGAGGAGGAATTCCAAAATGCCAAAAATGAAAACTCACCGCGGCGCTGCAAAGCGTTTCAAAAGAACAGGTTCTGGTAAGCTGAAGCGTTCTCACGCTTACAGAAGCCACATGTTCGCGAATAAATCTCAAAAGCAAAAGCGTAAACTTCGTAAAGGAACTCTTGTTTCTTCAGGCGATTACAAGCGCATCCGTAACTTATTAGTAAATCTTAAGTAATATCCGATATTAGGAGGGAAATTTAATGCCACGTGTAAAAGGCGGTACTGTTACTCGCAAACGTCGTAAAAAAGTTATAAAATTAGCTAAAGGTTATTTCGGTTCAAAACATACATTATACAAAGTTGCTAACCAGCAGGTTATGAAATCTTTAATGTATGCTTACCGTGACCGTCGCCAGAAAAAGCGCGACTTCCGTAAACTATGGGTTACTCGTATCAACGCAGCAGCTCGCATGAACGGTCTTTCTTACAGCCGTTTAATGCATGGCTTAAAGCTTGCAGGCATCGAAGTAAACCGCAAAATGCTAGCTGAATTAGCGATTGCTGACGAAAAAGCATTTGCTGAATTAGCTGCAGTTGCTAAACAAAACTTAAGCAAGTAATTGCTTCTAAAAAAGCCATTCTCTTTCATGAGAATGGCTTTTTATACTTTTAGAACGTATACTCAACTTAAAACGAAAGAGAAGCAGGTACAGATATGATATTAATTACAGCAGCATTCATTATTATCGCTATAAATATTGTCGGGTTTCTGATCATGATGATCGATAAGCGAAAAGCGGTTAATCAGGAGTACCGTATCAGTGAAAAAAACCTATGGACAGTCGCCATATTCTTTGGTGCAGCGGGGATGACAGTAGGCATGAACATGTTTAGGCATAAAACAAAGCATACTCAGTTTAAAATAGGTCTGCCCTTGCTTACTATTATTCAGCTGGTTATTTTATATTTTTTACCGCACATCATTTAACTTCATATCCAGCGGGAATCAGATAGGACATATTGTAGGCTGATCGCTTTCTTAATCCAAGTTGTCATAACCGCTGATTTCTCCCCATATGCTAGAGTAGACAGCATGACTACGCATAATGAAGGGGTGAAATAAGGTGGCGGTACTGTTAACGATGGTGGAGACCGCAGGAATTCTAGCTCCAATGGCATTTATCCTTTTTCATATTGTAAGGCAGTTTCTTTTTATTCCAGTTCCGCTTGTCTGTGTAGCAGGAGGAGTGATGTTTGGCAGTGTTTTTGGTGCGCTTTTTTCCTTAATTGGCTTAACCCTCAGTAGCTTTTTGTTTTTCTTTTTGATTCATAGGCTGCCAAACACACATGGGAAGTTATCGAATTTAAAAAAGCGCTGGTTTGGGGAATACCGAAATATAAACGTATCCCAAGCAGCAGTATTAAGGCTTGTTCCTTTCCTCCATTATCATTTGATCAGCTTTTGTATAATGGAAAAGTGCAAAAGCTTTCCTCAGTATGCAAAAGCTACTGTCATTGCGAATATTCCGCTTGCTGTATTTTATACTGTGTTTGGCCAATTTATCAGCAGGTTTACACCGACCATGATCATCGTCATTTTGGGAGTCATTACACTGCTTTGTTATTTATTGCGTGAAAAAGTAACAGTTATTAAATGGACGGAGTTTTTTAAGGAAGCAGCATAAAAATATAATAGATTTGATTTTCATCCACTAGGCACCTTCCAATAGGAAGGTGCCTTTTCAATTTAAGATAAATCTCGATTAAATAGCACTCATTGGTCTCCTGACAATGGGTATCGTATTTTCTGTATTGGATATTATAGAAATAAATTACAAATTTATATATGGGATATTTTTTAGAATTCAGGAGGTACATGGCATGGTACAAACCAATAAGCTTAATGTCTCGGAGATAGGTTCCGTTTGGCAGACCTATCAAGAGAAAACACTTATTATGAGATTTTTGGAATATTTCATTGAAAAGGCAGAGGATCCTCAAGCAAGAAATATTCTTGGCGGGTTATGGCAAGAGCTTAATTTCTATGTGACAGAAATGGAGAATCTTTTTTCTGAACAAGGAATGCTTAAGCCAAATGGGTTTACTTCAGAAGATGTTAATCTGGAGGCTCCGAAATTATATGATAATGGATTCGACATTATGTTTGTACGTATATTAAAGGAAGTAAGCATGGGTCTTTACACGCTTGGCATGAATATGACCTATAATAAAAAGGTCATGGGAATTTATGAGGGACTCACTACAGTTACCCAGAAAATCTATAAGCTGTCAACTTCGTACTTGCTTGAAAAAGGCATTTTGGTTCCTCCGCCATTCGTAACGGTACCGAAACAAACGGAAGTGATTCAGAATAAGAATTATATGGCAGGTTTTAAGTTAATAGGTGATAAAAGGCCTTTAAATGATCTGGAGGTTGGGATCCTTCACCATAATCTTGAAGCTAATAATATTGGAATGCAGCTGATTACAGGGTTTGCTCAATGTGCACAAAATAAAGAGGCGAAGAAATATTTTATAAAAGGAAAGGAGCTCGCTAAGAAACAAATAAAAGCAATGCAGGAATTACTTTTGGAGGGAGATATTCAGCTATCAGCAAAGTCAGGAGCCACGGTAACGACTTCAACTGTTCCTCCATTTTCAGATAAGTTAATGATGCACTGTATTTATATTCTTAACGGATTCGGTCTTATTGGATCTGGAACAGGCGGTTTTTTCAGCTTAAGAAATGATCTGGCAATGAAAACACTTCTATTGGCAAAAGATGTTTATTTCTATGCGCAGGAAGGGATCGAGCTCAAGATTAAGTATGGCTGGTTCGAGGAGCCGCCGCAAATGGAAGACCGTTCACAGATTATAAAGAAGGGAAAATGAATAAAGGGTACTGTTGTAGAAGATATTAACGATAGTGTCGGACCAGCCTGGCACTAAAATAGGATGTGGAGGGATACAATTTGAGTACAATTTCAAGCTTAATTAAAAGGGTTATTTCTTTAATAATTAAGATTGCGTTCTTGATTGAAACCTCTAAACAGCGCCTAAACCGATTATCAAACCTGCTGCCGACAACATAGGCAGCAAATAAAAGTACAATTCTTAATAGAACATAATAAAAGGTAAACACAAATTCGTGTTTACCTTTTGTTAACAACAGGTTTTCCTATTGCATAAATTCCTTAACAGGACTTTTCCAATCAATTTTTGCACTCGGGTACTGCTCTGAAATTTTCTTTTCAATAAATAAGAAGTCTTCCTTTACAAGCCCCTTTAAAGCCGTAACTTTATGAGGCCAGACAAAAATTGAGACAACATCGAAAGAAGCCGCGGTTGTACCTAAGTACTTCTCTCCTTCAAATAGAACTCCTTTATATGTTACTAAGAAATTCTTATGAACGTTAGTTTCATCATCATAAAAATAATAACGTTTCTGCTCATGGGCAAGTTCAAGCTTTCTTTTTGGATTTAATAAATATTTTACAGCAGTGTATATTAAAAAGATGATGATTGCTAAAAGCAACAGACGCAACAGCCACATCATAACAAGCCCTCCAAATGCGATTTGCTACTATGTACGGATGAACTTCAAAAAAGTTTCAACTTTTTTTTATTTATTATAAAATTTATCATATATCGGTTCCTTTTATATATAATCGATGTGTGATTGATCAAGATAGGATGGTGCTGGAATGAATTTTGAAAGACTATTTAACATGCAAAAAGAACTGGATGCTCATATTGAGGCCAAACATGAATTAACTAATGAAAATCTATTTGACCGAAAAGTGCTTGCTCTGCTGGTTGAACTTGGAGAACTGGCAAATGAAACACGTTGCTTCAAGTTTTGGAGTGTAAAGCCGGCAGCTGCCCAGGAAACAATTTTGGAAGAATATGTAGATGGAGTTCATTTTATTTTATCTCTTGGAATAGAGCTTCAGTATGAATCAGCTGCTCCGGTTATTGAAGCTGCTGATCAGAATGACATAAATGAACAATTTCTTGCTGTTTTTGAACAGATACATCAGTTTAGGGCAGAAAAAACACGGGCTTCTTACGAAAAGCTTTTCTTAGTGTATTTACAGCTTGGCCAATTACTTGGCTTTTCAGCCGCTGATATTGAACGGGCTTATTTTGAGAAAAATGAAGTAAACTATGAAAGACAAAAAGAAAATTATTAGCTGAATTTTTGCACATTAACAGGGCAGTCTAGTATAATGAAGTGGAATACATATTAAGGGAGTCGAAATAATGGCTAAATTAGATGAAACGTTAACCATGCTTAAGGATTTAACGGATGCAAAAGGAATTCCAGGCAATGAGCGTGAAGTTCGCGAAGTCATGAAACAATACATAACTCCATTTGCAGACGAAGTAACAACCGATGGATTAGGAAGCTTAATTGCCAAGAAAACAGGCAAAGAAGGCGGACCAAAGATCATGGTTGCCGGCCATTTAGATGAAGTAGGTTTCATGATTACAAGTATTGATGACAAAGGTTTTCTTCGTTTTCAAACGGTTGGCGGCTGGTGGTCACAAGTTATGCTTGCCCAAAGAGTCACAATTGTAACAAGCAAAGGGGATGTAACGGGCGTAATTGGCTCAAAGCCACCGCATATTCTTTCAGCTGAAGCTCGTAAAAAGCCTGTTGATATCAAAGATATGTTTATTGATATTGGTGCCACAAGCCGTGACGAAGCAGCTGAGTGGGGCGTTAAGCCTGGTGACATGGTTGTTCCTTATTTTGAATTTACAGTGATGAACAACGAAAAAATGCTGCTTGCCAAAGCTTGGGATAACCGCATCGGCTGTGCAATTGCAATTGATGTATTAAAACAATTAAAAGATGCTGAGCATCCGAACGTGGTATACGGAGTAGGAACAGTCCAAGAAGAAGTTGGCCTGCGCGGTGCAAGAACAGCTGCACAGAAGATCCAGCCTGATATTGGTTTTGGCGTAGATGTTGGAATTGCTGGAGATACACCTGGTATCACAGAAAAAGAAGCTTTAAGCAAAATGGGCAAAGGACCGCAAATTATCCTTTATGATGCATCAATGGTATCACATAAAGGCTTGCGAGATCTTGTAACAAACACTGCAGATGAGCTGAATATTCCATATCAATTCGATGCTGTGCCTGGAGGCGGAACAGATTCAGGTGCGATCCACCTGACACATAACGGTGTTCCTTCTTTATCCATTACAATTGCGACAAGATATATCCATTCACATGCAGCAATGCTTCATCGTGACGATTACGAGAATGCAGTGAAACTAATTGCAGAAGTCATTAAGCGATTAGATGAAGATACAGTTAATAGCCTGAAATTTGATTGATAAAAAGAATCCGCAGATGCATGTCTGCGGATTTTTCTCATGTATACAAAGCTCCTCTTATTTCAAGCCGCTTTCAAGCGTGTGCAGCATTTCCTGTTTGTCTTCCTCAGAAGAGTTGTTCCAGATGACTTCAAAAAGAACACCAAGACCAGGCAGCATTTTTTCTTCCCCATTTTGGATAGCATCAACAATTGTATCCTTTAATTCATCCTGATTGTTTCCAGAAACATTATGAAGAATGGCATTACGCAGATTCAAGTTCATTTTTTTACACTCCTTCCAATTTCATGATTACATTCATAGTTTTTCTTTTCTCAGATTTATTATGTATGGTATTTACGTTATAATAGACAAACTGATGTTAGAAAAAGGAGAGAACACTGTGAACTATATTCACTCTGCACAAAATCAAAAGGTTAAGCAGTGGAAGAAACTTTTGACAAAAAAAGAGAGAGATAAGACGCTTACTTTTCTAGTAGAAGGCTATCATCTTGTCGAGGAAGCATTAAATAGCGGCAGCATTGCAGAAATCATAATGGGAGAACAAGTAGAACTGCCCGCAGCATGGAACTATGGAGATATCCCTGTCAATGTTGTCAGTAATGAGATCATTCAGCTGCTCTCTGATACTGAAACGTCACAAGCGATCTTTGCTGTCTGTGAACAGAAAACATATGACAGCGTTCTTGAAGAAGGAAGGAAGTTTCTCTTACTTGATGCGGTACAGGATCCCGGCAACTTAGGAACAATGATCCGAACAGCTGATGCAGCCGGTATGGATGCTGTTTTCGTCGGAAAAGGCAGTGTCGATATGTACAATCCAAAAGTTCTGCGTTCAGCGCAAGGCAGTCACTTTCATCTGCCGATCATCGGGGAAGATCTTGGTGTATTGATTTCTAAGCTTAAACAGCAGGGTGCAGCTGTGTACGGAACTGCATTGGAGAACGGCCGTCCATATACAGAAATAGATAAAAGTGATATTTTCGCTCTATTAGTTGGAAATGAAGGCAATGGTGTCAATTCGGAGCTTTTAGCTGAAACAGATGAAAATCTGTATATCCCTATTTTCGGGAAGAGTGAGTCTTTAAACGTATCAATTGCTGCCGGTATTTTAATGTATCATTTGCGTTCTTGAAATGGGCAGTGAATTTGCTTAAACGATTTGAAAGTTGTAAAAGAATGTACTATAATTAACAACAAATTATATGTAAAAAACAATGACGGAGAAAAGTAGCCTGCTGGAACTTTTTTAGGGAGAAAACACCTTGACTGCAAGTGTTTTTAAAAGGGATGCAAGTGAACATTCACCTCCAGAGTTGGCATCGGGACCATAGCAATCTGGCTATGTAAAGATGCACCGGCATCTGGCCGTTATCTCAATGAAGCGAATACATATACGCGGGTTCCCCTGTTTACATGTATTAAAAAGGGTGGTACCGCGAACCAAAACCTCGTCCCTTTATAGGGATTAGGTTTTTTTGTTTGTCCAAAAAAAGGAGGTTATTATACATGCAAGAACGTTTAAAAGAGTTGCAGACTGAAGCTCTCGAACGCGTGAACACAGCAGATGATCTTAAAGAGCTAAATGAGATCCGGGTTTCTTATTTAGGAAAAAAAGGTCCAATTACAGAAGTTTTAAAAGGAATGGGAAAATTATCAGCTGAAGAGCGTCCAAAAATGGGGGCTTTGGCAAATGAAGTGCGAGATGCGATTGCTGCTGCTATCGAATCGAAGCAAAAAAATCTTGAAGAAGCTGCTGTTGCTGCAAAGTTAGCTGCAGAAATGATTGATGTGACTTTGCCGGGACGACCTGTTAAATCAGGAAATCACCATCCTCTAACACGTGTGGTGGAAGAGATAGAAGATTTATTTATCGGAATGGGCTATACAGTGGCAGAAGGGCCAGAAGTGGAAAAAGACTATTATAACTTTGAGGCATTGAATTTGCCGAAGGACCACCCAGCCCGCGACATGCAAGATTCCTTCTATATCACAGAAGACATTTTGCTGCGTACTCAAACTTCTCCTGTTCAGGCTAGAACGATGGAAAAACACCAAGGCAAAGGGCCGGTTAAAATTATCTGCCCAGGGAAAGTGTTCCGCCGTGACCATGATGATGCAACACACTCTCATCAATTCATGCAGATTGAGGGCTTAGTTGTAGATGAAAATATCCGTATGAGTGACTTAAAAGGAACGCTAGAGGTTTTTGCAAAAGCGATGTTTGGCAGCGACAGAGAAATTCGTCTGCGCCCTAGCTTCTTCCCTTTCACAGAACCTTCAGTTGAGGTCGATGTTTCTTGCTTCAAATGCGGAGGCAAAGGCTGTAACATCTGCAAAAAAACAGGCTGGATCGAAATCTTAGGAGCTGGAATGGTACATCCAAATGTTCTTGAAATGTCTGGCTTTGACTCAAAGAAATATTCTGGTTTTGCATTTGGAATGGGTGTTGAGCGCATTGCGATGCTTAAATACGGTATTGATGATATTCGTCATTTCTATACAAATGATGTCCGGTTTTTAAAGCAATTTTCAATTCATGAATAAGTGTCAGGAGGAAAACACATGTATGTTTCATATAAATGGCTCCAGGATTATGTCGATCTTTCTGGCATAACTGCTGACGAGCTTGCTGAAAAGATTACAAGAAGCGGAATTGAAGTCGAAGGTGTAGAAAAGTTAACAGAAGGAATCAGCGGTGTTGTAATCGGACACGTGCTTGAAAGAGAGCAGCATCCGAATGCCGATAAGCTGAATAAATGTCTTGTTGATATAGGTGCAGAAGAGCCTGTGCAGATTATTTGCGGAGCTCCGAATGTAGACAAAGGCCAAAAAGTTGCTGTTGCAACAGTTGGTGCTGTTCTTCCAGGGAATTTTAAAATTAAGAAAGCAAAGTTGCGCGGAGAGGCTTCCAACGGAATGATCTGTTCTCTGCAGGAGCTTGGCTTTGAAGGCAAGCTTGTAGCAAAAGAATACGCTGAAGGCATTTATGTTTTTCCTGAAAGTGTTGAAGTTGGCAAGAATGCATTAGAAGAACTTCACCGTGATGATGAAGTACTTGAGCTTGGCTTAACACCGAACCGTTCTGATGCTCTAAGCATGCTTGGTGTAGCATATGAGGTTGCTGCCATTTTAGGCAGAGAGGTAAATCTTCCTGAAGGAAAAGCTTCAGAAGCGGCTGAAAAGGCAGAAGACTATATTTCTGTAGTGGCTGAAGCAGCTGAAGACAATCCATTATATATTGCAAAGGTAATCAAGAATGTAAAAGTAAAACCATCTCCGATATGGATGCAAGCGAGACTGACAGCTGCAGGCATACGCCCGCATAACAATGTGGTTGATATTACGAACTACATTTTGATTGAATATGGGCAGCCTCTTCATGCTTTCGATTACGATAAGCTTGGGTCAAAAGAAATTGTCGTCAGAAGAGCTAAAGATAGCGAAGAGATCGTAACACTTGATGATGCGAAAAGAACACTTTCCAGCGATCACCTTGTGATCACAAACGGAACAGAGCCAGTGGCATTAGCCGGTGTCATGGGCGGTGCAAATTCAGAAGTCCAAGGTGATACGACTACGGTTTTGCTTGAATCAGCTTACTTCAAAGGAAGCACAGTTAGAAAGGCCTCTAAAGATCATGGTCTTCGCAGTGAAGCAAGTGCACGTTTTGAAAAAGGGGTTGACCCGAATCGTGTGCGTGCAGCTGCAGAGCGTGCGGCTGTATTGCTTGAGCAATATGCGGAAGGCGAAGTTCTTGCTGGCAGTGCTGAAGCAAATACATTGAAAATAGAGCCTGCTGTTGTAGAAGTATCGATTGAAAAAATCAACCAAGTTCTCGGCTTACAATTGATGTCAGAGGAAGTTGTGGATATTTTCACTCGTCTGCAGTTCGAGGCTGTTGTCGAACAGGGACAAATTACGGTTACCGTTCCTACCCGCAGAGGAGATATCACAATTGGAGAAGATTTAATTGAAGAGGTAGCAAGACTTTATGGCTATGATAATCTTTTATCCACATTGCCAGTTGGATCTACTACCCAAGGCGGTCTTACGAAATATCAGCAATCTCGCAGAATCGTCCGCAACACGCTTGAAAGTGCTGGATTATACCAGGCCATTACGTATTCTTTAACAAGCGAAGCAAAAGCAAGCCAGTTTGCTCTTGAAGTCCGCGAGCCTCTGCCGCTTGCAATGCCAATGAGCGAAGAGCGCAGTGTATTGCGATTAAGCTTAGTTCCTCAGCTTCTTGAGGTATTGAAATATAATTCAGCACGTCAAAATGACAGCCTGGCTGTTTATGAAATTGGTTCGGTCTTTTTATCAAACGGGAAAGATCAGCTTCCAGAAGAAAAAGAGCATGTGGCAGGTGCTGTAACAGGATTATGGGTCAACCACCCATGGCAGGGCGAGAAAAAGCCTGTTGATTTTTATGTGCTAAAAGGAATTGTGGAAGCATTAGTTGACAAGCTTGGAATTAACGATCGCATCGAATTCCGTCAATCTGAAAGAGATGGCCTGCATCCAGGCAGAACAGCTGAAGTGCTGATAGACGGCAAAGCTTGCGGTTATATTGGGCAAGTTCATCCAACAGTTGAAAAGGAACTGGATTTAAAAGCAACGTATGTTTTTGAATTATCACTAGAGTCTCTTCTAGCAGAAACAGCACCGCTTGTTTACGAAGCGATTCCTAGATTCCCTTCTATTACAAGAGATATCGCCTTAGTAGCGGATCAGGAAGTGTCTTCTGGACATTTGCAATCCATTATTAAGGAAGCAGGAGGCACCCTGTTAAAAGAAGTATCTGTTTTTGACCTTTATGAAGGAGAGCGAATGGAAGCAGGGAAGAAGTCCATTGCATTCTCATTAAAATACTTTGATCCTGAAAAAACATTAACAGATGAAGAAGTGGTTAAAGCACATACTAAGGTGCTAGAGGCACTGGAAGAAAAAGCTGGTGCAGTCCTAAGGGGTTAATTCAGTTATTTAAAAAAGCCAAGAATGCGATGTCTGCATTCTTGGCTTTTTATTATTGTGGTGAATTACAGCTTAAATATCTTTAACGGTGTCATCGATTTTCTTCTTTTCATCTTCACTTTGGCTATTATCCTCGAGCATCCCTTTTGTAGAGCTTTTAAACTCTTTCAATGTTTGGCCCATGGCACGGCCGATTTCAGGGAGTTTCTTCGGTCCAAAAATGATTAGCGCAAGCACTAAAACTAAAATTAATCCTGGAATTCCAATGTTTGATAACATTAAAACACTTCCTTACTTATAATTGGTCTGCAAATTCCTGCTATTATGCTGAAAGAGGGCAGGAAGGTTAAGCTTTTCTATCAAATGAAATGAACTTCCAATTTAAAAAAAGCATTTTTCCATTAAAATAGTTGCATTTCCTATTAAATTCGAGCGTTTACCTATCAAATGGCGCATATCACTGCCGCTTATCTCAAGAAGGAGCCATACTGTTTCATTTTTTTACAGCGTACACATTCCTCTTCCACATGGGACGCTGATGTAAACGCAGCGTGACAGGAGGAACACTCCCTTTGATAGAGGTGGTGTATACGAGTGCTGGCTCTCTGAATATTATCTGTTATAATGATTGCTTTTTCCTGGCAAATATCTGCACAGAGCATGCACCCTGTGCAAGTTTGCGCGGTGATGGTAAGCTCAGTCTCTGAAAAATGAAAACAGTTTTTTCTGCAAAGCATTTCACATGCTTTACATAAGGTGCATTTTGACTCATCCAGCTCGATCTCTTTAAATTGATACTCTCTAAAATAATGGGCAAGCTCCAAATTCTGATGATTAAAGCGCCATTTTGCTGGAGCCATTTGTCTGACTGTCGAAGCTGCTCCTTTTTTCCAAAAAGAAAAGATTTCACGCCGTGTCATTTTTTCGTCTTGCTTTTGTATTTCGAATTGTATCACTAATGCCTCTTCATTAAGTTGTGCTAACTTGCTGTTGATTTCATTGAGAAATCTCTTCCACTCTTCGCTAAGTTCTTTATTGTGAAAGTAAACAGATGTCACTCCTGTTTGATAATATCCAAGCATTTCTTTTACTGAGGGAGGTTTCTCCTCTGCAATGAATACATGATGCTCTATTATGTGTCTTTTTGGATAAAAACCCTCTACAGCCTGAACAGGGCATTCTGCAATGCAATCGCCGCATTCAGTGCATTGATCAGATTGGATAACTGGTTTTCCATCTTTTAAAACAATGGCGTTTATCTCGCAGGAATCTAAACACTTTGTGCAGCTTGAAAAAGGACTTTGATAACGGCTGCACGATTTTAAAATTTCGAACTCATAATCCAAGCTTTCCATCCACCGATCGAATAGACCCATCAAAGCCGCTCCTTTCCTTTTTATTACAAACATAATTTGTGATTCATTTCACAATCAGATTCATGACTATATTATAAATCATGAAACTTGGGAGTGATATATCTTCTATGCACGAAAATTTACTCTTTTTTTTGTACGATAAGCCAATGAATTTTTACGGTGTTGTGACATCCATTGTGAATAGGCGTTTATTCTTATAAGATGAATGTAATGGATATTTCGAGCTTAGAAAGGAATTGAATTTAATGGAAATAAATTTTTCAGTTCCAGACTATTTGCAAAGATTATTAGTTTCCTCGCAAAAGGGAATGGAAGGGATCGCCCAGGAGTTAGCAGATATTTTATCAATCCCTATTCTGATCGCTGATCCTCTTTTAAATCAAATCGTATCTGCCTGGGATAAAGAAGGTACAAAAATAGAATACATTGAAACTGCAATAAATGGTCTAAATCAAGAAGTTCAGGAACCTGTATCATGTGTTATATCTGCAGGAGAGGAGCTTATTAAAGGGGTATGTATGGAAATTCATGTCGATGGGCGTGTTCGGGGATATGTAATTGCGGTGAATGATAGAAGTAGATTTCCTCTTGAACTAAAAGAAATCCTCCAGTTTGCATCAATGCTTTGCTCCAAGGAACTTCAAAATACATTAAAAATGAAACAGGAAAAACAAAAGCTGCGGGAAGTTTTTCTATATGACCTCTTATATGGAAATATTAAAAAAAGAGAAGATATTATTTCGTACGGGCAGATTTGGGGATGGGATTTTCAGCTGGCCCATACTGCAGTCGTTTTCTCCTTAAAAGATTTTGACTATTTTTCAGATGACCGGCATTTAATAGATTTGCTGTTCTATATGATTGAAAAAGCCATGCTTGATCGCAGGCAAAGACCGATCTCTATCAGGAAACGAGGCGAAATTATCCTCATGTATCCCTCGTCCCCTGAAGGGGGAACGGATCATCATTCAGAGATAAAGGATTTTGTTTACTTAATCATGTATTTGTCTAAATCCCATCATCTAAGTGAAAGAATTGCTGCAGGGATCGGAAGGAGAAGAATGATGCCGGAAGAAATTCACCGCAGTTACCAGGAGGCAAAGGTGGCGTATGAACTGGGATTGCTATTGAATATTTCCGTTCCGTTTTTTAGCAGCCTTGGCCTGGAGAGAATCTTATATAATCACGATTTACATGATTTAAAAGAGTACTATGAACATACACTGGGAGAGCTGGAAAAATACGATCTGGATCATGAAAGTGATTTAATGAGCTCTTTAAGTGTATTTGCTGCCAATCAATTTGATTTGACCAAAACAGCTGAAGGAATGTATGTGCACCGCAATACGTTAAGGTACCGTTTTAAAAAGATTGAAGAAATACTTGGTGAAAAGCTGGATGATATGAATGTAAGGCTAAATATTATTGCCGCCTTAAAAATTAAGCAGCTTGGAAAAATCTAAAGATTGAGGTGGTGTACAGCATGAAAATCTTCCGAAATGCTTGCCCGCGAAATTGCTATGCCTCCTGCAGCATGCTTTCTTATGTGAATAATGGGAAGCTTGTAAAGGTGGCTGGAGATGATCAGCATGGCTATACGAAAGGAAACATATGTGCAAAAGGATATGCTTTTACACAATATGTATCTCATCCTAATCGGCTAAAATATCCGATTATGCAGTCACCTCGGAGCTCTGGAAACTGGAAAAGAATATCGTGGGAGCAGGCATATACTATAATTGCTGACAAGATCATTGAATTAAATGAGCGCTATGGATCGAATTTAGCAAGCGGCTATAATAAGTTTTCAGGCAATATTGGGCTGCTGCATTATGCGGCTGAAGCTATGTTTAATAGTATAGGGCCGCATACAAAACCAAAAGGAAACCTCTGTCTGACAACTGGAAATGAGGCTCTTAAGGAGAGATTTAAGCAATTCGAACAAAGCAGCCCTGAAGATATGGCAGCTGCAGATTTAATCGTGATCTGGGGTGCGAATCCCGCTGTTACAAATGTTCCGCAAATGAAGTATATATTCCAGGCAAGAAGAGCGGGTGCAAAGGTAGTTGTCATTGATCCAATATTTACAGAAACTGCAGCAAAAGCAGACCTTTATATTCAAATTAAGCCAGGAACTGATGGGCTTCTTGCTTTATATGGTGCTAAACGTATAGCTGATTCTTCATTCTTTGATGAAAACTATGCTCAGGATTGCACAAACAATTTTATTGAGTTTAAAAGGATAATGGAAGAGGTTCCAAGTGCAGACAAAGTGAGCGATCTTACCAATGCCCCTATATCGGCAATTGAAGAACTTGCAGAATTATATATAGAAGCAGCATCGAGTGTTACATGGATTGGATTTGGTATGCAAAGAACAAACACAGGCGGTGAAAACATTCAAGCTATAAGTGCTCTTGCTGCGATGACAGGTTTCCTTCAAAAAAAGAAAGGAAAGCTCTTCTATGCACACAATGACTTGGAGCAGTTTCCATTACACCTTTTGAAATTTCCGGAACAAAAACATTCCGAAGCCCAGGCTTCGAGAGCAATAGATATAAATTCATTTGCAAAAAATGCCTTAAAGCTTTCGGACCCGCCATTAAAGTTTTTATGGATTGCTTCACGAAATCCCTTCTCCCAGGATAATAATCTGCAGTCATGGATGAAGCTGATACAGCAGCTTGAATTAATCGTAACAGTTGATTTATATATGACCAAAACAGCTGAGATATCTGATATTGTCCTCCCAGCAGCTACCCATTTTGAAGAGATGGACTTAATTGTGAGCTATTGGCATCATTGGATCTCTATTAATGAACAATCCTTGCCAGGTTACTTTGAATCAAAAAGCGATCTGCAAATTACAAGAGAACTCACAAACAAGCTGAATGAACGATCGCCAGGTTTCTCAACTTTTCCATCTGAGCTGGAGGCATTAGATTGGATTCAAAAAGAGCTGTCGCCTGTAATTCAAGAGCTTTACGGTATTCAAGATTATACAGATTTGCTGAGTGGACCACATTTAAAAAAGCCAGGGAAAATTCCCGCTAAGGAAAAGTTTAGCTTTAATATTCCGGATGTAAGTGCTTATTTAGAAAATGTAAAAGTTCAGGAAGACAGCTTATTATTTCCGTACCAGCTGATCACTCCGCAATCACTTTTAACAATACATTCGCAATACGAGCATCTGACATGGCTGACTGGGACAGATGAAAATAGTGAGGATACTATTGCTGAAATCTCTGCCTTTGCAGCTGGGGAAAATAGATTAATGCCAGAAGACAGCATCGAAATTTTTAATGAAAATGGCTGGGTAGATGCTAAGGTAAAGGTTAACCCCTATTTAGCGAAAAACATTGTACTTGTTAAACAGGCAGGTAAAAAACCTATTAATTGGATTATTGTTCATCAAGAAAGCGACCAATGTCAGGAAACAAGTACACACTTTTACGACAGTAAAGTGAACATCCGAAAGAAAAAGGTGAGCAGGGATGGTTAAACAGCTTGGTTTTGTCTTCGATATTGATTTATGCATTGGCTGTAAAACCTGTGAAGTTGCTTGCAGAAATGAGAATCAAACTGCTGGAACTGTGCGGTGGCGGAAAGTGACAAGACAAGTTGATGGCAGCTTTTTATCATTATCATGTAATCATTGCAGCAGTCCGGAATGCTTCAGAGTGTGTCCGGAGAATGCATTTACAAAGAGAATGGACGGTATCGTAGAAATTCACGCTGAGCGCTGCAGCGGATGTGGTCTATGTATGGAGGCATGTCCGTATCATGCACCTCAATTTGACCCTATTACACATAAAGTCACTAAATGCCAAATGTGCAATAGCCGGATCGATCAAGGGTTGCAGGCTGCTTGTGTGGAGGCTTGTCCGACAGAAGCATTAACTGTCAAAGATTTAAACACGTTCTGCCATGTAAACGGAATGGGAACAACATTGGGCTTTCCTGATACTAGACTTACAAATCCATCTATCGTATTTTTTCCGGAGAAAGAACGGAAGAGGTATTTTCAGATAGAGTCATTTTCGGAAGGCAGAGTATGAGCCATAGACGGAGAAATTCCGTTTAATATGCCTAGAGGGTGCTTATAGAGGAGATTTTTCAAAAATAATGCAAAAATGCCTGGTCCACCATATTCCAAGCATTTTTGCACGATTCGTTCTCGTTTTCTATTTCTTCTGATCCGGATGCCCCTTATCCACTGAAAAGGACATGCTGTAACAGCGACCGTTTTAGAATTGGTACTGTGCTTGTGCAAGTAATCCTTTTTGTTTCGCTTCTTTTACCCATTGCGGATATTCCTGCATAAGCAGGTCATATAATTCGCTGTCAGAGATGTTCCCAGGGTCTTCTGCACTGAAAAAATCTGCGTTATCTATATATCTTCCTTTTAAGTCATCGAGCTTTTCCAGGAAGGTAAAATCTGATTGAAACATACTTGTGAAGAATCGGCGTTTTTTCGTCCCTTTATTCGATTTCCCAATAGCCATGAATTGCCAGAACAAAGGTTCATAGGAAGCATTTTGAATATGGCTGATTGTTGCACTTTCATCAAATGTTGCTCCATCTGTTACAAACATAACATAAACAGGAACATTGCTTGCATATGGAGTGTTTCTTTTAGAGGCAGAGCCAAAGTAATGCTCCCGAATGGTCTTCATAGCTTTACCGTAATAGGTTCCGCCCTCAAGTGGATATTTTTTTATAAGATTGTTAACAAAGCCACTGAAATTATCAACAGATAATTCTCCTGCATCGTGTGCGTTTGCTCCGAATAAGAAAATATCAATAGTGCCATCATCATCAAAACGTGTTCCTAATGCAAGAATCCTCTCGGCAAATTCCTGTATTTTTCCGGAACGGTACAGGCTATTCATGGAACCGGATATATCGAGACATAAAGCCACCTTTGCCTGGTGGTCATGCAAGCCAGCTTTCTCTAAAGACACCTTCGCTTTTTTTGATAAATCTAATAGTTTAGGAGCTTGTTCTGCCATCTTCTTTTCGAGCATGATTTTTTTCGTCTGAGATTGAGAGGTTTCTGGAGCCGGCGGCTGTTGAACAGGTGGTGCTGGCTGTGGCTGATCTTGCTCCTCTGCCACTTCTCCGCCGAAGTCCTTTAATAGTGCTGCTAAACCTCCGTCAAAACCTCTTCCAACAGAAGATGCTCTCCAAACCCCTTTCTGATAGATTTCAGTCATAATGATCGCTTTTTCATTCTGAAAATCCTGTCCGCTAAATGAGTATTCCAAAATAGCTTGTCCTTCTGCTTTGATTTGCAGTATGCCGCTCTGTATCATTTCCATTGCTTCATTACCATCAATGGTCGCAGTGAATACAAGGTTCTGGATCGATGCTGGGAGCTTTGATAAATCAATGCGGAAATGGCCCATCCCGCTTTTATGATTCAGCAGCTGAATTTCTTGTGAGGGGGAAGCTGTTTGATTATAAAAAATCATATACGAGTCATCTGCTAGTTTCTTATTTTCATTTAGTCCAAAACAGGTGATGTCAATTTCTGCATGAGCGTTTATGATGACTTCGATCTCAATGATCGAGTCGGCTGTGAAATCAGATAGTTTAACTTTTTCTCCGCGAATTAAGTGCTTCATATGATCCTCCTGAATTGTTTTTGTTAATAGAATTATACGATACAGGCTATGTCTGTTCAATTTTCACAGCTGGTGTCGGTCTCTGCAGGGTTTCATAAGGTTTACGGGAGACAAGAGTGGGAACATTTGAATATATACAGGCTATAAAGGAGATGTGACAATGAAAAAGACCATTATGATTACGGGAGCTGGTTCTGGATTGGGAAGAGGTACTGCAATTGGGCTGGCTAAGGAAGGCCATAAAGTCATTGCAGCAACAGAAACGACTTCACAGAAAACGAGTGTACTCAGAGAAGCTGAAGAACTGGGACTTTCAAATTTGGAAGTACTTAAGATAGACATTACCAATCCAATCGATTTAGTCCAAATAGATGAATATGATTTTGATATTTTCGTAGCAAATGCCGCTATTAATGAAGGCGGACCGCTGAGCGAAATTCCGATGGAGCGCTTTAGAGCCATCTATGAAGTGAACGTATTTGCGACACTTGAATCTGTTCAATATGCAGCGAGGAAACTTGTTGAAAAAGGGAGCGGAAAGATTTTCTTCTTAAGTTCGATGGCAGGCGTTATGAAAACGGCATACGGCGGTCCATATGCTTCTACTAAGCATGCCATTGAGGCCCTGGCTTTAACTCTTAAACAGGAGCTGGATCCACACGGCGTAAAGGTGGCAACGATTAATCCAGGACCATACAACACTGGATTTAATGACAGGGCAGCAGAAGAAAAGTGGAAATGGTTTGATGATGAAGTTCACTTTACAAGTGGTGAAGATATGAAGGAAAAGGAAAAAGGCCTAGAAAATCAGTATGATCCTAAAGAAATGATTGAGGTAATGGTCGATCTGATTCCATCTGATCATCATAAGGTTCGAACTGCCTATCCGCCAGAAACGGAGGAGCAAATGAAAGAAACGGAAAAGAAACAATGGGAAATGGAGATTTAAAGGATTTGTATCAGCTTTTCTAACAATAAATACCCAAGAATGCTTGATCGGCATTCTTGGGTAACATAAGTCTATTACATATATTTTTTTCTATAAAGTTTCTTGGATTTTTCAGTATTGGCAAAATGCAGCTTCACAAATTGAGGAAGTGCCTCTATTCCTTTTTCATGAATTAAGCGTGCACCGGCTTCATCGACTTTGCCGCCAGCTCCTTTCGTTAAAGGGAATCCAGCTTCTTTTGCCAATTTATCAAAATGTTTTACAAATGCATAGCGGGCAAGAATCGATGCTGCTGCAACAGCAAGATGAACACTTTCAGCTTTTGTACTGAAGTAGACCCGATCGCGGTGCACCTTTGGCTGGCTTTTTAGATATTGGTAATAAACATCCTTTTGCGCAAATTGGTCAATTAAAATCACTTCAGGCTGCTCTGGAGCAATTTTCTCTAGCAGATGGCCAATGGCTTGGTTATGAAGAAGAGCCTTTATTTTTCCCTGCGACATCCCTGACATTTGCAGTTTATTATATTTATCATTATGTAAGGTTAAGAGACTGTATGGTATTACTTCTTTAATTTGTTTGGCAATACTGATGATTTTCTCGTCATTTAAGTTTTTAGAATCACGAACGCCAAGTTCCTTCAGTAATGGGAGGTTTGCTTGACTTACATATGCGGCAACAACGGTAATGGGTCCGAAAAAGTCTCCTGTCCCGACCTCATCCGATCCTATACAGGAAAGACTGCTGATATTTTCTGGCAGATTTGCAGCAGCAGGTTTACTTTCCTTTTTTGCCTTTGGTTTAGCGATATCCCCGCCCCACCTGGCAGATTCTGATTCTGCTCCGGCTCCTTGAAAAAGAACCTTTCCAGATTTGTAGGCTGTAATAGAGCAATTGTTTGCTTTAGCAGCAAATACGCCCCCGGGAGGGACTTTTCCAGTAGAGAATGGCTCATAGTGAGCCTGCATTTCTTTAATCTCAGGGTAACTCTTTAGCAGTACAACATGACTCATATTTTAATCTCCTTCTAAAAATCTCTGAATTTACAGTATCTGTGCTTTTTTGGCATGCTTTGACTTCCCACAAATTAGACCTTCGTGTTATGATATTGATTAGGATTCTTTTGAATGGGGGTTCAAAGGTTGTCAAATACGGAAAAAAATCGCACTAGTGTAGATATATATGGGCAGCAATATGTAATTGTCGGCACTGAAAACTCCAGTCACATCCGGCTTGTTGCATCAATCGTTGATGATAAAATGCGTGAGATAAGCTCTAAGAATCCTTCACTCGATACGAATAAATTAGCTGTCCTCACAGCTGTTAATGCTGTTAATGATTATCTGAAATTAAAAGAGCGGCTTGAGGATGAATTAAAAAGAGTAAAGGACTGAAAAGCATCATGCTTGATCTTTTTATAATAGTTATATTGTTATTTGGTTTTTTAGTAGGATTAAAGCGTGGCTTTATCCTGCAGCTGATTCATTTAACGGGCTTCATTATCGCTTTTATTGTCGCGAGAATGTATTATGAGCCTCTTTCGGAAAAGCTGACCCTATGGGTGCCTTATCCCAATTTCGGCAGTGATTCAACCATGCAAATGTTTTTTGCAAATGATAATTTAGAGGATGCTTACTATCGTGCGATCGCATTTGCCATCATATTTTTCGCTGTAAAAGTACTGCTGCAGATTATTGGAAGCATGCTTGATTTTGTCGCAAGCTTGCCAATTATTAAACAGCTTAATATTTGGGCAGGCGGCATTCTTGGTTTTATAGAAGTTTATCTTATCATGTTTATTATATTATACATAGCCGCATTAGTACCAATTGCGGGAATGCAAACATATTTTAATGATTCATTTATGGTGGATTTAATTGTAAATCATACACCTATATTATCAGAGACAATTAAGGATATGTGGATCGAATATATGGCAGCCTAACTTCTCTTTGCGGAGAAGTTTTCTTTTTGACTAAGGATGAAATGTTATAATCACTAAGGATGTACTCTTTGATTAATAGGAAACACTAAATAAATAGGATCTAAATGGGCAGGTGTGTAAAATGACCATCAACAAAAAAGATGTTATAAAATTATTGGAAACTATTGCAGTATATATGGAATTAAAAGGGGAAAATCCCTTTAAGACAGGGGCTTTCCGGAAGGCTGCTATTGCTTTGGAAAACAGTGACTTAAGTTTGTCTGAAATGACAGATTATACGAGTCTTTCTGGCATAGGTAAAGGCACAGCAGCTGTTATAGAAGAATTTGTACAGGAAGGCACATCTTCGGTGTTAACTGAGCTGAAGGAACAGGTGCCGCCTGGATTAATTCCTTTGCTGCATATTCAAGGTTTAGGCGGTAAAAAAATCGCAAAGCTCCATAAAGAGCTGGGAATTACAGATGCACAAGAATTAGAACAGGCATGCAAGGAAAATCGAGTGCAGGGACTTGCTGGATTTGGAGCGAAGACAGAGGAAAAGATTCTGGCCGCTTTATTAAATGCCGGTACACAGCCGGATCGGCTGCCGCTTGCTTATATGCTTCCTGTAGCAGAAGCAATAGAGGATGCGCTGGGAAATATCCCAGAAGTACTAAGGTTCTCCAGAGCCGGCAGTCTCAGAAGAATGCGCGAAACCGTTAAAGACCTTGATTTTATTATTTCTGCAGATGATCGGACAGCCGTAAAAGAGCAGCTTCTTGGTCTGCCATCCATTAGAGAAGTAATCGCAGCGGGAGATACAAAGGTTTCGGTTGTTTTTGAGCATCAATATGATGTTTCCTGTGATTTTCGGATTGTTGCACCCAGTGAATTTGCGACTACCCTGCATCACTTCACTGGCTCTAAGGATCATAATGTAAGAATGAGGCAGCTTGCTAAGGAACGCGGAGAAAAGATCAGTGAATATGGAGTAGAAAACATTGAAACTGGAGAAGTAAAAACATTCTTATCAGAAAAAGAGTTTTATGCACATTTTAACTTGCCGCATTTTCCGCCGGAAATTCGAGAAGATGGCAAGGAAGTTGACTCGTATACACAAGAAACGAAGTTAATTTCGCTTGAAGATATTAAGGGCGACCTTCATATGCATTCGACGTGGAGCGATGGAGCGTTTACAATAGAAGAAATGATTGAGGCATGCCGAAAGCGCGGCTATCAATATATGGCCATTACAGATCATTCCCATTATTTGAAGGTAGCTAACGGTCTGACACCAGAACGGTTGCGCCAGCAAAGAGAAGAAATAAAAAGGCTTAATGAAAGATATGATGATATCACCATTTTAGCAGGAGTTGAAATGGATATTTTACCGGACGGCACACTTGATTATGATGATGAACTGCTTGCTGAAATGGATATTGTCATTGCTTCCATTCATTCATCCTTCTCACAGCCGAAGGAAAAAATAATGGATAGGTTAAAAACTGCTCTGCAAAATGCTCATGTAGACATTATTGCCCATCCCACAGGCAGACTGATAGGGAAACGGGAAGGCTATGCAGTGGACATAGATTTATTAATTCAATTAGCTAAAGAAACGAATACAGCACTTGAATTGAATGCCAACCCTAACAGACTTGACCTTGCTGCTGAGCATATAAAAAAAGCGCAGGCAGCGGGAGTCAAAATCGTCATTAATACAGATGCCCATAAAATTGATACACTGGCTCATATGGAAATAGGTGTATCTGCAGCGAAAAAAGGATGGGTTCAGACATCATCCGTTTTAAATGCTATGGAAATCCAAGATTTATTGGATTACTTAAAAACGAACAATTGATATATTTTGAATCATAGAAAGGCGGGGAGGACCCTGCGGCAAGTCACTTCCGCATTTCGACTTGTCTAGCAGAATGGCTTACCCTCGAGGTCATAAGTTAAGCCATTCAAAAGGTTATAGAACAACCTTCCGCCCCGCTTGCCTTATGTTTGTCGGGGCTGAATGAGCCACTTCTGATTATCTATAAATCACATCCTCGAAGGAGGGGGAATTATGCAAGAACGCGCTTTAAAGGTTTTGGAATTTAATAAAGTTAAGGATCAGCTGCTTGATTACGTATCATCTGAGGTCGGCAGAAGAAAAGCAGAGAAAATTCAGCCATCCACCGACTATGAGACGGTTGTCCGTCTGCAGGAAGAAACAGATGAAGCTGCTACAGTACTAAGGATTAAAGGCAATATTCCTTTAGGGGGAATTTTTGATATAAAGCCGCATGCCAAGCGAGCAGTAATCGGCGGGATGCTCAGTCCGCATGAGCTAATGCAGGTGGCATCGACCGTACATGCCAGCAGGCAAATGAAAAGGTTTATTCAAGAATTTTCAGAAGAAGAAAATGAAATTCCCATCTTAATGGCATATTCTGAAGAGATTATTGTATTAGCGGATTTGGAAACCTCTATCCGCAATGCAATTGATGAAAATGGTGAGGTGCTGGATAGTGCGAGTGAAACACTGAGATCGCTTCGGGTCCAGCTTCGCACAAGAGAAGCGCGTGTGAGGGAAAGACTTGAAAGTATGATCAGGTCTTCTAATGCCCAAAAGATGCTGTCTGACGCTATCATTACGATCAGAAATGACCGCTTTGTTATTCCTGTTAAACAAGAATATAGAGGCAACTACGGCGGGATCATTCATGATCAGAGTTCATCCGGCCAGACATTATTTATCGAACCTCAATCTGTTGTGCAATTAAATAATGAATTGCAAAGCATTAAAGTAAAAGAACAGCAGGAAATTGAAAAAATCTTAATTGCACTTTCAGCATACACAAGTGAATTCAAAGCAGAGCTGGAAACGATTGTGGATGTGCTTGCTCAGATTGATTTCATGTTTGCAAAAGCCAGATATGCTAAAAAGATTAAAGGCTCTAAGCCTAAAGTTAACGATGAGGGAAGAATTTCTCTCTTTAAAGCACGGCATCCGCTTATCCCAATAGACGAGGTAGTCGCGAATGATATTGCCATCGGCGATACGTATACCTCTATTGTCATTACTGGACCAAATACAGGCGGAAAAACGGTAACACTTAAAACAGTTGGATTATGTACTTTGATGGCTCAGGCGGGGCTGCAAATCCCGGCTCTTGATGGATCAGAGATTGCTGTTTTTGACGCTGTTTATGCAGATATTGGGGACGAGCAGTCCATTGAGCAGAGTTTAAGTACATTTTCATCTCATATGGTAAATATTGTCGACATTCTTGAAAAGGCTCAATACAACAGTCTTGTTTTATTCGATGAATTAGGTGCTGGCACGGATCCGCAGGAAGGTGCAGCATTAGCGATTTCCATCTTAGACGAAGTGAATAAACGAGGAACCCGTGTCATTGCGACAACTCATTATCCTGAATTAAAGGCATATGGGTATAATCGGGAAGGTGTCATCAATGCCAGTGTCGAATTTGATATTGAAACATTAAGTCCAACCTATAAACTGCTGATTGGTGTTCCAGGCCGAAGTAATGCATTTGAAATCTCCAAACGCCTTGGCTTAAAAGAAGATGTTATTAATGTGGCAAGGTCGTATATTAGTGCGGACAGCAGCCAGGTGGAAAATATGATTGCATCCTTGGAGGAAAGCCGCAAACAAGCCGAAGCGGACCGTGAAGAGGCGAATGAATTGCTGAAAGATGCAGATCGGCTTCATAAGGATCTTCAAAAGCAGATGGCTGAATATTATACAAAGAAAGAAACTCTTTACGAAAAATCTGCAGTAAAAGCAAATGAGATTGTTGAAAAAGCGAAGCAGGAAGCAGAGCAGATTATCCATGATCTGCGGAAAATGCAAATAGAAAAACAAGCAGAAGTGAAGGAGCATGAATTGATTGAAGCGAAGAAGCGGCTTTCAGAGGCAGCTCCGGCACTGAAAAAGAAACAAAGTCCTGAAAGAAATGCCGATGGCAAACGGAAGTTAACACCAGGTGATGAAGTGAAGGTATTAACGTTTGGCCAAAAAGGACAGCTGCTTGAGAAATCAGGTGACAATGAATGGCATGTTCAAATCGGAATTCTGAAGATGAAAGTGGAAGAAAAAGACTTAGAATTTATCAAAAGTCCTAAAAAGGCTGAAACAAAACCGCTTGCTACAGTTAAGGGCAAGGATTACCATGTCAGTCTGGAGCTTGATCTTCGCGGTGAACGATATGAAAATGCCCTTATGAGAGTCGAAAAATATATCGACGATGCTCTGCTTGCCAACTATCCGCGCGTATCAATCATTCATGGAAAAGGGACTGGTGCACTGCGGCAGGGGGTACAGGAATATTTACGCAATCATCGTTCTGTTAAGAAAATTCGCTTTGGAGAAGCGGGAGAAGGCGGAACCGGTGTAACCGTCGTGGAATTTAAGTAAGAGGGGAGAATAGAATATGGAAGGTTTTTGGGAAAATGAATTTATCCAAACCGCTGCCTACTATAGTGTTGTCATCCTTTGTATGATTGTCTTTTTAGCTGTATTCGAACTTGTCACAAAGTACAAAAACTGGGAAGAAATAAAAAATGGCAATATCTCTGTAGCAATGGCCACTGGAGGGAAAATATTTGGTATTGCCAATGTATTTAGACACTCCATAATGCATAACGATGCGCTCTTTACCATGATTATATGGGGAGTCTTTGGATTTTTCCTGCTGCTTGTCGCATATTTTATCTTTGAGTTTTTAACACCAAGATTTAATGTAGATGATGAGATTAAGAACAATAACAAAGCAGTTGGTTTTATTTCAATGGTCATCTCCATTGGTCTGTCATTTGTCATCGGAGCAAGTATCGGATAGAGGGAGAAGGGGAAAATGGAGAAGCTTGCAAAAGTATTAATCGTGGTTAGCGCCCTTTTTGTGCTAGTTGGACTTGTATATATTTTTTTCATTGCCTAATGGCAATAACAAAAAAAGAATTGCCCGTGTTTAGGGCAGTTCTTTTTTTGTTATGCCTGTAAGATGGGTATGAATACCTTCTGTTTATGAAATGCTCCGTTTATTCTAATTGTTTTGTTTACACCAGTATATTATAATGAGATGAGAACAATTAGAATGTTCAAAATACTTAAAGAAAGGGGTTTGCGTATGACAGAGTATAAACCATGGCTTAGCCTGTATCCTGAAGAAATTCCTAAAGAACTCATCTATGAAAATCAGCCTGTTCAGGATTTTTTGAAAAAAACAGCTGCAGAATTTCCTGAAAAAACAGCTGTTCATTTTATGGGTAAGGAATTCACTTACTCATACATTTATGAAGCTGCGCTTAAACTTGCAGGCTATCTGCAATCGATTGGGATTGAAAAAGACGATCGGGTAGCCGTTATGCTGCCGAATACTCCACAATCTGTTATCAGCTATTATGGGATCCTATTGGCTGGCGGGATCGTTGTTCCGACAAATCCGCTTTACATGGAAAGGGAATTAGCGTACCAGCTGAAGGATTCAGGCGCAAAAGCAATCATTACAATGGACATTTTATTTCCGCGTGTGTCGAAAGTAAAACAGCAGACAGATCTTCAACATATAATTGTAACCGCTATCAAAGATGCGCTTCCATTTCCAAAAAATCTTATTTATCCCTTTATACAGAAGAAACAATACGGAATTGTGGTCAATGTCAAGCATGAAGGGAATCATCATCTATGGACAGAAATACTAAAGCTATCTTCTTTGCCTTTAAGTGAGCAGGAGATTGACTTTGAGAATGACTTGGCTCTCTTGCAATATACCGGCGGAACGACCGGCTTTCCTAAAGGTGTTATGCTGACACATAGAAATTTAGTGGCGAATACGGCAATGTGCCGAGCTTGGCTGTATAAGTGTGAAAGAGGGAAAGAGACTGTTCTTGGCATTTTGCCTTTCTTCCATGTTTATGGAATGACGACGGTCCTGCTGCTTTCCGTTTTAGAAGGCAATAAAATGGTGTTAATGCCAAAGTTTGATGCAGGGGATACCTTAAAAACCATTCAAAAGCAAAAACCTACCCTGTTCCCAGGTGCACCAACGATTTATATTGGGCTATTAAACCACCCTGATATTGAGAAATATGATCTTTCATCCATTGATTCCTGTATTAGCGGCTCCGCAGCACTTCCGGTAGAGGTTCAGCAGAAATTTGAACAAATTACAGGAGGAAAACTAGTCGAAGGCTATGGCCTGACTGAATCATCACCTGTTACACATGCTAATTTCTTATGGGATATGCCGAGAATAAAAGGAAGCATTGGTGTGCCTTGGCCTAATACAGATGCTGTCATTTTTTCAATGGAGAATGGGGAAAAGCTGCCTCCAGGTGAGATCGGGGAAATTGCTGTTAAAGGTCCACAAGTAATGAAAGGCTATTGGAACCGTCCAGACGATACGGAGCAAACTTTAAGAGATGGCTGGCTTTTAACAGGAGATCTTGGCTATATGGACGAAGAAGGATATTTTTATGTAGTGGATCGTAAAAAGGATATGATTATTGCTGGGGGCTTTAATATTTATCCCCGCGAAATAGAAGAAATCCTATACGAGCATCCAGCCGTTCAGGAAGCAGTTGTAGCAGGTATACCAGACCCTTATCGCGGTGAAACCGTTAAAGCCTATATCGTATTAAAAGATGGGAACGAAGTAAGCGAAGAAGACTTGAATGTATTTGTCCGTAAGCATTTGGCAGCCTTTAAAGTTCCAAGAGTATACGAGTTTAGAGAAGAATTGCCTAAAACAGCAGTAGGGAAAATTCTGCGCCGAGCATTAATTGATGAAGAGAAGAAGAAATTTACCGAAGATGAAGAAAAGCAAGCGTAGACGATAAAATAAAAAAATGAAACATTCTTGCTTTCATTTAAAAGAACCGGGATATTCGGCTCTTCTTTTTTGAATATTAAGGCTTGTCCATTCATGATTTTAAATGCCATAATAGGATAAAAGAAAAAAGTGGTTATTTTCTTGACAATATAACCTTCTATTACTATTATTAAATTATGAATGATGATTCATTCATTAAATCTTTCTTTGTGTTCAGTATTACATTTAACAGCTCATACGAAGGACTGCAGAGTTGTGTTTATAGAATGAAAAGAGATCACGAGATAAGATGTTAGATGTGTCTTGAAGGGAGGGAAACGGATTGAAAAAAGATAAACCAAAATATCGGCAGATCATCGATGCAGCTGTCGTTGTTATTGCTGAGAATGGCTATCACCAGGCACAAGTTTCCAAAATTGCAAAGCAGGCTGGTGTTGCTGATGGAACGATATACTTATATTTTAAGAATAAAGAAGATATTTTAATCTCTCTCTTTCAAGATAAGATGGGCCATTTTATTGAAAGAATTGAAGAGCAGATTGCAGGAAAAGAACGGGCTGTAGAGAAGTTATTAGTCATGGTCGAATCCCATTTTACAATGCTTTCTCAAGATCGGCATCTTGCTATCGTAACACAGTTAGAGCTAAGACAGTCTAATAAGGAGCTTCGCCTTAAGATCAATGAGGTGTTGAAGGGTTATTTATCTCTTGTTGATAAAATTCTTGTTGAAGGAAAAGAAAACGGTGAGTTTTCTGGAAATCTCGAAACGAGACTTGCGCGGCAAATGATATTTGGGACGATGGATGAAGTGGTGACAACCTGGGTAATGAATGATCAGAAGTATGATCTTCCCTCTTTGGCGCCATCTGTACATCAGCTGCTGATCAGCGGATGCAAGGCGGATTGACCATCTAATAAGCAGAGAGGTGAATAAACCAATGGTATACTTAAAGTGGAATCATCAAGATCATGTTGCGACAATTAAAATCGACAGAGCACCTGCGAATGCACTATCATCACACGTTTTAAAAGAATTCTCATCTGTACTGGATGAAATTGAAAAAGTAGATGATATTCGTGTTGTATTGATTCACGGAGAAGGAAGATTTTTCTCTGCTGGAGCGGATATAAAAGAGTTCACTTCCATTACTAGCGGAAGCGAGTTTGAAAAGCTTGGCCAATATGGTCAGGATCTATTTGAAAAGATGGAGAGATTCCCGAAACCATTAATTGCAGCCATTCATGGTGCAGCATTAGGCGGAGGGCTGGAGCTGGCAATGGGCTGTCATTTCCGACTTGTTGCAGAGAATGCCAAGCTGGGACTGCCGGAGTTACAGCTGGGATTAATACCCGGTTTTGCAGGCACGCAAAGACTTCCGCATCTTGTAGGCAGAGCCAGAGCTGCTGAAATGCTTTTTACAAGCGATCCGATCACAGGGCTTGAAGCTGTTAAATACGGACTGGCTAACCATGCCTATCCAGAAGCTGAACTGTTAGAAAATGCCTATAATTTAGCCAAAAAAATCGCAAAAAAGAGCCCGCTTTCCATTAAGGCGACGATTGAGCTATTAAATTACACAAAATCAGATCAGTTTTATGAAGGCGTCAAAAAAGAAGCTGAGCTTTTTGGCGAAGTATTTGCATCAAATGATGGCAAAGAGGGCATCTCAGCTTTTATTGAAAAGCGTGAGCCCAACTTTACAGGCAAATAATGCAACAAGTAGTAAATGATTAACTGAAGGTGAGCGGATGCTCAAAAGCCTTCAGTTTCATTTAACATAAATTTTCCGAATCTTTAGAAGTGAAGAAATGATTTAATAATTTAGGAGGGACATTATGAACATCTATGTTTTATTAAAAAGAACGTTTGATACTGAGGAAAAAATCACGATTTCTTCCGGAAAAATAAATGAAGATGGCGCTGAGTTTATTATCAATCCTTATGATGAGTATGCAGTGGAGGAAGCCATCCAGGTTCGCGAAGCACATGGGGGAGAAGTAACGGTTGTTTCAGTTGGAAGTGAGGAAGGTGAAAAGCAGCTTCGTACTGCACTTGCGATGGGAGCCGATAAAGCTGTATTAATCAACACGGAAGATGATCTTGAAGAAGGAGATCAGTTTACTACATCAAAGATCTTGGCCGAATATTTAAAAGACAAGGAAGCAGATTTAATCCTGGCAGGAAATGTGGCAATTGACGGCGGATCTGGTCAGGTTGGACCGAGGGTGGCTGACCTCTTGGATATCCCCTATATTACTACCATAACGAAACTTGAAATTGATGGGACAAATGTAAGCGTTGTCCGAGATGTTGAAGGAGATTCTGAAGTGATTGAAACATCTCTTCCTTTATTGGTTACAGCTCAACAAGGCTTGAATGAACCTCGTTACCCTTCGCTGCCAGGGATTATGAAAGCGAAGAAAAAACCTTTGGACGAATTGGAGCTGGATGATTTAGATCTTGATGAGGATGACGTAGAGCCGAAAACAAAAACAATTGAAGTGTACCTGCCTCCTAAAAAGGAAGCTGGAAAAATTCTTGAAGGCGAATTGCAAGATCAAGTAAAAGAACTTGTACAGCTTCTTCATAACGAAGCAAAAGTCGTTTAATTAAACGTAAAATAAAACGCAGGAGGTTAACATAATGAGCAGAAAAGTTTTGGTATTAGGTGAAGTAAGAGATCATTCTTTGCGTAATGTCACATTTGAAGCAATCGCCGCAGCAAAGCAGGCTGCAGAAGGCGGCGAAGTGGTCGGATTATTAATCGGTGATTCTGTAAGCGCTTTATCAAATGAGTTAATTCACTTTGGTGCAGACCGCGTACTAACGGTTGAACATGAATTGCTAAAGCAATATACTTCAGATGGCTTTTCACAAGCATTAATGGCGGCAGTGGATGCTGAAAGTCCAGACGGCATTATCCTGGGGCATACTGCATTAGGAAAAGACCTTGCACCTAAGATTGCAGCAAAGCTTCAATCCGGATTAATCTCTGATGTTACGCAGATTGAAGAAGCAGGCGGAAATATTGTCTTTACACGGCCAATTTATTCAGGCAAAGCCTTTGAAAAGAAAATTGTAACAGACGGTCTTATCTTCGCAACGATTAGACCTAACAATATTGCTCCTCTTGAGAAGGATGAAACAAGATCAGGAGAAACATCAGCTTTATCTGTTGATATAAAAGATCTTCGCTCCATTATTAAAGAGGTTGTCCGCAAGGCAAGTGAAGGAGTAGATCTTTCAGAAGCAAAAGTGGTTATTGCAGGCGGCCGCGGAGTGAAAAGCGAAGAAGGCTTTGAGCCGCTAAAAGAGCTCGCACAGGTCCTTAACGGTGCCATTGGTGCATCACGGGGAGCTTGTGATGCAGAGTATTGTGATTATTCACTGCAAATTGGCCAGACAGGAAAAGTCGTAACACCTGATTTGTATATTGCTTGCGGTATTTCAGGAGCAATCCAGCATTTAGCGGGAATGTCGAACTCTAAAGTGATCGTTGCCATTAATAAAGATCCTGAAGCCAATATTTTTAAAGTTGCGGATTATGGCATTGTTGGCGATCTTTTTGAAGTCGTACCGATGCTGACAGAAGAGTTTAAGAAGATCTTAGTAAACGCGTAACAAAATCATTGAAACAGACGGATCCAACTGCTATCAAAGGTAAAGCAGCAGCTGTCTGTTTCTTTTTATTAAAATATTGATCCTGCTTTCATGCTGCTTTGCAATTGAATGGAGCGTGCGGGAATTCCAGGAGATGCAAAGAGATTATTTACTCTTGCATATCAAGATAACATATCATAAAAACAACCATGTCTGCGAAAAAGCAATCATGAATAATCCAATGAAATTGAGGGTATAGTACCAACGAGCAAATTGTTCGCTTCATATGGTGTTAAATGGTATACTCTCGATATGTTATGAATTAGTTGAATTGATTAGGAGGCATATAAATGGCTATTACACATGCAACAGATCAAAACTTTACTGAAGAAACAGGTTCAGGTTTAGTACTTGCAGATTTCTGGGCTCCATGGTGCGGACCTTGTAAAATGATTGCTCCAGTTCTTGAAGAGCTTGACGGAGAAATGGGCGATAAAGTAAAGATCGTTAAAATCGACGTAGATGAAAACCAAGAAACTGCTGGTAAATTCGGCGTAATGAGTATTCCTACATTAATCGTTCTTAAAGACGGTGAAGTAGTAGATAAAGTAGTTGGCTTCCAGCCAAAAGAAGCATTATCTGAGCTTCTTTCCAAGCATGCATAATTAGCATATTTGGATTTTGATGTTTTTTTAAATCAGCTTCTTCAATCAGATCTGTCCTGATGCAATGATGAAGAGTGCATCTTACTATAATCATTGCTGCAGGAAAGCAGATAATGAGTGTAATGATAGTTGATCCCCGGCTTCTTCCTGAAGGCCGGGGTTTTTACTTCCCTTTCGAGGATGTGTTTGACGATGAATGACATCATTAAAAATAAATTAATGATTTTGCCTGCACAGCCAGGGTGCTATTTAATGAAGGACAGGCAAGGCACTATTATTTATGTGGGCAAAGCGAAAGTATTAAAAAACAGAGTCAGATCATATTTTACTGGCTCACATGATGGAAAAACGCTGCGCCTTGTTAACGAAATTGAGGACTTTGAATATATTGTCACATCTTCCGACATGGAAGCGCTGATTCTTGAGCTCAATTTAATAAAAAAGCATGATCCTAAATACAATGTCATGCTAAAGGATGATAAAACTTACCCATTTATTAAATTAACTGCTGAAAGACATCCGCGCCTTATTACGACAAGAAAAGTGAAAAAAGACAAAGGCAAATATTTTGGTCCATATCCAAATGTTCATGCAGCAAACGAAACAAAAAAGCTGCTCGATCGCATTTATCCGCTTCGGAAATGTGCTACCCTACCTGACCGCGTATGCCTGTATTATCATTTAGGACAATGCCTGGCTCCATGTGTGAAGGAAGTGGATCAGCAGCAATATCGGACAATGACAGAGGAAATTACCCGCTTTTTAAATGGCGGTTATAAAGATATAAAGAAAGAACTAACAGAAAAAATGGCGGCTGCGGCCGAAGATCTTGATTTTGAGCGTGCAAAAGAGTATAGAGACAAAATCGCTCATATTGATGCAACGATGGAAAAGCAAAAAATGACAATGACGGACTTCACCGATCGTGATGTCTTTGGTTATGCTGTTGATAAAGGCTGGATGTGTGTACAAGTCTTTTTTATCCGCCAAGGCAAGCTGATTGAAAGGGATGTCTCTATGTTTCCCATTCATAACGAACCTGAGGAAGAAATCCTTACGTTTCTCGGCCAATTTTACATGAAAGCAAATCATTTTAAGCCAAAGGAAATTTTAGCACCATCTTCTGTTAATGGCGAAATGGCAGAAAAGCTACTTGGTGTAAAAGTATTGAATCCGCAGCGGGGTCAAAAGAAGGATTTGGTTTCATTAGCTTATAAAAATGCCAAAATCGCGCTGCAGGAAAAGTTTTCTCTCATTGAACGTGATGAAGACCGGACGATTAAGGCAGTGGAGAGTTTGGGTGAACAGCTTGGAATCTATACGCCGCATCGGATTGAAGCATTTGATAACTCAAACATTCAAGGTGCAGATCCGGTATCTGCCATGATCGTTTTTATTGACGGAAAACCGGCGAAACGGGAGTACCGCAAGTATAAAATTAAAACCGTTCAAGGACCTGACGATTATGAATCCATGCGTGAAGCGGTTCGCAGAAGGTATACTCGTGTATTAAAAGAAGAGCTGCCTTTGCCGGATCTGCTTATTATTGATGGAGGAAAAGGTCATGTTGAAGCGGTCAGAGATGTACTTGAAAATGAGCTGGGTCTTGATTTGCCGCTGGCCGGACTCGTTAAAGATGAAAAACACCGAACATCACAGCTGTTGTTTGGGAATCCTCTGGAAATAGTTGCGCTTGCCCGCAATAGCCAGGAATTTTATTTGCTGCAGCGAATCCAGGATGAAGTCCACCGCTTTGCCATCACGTTCCATCGCCAGTTAAGAGGAAAAGGTACATTCCAATCCATGCTTGATGACATTGCTGGAATCGGTGAAAAGCGCAAAAAGCAACTCCTAAAGACATTTGGCTCAGTAAAAAAAATGAAGGAAGCTTCTGCAGATGATTTCCGCCAATTGGGAATTCCTGCTAATGTAGCAGAAGAACTCGTAAAGAAACTAAGTGAATAGCGTTGTCATCATATAGACAATATGCTATACTTGGACCAACTTTCATATTCACTCACTTTTTTATACTTTCTGAAAGTATAAATTTATAGACTTAGAACAGTGACTAGCTGCTGTGCTTAGCCCATCTTGGGGTATAAGCTGAACTGTCCAGAGGGTTATAGACAATCTTCTAGCCAGCTCGGTTTTTGCTTATCGGGGTTTTGCAAGGCGCTTCCGCTTTCTTAGCGTAAAGTGAAGGTAGAGGTGCAAGCTTCATCAGTAACAGCTTTGAGGAGAATGAGCTCCGACGATTTGCTGTGAAAGGGAATGTTTGCCGAAGCAGGGGGAGACTCATCACTCACCATGCTGGTCTTGCATTGAATAAATGCCGGATTGTCAAGACACTAGTCTTGGAGAGCTATCTCACTGTGTGCACGTATTTTTTGTATACGTTTGACTACACAGCAATGAGATAATTCTCATTGCTTTTTTGTTTTGTCAGCATCTTTCAGAAGAAATAGGGAATCGAATAACTAGCATTTTTCATACAAATCTGCAAAAAAGAGAAGAATACAAAAATCATTCTTCTTACTGAGACAAAACAAAATGGCAAAGGGAAATCATCATAGTCGGAAGGAAGGGTATTCAAATGGGTTTAATTGTGCAAAAGTTTGGGGGAACTTCGGTCGGCAGCGTCGATAAAATTCAAAATGCTGCAAACCGGGTCATTGAAGAAAAAAATAGGGGTAACGATGTTGTCGTTGTGGTCTCAGCGATGGGAAAGACAACAGATCAGCTTGTTGGCATGGCAAAAGAAATTACGTCCTCCCCCAGCAAAAGAGAAATGGATATGCTCTTAACAACCGGGGAACAAGTGACAATCTCGCTGTTAAGCATGGCTTTAATTTCTAAAGGTCATCCGGCCGTTTCAATGACAGGCTGGCAGGCAGGTGTTGAGACAGAAGAAATTCATGGAAATGCAAGAATCTTAAATATTGATAGTGATAAAATTCAAAAGGAAATTCAGCAAGGCAAAATTGTGATTGTGGCCGGCTTTCAAGGTGCTACCTCAGAAGGAGAAATCACTACTCTGGGCAGGGGCGGATCTGATACAACAGCCGTTGCACTTGCAGCAGCGCTAAAAGCTGATAAATGTGATATATATACAGACGTGACAGGGGTATTTACAACAGATCCCCGTTACATAAAGAATGCCCGCAAGCTTCTATCCGTTTCTTATGACGAAATGCTGGAACTTGCCAATTTAGGAGCCGGAGTTCTGCACCCAAGAGCGGTTGAATTCGCGAAAAACTACGGAGTTTCTTTAGAAGTAAGATCAAGCATGGAAAAAGAACAAGGAACAACGATTGAGGAGGAAGTTAAAATGGAGCAAAATTTAGTTGTACGCGGAGTTGCGTTTGAAGATGAAATCACAAGAGTATCTGTCATCGGGCTTCCAAGCAGCCTTGGCGGATTATCTACCATTTTCTCAGCACTAGCCAATGATCATATCAATGTGGATATCATTATTCAGAGTATGACGGAAGGCGAAACTTCTTCGCTGTCTTTCTCCATTAAAAATGAAGATTTAACAGAGACTGTTAAAGTGCTTGAGAGAAATCGTGATCAGCTTCAATATGATCGAATTGAATGGGAATCTGGCTTGGCAAAAGTTTCAATCGTAGGCTCAGGCATGATTTCAAATCCAGGGGTAGCAGCAGAAATGTTTGATGTGCTTGCTCAGAACGAAATTTTAGTCAAAATGGTCAGTACATCTGAGATTAAAGTTTCAGCTGTCGTAGAACAAGTGAAAATGCTTCCTGCCGTTGAAGTGCTTCATGATGCGTTTCAGCTATCTGCCAATTCAGTGAAAGCATAAGAATAACAGTAAAAAAGAAGAAGCTACTTTTATTCGAGAGCTTCTTCTTTTCCGCATAATTCAGTATCAATACCGCAAATTATAGAAAACTTAGATGGTATCCTTTTTATCCCACTTAACAGTAAAAAGAACTTTTCCTTTTCTTTTCTTAGGATGTTCGAACGCTTCACATATGTACCCTTTTTGCTGTTCGATCTGTTCAGCAATAAAACCCGCTTCAAGCTGAAAGGCACAATCTTCATCGTTTTTACAGCGAGCGCTGATGATTGCGCTTGATAATTCTAAGTCCAACTCATTTTTTGATTCGTTCAAGAGCATTAGATTGCCCCAGCCTGCGCTGGAGAAAAAAGAAATCATTTCATCTATCGAAGCCAATGGGTATTTTCGTGCCAATCTTTTGCCTGCCCAATATAAAATACCGGGAGCTTCTTTGCCCAGTAAATCCTTAAGCAGCACTTCACGAATTAATTCATACCCAAATGCTGGCACAGTTTCATCATGAACGGTTAACGGTTTTTGCTCTGGTGTTTGATCAGTCAATAATCTCCCCTCTTTCTATGAGACTATTATATACAATTTAGAACCCTTTTAGTCAAAGATACATGAAAAAAGCATATATTTGATAAGGGAAAATAATGCTATTTTAATATATTTCATCTTTTGATAAAAATGAATGGTAATTCAAGTGTGAACGTGTTTTTTTCAATTTCAATATATTTATAAAATTTTATTAATATTGAACAATTTGTGTATCCGTTTTCTTGACGCTCTTTTCTGTTGAGAGTAAAATGGACTTGTCACATAATTGTAAGATATAAATTTTCATTTTTTACTGATGTTAGGATATGAATAGTTCCTGAGCATCACGTTACAAAACAGGGGGGATATTTTATGGCGGGGAATCGAGAGTTTTTTTATCGCAGATTGCATTCATTGCTTGGTGTTATTCCGGTTGGATTGTTTTTAGTACAGCACTTGGTTGTGAATCATTTTGCAACTAAAGGTGAAGAAGCATTTAATGATGCGGCACATTTTATGGAAAGTTTACCATTTAGGATTTTCCTAGAGTTGTTTATCATATTTTTGCCTCTTTTATTTCATGCAATCTACGGGCTTTATATCGCTTTTACAGCAAAGAACAATACTGTTAAGTACGGCTTTTTCCGGAACTGGATGTTTATGCTTCAAAGGGTAACCGGTGTTATTACACTGATCTTTGTGGTATGGCATGTATGGGAAACGCGTATCGCAGCTGCATTTGGTGCAGAAGTAAACTATCAAATGATGGAGAATATTTTTGAGAATCCTTGGATGATTGCATTTTATATCGTTGGTGTAATCTCTGCTATTTTCCACTTTGCTAACGGTTTATGGAGCTTCTTTGTGAGCTGGGGAATTACAGTTACTCCAAGATCTCAATTAATCTCTACTTATGCAACACTAGGTATTTTCGTTGCACTTTCAATTGTTGGTATTCGCGCGATTTTCGCATTTGTATAAAATTATGCAACCTGTTGATATAAAGAAGCAATAAGGGAGTGAGTCACATGGGTAAAGGAAAGGTTATCGTAGTTGGCGGCGGTTTGGCAGGCTTAATGGCCACAATCAAGGTTGCCGAAAAAGGGTATCCAGTAGAATTATTTTCATTAGTACCAGTAAAACGTTCTCACTCTGTTTGTGCCCAGGGCGGCATTAACGGAGCTGTTAATACAAAAGGTGAAGGAGACTCTCCTTGGGAGCATTTCGATGATACAGTATACGGCGGAGATTTCTTAGCAAACCAGCCGCCGGTGAAAGCTATGACAGAAGCAGCACCAGGCATTATTCATTTATTAGACCGCATGGGTGTAATGTTTAACCGTACACCAGAAGGATTGCTTGACTTCCGCCGCTTTGGGGGAACACAGCATCACCGTACAGCATTTGCCGGGGCAACAACTGGTCAGCAATTATTATATGCACTTGATGAGCAAGTCCGCCGTCATGAAGTTTCCGGATTAGTCACGAAATATGAGGGCTGGGAGTTCTTGGGATCTGTTATTGACGATGATGGGGTATGCCGAGGGGTTGTTGCTCAAAACTTAACAACCATGGAAATTAAATCTTTTGCCGGCGATGCAGTTATTATGGCTACAGGCGGCCCAGGGATTATCTTTGGAAAGTCTACAAACTCTGTTATCAATACAGGTTCCGCTGCATCGATCGTATATCAGCAGGGCGCATACTATGCAAACGGAGAATTTATTCAAATTCACCCAACTGCCATCCCTGGTGATGACAAGCTGCGTCTAATGAGTGAATCTGCCCGCGGTGAAGGTGGACGAGTATGGACATATAAAGACGGAAAACCTTGGTATTTCCTTGAAGAAAAATATCCTGCTTATGGAAACCTTGTTCCTCGTGATATCGCAACACGTGAAATTTTTGATGTCTGTGTAAATCAAAAACTAGGTATCAATGGTGAGAACATGGTTTACTTGGATCTTTCACACAAAGATCCAAAAGAACTGGATATTAAGCTTGGTGGCATTATCGAAATCTATGAAAAATTTATGGGTGATGACCCTCGTAAAGTACCAATGAAGATTTTCCCTGCTGTTCACTACTCAATGGGCGGCTTATGGGTTGATTATGATCAGATGACGAATATTCCTGGCTTGTTTGCTGCAGGTGAGTGTGATTATTCACAGCACGGTGCAAACCGTCTTGGCGCAAACTCCTTACTTTCTGCCATTTATGGCGGTATGGTTGCCGGTCCAAAAGCACTTGATTATATTAATGGTTTGGAAAAGACTGCAGAAGATATTTCTTCAACTGTGTTTGACCGTTTTGTTCAGCAGGAAGAAGAAAAATGGAACAGCATTATGTCTATGGATGGCACTGAAAATGCCTATGTGCTTCATAAAGAGCTTGGAGAATGGATGACGGATAACGTAACGGTTGTACGTCATAATGACCGCTTACTGAAAACAGATGAAAAAATTGTAGAGCTTTTAGAGCGCTATCAAAATATAAATATTAATGACACAGCAAAATGGAGCAACCAGGGAGCGATGTTTACCCGTCAGCTTCAAAACATGCTTCAGCTTGCACGTGTTATTACCATTGGAGCTTATAACCGTAATGAAAGCCGCGGAGCGCACTACAAGCCAGACTTCCCAGACCGTAATGATGAGGAATTCTTAAAAACAACAATGGCTAAATTTGTTGATGCAACAAGTGCACCAGCTTTCCATTATGAAGAAGTAGACACAGGTTTAATCACTCCGCGTAAACGCGATTATACGAAGAAGAAAGGTGGCAAATAAGCATGCAAGAGACACAAGCTAAAACAGTTACGTTTATTGTCAGCCGTCAGGATTCTCCTGATGCCACCCCGTATCAGGAAGAATTTAAGCTGGAATATCGTCCAAATATGAATGTTATTTCCGCACTGATGGAAATCCGCCGTAACCCAGTTAACGCCAAAGGTGAAAGTACAACCCCTATTAACTGGGATATGAACTGTCTAGAAGAAGTTTGCGGAGCCTGTTCAATGGTTATTAACGGCAAGCCGCGTCAATCTTGTACAGCCCTAGTGGATCAGCTGGAACAGCCGATTCGCTTAGAGCCAATGCGTACTTTCCCTGTAGTGCGTGACCTTCAGGTTGACCGCAGCAGAATGTTTGATTCATTGAAGAAGGTAAAAGCATGGATTCCAATTGATGGAACATACGATCTTGGCCCAGGGCCGCGCATGCCTGAGAAAAAGCGCCAATGGGCATATGAGCTATCAAAATGTATGACGTGCGGTGTATGCTTAGAAGCATGTCCAAATGTAAACAGCAAATCTGATTTCATTGGACCAGCACCATTATCACAAGTGCGTTTATTCAATGCACATCCAACTGGAGAAATGAACAAAGCAGAACGCCTGGAGCAAATTATGGGCGATGGCGGACTTGCTAACTGCGGTAACTCCCAAAACTGTGTTCAATCTTGTCCAAAAGGTATCCCTTTAACAACATCAATCGCAGCTTTAAATCGTGATACTACATTCCAATCATTCAAGAACTTCTTCGGTAGTGACACGGTTTGATTCTGCAATTTGCCCTTTCCGTTTAAAACGGGGAGGGTTTTTGGTTTTTATAGGGGAGTTTTGAGATGGAGGGTTGGGGGCAAAGCTTGTAAATCAGAAAAGGGTACATGGTGTGGTCCATAAAAAGGTAGGGGTGTTGAGAAAAGTTGATAAATACACCTTTGCGCTCCATATAATGGTAAATGGTGACGCATAAATCAGAAAAACACACCCGTAAAGTCCAGAAAAAGGAAAATGCTGCCGTGCAAACCTGATAAACACACCTGGATAGTCCAGAAAAAGGTAATTGGTGTCGCGAAAACCCAATAAACACACCCGTAAAGTCCAGAAAAAGGAAAATAGTTTCGCGAAAAACCGAAAAACACACCCGTAAAGTCCAGAAAAAGGAAAATGGTGTCGCGAAAAGCCGATAAACACACCCGTAAAGTCCAGAAAAAGGAAAATGGTGTCGCGGAAACCCGAAAAACACACCCGTAAAGTCCAGAAAAAGGAAAATGGTGTCGCGGAAACCTAATAAACACACCTATATAATCCAGAAAAAGGAAAATAGTGTCACAAAAACCTAAAATTACATCCCCCTAACCCCAAAAAAAGATATCTAAATCCATCAAAACACCGTACCTAAGAAAATTCAGCAGTCAATATTATTTTTTTCCTGCCTCCCAATCCGTAACCAAAAAACGAACTCCCCACTCCTATATAAATCATCAATTCGGGAACTATATCCTTAAGCTGCTACTTAAACCTGAGGAGAATTTAACGAGATGAAAAAGAAAATGCTGTTGCTGTTCTTAACGACTCTTATACTCTGCACGCTGCCTCCCGCAAATACATCAGCAAGAACTAAGGAAGTATCTTTCACAATTATTCATACCAATGACACACACTCACATCTTGAACAAATGCCTCGTCTTATTACAGTGATCAACAGTATTCGAGCTGAACATAAAAATACTCTTCTTTTAAATGCTGGTGATGTTTTTATTGGTACTTTATATTTTTCGCAATTCAAAGGGCTTGCCTCCATCCCTTTTATGAATAAATTAAAATATGATGCAATGACATTTGGCAATCATGAATTTGACTTGAAATCAGTGACATTGGCTGATTTTATTAAAAGAGCCGACTTTCCATTTGTGAGCAGCAATATTGATTTTAGCGCTGATCAGCTGCTTGAACCACTATTCGTCCGTAAGATAACAGCAAATCCTCAACCAGGAAAAATTTATCCAGCGATTATTAAAAAGGTGGATGATGAGTTAGTTGGAATCTTCGGACTAACAACAGAGGAAACACCTCTTATTTCCCAGCCAAACCAAGATTTGATTTTTGAAGATGCACTTATAATGGCCAAAAAAACGGCCGCTCAATTAGAGCACTTAGGGGTCAATAAAATCATTGCTCTTTCTCACTTAGGTTTTGAGGAAGACCAAAAACTTGCTCCTATTGTTAAGGGGATAGACATTATCGTTGGCGGACATTCGCATACCAAGCTTGAGGAGCCAACTGTCATATATAACGGAAAGGATCCTGTATTGATTGTGCAGACAGGCGAAAATGCTGCTTATGTGGGTGAGCTTTCTGTTTCATTTGATGAAAATGGAATGATCAAGAAATGGAATGGCAGCCTTTTAGACGTCCAAGCGAAGGATTCAAAAGGGAATTACAAATATGAGGAGGATGCGTGGGCCAAAAAACAGTTAAGTGAAGCAGACCAAGAGCTTGTCGAGCTTCTTCAAGAAACTGTGGGGTATTCACTCATACCATTAAACGGAGCAAGGGAAGATGTACGCAGAGAAGAAACGAATCTAGGCAATCTTATTGCAGACTCTATATTAAAAAAAGCAAATGAGGTTGTTCCAACACAAATCGCCTTTCAAAACAGCGGCGGCATACGGGCCTCAATACCAGAGGGAAAGGTTGTTATGCGAGATGTGATGGCTGCATTGCCTTTTTCAAACACCTTATCGATTGTGGATATAACAGGATTACAATTAAAAGAAATCTTAGAGCACAGTGTCTCGCAACTGAACGGGAACACAGGACAGTTTTTACAAGTTTCAGGCATTCGGTTTACATTTAATCCCCAATTGCCTACTGGAAAAAGAGTACAATCTGTTAGGGTGAATGATGGAGGTCATTATGAATTATTAAATCCTTCAAAGATTTATACGGCCGCAGTTAATTCGTATCTTGCAGGTGGAGGAGAAGGGTATGATATTTTTAAGAGAAAGAAAGTGAACGAGAACATCATTGAAACGCCATTTCTGGATTATGAAATGTTAGCGGATTACTTAAAGGAACATAGTCCGGTTGCTCCCAGAACAGAAGGAAGAATCCAAGAAGTTTTTACTAACGAAGAACTGTGAAATTATGTTAAAATAGAAAAGTGAATAGTTATTCATTTTAAAAGGGGGATTAAGATGAGAAACAAAACTTACATAAAAGATATAAGCCAGTGGGAAAGGGAATTTTCTTACTTCTATGAAACAAAAGTAAGGTTTAATGAAACAGATATGTTTGGTCATTTGAATAATACGGTTCCTTTTGTTTATTTTGAATCAGCAAGAATTGAATTCTTTAAAAGTCTCGGATTTATGCAGAATTGGCTGAAGCCAGAAGTGGAATGTATCCCTGTCGTTGCTGATCTGCAATGCGATTTTGTGCAGCAGGTATTTTTCGATGAACAGCTGAAAATCTATGTTAAAGCTGCAGCAATTGGAGGGTCTTCGGTGGATATTCACTATATGGGTAAAAATAATAACGAAGAAATCGTTCTGACTGGCAGAGGAACGATGGTGCAAATATCGAAAGAAACGGGAAAAGGTGTTCCATGGACTGAGGAAATGCGGGAGATGCTTGCTGGTATGAAGCATGACCTTGTAAATGAAAACTAAATAGTAACTATACGTAAGCTTGTCATAATACAGTGGCAGGCTTTTTGGTTGTTTTTAAAAGCTACACCTGAACTCAGAAGAAAGGAATAACGTTTTTTTCCACCACTTCATGGTACCCCTTACTCCTTTTATACATATCATAAAAAAGGCGAAAAGCTACCAAGTAATAGGTCATTGCCGCGGGTGAATAGATCAAATCGACGCAGCGGTTTATTGAAAAAAAGTTCCCTGAAAATAAACCTTCTTTGATGGTCATTTGTAGTCACTTCATATCTGATATGTACATATGATATGGTGACTAAATATATACCCACCCCGCGATTCATAGCTGGCGAAAGGCAAGGAGGGTTACAATACTTGAAGGAGAATGAATATACTCACAAGCCATTACTCACTAAACGCGAAAGAGAAGTATTCGAACTGTTAGTCCAAGATAAAACGACGCGTGAAATCGCTGGTGAATTATTTATAAGCGAAAAGACGGTTCGGAATCATATTTCGAATGCCATGCAAAAGCTTGGTGTAAAGGGGCGTTCACAAGCTGTTGTAGAGCTCCTTCGAATGGGAGAGCTAGAACTTTAATCAAGACCGGCAATTCGTCATCGGATTGCCGGTTATGATGTTTATGGACAGTTTTTCAGATACATAGACTTGTCCTGACCCATAATCTGTATGATCCCAACATATAACAGCTTGGAAATGGAGTACCGAATACAATTATTTTCTTCCATATAGGTATTCGTTCTTGAATTTTCTCTTAAAAAAAGCGAAAATTAATCTAATGGGGCGAAATATGGGTCTGTTAAAACTACATAGGAGTGTATGGAATGGAGCTTGAGGATTTAAAAGGAAACGGCGTAAACGACGTAGTTGCGAATATAGAAAAAGATTTGCGTTATATAGCTGGTATTGTGAAGCAAAAAGGCCGGGAAATCTTAAGTAATTATACCATTACCCCTCCACAGTTTATTGCTCTGCAATGGCTGCTTGAGGATGGAGATATGACAATTGGCGAGCTTTCTAATAAAATGTTCTTAGCGTTCAGTACAACAACGGATCTAGTTGATCGCATGGAGAAGAGCGAACTTGTGAAAAGAGTAAAAGATCCTAATGATCGCAGAGTTGTTCGTATTCATCTTCTAGAAGAGGGCGAAAGAATTATTGAAGAAGTAATTAGGAAGCGACAAGCCTATTTATTGGATCTGCTTAACCATTATTCTGAAGAAGAAGTTATGCAGCTTAGCAAAAACCTAAATCGATTACACCAAGATATGGCGAAAGAATGAGGCGGTAAGTTTTGAGGAATAGACCGATAGGGGTTATTGATTCGGGAGTTGGCGGATTGACCGTGGCGAAGGAGATTATGCGGCAGCTGCCAAACGAGAATATTATCTACCTTGGGGACACAGCACGCTGTCCATATGGTCCGCGAACAGGTGCTGAAGTTAAAGAGTTCACATGGCAAATGACCCGATTTCTGCTTGAGAAAAATATGAAAATGCTGATCATTGCCTGCAATACGGCTACAGCAGTCGCTTTAGAAGAAATCCAGGCAGAATTGCCAATCCCTGTGCTCGGCGTCATTGCTCCCGGGGCAAGAACAGCTATGAAAGTCACCAATAATCATCGAATTGGCATTATTGGCACCGAGGGAACGATTAAAAGCAAGGCATATGAAAAGGCAATAAAAAATATCTCCAGTAAGTCGGAGGTTTTCGGCTTAGCATGTCCCAAGTTTGTACCGCTGGTTGAAAGCGGAGAATATGAAGGTGAAATACCGAGAAAAATTGTAGCGGAAACATTGGCTCCGTTAAAAGATTATCAGCTTGATACGCTTGTTTTAGGCTGTACCCATTATCCATTGCTGGAGCAATTGGTGAAAGAGTACATGGGGAAGTCAGTTAAAGTAATTAGTTCGGGGGAAGAAACAGCCAGAGAAGCGAGTACGATCCTGCATCATCTTGGTCAATTAATTGAAGGTGAGCAGAAGCCGATTTATCATTTTTTTACAACAGGCTCACCGGCAATTTTCTCCAAGATCTCATCTAAATGGCTCGAAATTGAGAAGCCAATTGTTGAGAAAGTACATCTATCATAATGAACAGAAAACACCTCTATCATGATCTACTCATTTATAGAGGTTGTTTTTTTTCTAAATAGGTCAAAAAAAGTTGAAATGAGAAGAAAGGATGATTTGTTTGTTAACTGAAGCATATCAGCATCTGCAGCAATATTTTGGCTATTCTACTTTCCGGGCTGGCCAGGAAGAGCTGATCAAGCGTGTTTTAAACAATGAACACACATTAGGCATACTTCCGACTGGAGGAGGAAAGTCCATCTGCTTTCAAATTCCTGCCTTAGTAAAGACGGGAACCACAATCGTCATTTCCCCGCTTATCTCCTTAATGAAGGATCAGGTTGATGCACTGACTGCTGCTGGAATCCCTGCTGCTTTTATTAACAGTTCCTTATCCAGAAATGAATATGAAGATACAGTTTATTCCCTGCGAAATGGAGATTACAAGCTTCTTTATGCAGCTCCTGAACGGTTTGAATCGCCTTCATTTATCGGACTGCTGAATTCAATTGATATCTCTATGATTGTTTTTGATGAAGCCCATTGTATTTCGCAATGGGGACATGATTTCCGGCCAAGCTACCGGTCGATCATCCAGAATATTGAACAGCTTTCTTCCAGTCCGGTCATTATGGCATTGACAGCCACAGCGACAAAGGAAGTGGAGCAGGATATTTGCCGTCTGCTTGATATTCACGATGAAAATACGATCATTACAGGTTTTTCGCGTGATAACTTATCTTTTCATATTATGAAAGGCGTCAATAAACGGGATTATATTGAAAGCTTTGTCCGAAAGCATAAGAATCAATCAGGGATCATTTATACATCAAGCCGAAAAGAAGCGGATCAGCTGTATACATTTTTAAATGGCAAGAATGTTAAAACGGCAAAATATCATGCAGGACTTTCTGAACAGGAAAGAAAAAACGAGCAAAATCGTTTTGTATATGATGAAGTGGAACTGATGGTTGCAACGAATGCTTTTGGAATGGGTATTGATAAATCGAATGTCCGCTATGTTATTCATTATAATATGCCTCGCAATATTGAAGCGTATTATCAGGAAGCAGGGAGAGCTGGACGTGATGGCGAGGAGAGTAAATGTATCCTGCTGTTTGCACCGCAGGATATTCAGCTTCAGAAATTCCTCATTGAAGAATCGAACCTTGATTACACGATGAAGGAACAGGAATACTTTAAATTAAAGCAAATGACTCATTATTGTCATACGGAAAAATGTCTGCAGTCGTATATTGTTGAATACTTTGGCGATACATCTGCAGAGAATTGCGGAAAATGCAGCAATTGTCAGGATCAGCGGGAAAGTGTCGACATTACCAGCGAAGCTCTCATGATCTTTTCATGTGTTAAAAGAATGGAAGAACGGTTTGGAGTGACGTTAACAGCACAAGTGTTAAAAGGATCTTCTAATAAAAGAATAAAAGAATTAGGTTTTCAGAATCTATCAACCTATGGTTTATTAAAAAACCGCAAGGAAAAAGAAATTACAGACATCATTAATTTCCTGCTTGCAGGAGGCTATCTGCAGCTGACAGACGGTAAATATCCCGTCGTGAAACTATCAGCACTAGCACTTCCTGCTTTAAAAGGAGAAACGAACATTCATATGAAAATTGCATTGGCTCCAGAACGTGTGGAAGGTGCTGAAAATGAAGAGTTATTTACAAGACTGCGGGCGTTAAGGAAAGAGATTGCAGATCGTGAAAAAATACCTCCTTATGTTGTGTTTGCGGATACGGCTTTAAAGGAAATGTGCACATATTTCCCTCGAGATAAGGCTGAAATGCTGCAGGTTAAAGGTGTCGGACAAGCCAAATATGAAAAATACGGTGAAACTTTCTTAGGTGAGATTCAAAGCTTTTTACAAGATAATCCCGAAATTACACCAGCTCCTGCTGCTGTTCCATCCAGTTCTTCAAGCCCTGCCAAAAGCAGTGGAGATAATGATGTTGCGAGTCATATCCTTTCATACAATATGTATATGGACAATATGTCTATAAAAGAGATTGCCAAAGAACGCAACTTTTCATCGATGACTATTCAGAATCATATTTTCAAAGCTATAAAGGAAGGCAAGCCTATTGATTGGGACATGCTCTTTGATGAAGAACTAGAAAACGAGGTATTAGTTGCTGCCTCAAAAGTCGGTCATGAAAAGCTGAAGCCGATTAAAGAAGAGCTTGGTGAACTGGCGGATTATTTTACCATTAAGGCTGTTCTGACAAAACATGATTTAGCTTAATAGCTCCTGTTTGTCCAAAATTGTCATAAAACAATTCAAGATTTTCTCTCCAAAGACGGTCTAAATTACAAATAGGCTCGTATACATGTAGTACAAACTGTCTTAGGAGGGAAAATTTCATGTCAATAAATAAAAAATGGACAATAGTATCAGCTGTGGTTGTGTCATCCGTATTATTAACTGGGTGCGGATTATTTGGCGGCGATGAGAAGGAACAGATCGATCCGCCACAATCTGTAACATACACAGAGGATGGAGAAGTCATTACGGAAGAAACAGCAGGTGCAGGTGAAGAAGTGGAAGAAGTCAGTTCCCTTCAGACTGAACTATACTTAGTTGATAAAAATGGCTATGTTGTTCCGCAAACATTGCAGCTGCCTGAAACCAATTCAGTTGCAACACAGGCACTGGAATATTTAGTTGAAAATGGTCCTGTGACTGATCTGCTTCCAAATGATTTTAAAGCTGTATTGCCTGCAGATACAAAATTGTCTGTGAATGTAAAAGATGGAGTAGCAACTGTTGATTTTTCGAAGGAGTTTCAAAACTATCAGCCAGAGGATGAAATGAGAATCCTCGATTCCATAACATGGACGCTTACTCAATTTGATACGATTGATGAAGTGAAGCTGACGCTAAACGGCAATGAGATGACAGAAATGCCTGTTAATGGCACACCAATTGGCGAGTCGCTTACAAGAGCGAGCGGCATTAACCTGGATGCAAGTGATGTTATTGATATTACAAATACGAAGCCAGTGACAGTTTATTACCTCGGAGGTGCAGAGGATAATTATTACTATGTTCCTGTTACAAAACGGATCAGCAATGAAACAGATGATAATGTAGTTGCAGTCGTAAACGAGCTTGCAGATGGGCCAAACTATGGTTCTAATCTGTTAATGGACATGAATAATGATGTACAGCTGCTGGATGAACCAAAAGTGGAAAATGGGACAGTGACATTAAACTTTAATGAAGCCATTTACAGTACCTTTGATGATGAAGAGAAAATGATCTCCCAGCATTTAATGAATGCATTGGTACTTTCCTTAACAGAACAAAAGGGTGTTGAAAGTGTGGCCATTACGGTGAATGGCGAAGCTGGTTTCTCAAATGAAAACGGCGAAATCATTACGGAGCCTGTAACACGTCCAGAAAAAGTGAACACAGGTAGTTTTTAAAAATGAGTTTTTGATATACTATATAGTAACAATAAAAGAGGTAGGCAAATATTGCCGCCTCTTTTTATTGGATTCACTCTAGTAGTGAAAATGACTTGAGGGGGAAATGTACCATTGCGAAATGATGGACGACAACCGCTGCAATTGCGGCCTATACATATTGATACAAACTATTTGAAGCATCCTGAAGGCTCTGTGCTCATTACTGTTGGCGATACAAAAGTAATCTGTACGGCAAGTATTGATGAACGAGTGCCACCGTTTTTAAGAGGACAAGGGAAAGGCTGGATTACAGCAGAATATTCCATGCTCCCGCGCGCAACTGATCAGCGCAATATTAGAGAATCTTCTAAAGGCAAAGTTTCCGGCCGGACTATGGAAATTCAGCGCTTAATCGGCCGGGCTTTAAGAGCGGTTATCGATTTAGATGCACTTGGTGAAAGAACAATCTGGCTGGATTGTGATGTCATCCAGGCGGATGGCGGGACAAGAACTGCATCAATTACAGGTGCCTTTGTAGCAATGACGCAGGCGATCAACAAGCTTCACAGCCAAAAGAAGCTCTCAAAATTTCCGATTCACGATTTTCTGGCTGCCACAAGTGTTGGAATTTTAACAAATGATCAGGCTGTTGTTGATTTGAATTATATTGAGGACTCTAGCGCAAAAGTGGATATGAATATTGTCATGACGGGGAATGGAGAATTTGTTGAGCTTCAAGGAACAGGAGAAGAATCAACATTTTCATATAATCAGCTCCAGGAAATGTTAAAAGCAGGGCAGGACGGAATCTCTGAGCTTTTTGAACTGCAAAAAGAAGCTTTAGGGGAAGAGATAACAGGGAAGATTAAAAAATAAGAAATAAACAAAGAGGGAGAGAAGCAAGCATGCAAGAAGTAATCATCGCAACCAAAAATGCAGGAAAAGCCAAAGAATTCAAACGCATGTTTTTGCCGCTTGGCTATGAAGTGAAAACCTTGCTGGATTATCCGGAATTTGAGGATATCGAAGAAACGGGAAGTACATTTGAGGAAAATGCCATTTTAAAAGCAGAGGCCGTATCAAAAGCTCTTAATAAAATTGTCATTGCCGACGATTCAGGGCTTATGATCGATGCATTAGATGGCAGACCTGGAATCTATTCTGCACGCTATGCTGGAGAAGCGAAAAACGACGATGCCAACATGGATAAGGTCCTAGAGGAGTTAAAGGATGTTCCTGAAGCTGAGAGAACGAGCCGTTTTTACTGCGCTTTAGCGGTTGCTGTTCCAGGGAAAGAAACAGAGACAGTAGCGGGTACATGTGAAGGAACCATTTTAACGGAAAAACGAGGAAGCTTTGGATTTGGCTACGATCCAATCTTTTTCTGCGCTGAAAAAGGAAAAGCCATGGCAGAGCTTGAGCCGGATGAAAAGAGTGAAATCAGCCACCGCGCGAATGCTTTAAGAAAGCTGGAGGACATGCTGCCAGTTCTTTTTCCAGGAGCTGATGGGAAATGAAAATCCTTATATTAAGTGACAGCCATGGACTAACGGATGAATTGGTCTCAATTAAGGAACGTCATCAGGATTGTGCCATCATGATCCACTGTGGAGATTCCGAGCTTGAGCCAAATCATCCAGCAATGAAAGGGTTCACTGCTGTTCGGGGAAACTGTGATTTTTATGGCGGCTATCCCGAGGAGATCATCAGCCTGGCAGATGGCTTAAAGGTTTTAACGGTACATGGTCATTTGCATTCGGTTAAGTCATCACTGATGAATCTGTCATACCGGGCAAGAGAAAAAAGTGCCAATATCGTTTGCTTTGGTCACTCACACCAGCTTGGCGCTGAAATCATTGACGATATTCTTTTTATCAACCCTGGCAGCATCTCTATGCCGCGGGGACGTGTAGAGAAAACATATGTCATCTTAACGATCGACCAAACAGAGCTGCAGCTTGATGTGTATGAAACAGATGGTGAGAAATTAGACGAGCTTTGTCGTAACTTCTCCCTTCCAAAAGAGTAAAGAATCGCATATAATAATTGAGGGAAGCAAACACTTCCCTCATAAAGAATTTTTTTCTAAAAATATGTTGACTTTTAATTACTACTTTAATATAATAAATATTGTCCTCAAGAGGACATTAACATTTAAATATGTCCCAGTAGCTCAGCAGGATAGAGCAACGGCCTTCTAAGCCGTCGGTCGGGAGTTCGAATCTCTCCTGGGACGCCATTTACATAACAGTTTAACCCTTGATATGACAGGGGTTTTGACAGATAAGGGATGCTAACACAGATTAGAACACTGTGGGAGCATCTCTTTTTTTGTCCCTACAATATTTATGCAAGTTCTACTACCTCCAACTTAAATTTAATGGAGGAGTTAGGATGACTAAGAAAAAAGGTATCTTTGATGTAAATGCAGATATTAACCTTTTTAATCAAGGAAAGGGAACAGCTGTAGAAGAAAAACTCTTAGTTGGTTCAGCAAAAGGAACAGCATCAACTAAGAAAGATGGCAGAGAATTAGACAGTGTAATGGATATTATTATTCAGCAGATGAAAGTAAGTGGATACAGAGAAAGAACTATTACTGACTATATCAGGTATATGACACAGTTTAGGAAAATCACAAATATAGAATACCTTGAGGAAATTACTACAGACACTATTTATTTATGGCTTGATTCAATGCAAGTATCAAATCAGACAAAATTGACAAGGCTAAAATGTCTTAAGGCAATACTAGGGAAGTGTTTCAATAATGGATGGTTTGGCTCAAAGTTTTGGCATGGCATCAACATTAAGGTTGATAAGAAGGTTAAAAAGGGTGCTAAAAAGGATGATGTAATGGTTTTATTGTCTTTGTTAGACTTGAATACCTTTATTGGGTTAAGAGATGCTGTGGCAGTTTTAACTCTTTATAAGACAGGAGTAAGAATTAACACACTAGGGCAACTCCAAGAAAGACATATTGACTTTGAAAATAAATTGCTCTGTATGGATGGTACAATCTTGAAAAACCACAAGGTTCTAAAATTACCTGTTGATGATGAACTTATACATTTGTTAAAAATTCTAATACAGCAAAATGATAAAATTAGAGCATATTATGGGGAGAAGAATTCTTATTTGTTCATTACTTGCAAAGGTACTTCCCTTAATACCAAGTCCACCAACAATGCAATCTCAAAACAGTTAAACAAATATGCTAAAAAGTATGATCTGCATAATATTAATCCTCATGCTCTGAGAAGGGGGTATGCAAAGAGTCTGTTAGAGAAAGGAGCAAATCTTGCTTTAATCTCCAAAGCTCTAGGACATTCAAATTTAGGAGTAACAACTCAATATCTAGATATAGATGTTGATGAGGTTGCAGATAATTTAAGGGATTTTTTATAAGTAATTTTCCTCCTGCTTTATCGAATGCAGGAGTTTTTTATGTTTATATTTATATGTGAAAGAATTTAAATTGTTATACAGTAGATTCTTGACTCCCTTCTTCTGCACTATCCCCTTTATCAAACATAAGAGTAAGAGTGAACTGCCTGCCAATCTTTCACTGATGCTATTATAATACTGTGAATGTAAAAAACTAGGACATATGGTATAATTGAATTCTAAATAATTTGCCTTTTTTGAAAACATTAATGTGGGGGTCTATTATGTTACTGAGTAATACTGATATAAAAAGGGAGTTGGTTAGTGCTAAAAAACTTAGCATCTACCCCTTAATTTTGGAGAATATTAAAGCCAGTTCAATTAACTTAACTGCAAGTGCTCATGCATGGGACATTAAGACTGGGGATTCTGTTGTAACATCAGATAATAAGAAGATAATTGTAAGGGCTTCCACAACTGTGTCTATACACACCAAAGAGGCGATATGGGTATCTAGAAGAATTGGAGGTACATATCATCCTAGAGTATCTTTGGTGGCAAAAGGATTAAGCAACATATCAACTACCTTAGACCCTCAATGGTATGGACTCTCTCTAGTAACTGTAAGTAATAATACAGATCAAGATATAGAGCTTAAAGTAGGAGATGCTTTTGTTTCTGTTATGTTATATTATGTGAACTCTCCTGCTGAAAAAGGGAATATAGATAATCAGGCTAGTAGACCTGACTTATACAGTAGGTTTAATCTAACTGATGATGACAGAGACTTTCTTAACCAACAATGGCATAAAAACCATCCTTCCATAGTAGCTGCTATGAAAAGGTCTGATACATACAAAGAACTTGTTAATGATAAGAAAAGGTTTAGCAGATGGTTCAAAAGCATTTCTACAAACCCACTGATTGTTGGCATCTTGGCGGGAATAATAAGTGGTGTAATAACAGGCATTATAATTTATAAGCTAGGTATGAATTAATGACAGCATTCAGAGTGACCTTTCTAGTATCAAAGAAAGGTCTTATTTTTTTGCTTTTTCCACAAATTTACATTCAAACTATTTTTTACTGTAGGTATCTTTGACAGCCTTCTCTCCCTCCTCAATACCCCCTAGTCCCCCTGTACCCCCCTTTGGCATCTAGTATCTATTTAGACTCTACCTTAATTAGACAAAATGACCACTCTGGATTATACTGAGTTTCTAGTGTCTATTTTAAATGTCTATTTAATTATCTGCATAAATCAGGAGGATACATATATGGCTAAACAGTATGGATATGCAAGAGTTTCAACAGCAGAGCAAAGTCTTGAGGTACAGATACAGGCTTTAAAAGAGGCTGGAGTATCTGAGATTTTCAAAGATAAAGCTACAGGTAGAAATACTAAAAGGGATGGCTTACAATCTCTCCTGAGTACTCTAGATGTTGGAGATACCCTTGTAATAACAAAGTTAGATAGGATAGCTAGGAATGTTAAGGAAGGCATACAGCTTATAGATGAATTAGTAGAAAAGGGAATAAAGCTCCATGTACTAAATATGGGATTGTTTGATGGTACAGCTACCTCAAAGCTCCTTAGGAATATACTGCTCTCTGTAGCTGAGTGGGAGAGAGAAATGATACTTGAGAGACAAAGGGAAGGCATTGCAGTAGCTAAGACTCAAGGTAAGTACAAGGGTAAGCCCAAGAAATACACAGATAAAAATCCTGCTCTAGTTCATGCTTTAGAGCTGTTTTCAAACAGAGCAACAAATGGTAAGACTGTAAAAGAAATATGTGAGATAACTAAAATTAGTAGAGCATCTCTGTACAATATAGCAAAAGAGAAGGGGATTATTTAAGGGCATCCATTGTGATTGCTCTTTTTTTGTTTCAATCTTTAAGTGGTTCTTTCTCATGATCTGTGGAAAATACAAACTTTAAATATTTTTATGAATTGAGATACTCTGCATTTCTTGGATGTTACATGGTTAGAAACATTGATATAACAACATTCCTACTTTATAGAAAATCCAAGACCAGCTTATCCACTCCTGTAACATGCCTTATTCAATATTTCATTTTCTTCTCTAGGCATAACATTCCTCTAACATCCTCTTATCTATTTACTCCATACATAAATGAAAAGGGATTCCCAAATTTATTACAATCTGTCACAGTTCTGCATTTATTTCTAATGATAATTTTGTGAGCAGGTTGCTTAGTAAGAAATTATATAGCCTGTCACAGCAAAATTTAATCATCTAAATAAAGGTTGGAGGGAAGGGAATACCTTTTGTCACAGTTTCCATTTCTCATCTAACTATAGTTATGGGCAGTCAATCAATTCTAACTGTCTAACATTTTAAGGGGGAATGTCTACTTAACACTAAAGAACTGAAAGGCATGAAAGTAAAGAAAGATTATTAAGGTTGTAAAGGATGGATAGTACAACTATTCAATACAACTTTGTATCAATATGAGTAACAACAATATTACTAGGAGGTAAGTAAATGAATGTAGTGAATGAAAAAAACTCAAAACATATTCCCAGAGATACCATTCAACAAGGAAAGGCTCTGCTGAGTGAAAGGCTTTCTACTACTGATATAGAACAAGAGCCATTTGTTCATCTGTCAGTAAAAGAATCTTACAATTTTGCTACTGATGAAATAGATAAAAAAGTTTATCTATCATTAGACAAAGATTTTGTTGCTCAAGGGGGACTGTCCAAACTTCATCCATCAGCATTAAAAGTATTGCTTGTTATTGCATCTCATACTGATAAAGATGGTTATGCTTGGATTTCACAGGAGAGCATTGGAAATCTAGTAGGACTTTCAAGACAGCAAGTAGGTGTTGTAATTCATAAGTTTTTGTTAAGCAATGTTTATCTAAATAAAAAGCTCTTGGAGGCTATTAAGCTAAGGAAAAAAGATGGTCAGGAATTTTATCTTTATCATCCAATCAATTGCTATCTGGATTATGAGGTGTACTCAGGAGATGATGAGCTTACTAGGGATTATCAGGAATTAGATGCAATTGAAATTGACTAATAAATTATTTGGAGGATTTTAAAATGAAAACAGAGATTAATAAACAAATTGTAAAAAATAATATGGCTGCTAAACTTTATGAGCTAAAAACTTCAAGACAGGTAATAGAGGCTTATTTAGAGAAGACTGAGGAGCAGGAGAATAAGGACAATGAATATATAAAATCATTAATAGATAGATTGACTGAGGCTGAGGAGGCAAAAGCAACTGCTACTGATAAAGAAACTGTCAAAAAAGCAATCATCACAATTACAGAGCTGACTCAAGAGATTACATTAGAGGATGCATCTGCTGTAGCAATGGCTAATAAGTCTAATCAGGAACTGAGTAACCTAGTAGAAACTTTCTTTGATAAGTATGTTCAGGCTAGGCAGATATTTAATAACTTAAAATATGTTTTCATTGCTGAGACAAGCCCTAAATCAATAGAGGCAGACATAGCAGAGTTAAAAGAAATTATGATGAGTATCAATGGTTCTTTTGCAATGGTAAAGAGTATCATGACTGATAGGAAATTAGTTTCTACAGCAGATAGGTTCTTTAATGCTCCATCAGGAAAGAGAGTTCATCTAAGTCAGATGGGATTAGAAATTAACAAGTTAGAGCATTTAAGGCAAGACATAATGCCTCTTTTAAGAGAATTGAAAAATGAGGGGTTACTCTAATGGGGGAGAAAGTCAAATGAGTATTCATTATTTGTTTAATACTTGGAGAGTCTCAGAAAATCAAGCTTCTGTATTTAGTCAGAAGTCTTATAACCTCCTGAGAATTAATACAGAAAGCAAGGGTTACACAGGAGAAATACTAGGAGCTATTTTGTTTCTCCATTATGTCAAAGGACTCACAGCTTCTGAAATTAGAAAAACTCCAATAGGCTATACTATCCCTTCTGTCCATATAAAGAGCATATTAAAAGGATCATTTAATCCAAAGGCATATAATTTGTTTATGGATTTGCTTGAGACTGAACCTGAGATGTTAGATAATCTTTTTAATACAAATATAAAGTGGTAAACAGATGTTTGGGATGGAGGACTTGTAATTGATGAAATTAAAAGAGACTGTTGACAGTATTTTAGTTAGAATTGGGATTAAACACAAAAATGTTGGATGGACTACTTTTGCTCCTTTGAAAATCCAACCTGAGTATACAAACATTGATTTAGAAAAAGGGCAAGTCACAGGAGTAGTAAAATATAATAACAAGATATATTTGACTGTTATAGTTGATGTTCCTAATAATAAATCTATGGTAAGAGGAAGTCTTAGAGGCATTGGAAAATTAACAAAACCTTTTAAAAAGAAAAACTATATAGAAATCATTAAAGATCAGGCAGAATTTTTTATAGAAAATAAAATACCAAATCCAAAATAATGTTAAGAAAACATTAATGAATACTGTTCCTGCTAAGTTAAAAGCAATAGGAATGTTTTTATATTAATAACCTTACATTCAAGCTCATTTCTGTTTATTTTTAAAAAGTTGCTACAACTTAAGAAGAATTAATTACAGGGCAAAAGAAGTTTAATAATTATTTTGGTTAAACCTGATACTATACTGAGGTGATAATCATGAAAAAACTTCTAATACCCTTAATCTTATTTCTTTTTATATTTCCAACAGTATCCTTAGGGGACATACTGGGTTCAGAATGCCCTAAAACTGAAAATCTTGTGATGACTACTGATAAAGATAAAGATGAACTTGTAAAAGCCTTGAATGAAATTATTCCTAAAGTATATGGTGAAGGTTCTGAACATAAAGAATGGAAAATTGAAATTATTGAACCTATGCCAAGTCTTACAGGTTTTGAGGAGAATTATTACAAAATGGCAATACACTTTTGTGGGAAAGAAGTAGCAGATCACTCATGGTTTGTTAGGTTAAGGTTTCCAAGACTACTTCCTGCTCAAAGTGCATCATTAGGGGAGCTTTATATTGTAAAAGATAAAAACAATAAATGGTTTGCATGGTTTCAATATCATTAATAAAATAATGAAACAGGAGAGGCAACTTAATACCTCTCCTTTTATATTCCTAAAATTTAAATGTATTAATAATCTGATATGCCTTTTAACCATGTTTGTATTTTAGTATGTGCCTTATCTTTGTTAAGGAAAAGGAGTAAGCATACTTTTTTTACTTTGACTATACCTGCTGTATGTCTAGTTAACAGGTTGGAACTGTTTCTCCAATAAGCTATAAATTTGCAACTTGAATTAGAGGATAAACCTTGATATTTAGTCAGGAATTGAGTTATTCTGTTGATATAAGGTAATAGAACTTTGTTAGGGATTTGTACTAATCCCTACTATAATACATTGTAGACAGACAGTGAAAATTTAATCTGTGTTAACCTTTGATATGCCTGTTGTTTGGCTGATAAGGGACAGTATTCCTCCCAGTAGCTCAGCAGGATAGAGCAACGGCCTTCTAAGCCGTCGGTCGGGAGTTCGAATCTCTCCTGGGACGTCATAGAAACTTGCTTATATGCAGGTTAGTAAGAAAAACACTCTAATTGTTGTAAATCAACATAAGAGTGTTTTTTTGTTATCTAAACTGCATAACAAAAGACCGCCTCTCAGCGGTCCAGATTAATTAAATATATTCCCTCAGTGTATCCTGAAGCGTACCTCTTGTATCTGCATCTTTATCAAAGCGGATTCCCGCATGGACCATTCGTCTTACAAGGTCTGGACGTAAACCAGTCAGTACTGCTTTGCATCCCATCATAGAAATGCCTGCTAATATCTTCTCAAATTGATCTATAACATCCATTTCCATCAAAGCAACGCCTGAAAGATCCAAGATCAGAGTCTGGATGCGCGAGTTTGCTATTTCATTTAGAACCTTTTCCTCAATGATCCGTACTCTATAGGAATCAATTGTTCCAATGAGAGGAAGAACAGAAACATGTTCTCTTACAGGAATGATCGGAACTGAAAGATGTTCGACCATATTTCTTTGTTTTTGCAGCATTTCATCTTTGTAGGATGAATAGTTAAGGAAAAAGGTATTGAGGAACTGGTCGATTCGATCGTTTATAAGCTTTTCTAATTCATAGAAATCATCTCGATCTATTGTCATCTGTTTAATAGCGTCCAGTTTGTTTATAGATAGCCATAAGGTCCGTCTTATTGCCTGTACCCATTCTAATTTTAACGAAAGGGTCAAAGAGTGAGATGCCCAAGCGATGCCTTCCTGTTTTGCAAAGGCTGTTAATTCCTTATCTCTTTGTTCAAGGACACAAGTGATGAGCTTCCTTGCATTTTTTAATAAATCGATATTTCCGGTATTTAAGATGTCTTTTATTTTCGTAGACACGTTTACAGCTTCAGATAAAAGCTGCTCCTCAAACTTATTACCATTTCCTTGTATAAATAATTGTACTTCTTTACTGATGTTGGACATTAATTCCACCGAAAGCTCTCCCCCAGTTCTTGTGCATAGAATAATAAAAAATTTAGGAACCTAAATTAGATGAAGTTTTTTGCTAATGTTAGTGTCTTTATAAAAGGATCCAGCCAATGCACTCCATTATGAAGGTAAAATTACTACTGCTTTACTATAAGATTGTTATTAGTTCTTTTCCATTTAATATCATATGTAATTTGCCGGAAGTCCCTGGTTCAGATCCTTAGACAAAGATATAACATTATCTTTTACCCATATTATAAAAGTTAAAACATATTAATAACAATATTACTGTGAAAATGTTAGAAACCTATTCCCTCGCTTTCCAAACTAGCATTTACAATTTGATTATACCAAATATTTGAATTATTAGACAATTATTCACATTCTTTGTTTACTGATTAAACAGGAGCTTGATCAACATAGATAGAATAAGTATAAAGTTGATATTTAGTTGAAAGGGGACACATATCATGAAAACAGAAGAAGACATTCTTGAACTGATCCGGGAAGATCACTGGATGATGAATCTCCTAAAAGCTGTTCAATCCTTACAGTTGCCAGATTGGTGGATTTGTGCTGGATTTGTGCGCTCAAAAATATGGGATACCTTACATACCTACCAAGAGAGAACACCGCTGCCTGATATTGATGTAATCTACTATAATCCATCTAATATAGATGAATCCGAAGAAAAAGAATTGGAGAGAAAGCTAAACCAGCTTGTTGCGGGAATACCTTGGTCTGTTAAGAACCAGGCCAGAATGCATGTGTTAAATGATATGCCGCCCTATACATCATCCACAGATGGCATCTCCAAGTTTCCTGAAACGGTAACAGCTTTAGGCGTTAAGTTAGATGAGAAAGACAATCTAGTATTAACTGCACCTTGGGGGATTGAAGATGTCTTGAACTTAAAAGTAAGGCCAACTCCCTATTATTTGGAGGGGGAAGAGAGGGTGGCCATTTATAATAACCGAATGAGTAAGAAGAAATGGAATTCTATCTGGGAGAAGGTAGAGGTTTGTGCAATTGAATATAAATAAGTCTAATGTTTTTGAAAGAATAGCAGAAAACGCAAATTTATATTGGCCCGAATTTCAATTGGTCGCAGTGGCTTTGTATGATCAGAATGGAGCGTATTTATACAACCATCCCAAATATTTATCTGCAGATAAGCCTTATTGTTTTTTAATATGGAATGAGAAATTTAATGGGGCTAATACATTAATCTTATACGAAGGTTATCCTACTGCAATAGTAAACCTAAATTACTATAAGGAAATGAACAGTGTTTATTCGATTATGGTACACGAGCTATTTCATGGGTTTCAATATCTTAAAGAAGAAAGCCGCTTTCCGGATGAGTTAGCAGGGATGAATTATCCATTGCACAAGGAAAATATTGAATTGCGCAATAGAGAAAGGAGATATCTATATCAAGCAGGTATCTCAACAAGCAGAGAAGAAAAGATCGATAATATGAAGAGATTTGTTGAATTAAGGGAAAGCAGGCGTAAATTTATAGATCATTTTCTAGATTACGAGCTTTTCGTTGAGACAATAGAAGGACCAGCTTTTTATGTTGAATTTCAAGCTAATCTCCATATTAGTAATCATTCATACAGTAAATTATTAGAAACATTCAGCAAAGGATTATTGGAAAATAAGGAATCCTCTCAATTTCTCAGAAGAAGCTGCTATAGTTCTGGATTTGTCATTTGCTGTCTGCTGAATGAGTTTTTTTCTGGTTGGAAAGATAAGTTCTTTACTGGCAATTCGACACTATATGATATTTTAAAGCAAGAAGTTAAGCATGAATTTAAAGAGATTGACCATATCAATATCAGCAGCGAAACTCTTGCTATTATTGAAAATGTTAACAGAGACCGACTAGACATGTTCACACAATTTGAACATAAAGAAGGATATCATTTATACCTGTTTGGCGATATGGAAAGAGAAACATTTGACCCTATGAACACTGTTGTCGGGAAACAGAGGGAACTGCATCAGAACTTTATAAACGTTCTCTTAAACGGAACGGAATATTTAATAAAACAGCCTGTCATTGCATATTATAATTCTTTAAATAAACTTAATAAGCTTAATAAGCTTAATAAGCTTCATATTGTGCTGCCGGATAAACCAGTTAATAGGAATGGGAAAGTTACTATAATTGGTATTGGTGATATAAGAGGCAAATTATCTGAAGAAGATGGATCCTACTATTTTAGGGCAGAATGAGAGTAATTTTGAATGTTCTTGTAGGGAGGTGAAATTAAACGGCTAGTAAGAATTTAATTCATAAGGATACAGTGACTGAAGGTTGCGCGTTAGCTAAGTGCCCGTCGTACCTCAAAAAGGAGCCTGAAGGGAACAAACGCGCCTCCTAAGTGCCCGCCCGCCCCAAAAAGCAGCCTCACACGAATCAACACACCTATATAATAGTCCCTTCACCCTCAAATCTGATTCTTTTACATCTTTTCATACATCTTTAACACATCAGCTAATATTTCACGGTTATATCCCGTCCTCTCAAATATCCTCTCCACCCAATCTTCTATGCGCACTAATGTTGGATCAGGAAACAAACCGTCATTTGTGCTTAAGAAACTCTCCCAATTATAAAACTCCCAATGAGCGATTTCAGAATCATAAGGTACTCTGCATTCTACTAGCGGTTTTGAGCTAATCGTATTCTGGGAAAGTTCAGCAGCTTGTAAAAAGAAATCCATACCCACGGGTTTCGGGTCAAAGACTTGTTTAGACGTTTTTCCATTTGGGCGATGATAGAGGATTTGAAATGTATCATTGGCAGAGTGAACCTGCACTTGTGCGCCAGGAAAGAAACCAGACAGTCTTTCATTTGTAAAATCCTCGTACTCCGAATCTATTAAAATCGGAGTAATCCATTGATCGCCTAAATCACAGTAGTATCTCTTTCCTTCCTCGCACACTGCGATGACAGCTGCATGAGCATCTTCTGTCATGAGCTGATCGCCGATCGGATAGGCTTGTATACCATCTTTTTTAAATTCATCTAAAAGCCAGATTGCAAGATCAAAACAATTCCCTGACATCCCATATTGCTCTCTATGCTCTTTCATAAGAGAAAGTGCTCTTTGTTTTTTGCTGCTTGCACTGTTATAAACCCAAATCTTTGTTAAAGTCTCCATAGGAAAGTCGTTAAATTTTTCCCATGTTGCTAGTATGCTTTGTGCTGCTTTCATACGCTCACCTTCCCTCTTGAAATAACATATCTATATCTAACTAAAGACTACCACCTTGTCATTAGAAATAAAATATATTTTTGGTAATTATTGAGAAAAAGCTATAGCGTTCTGTTCGAAAATATAAAATTTTTTCAAAAAATTTTGTCCAACAAGAATGGGAAGCTAACAACAATGAAAGCGCATCCAATTAAATTGACTAATCAAAATTATCAAATAATTTAAAAAATGCTATTGACGATGCTGGTAAATGCGGGTAAGATAGTCCTCAATAAAACAAATTACACAAATAACACAAACACAGCAAGACGTTTTCACTTTGAAAAACTGTCATTTTTTTAACCTAAAAATTTAACGGTTTAAAGTGTTGAATCGATAAAATCAATGATGAGGACAAGTAATTTTATGAACAGGATTTTACAGAGAGCCGGGGATGCTGAAATCCGGCAATCCAGCATAAAATGAACTCACCTCTGAGTGCGGGTCTGAACCTTTTAGTAAGACCTGCCGGGTAGCTGCACCCGTTATCAAACAAAATGAGAGCACGTTTTTATACGTGAATCAGGGTGGTACCGTGGAACAGGTTTTCAAGCCTTTTCATCCCTTGTTTTCCAGAAATCTGGATTAAGGGATGAGAAGGCTTTTTATTTTTTAAAAGAGGAGGATTTTCATTCATGTTGCAGGGAGCTGCGTTACCCGAGGTTAAAGCGGAGAATACACAGTCAATAACAGGTTCTGATTTGTTATTAGATGCCTTGGAAAAAGAGGGAGTTGAAGTCATTTTTGGCTATCCTGGAGGAGCAGTGCTCCCCATCTATGACAAGATTTATTCGTCAAAGATTCTGCATGTTTTACCGAGGCATGAGCAAGGAGGCATTCATGCAGCAGAAGGCTATGCAAGAATATCCGGCAAACCAGGTGTTGTTATTGCCACTTCTGGACCAGGTGCAACCAATATTGTGACTGGGCTTGCGGATGCCATGATGGATTCACTGCCGCTAGTTGTATTCACCGGCCAGGTTGCTACAGGAGTTATTGGTACAGATGCCTTTCAGGAAGCAGATGTGTTGGGTATTACCACACCCATTACCAAGTATAACTACCAAGTCCGTAAAGCAGAGGATATACCTAAGATTGTAAAGGAAGCCTTTTACATTGCTTCCAGCGGCAGACCTGGTCCGGTTTTAATTGACATACCAAAAGATATCGCAGCTGCTCCAGCCGAAATGCAGGAAGAGGCAGAGATCCATCTTCCGGGTTATCAGCCAACTAAACATCCGAATTATTTGCAGATCAGAAAGCTGATTGAAGCAGTCAGCAAAGCAAAAAAGCCAGTTATATTAGCAGGGGCTGGCGTTCTTCACGCAAAAGCGATGCACGCATTAAAAGCCTACGCAGAGCAGCAGAAGCTTCCGGTTATTCATACTTTGCTTGGCTTAGGCGGATTTCCGGCAGAACATCCTCTATTTATCGGCATGGCAGGCATGCATGGCTGTTATACGGCCAATATGGCACTATCACAATGCGATTTGCTCATTAATATCGGTGCGCGCTTTGATGATCGGCTTACCGGGAATCTGAAGCATTTTGCTCCACATGCATCGGTCGCTCATATTGATATTGATCCTGCTGAGATTGGTAAAAATGTTGAAACGCTTATTCCGATCGTTGCTGATGCAAAAGAAGCACTGCAGGAACTTGTGAATGGAGAAGGCAAACCTCCAGTCCATGATGAATGGATGAAACAGCTGGAGGAGTGGCAAGAAGACTTTCCATACCATTATGACAAAACGTCACTTGAGGTGAAGCCGCAAAAGGCAATGGAGCTTATACACTCTTTTACAAACGGAGAGGCGATTGTTGTTACCGATGTAGGGCAGCATCAAATGTGGGCAGCGCAATATTATCGATTTAACGAAGCGAATCGCTGGGTCACATCTGGAGGATTAGGAACAATGGGCTTTGGTTTGCCAGCAAGCATTGGGGCACAGCTCGCTGATCCAAAGCGGAATGTAATTGCGGTTCTAGGAGATGGCGGCTTTCAGATGTGTACGCAGGAATTAGCCGTTATTCGTGAGATGAACCTGCCAATTAAAATCGTTGTCTTGAATAACCAGGCTCTTGGAATGGTGCGCCAATGGCAGGAAATCTTTTATGATTCGCGTTTTTCTCATAGTAAGTTTTCCTCACAGCCATCATTTGTAAAACTGGCAGAAGCTTATGACATTAAAGGCGTTTTAATTGATACAAAGGAACAAGCGGAAAATGAATTAAAACACCTATTAACATGTAATGAACCAGTATTAATCGATTTGCGGATTGATCCAAATGAAAATGTATTTCCGATGATCGCTCCGGGTAAGGGGCTGCATGAAATGGAAGGTGTTAAACCGTGAGAAGAATCATCTGCCTGACCGTAATGAACCGGCCAGGGGTGCTTAATCGAGTGACCAACTTATTTTCTAAACGAAATTATAATATTGAAAGCATTTCGGTCGGCCACTCTGAACTTGAAGGCATGTCCAGAATCACATGTGTTATCCATGTCGAGGATGAAAAAGCGAGCGAACAGATTACTAAACAGCTAAATAAGCAAATTGATGTGATCAAGGTAACGGATATTACGGACCAGTCTATTGTCGCAAGAGAATTAGCCTTAATAAAAGTGCAGTCAACTCCGCAGACAAGAAATGAACTTTATTCGTTAATAGAACCTTTTAGAGCATCAGTTATTGATGTAAGTAAAGAAAGCATGGTCATTCAAATTACCGGCGAATCTGAAAAAATTGAAGCTTTTATAGAACTAATCAGTCCTTATGGAATTAAAGAGCTTGCAAGAACGGGCACAACCGCTTTCTCTCGAGGGACGCAAAGAAGTGCACCGCAGAAACAGGTATCGATTTTATAAAAATTTTTATGCACTTTCCAAATAATTAAAAACAATAAAACAATAGAAGAGGAGAATGAAAAATGGCGAAAATGTACTATAACGGAGATGCAAATGCAGCATACTTAAACGGGAAAAAGGTTGCAGTAATTGGTTACGGATCACAAGGGCATGCACATTCTTTAAACATGCGTGACAGCGGTGTAGAAGTTGTGATTGGACTGCGAAAAGGAAACTCCTGGAACAAAGCAGAAGCAGATGGATTTGCTGTCTATCCTGTAAGCGAAGCAGTAGCACAAGCTGATGTAGTCATGATCCTGTTGCCTGATGAGCAGCAGACGAGAGTCTATAAAGAAGAAATTGAGCCAAATTTAACAAACCAGGCTTTAATGTTTGCACATGGCTTTAACATTCATTTCAATCAAATTGTTCCACCTGAGGAATGTGATGTGCTATTAGTAGCTCCTAAAGGACCTGGTCATCTTGTGCGCAGAACATACGAAGAAGGCGCAGGGGTGCCAGCTCTATTCGCGATTTATCAGGATGTAACAGGCGAAGCGAGAGAGCTTGCGTTAGCATATGCCAGAGCCATTGGATCTTTGAGAGCGGGAGGATTAGAAACAACCTTTAAAGAAGAAACAGAAACAGACTTATTTGGAGAACAGGCAGTTCTATGCGGAGGACTAACTTCTTTAGTAAAAGCAGGATTTGAAACATTGACAGAGGCAGGATATCAGCCCGAACTAGCTTATTTTGAATGTTTGCATGAGCTGAAGCTGATTGTTGATTTAATGTATGAAGGCGGATTAGAGGGGATGCGCTATTCAATCTCAGACACAGCACAATGGGGTGATTTTGTCAGCGGACCGCGAGTAGTGGATGCAAGGGTAAAAGAAGAAATGAAAAGCATCTTAACGGATATCCAGCAAGGTAAATTTGCAAAAGGCTGGATTCTTGAAAATCAGGCAAATCGCCCAGTGTTTAACGCAATCAATGGAAGCGAAAAACAGCATCAAATTGAAATTGTCGGCAAGGAGTTAAGAAAAATGATGCCATTCGTGCAAAAAAATAAACAAAAGAAAGAAGTGGCTGTCAGTGCGAACCATTAAAATATTCGATACAACTTTGAGAGATGGAGAACAGTCAGCTGGTGTAAACTTGAATTTCTCAGAAAAGCTCGAAATTGCCAAACAGCTTGAAAGATTAAATGTGGATATTATTGAAGCTGGTTTTCCGGCAGCTTCCAAAGGCGACTTTGCTTCTGTTGAGCAAATCGCCAAAACCATCCGCAGTGCTTCTGTAACAGGTTTGGCAAGAGCCGTTAAATCGGATATTGATGCAGCATGGGAATCATTAAAAGAGGGTGCAGAACCGCGTCTTCATACATTCCTGGCAACTTCTCCTATTCATAGAGAATACAAATTGAAAAAATCAAAAGAAGAAGTCATTGCAACAGCTGTCGAAGCAGTACAATATGCCTCCAAAATGTTCCCGATCATTCAATGGTCTGCAGAGGATGCTTCCAGAACAGAGCTTCCTTTTTTAGCAGAAATTATTGAAAAGGTGATTAGGGCGGGAGCGAACATTATAAACATTCCAGATACAGTAGGCTATGGAACTCCAGCTGAGTATGGACGTATCTTTTCTTACTTAAGAGAACATGTTCCTTCTATTGATAAAGTACATCTTTCTGCACATTGCCACGACGATTTAGGGATGGCAATTGCGAATTCCCTTGCCGCTGTTGAAAACGGAGCAACGCAGGTGGAAGGTACGATCAACGGCATTGGTGAACGTGCTGGCAATGCAGCATTAGAGGAATTTGCGGTTGCTCTTCATATTAGAAAGGATTTTTATGGAGCGAGCACTGCAATGAATCTGCAGGAAATTAGCCGCACGAGCAGTCTCGTCAGCAAGCTTACAGGAATGACGGTTCCAGCCAATAAAGCAGTTGTCGGTAAAAATGCATTTGCCCATGAATCAGGCATTCATCAGGATGGCGTGCTTAAAAACAAGTCGACCTATGAAATCATTTCACCAGAACTTGTTGGCTTCCATTCAAATGCGATGGTGCTAGGAAAGCATTCCGGCAAACATGCGTTTAAGAATCGTCTTTCTGAGCTTGGTTTAACTGTACCTGATGAAGAAATTCCAGCTCTTTTCACCATCTTTAAGGATTTGGCAGACCGGAAAAAGGAAATGACCGATGAAGATCTGGCCGCTATCGTTCTTGAAGAAAAGCTCTCTAAAGATCAGCGCTTCTATGAGCTGATGCAAATACAGGTTCAATACGGAACAAATCAAATTCCAACAGCGACTGTCACGTTATCCGGCAAACAAAATGAAATGCTGCAGGAAGCCGCAACAGGTGCCGGCTCGATTGAGGCACTTTATAATACGCTCGAAAAATGTATTACAGGCGAAGTTCATTTACTTGATTATCGTATTCAGTCTGTTGGTGCAGGCAGAGATGCGTTAGCACAAGTATATGTGAGTCTTCAATATGAAGGGCAAGAGTCAAGCGGCAGAGGCTTAGCACAAGATGTTCTTGAAGCTTCGGCCAAAGCCTACTTAAATGCTGTTAATCGTGTCATTTATTTAAAAGAAAGCAAAACAGCTGTACTAAATGTATAAAATTCGCTTTCTAAGTGATTTTTTCTGAAGGATTATGGGGCTCCTGCGGGAGGAGTGGTAAGGTGCGGCCTGCAGGAGCTATGGCGACGAGGATGTCCACCATCGGTTCTCATTAAAACGAGCACCATGAATTGTAAATCACATCGCTATTTTATTTTTCGCATAAAATAGCCAAATTGAACAAAATCGGAGGGGTTAGTGATGGAAAAACGGATCGTTGTTCTTCCGGGAGACGGAATTGGAAAAGAAGTGACAAAAGGAGCTGTTGAAGTTCTTCAGGCAGTTGGTGAACGCTTTGGACACCAGTTTCATTTCACATATGGAAGCATTGGCGGAGAAGCCATTGATACATATGGCACGCCTTTACCGGATGAAACCATACAGCATTGTAAAGACAGCGATGCGGTCTTATTAGGTGCTGTTGGCGGTCCCAAATGGGATACCCAGCCTCCACACCTTCGGCCAGAGCGCGGTTTGCTGAAAATAAGAAAAGAACTGAACCTTTATGCAAATCTAAGACCAACGAGCTATTATGATAGTCTTGCAGAGAATTCTCCATTAAAAAAGGAATATATCGAAAATGTAGATTTGCTTTTTGTTCGAGAGCTGACAGGCGGGCTGTATTTTGGCAAACCAAGTGAACGCGTGGAAAAAGACGGAAAAGAAGCAGTTGTTGATACATTATACTATCAAAAGTCTGAAATGCAGCGTGTCATTAAGCTTGCTTTTGAGCTTGCGGAGAAGCGCGATCAAAAAGTAACGTCAGTAGATAAAGCAAATGTCTTAGAATCAAGCAGAATGTGGAGAGAAGTAGCTAATGAGATTTCTGAGCAGTTTCCGAATGTAGAACTGGAGCATATGCTGGTCGATAACGCAGCGATGCAATTAGTCACAAATCCAAAGAGATTTGATGTTATTGTAACGGAAAATATGTTTGGCGATATTTTAAGTGATGAAGCTTCCGTTCTGACAGGATCATTGGGAATGTCGGCTTCTGCCAGTCTTTCAGAGGATGGTCCTTCTTTATATGAACCGATTCATGGCTCTGCTCCTGATATTGCAGGTCAAAATATTGCCAATCCGCTTGCAGCCATTTTATCAGCAGCGATGATGCTGCGTTTATCTTTTGGAATGCAGGAGGAAGCAAAGGCGGTTGAAACGGCAGTCAACCAAGTGCTTGATGCAGGCTATCGAACGAAAGATATCGGCAGATCTGTCAATAACTATGTATCTACTAGCGAAATGATTAATGAAGTTAAAGCGATGATTTTAGATCATGAAGCGATTATGCATATTATGGAGGCTTACTCTTAATTATAGCCAATGCAGTTGTCAAAAAAATGAAGCACTCGTTTCGATAGGGGGGAACACAATGGGTAAGTCAATTATTGAAAAGATATGGGATAAACATGTTGTATATGAAGAAGAGGGCAAGCCGGATTTATTATATATTGATTTACACCTTGTGCATGAGGTTACTTCACCGCAGGCCTTTTCAGGGCTAAGAATGAAAGGGAGAAAGGTGCGCAGACCGGATAAAACCTTTGCTACCATGGACCATAACGTTCCAACAGACAATCGTTCCGAAATTCAAGATAAAGTAGCGCTGAATCAGATGACGACATTAGAAAAAAACTGTCATGAATTTGGGATTCCGTTAGCAGGCATAGATAGTCCAGATCAGGGGATCGTTCACGTCATTGGTCCGGAGCTTGGACTGACATTGCCAGGCAAAACGATTGTCTGCGGAGACAGCCACACTTCAACACATGGTGCTTTTGGTTCTATTGCTTTTGGTATTGGAACGAGTGAGGTTGAGCATGTACTGGCCACTCAAACCATATGGCGCGCTAAACCGAAAACACTGAAAATTGACATCAGCGGAACTCCTAATAAAGGAGTAACGGCGAAGGACATTATTTTATATATCCTTTCAAAGCATGGCTTTGATTTTGGAACAGGCTATATTATTGAATATTGTGGTGAGGCAATAAGATCCATGTCGATGGATGAAAGAATGACCATTTGTAATATGTCTATTGAAGGCGGGGCCAGGGCTGGCTTAGTGAGTCCTGACGAGACGACTTTCTCCTATATAACAGGCAGAAAGTTTGCTCCCAAAGGCGAGGAATTGGCGAAGGCAGTTGCAGAATGGAGAGAGCTTGCTTCAGATGATGATGCGGTCTATGACAAGACGATTGAAATCCATGCAGAGGAAATTGCTCCAATGGTCAGCTGGGGGACGAATCCTGCAATGACTTCAAGAGTGCATGAAAGAATTCCGTATCTTTCAGACTGCAAAAACGAGATTGAAAGAAAATCTCTGCAAAATGCCCTTTCTTATATGGGATTAACAGAGGGACAAAGAATAGATGATATTCACATACAGCATGTGTTTATCGGTTCTTGTACAAATTCCCGCCTCGAGGATTTAAGGCAGGCAGCTGAAATTGTGAAAGGCAAACAGGTGCATAGCAATGTTAGAGCATTGGTGGTTCCGGGCTCACAGCAGGTGAAGAAGCAAGCAGAAGAGGAAGGCTTGCACCGTATTTTTACGGAGGCAGGCTTCGAGTGGAGAGAATCTGGCTGCAGTATGTGTTTAAGCATGAATAACGACATTGTTCCTGCAGGCGAGCATTGTGCATCAACATCGAACCGGAATTTTGAAGGCAGACAAGGAACAGGTGCAAGAACACATCTTGTCAGCCCAATCATGGCTGCTGCGGCTGCTATTTATGGGAAAATTACCGATGTATCAGCGATGATGCCGGAAGAAGCATTTAAATAGGGGGGAAAAGGATGAGTGCATTCACAAAAATAACAGAAAAGGCGGCAGCTTTTGATCGCGCAAATGTCGACACAGATCAAATCATACCAAAGCAATTTCTTAAAAGAATTGAAAAAACAGGCTTTGGCCGCTTTTTGTTTTATGATTGGAGATATTCACCCGATGGTGAGCCAAACCCTCATTTTGAATTAAATAGACCTGAGAACGCAGGTGCAAAAATATTAATTGCCAATGAAAATTTTGGCTGCGGCTCATCGAGAGAGCACGCGCCATGGGCATTATTAGACTATGGTTTTAAGGCGATCATTGCTCCTTCATTCGCAGATATTTTTTATCAGAACTGCTTAAAAAACGGTTTGCTTCCAGTTACACTGGACGCTGAAAAAGTCGCACAGCTGCTGCAAAAAGCAGAACATGAAAACTATGAACTTACCGTTGATTTAGAAAACGAAAGCATTTCCGACATCACCGGGTTCAAAGCACATTTTTCAATTGATCCTTATTGGAAAAAAATGCTCGTAAATGGCTGGGATGAGATTGAAATTACCATGCAATTAGATGAATACATTACTGTATATGAAAAGGCGCAGTAAATAGAAGGTCCATTACTACGAGGTGATGGATCTTTTTGTTTTTTTATTCTCACCATGCTAAACTAACTGCAAACCAATCATAAGGACGGTATAGATATGAAAAAACGGGAACAGAAAGATTCAGGTGAAAATATTATTCTCTTTCCCGGTCTTGAGAAGCGGCTTATTGAAAAAGGACTGGAGGCAGTCAGACTAAAAGATTTCAAAAATGCGGTACTTTATTTAGAAGACGCCCTCAGCTTGGATCCTGATAATAGTGAAATCCATATTGGTCTGGTCCTTGCCTATTTTGAGTCAGGTAACTTGCACAAATCTAAAAAATTGGCTGAAAAAATGCTGCAGGAAGACATAGGAAATTATATTGATATAATGGAGTTATACTTAATGATTCTCGTTCAGCTGGGGCAGTATGCTGAGATTATTACAGCGATTGAAGGCCTCTTGGAAGAGAAAGAAGTGCCAAAGGATAAATACGAGCATTTTAGCACCATGCTGGCTTTTAGCAGAAAGCATGTCCATTTAGCTCCGATCGAGATAGAAGAACAAGAAGATATCAAGGAACATGAACACATCAACTTTTTTGCTGTGCATGATCAAAATGAGCAAATTCACATAGCCGCTAAATTGGCTCAATCCAACATAAGGAATCAGCTTGAAGGAATTGAAGAGTATTTGAGAGATCAGGACGGCCAGTATTTTTTTAAAACCATCCTGTTAAATGTCTTAGCAGAACATGGCTTTGAGCGTTCTGTGCTGGTTAATAAGGGCGGAAGGAAGAAGCAGGTAATACCAGCCGACATGCATAACTGGGATGATCAAAAGCAATACAACGAGATTATAGGGGTTCTGGAGGCCAGCATTTCTCAGGAAGATCCTATTTTATATGATAATACAAAAGAAATCATAAAGCGCCACTATTTTCTTCTCTATCCTTTTGAGGTTGAATCTATCTCCTCAAATGCGCTGGCGGCTGCTTATCATAGACTAGTCACTAACTACTTTGGATTAGAGATTTCATCAGAAGAATTAGAAGCTTTATATGAAGTGGAAGAGAGAGAGATTCAGGCTGCAAGTGAGCACATCTCTGCACTAGAAGAAATTTCTTAGTGCAAAAATTAGGCTCAATCTTGAAAGCTATGCTCCGTGTGTTATAATATAATGGTTGTATTACGCAGATAAGTAATTTTTAACAGTTACTAGTGAATGAATAGTGGCTTGAAAACAAGACGTATTCATACCATTTCGTGAAAAATGAAATGATCATAGATTTTGGAGGGAACTAATTGTATGTCAGCTAAATTTGAAAAGCTTGAAGGGAACCGTGGGGTTCTTACAATTGAAGTAGATGCAGAGAAAGTAAACGAAGGTTTAGACGCTGCATTTAAGAAAGTCGTTAAACAAATCAATGTACCAGGCTTCCGTAAAGGGAAAATGCCTCGTGGTATGTTTGAAAAGCGATTTGGCGTAGAATCTCTTTATCAAGATGCTGTAGATTATCTATTACCGGATGCATATGCAAATGCAATCGACGAAACTGGAATTGAGCCAGTGGATCGTCCGGAAATCGATGTTGAGCAAATTGAAAAAGGCAAAAACTTAATCTTCAAAGCAACTGTTACAGTTAAGCCAGAAGTAAAATTAGGCGAATACAAAGGAATCGAAGTAGAAAAATTCGAAACTGAAGTGACAGAAGAAGATGTAACAGCTGAACTTACTGCTATGCAGGAAAAACAAGCTGAGCTTGTTGTAAAAGAAGAAGGCAAAGCTGAAAACGGCGATACAGTTGTTATGGACTTCGAAGGCTTCGTTGATGGAGAAGCATTTGAAGGCGGCAAAGCTGAAAACTATTCATTAGAATTAGGTTCAGGCCAATTTATTCCAGGATTTGAAGAGCAATTGGCTGGTGCAGCTTCTGGAGAGTCTAAAGATGTTGAAGTTACTTTCCCTGAAGAATACCATGCAGCTGAACTTGCTGGAAAAAAAGCTACTTTTAAAGTAACTGTTCACGAAATTAAAGGAAAAGAACTTCCTGCTCTAGATGATGAGTTTGCAAAAGATGCAGATGAAGAAGTTGAATCTTTAGATGCACTTAAAGAAAAAATCAAAACTCGTTTAGAAGACAGCAAAAAGCATGAAGCTGAGCACCATGTACGTGACACTGTTGTTGAAAAAGCAGCTGAAAACGCTGAAATCGATGTTCCTTCTGCAATGGTTGACACTGAAGTTGACCGCATGCTTCAAGAATTCGAACAGCGTCTGCAAATGCAAGGCATGAATCTTGAGCTTTACTTCCAGTTCTCTGGTCAAGACGAAAGTGCATTGCGTGAGCAAATGAGCGAAGAAGCTGCAAAACGTGTACGTGTAAACTTAACAGTTGAAGCGATCGCTAAAGCTGAAAACATTGAAGTAACAGAAGAAGAGATTTCTGCTGAGCTTGATAAAATGGCTGAAATGTACAACATGGGCGTAGACGCTATTACACAAGCACTTGGCGGTAACCTTGATGCATTAAAATCTGATCTTCAAATGAAAAAAGCAATCGATTTACTTGTAGAAAACAGCAAAACTGTATAATATAATAGATAAAAATAAGGCGCGATTATGATCGTGCCTTGTTTTGTACTTCAAAGAAATTTACATAACTCTTGTATCTCCTTGCTCTGTGAAAAGACAAAAATGATAACGTATTACATAGAAACCATGTATCTTTGCAAAAGATACACTTATGGAAATCAGACACTATGGATATCCTTAAGAAAGTACATATTTTTTTCGTTTACCGAAAAAGACCCGATTTGACTTACATGATGATAAAGCCAATGCCGATTTTTCTATGACTAAAGCAAGCATTTAACAGCATAAGGTATGCAAAGCCTCTGGCTGTGCGCCTGTCAATCGGCAAGTTTTGTCAATAGCAATCGCTTTATGGCGATCGCTTGTTTTTTCATAACCAGCGAATCATATTTACTGAATGAAGTACATATTCTATTTTCAACCATAAGCGTTATCATTTCCTGTCTGCTCTAAATATGTGTTACAATGCAGTACATACTTGTTTTGGGAAAAATTTAAAGTTACGTTTAAATGCCTAATATGAGAGGGAAAAGTAAGTAACATAAATATTTATGTGCTTATTTTAGATTACTCTTTTTTAGCAGCCGGAAAATTAGTTGGAGTAAGCAACGATGCTGAAATGGTATATATTCTTTGACCATCTAAAGTAAGCAGCATTGCAGTGAGCCTATTCCATACATATATCTACTCTATTTTCGGGTCAGTCAACGGAACGTTCAGTGAAATAGGATTCGCGGTTATATATCTTTTCAGTTTTTTTTGAGGGGTGAAGGAATTGTTTAAATTTAATGATGAAAAAGGACAGCTAAAATGCTCCTTCTGTGGAAAAACACAGGACCAGGTCCGAAAGCTTGTTGCGGGACCAGGTGTTTATATTTGTGACGAGTGTATTGAACTTTGCACGGAAATCGTTGAAGAGGAGTTAGGAACAGAAGAAGAAGTAGAGTTTAAAGATGTTCCAAAGCCTTCTGAGATTCGTGAGATTTTAAATGAATATGTTATTGGGCAGGACCAAGCTAAGAAGTCTCTTGCTGTAGCCGTTTACAATCACTATAAGCGCATCAATTCAAACAGCAAGATTGATGAAGTAGAGCTTGCAAAGAGTAATATTGCAATGATCGGACCGACTGGTAGCGGAAAAACATTGCTTGCACAAACTCTTGCGCGTATTTTGAATGTACCCTTTGCTATTGCAGACGCAACTTCTTTAACGGAGGCAGGTTATGTTGGTGAGGATGTTGAAAACATTCTGCTTAAATTAATTCAATCTGCTGATTATGATGTTGAAAAAGCTGAAAAAGGCATCATTTATATTGATGAGATTGATAAAGTGGCACGTAAATCTGAAAATCCGTCGATTACTCGCGATGTTTCAGGTGAAGGTGTTCAGCAGGCTTTACTGAAAATTCTTGAAGGTACTGTGGCAAGTGTTCCTCCACAAGGTGGAAGAAAGCATCCACACCAGGAATTTATTCAAATCGATACAACAAATATCTTATTCATTTGCGGCGGTGCATTTGATGGCATTGAGCAAATCATTAAACGCCGCTTAGGTCAAAAGGTAATTGGATTCGGTTCTGATAACAAGCAAAACGAGCTAGAGCAAAAAGAACTTCTTTCTAAGGTTCTTCCAGAAGACCTGTTGAAATTTGGACTTATTCCAGAGTTCATCGGCCGTCTGCCGGTTATTGCGAGCTTAACGCAGCTTGATGAAGAAGCACTAATTGAAATCTTAACGAAACCAAAAAATGCTCTTGTAAAACAATATCAAAAAATGCTTGAACTTGATGATGTTGAGCTTGATTTCGAAGATGAAGCTCTGATCGAAATTGCGAAAAAGGCAATCGAACGGAAAACTGGTGCACGTGGTCTTCGTTCCATCATTGAGGGCATTATGCTTGATGTCATGTTTGAACTTCCATCCCGTGATGATATTAAAAAATGCATCATTACGAAAGATACTGTTCTGGACACTGGAGCACCAAAGCTTGTTCTTGAAGATGGAACAATTGTTGAAGAAGAGCGCAAAACTTCTGCATAAGGATATAAATGCAACATTGCTAAGAAAAGTCGACTTCGGTCGGCTTTTCTTTTTTTATAGAACAAATGAATTAATAAGGAACGTATACAAGTCCTTTCAACGGATTTTTCTTTTTCTGTTTATTCCAACCATGTCGGGGAGATACTAGCAGTTAACAGCTAGATTAAAATTCAGGAGGGAACGACATGAGCTGGACGGGGATTGCCTTATTTATTCAATTGTTTTTTGGGATTGTCATCGGGTTGTATTTTTGGAACTTGTTAAAGAGTCAGCGCACTCAAAAAGTATCCATTGATCGTGAATCTAAAAAAGAAATGGATCAGTTAAAGAAAATGAGGTCCATTTCGCTGACTGAGCCTTTAGCAGAAAAAGTGCGGCCTGCTTCATTTGCTGATATTGTTGGCCAGGAGGATGGGATCAAGGCTTTAAAAGCGGCATTATGCGGACCAAACCCTCAGCATGTTATTATCTATGGACCGCCTGGTGTCGGGAAAACAGCAGCTGCAAGGTTGGTCTTAGAGGAAGCAAAGAAGAATAACAAATCACCATTTAAAGCTTCATCCATTTTTATAGAGCTTGATGCAACAACAGCAAGATTTGATGAGCGTGGGATTGCGGATCCATTAATTGGATCTGTCCATGATCCGATTTACCAGGGAGCCGGTGCAATGGGGCAGGCTGGAATACCTCAGCCAAAGCAAGGTGCTGTTACAAATGCTCATGGCGGCGTTCTATTTATTGATGAAATTGGAGAGCTTCATTCCATTCAAATGAATAAGCTCTTGAAGGTCTTGGAAGATCGAAAAGTATTTTTAGAAAGCGCCTATTATAATGAAGAAAATACTCAAATCCCATCGCATATTCACGATATCTTTAAAAATGGGCTTCCTGCTGATTTCCGTTTAATTGGTGCTACAACAAGGACACCGAGTGAAATCCCGGCTGCAATTCGCTCCCGCTGTATGGAAGTATTTTTCCGTGAGTTATCGGAGGAAGAAATTGAGTCAGTGGCGTTAAAGGCTGCAGAAAAAGTGAAGCTGTCGATTAGTAAAAAAGCATTAAACACACTTGCATCTTACGCCAGAAACGGCAGAGAATCTGTCAATATGATTCAAATTTCAGCCGGTTTAGCAATTACAGAAGAAAGAAATTACATAAGAGACGAAGATATCGAATGGGTTGTTCAATCCAGTCAGCTTACCCCAAGGATGGAACGGAAAATTGGCGAAAAAGCGGCAGTTGGGCTTGTAAATGGGCTGGCTGTGCATGGTCCAAATAGCGGGGCACTGCTCGATATTGAGGTCACTGTGATCCCGGCTCATGATAAGGGCAGCATCAATATTACGGGTATTGTTGATGAAGAAAGCATTGGCGGACAAGGGAAATCAATTAGACGCAAAAGTATGGCGCGCGGTTCAATTGAGAATGTCTTAACCGTTTTAAGATCAATGGGTGTACCTGCAGATGAATACGATATTCATGTGAACTTTCCTGGCGGAGTGCCGATTGACGGGCCTTCAGCAGGAATTGCGATGGCAACGGGGATTTATTCGGCGATTTATAAGCTGCCAGTTGATCATACCATCGCAATGACCGGAGAAATTAGTATCCATGGTTTTGTAAAACCTGTTGGAGGAGTGTATCCAAAGGTAAAGGCTGCAAAGAAAGCGGGTGCTTCTACTGTCATTATCCCGCAGGAAAATCAGCAAAGCATACTAAAGGAAATTGACGGCATAACCATTATTCCTGTCAGCCATTTAAGTGAAGTATTTAAAATTGCGATTCAAAAAGACGGCTACAAAGAACAATTATTAACCATGCCAATCGAATTGTCCAAGAAAGAAAGCATGTAATATCCCAGCTTGCAGTGTAAGAACTGCAAGCTGATTTTTTGTCCAATTGCCTTCTATTTCTCCGAATGGAATAGGAAAGAGATGCTTGAGAAAAAATAAAGATATGAGAGGCATAATGAGCCTGTTTATATTTGATACTAAGGCAAGTACGTGAAGAAAGTGGCTAAACAGTCGACACTGCAGGGCAAATAAGATAGAATTGTACAAAGAAATCAGCAATTATTAGGGTTTTAGATTTGCATTTGGAGGTGCATGAGAAATGACGAAAAAGGAAGAAATCATCGTCCCCCTCCTGCCGCTTAGAGGCTTGCTTGTATATCCAACGATGGTGCTTCATTTAGATGTTGGCCGTGAAAAATCAGTACAAGCGCTTGAAAAAGCAATGGTAGATGACCATTTAATCTTCTTAACTACGCAGAAGGATATGTCTATAGATGACCCTTCAGAAGACGATTTGTATCACATGGGTACACTGACAAAAGTGAAGCAGATGCTGAAGCTTCCCAATGGTACGATCCGAGTGTTAGTTGAAGGTCTCAAAAGAGCAGAAGTAATGGAATTTTATGATGAGGATGAATATTACTCCGTTAATGTTGAAGTTCATGAAGATCCCGAATCGAAGGATGTAGAGGATCAGGCATTAATGAGAACTATGCTTGAATATTTCGAGCAATACATAAAGGTATCGAAAAAGGTATCAGCAGAAACGTATTCATCTGTAACAGATATAGAAGAACCAGGCAGGCTGGCAGATATTATTTCTTCGCATTTGCCATTAAAGCTTAAAGAGAAGCAGGATATTCTTGAAACACTTGATGTGAAAGCAAGAATGAATACAGTGATTGAAATTATTCATAATGAAAAAGAAGTCCTTAATCTCGAAAAGAAAATTGGCCAGCGCGTAAAGAAATCAATGGAAAGAACGCAAAAAGAGTATTATCTGCGCGAGCAAATGAAGGCCATTCAAAAAGAACTGGGCGATAAAGAAGGCAAGACAGGCGAAATAGCAGACCTGACTGACAAAATTGAAAAGGCAGGCATGCCGGAGCATATTCAGGAAACAGCACTAAAAGAGCTGGGAAGATACGAAAAAGTACCTTCAAGCTCTGCTGAAAGTGCAGTAATCCGCAATTATATCGAATGGCTTATTTCTCTTCCGTGGACAAACGCTACAAAAGATGATTTAAACATTCAAAAAGCTGAGCGAGTTTTAAACGAAGATCATTATGGCCTGGAAAAGGTAAAAGAGCGTGTCTTAGAATATTTGGCTGTTCAAAAGCTTACCAACTCATTAAAAGGCCCTATTCTTTGTTTAGCCGGACCTCCAGGAGTTGGTAAAACAAGTCTGGCCAAATCAATTGCAAGCTCGTTAAACCGCAATTTTGTGAGAATCTCACTGGGCGGGGTCCGCGATGAATCTGAAATCCGGGGTCATAGACGTACGTACGTTGGAGCCATGCCGGGACGGATTATTCAAGGGATGAAAAAAGCTGGCACCATCAATCCAGTCTTTTTATTAGATGAGATTGATAAAATGTCCAGTGATTTTCGCGGAGATCCATCATCCGCCATGCTTGAAGTATTAGATCCGGAACAAAACCATAATTTCAGCGATCATTATATTGAAGAAACCTATGATTTATCAAAAGTGATGTTTATTGCTACAGCAAATAATTTAAGCACAATTCCTGGTCCGCTCTTAGACCGTATGGAAATCATTACGATTGCCGGATATACGGAACTGGAAAAAATCCATATTGCCAAGGATCACCTTCTTCCGAAACAGGTGAAGGAGCATGGTCTGTCAAAAGGTCAGCTGCAGATTCGCGAAGATGGCATTCAAACGATTGTCAGATACTATACGCGTGAAGCGGGTGTCCGCAGTTTAGAGCGCCAGCTTGCCACAATCGCCAGAAAAACAGCTAAAATCATTGTTTCTGGTGAAAAGAAAAAAGTTATTATCTCAAGCAAAAATGCCGAAGAATTTCTTGGAAAAGCCAAATTCCGTTATGGACAAGCAGAACTTGAGGATCAAGTAGGGGTTGCCACAGGGCTTGCTTACACAACAGTTGGCGGCGACACTCTGCAAATAGAGGTCTCACTTTCTCCTGGAAAAGGAAAACTTGTTTTAACAGGGAAGCTTGGAGACGTTATGAAGGAATCCGCTCAGGCGGCATTCAGCTATGTTCGCTCAAAAGCGGCTGAGCTTGATATTGATGAAAATTTCCATGAAAAGTATGATATTCATATTCATGTTCCAGAAGGTGCTGTTCCTAAGGATGGACCATCTGCTGGGATTACCATCGCGACTGCACTTGTTTCAGCTCTTACTGGGAGATCGATCCGCAAAGAGGTTGGCATGACGGGTGAGATTACGTTAAGGGGCCGTGTGCTTCCAATTGGCGGTTTGAAGGAGAAGTCGCTTAGTGCACATCGGGCGGGCTTAAGAAAGATCATCCTGCCTAAGGATAATGAAAAGGATATTGATGATATCCCTGAAAGTGTGAGAAATGAACTTGATTTTGTGCTTGTTTCTCATTTAGATGAAGTGCTGAAGCACGCATTGAATGGTGGTTTGCATTTATGAAGGTAGTATCATCAGAAATTGTTATCAGTGCCGTTAAGCCCGATCAATATCCTGAAAGCAATCTGCCTGAATTTGCATTGGCAGGCAGATCCAATGTCGGGAAATCATCATTCATTAATAAAATGCTAAACCGTAAAGCACTTGCCCGCATTTCTTCTAAACCTGGAAAGACACAAACATTGAATTTTTATTTAATCAATGAAATTCTTCACTTTGTGGATGTTCCGGGATACGGATACGCAAAAGTTTCCAAGAAAGAGCGGGAAGCTTGGGGCAAAATGATTGAAACATACTTAACATCAAGGGAGCAGCTCAAAGCTGTAGTTCTGATTGTCGATCTGCGCCATCCGCCTACAAACGATGATGTGATGATGTATGAATTTTTAAAGCATTATAATATCCCATGTGTGATCATTGCCACCAAAGCGGATAAAATTCCGAAATCAAAATGGCAAAAGCATTTAAAGGTTACAAAAGAAACATTAGATTTAGACCCGCAGGATTCTGTTGTTCTGTTTTCATCTGAAACCGGTCAAGGAAAAGATGAAGCATGGTCAATCTTAAAAGGGTATATGAGACAGGGTTAGTTGAAATAAAGGAGTATGGCAAATTATTGCCTGCTCTTTTTTTATTTTCAGCAAACATTTTAATGACATAATTGTTCAATCAGCCCGATAAAATTGAAATAAAAGGAGAGATTGTGTATGTGGAAATCATTCTTTATTGGAATTGGATTGGGTTTGGCTTTTATTATATTAGCTTTTTTAACAGATCATTTTATGCTATTTAGCTATATAACAGGCGGTTTAGCTCTTATTGCTCTACTCATTAGCGGAATAGCGACTAATCGCTGGAATACGCTTAAATCAGGTGCAGATTCAACAGATGCTATAAAAATAGATACCGAACCAGTCAGAAACAGCAAAAGTATGTATCGCCTCGCTCTATTCAGTGCCCCGCTTTTAATCACTACATTATTTCTATACTTTACTTAAGAGAATATGAAGTTGATAAGGATAAGGAAGGAAAGTCACTTATATCCATGCATTTGTATCTGTGAAGTTAACAGAAACTGGCATAGAGTTAATTAAGGTGAATTATCACAAAATATGAATTTTGTGATAATTCTGTTTGATTGTTAAGGTTAAGGGGTAAGAATTTTAAGCGGAACAAAAAAAGGGGGAATAAGGAAAATGCAAATCTTTAAAAAAGGCATCTACGGAATATTGCTTGTTATGATTCTTTCAGCATGTGGTGCAGAAGAGGCTTCTTCTGGGGGAAAAGCATTAGTGGATGAAGGGAAATTTACATATGCATCTTCGGGAGAATTTAATCCGTTTTCTGTAACAGAAGCAGATGGAACCATGACTGGGTTTGACATTGAAGTCGGAGAAGCTGTAGCAGAAGAACTTGGACTGGAACCGGTTCAGAAGAAGACGAAATTTGGCGGAATAGTAGAAGGTGTGAAAGCTGGCCGCTATGACGCTGCAGTGGCAAGCCACACGATCACAGAGGAACGGCTAAAAGCAGTGGACTTTTCGATTCCGTATTATTATTCAGGGCCGCAAATCTTTGTGCGTCCAGATAGTTCAGTTGAAACACTTGAGGATTTAGCTGACCTAGAAGTGGCTGTTGCAAAAGGAACGACATATGCTGAAGAAGTTTTGCCGGTAACCGATAATGTTAAATACTATGATAGTGATGTAGTCGCTTTAGAAGCATTGAGTAAAGGGAAGCATGACGCCGTTGTGACAGACTTTATTACCGGCAAGGAAGCGATCGGATCTGGAATGACGATTGATGGACGAGATTTGCTGGGTGTAGGCGAGCAGGCCATTGCGGTCAGCAAGGATAATCCTGAACTGCTGGAAGAAATAAATGCAGCGCTTGAGAAACTGCACGAAAATGGAACATTGAAGGAAATCAGCGAGAAATATATCGGTGAAGATATTACAGTGAATCCTGAAGATGAATAACCATTTGAGGCGGATGTTCGAGAGCATTCGCCTTTTATAATGTTAAGGGAGGGGAAAGTGAATGGATTGGTTTACAACGTTTATTGATACAGCACCGATCTTTTTAAAAGGGATGCTGCTAACGTTTCAGTTGACAGTTGTCTCGGTTATTATTGCCATTGCAGTCGGGCTGCTGTTTGCATTTTTAAAAATCTCCAAGATGAAGATACTTGAAGTAATTGCTGATGTATATATATTTGTCGTGCGCGGAACTCCGCTTGTTGTCCAAATCTTTATCTTTTATTTTGGTTTGACCTCGCTCAATATTTCAGATTTCTGGGCTGTTGTACTCGGACTGGCCTTTCATAACGGTGCTTATATTGCTGAAATTTTTAGAGGAGCTATTCAATCCATTGACAAAGGGCAAATGGAAGCCGGCAGATCACTTGGGATGACAAGGAGCCTGGCTATGCGGAGAATTATTCTGCCGCAGGCAAGCAGAAGGGCACTTCCTCCACTTGGAAACCAGTTTATTATTGCGTTAAAGGATTCTTCACTTGCATCCTTCATAGGAATGTATGAATTATTTAATGTAGCTACAACACAAGGTTCCATTTCCTATGACTATATGACTTATTTATTAATTGTTGCAGTCTATTACTTAGTGCTTGTCTTGTTTTTCTCTATTATTGTCAGCTTAATTGAAAAAAGAATGTCCATAAGTGATTAAGGAGGTGTCTATGATGACTGAGTCAATTATTGTAGAAGTAAACAAGCTGAATAAATCTTTTGGTGATCTCCATGTGTTAAAGGATATCGATTTGACTGTAAAGGAAAGTGATGTCGTTTGTTTAATTGGAGCAAGCGGATCTGGTAAGAGTACCTTGCTGCGCTGTTTAAACTTTCTTGAAATGAAGGACAGCGGCAGTATAAAAATTGAAAGTGAAGAGATTGATCAGCACTCACATGATTTAAATGCAGTAAGACAAAAGGTTGGCATGGTCTTTCAGCATTTTCATCTTTTTCCGCATAAAACGGTTCTGGAGAATGTGATGGAGGCGCCATTACATGTGAAAAAGCAGCCAAAAGAGCAAGTGAAAAAAGAAGCACAGGAATTATTAAAAAAAGTTGGACTTTCAGATAAAGAAAATGTGTATCCATCGAAGCTCTCGGGCGGTCAAAAACAGCGGGTTGCCATTGCCAGGGCTTTAGCAATGAAACCGGATATCATGCTCTTTGATGAACCGACTTCTGCGTTGGATCCAGAGCTGGTCGGTGAGGTTTTAACGACCATGAAAGAGCTGGCGGAAGAAGGAATGACCATGGTCGTGGTCACACATGAAATGGGTTTTGCCAAGGAAGTTGCAGACTGGGCTGTATATATGCATGACGGACGAATTGTAGAAGTGGGCCATCCGGATGAACTTTTTACAGCTCCAAAGGAAGAAAGAACGAAAAACTTTTTAGATTCTGTGTTATAAAAAGTGTTTAGATAAAAAAGGACGGGGAAAGATAACGTAAACTCCCTGTCCTTTTGCCATATAAAAGTGAAGATTACTCGGTTTATAGCCGATGATCACCACAGGTGAAGTTATTTCTTTTTCATTAGGAGAAACAGCCCGGCAACCATTAATAGCAGCGGCCAAAATCTCCAGGCAGTTGAAACGCTGCTTTGTAAAATACCCAGCCATCCCAGTATAGTGTCATAGAAAAGCAGGAGAACAGCAAGAATTAAAAAAAGGAACCCTTGAAAAAGACCTGCACCCGTCTTTAGATAACGCAGCAAAAAGGCTAAAGCGATGATTAAAATAAAGCTTCCAATATGGTCTGGCCAAATTTCCAATCTATTAACGATATGAAAATGCACCCCAAAACCAGTGAGAATGACCCCTGGGAGAATCGCTTCATAATCTTTTGCTCCATAGCCCTGAATTAAAAAAGCAATGCCGACAATGATTAATAATGTTGGCCAAGAGTATAATGGCTGTAATAAAGAGATATTTAATTGCTGCAGAAAAAAATAGGCTCCAAATCCGAGCAGAATCATCCCTGGAAAGAGACGCTGATTTCGCATATATTTTCACCACTTTCGGTCATGTTTACTTGAATATAAGTGTGATATTTGTTACTGTACATAAGGGAGTATTCGATCTATTTATTAAGTAAGTAAGATGCTGTTAATCTTGCTGGAAGCTATATAATTGGCTTCTTTACCATATTATCAGATTTTGCGCTGTTTGCACGGTAAATCTGTAACACTGCAAACATATATAGATAAACTTAAGTTCATAATCTGTTCACATGTTCGTGACGGATTTATGTCTAGAAGTGATATAATTAGAGTAGCGAACTATGTAATCATTCTGGGGGTGTCAATTTCATGCATATTTTAGTTGTTGGTCTTAACTACAGAACTGCCCCTGTAGAGATACGAGAACGTTTAACATTCAATCCTGCGCAGCTTGGGGAAGCCATGCAGGCTTTGCAACAGAAAAAGAGCATTCTTGAAAACGTTGTTATTTCAACATGTAATCGTACGGAAATATATGCGGTTGTCGACCAGATTCATACTGGCCGTTACTATATAAAAGAGTTTTTATCAGAATGGTTCCAAATTGAGCAAAGTGAATTTTCTCCGTTCTTATTCATATATGAGCAAGAAGGGGCAATGGAACACTTATTTAAAGTATCCTGCGGTCTTAATTCTATGGTTCTTGGCGAAACTCAAATTCTTGGACAAGTGCGTTCAAGCTTTTTGCAGGCACAAGAAGAAAAGACGACAGGTACAATCTTTAATCAGCTATTTAAACAGGCCGTCACATTAGGAAAAAGAGCACATTCTGAAACGGATATCGGAGCTAACGCGGTATCTGTCAGCTATGCAGCTGTTGAGCTGGCTAAGAAAATCTTTGGCACGCTTGAAAACAAGCATGTGTTAATTCTTGGTGCCGGTAAAATGGGTGAGCTTGCGATTCAGAACCTGTATTCAAATGGAGCCAAGAAAGTTACGGTTATTAATAGAACATTTGAAAAAGCGCAGAATCTTGCCAGCCGTTATGATGGACAAGCAAAATCACTGCAGGAGCTGCAATGCGCTCTTGTTGAAGCGGATATACTAATTAGCTCTACCGGTGCTAAAGGATTTGTGGTTACGAAAGAGTTAATGGAAACCGTAGAAAGAATGCGCAAAGGCCAGCCTCTATTTATGGTAGATATCGCTGTGCCGCGTGACCTTGATCCTTCTTTAACAGAGCTTGATAGTGTGTTCTTATATGATATCGATGATTTAGAAGGTATTGTTCAGGCTAACTTGGCTGAACGGGAAAAAGCAGCAGAAACGATTCAGCTTATGATTGAAGCTGAAATTGTTGACTTTAAGCAATGGCTAAACATGCTTGGAGTTGTGCCTGTTATTTCTGCTTTAAGAGAAAAGGCGTTAACGATTCAAGCAGAGACAATGATGAGCATCGAGAGAAAGATGCCGCATTTGAGCGATCGTGATAAAAAAGTATTGAATAAGCATACGAAAAGCATTATTAATCAGCTATTAAAAGATCCGATTCTTCAGGCGAAAGAATTAGCTGGACGCAAGGATGCAGAAGAGGCATTAGACCTTTTTGTGAAGATCTTTAATATAGAAGATATTGTTTCAGCCCATGAAAACGTGAAAACGGAACAGGCTAGTCAAACTCGGACTATAGTTCCGCAGCCTTCCTTACAAGTCTAGTGAGGTCTGGCCATGTTTGACATCTATATGACGAGGCTGCATGAATTTACGGTTATTCTGTATGCTTTATGTGTACTCTTATATTTTATTGATTTTCTTCATAATAACCGGAAGGCGAACCGAGCTGCCTTCTGGTTACTTTCATTTGTATGGGTTTTACAAACGCTTTTCTTAATTCTTTATATGTTCGAAACGGGCAGATTTCCTGTGCTGACGATCTTTGAAGGTTTATACTTTTACGCCTGGGTGCTAATTTCGCTGTCACTTGCCATTAATACGTTGCTGCGTGTGGATTTTACTGTGTTTTTTACAAACATCATCGGCTTTATTTTTATGGCGATTCACACGTTTGCACCCGTACAATTTGAGTCAACCGTACTCGCTGGCAGGTTAATGTCAGAGTTATTGTTGATTCACATTACAGTAGCCATACTATCTTATGGAGCATTTGGCTTATCATTTGTGTTTTCGCTCCTTTATTTAATTCAATATGATCTTTTAAAAAGAAAGAAGTGGAATTCCCGCCTTGTGCGGTTATCTGATTTAGCGAAACTGGAACATATGTCATATGTCCTGGCTGTGATTGGGGTACCGTTATTGATGATTAGCCTTATACTTGGTGTACAATGGGCATATATAAAACTTCCCGATATGTCCTGGCTTGATTCGAAGGTAGTTGGTTCGTTTCTAGTGCTGATCTTATATAGCATTTATTTGTACCTTCGAGTAGGCAAGGGCTTCTATGGTAAGAAACTGGCTTATTGGAATACTGCCGCTTTTCTGGTTGTATTAATTAACTTTTTCTTATTTGGGAAATTATCATCTTTCCATTTTTGGGATCAATAACAGTCTAAGTACTATGTAAACATTAGGAGGCCGTCATGAGAAAAATTATCGTGGGTTCGCGAAGAAGTAAGCTGGCACTTACACAAACAAACTGGGTTATTGCTGAGTTGAAAAAATTGAATCCCAGCTTTGAGTTTGAAGTGAAAGAAATCGTGACAAAGGGAGATAAAATCCTTGATGTTACATTATCCAAAGTTGGTGGAAAAGGATTATTTGTAAAAGAAATTGAACAGGCTATGCTTGATAAAGAGATTGATATGGCCGTACATAGTATGAAAGATATGCCTGCTGTTTTGCCTGAAGGGCTTGTCATTGGCTGTATACCAAAACGGGAAGATCACCGTGACGCCTTAATATCAAAAGGACATATCAAGCTTTCAGATTTAAAACCAGGCTCTGTTATCGGCACAAGCAGCTTACGCCGGGGAGCCCAGCTCCTGGCAAGACGTCCGGATTTAGAAATTAAATGGATTAGAGGAAATATCGATACACGTCTTGCGAAGCTGGAAACGGAAGATTATGATGCCATCATTTTGGCTGCTGCTGGACTTGCACGCATGGGGTGGTCACAGGATGTTGTTACAGAGTTCTTAGACCCTGATCTTTGCCTGCCAGCTGTCGGACAAGGCGCATTATCTATTGAATGTCGCGGAGAAGATGAAGAATTATTATCACTGCTTAAGAAGTTTGCGTGTGAGGAGACAACCAAAACGGTTACGGCAGAAAGAGCGTTTCTCCACAAAATGGAAGGCGGGTGCCAGGTTCCGATTGCAGGCTATGCCACACTTAAAAATGATGGAGAAGTGGAGTTAACAGGACTTGTTTGTTCTCCTGATGGCACGACCATGCTGAAGGAAATGTCTGCTGGCTCTGATGCTGAGGCTGTAGGTTTACAAACAGCATCCTCACTGACTGAAATGGGTGCAAAGGACTTAATTGACGAAGTAAAACGGGAGCTTGGAGAGTAATGTCTGCTTCGTCCTCTCTGCTCGGCAAAAGGGTGCTGATTCCTAGAGGAAAGCAGCATGCTAAACCAGTTGCTGAATTGGTAAGAGATCTAGGGGGAATTCCGGTGGAAATTCCTCTCATCTCTTTTAAGCCGACCATAACACAGAAAGAAGCTGCCAGATTAAACGAAACATTACATACATATGACTGGCTAATTTTTACGAGCAATGTAACGGTGGAAACATTTTTTGCACATGTAGATATAAAAAGTGAGTTGCTTCCGAAAATAGCAGTAATCGGTGAAAAGACGAAGGAAGTACTGGAAGCTAAAGGGCTGAACGTTGACTTTGTGCCATCTCAATATGTTGCGGAAGGCTTTATAGAAGAGTTTTTGCCACAAATTCAAAAGGGTGAGCACATTCTCATTCCAAAAGGAAATTTAGCAAGAGATGCGATCGCCTCTGCTTTACGCCAAAAAGAAGTAATAGTGAAAGAAATCATCGTCTATAAAACCCATATGCCAGAAGATAGCAAAGCGCTATTAAAAGAAAAACTGCTGAACCATCAGCTGGATATTATTCTTTTCACAAGTCCATCCACAGTTGATCATTTTATGGAGGTTGTTCTTGAAAACGATCTGGCAGACCAAATAAAACAATGTATAATCGCCTGTATTGGACCGGTATCAAAAGACAGAGCAGAAACACATGGTTTACACGTTCATGCAATCCCGGATCGATATACGGTGAAAGATATGCTGAACCAAATCATTCTGTACTTAAAAGAAATACAAACAACATAAAACGAGGAGGATTCTATTATGGACCTACAATTCAATCGTCACCGCAGACTTCGTAAGACAGCTAATATGAGAGCGCTTGTAAGAGAAAATAGACTGCATACAGATGATCTTATTTATCCAATCTTTGTTGCAGAAGGTCAGGACATTAAAAAAGAAATTACATCCATGCCTGGCATTTATAACTTATCATTGGACCATCTTCATGCTGAACTTGAAGAAGTGGTATCTTTAGGCATAAAATCGGTTCTGCTATTTGGGATTCCTGAAGAAAAGGATGCTTGCGGAACGCAGGCTTATCACGATCATGGCATTGTACAGGAAGCAACAAGATTAATTAAAGAAAGCTTCCCTGAGCTAATTGTTATTGCGGATACTTGCCTATGTGAATTTACAGACCACGGCCATTGCGGTCTCGTTGAAAATGAAGAAGTTTTAAATGATGAGTCACTTGATTTGCTAGTGCAGACGGCTGTCAGTCAAGCAAAAGCAGGAGCAGATATTATTGCTCCGTCCAATATGATGGATGGCTTTACAGCAGCGATTCGTGCTGGATTGGATGAAGCAGGATTCGAAAATGTACCGATTATGTCCTATGCTGTTAAATATGCTTCAGCCTTTTACGGACCGTTCAGAGAAGCGGCTGACAGCACACCGCAATTCGGTGACCGCAAAGCTTATCAAATGGATCCGGCAAACCGCCTTGAAGCAATTAGAGAAGCAGAGTCTGACTTGGTAGAAGGTGCCGACTTCCTTATTGTGAAGCCAGGGATGCCGTACTTGGATATTGTCCGGGATGTAAAGAACCATATCAATCTTCCGCTTGTCATTTATAATGTGAGCGGAGAATACTCCATGGTCAAAGCAGCCTCTCAAAACGGCTGGATTGACGAAGAGCGAATTGTAATGGAAATGCTGACAGGCATGAAGAGAGCCGGCTGTGATCTAATCATTACGTATCATGCAAAAGATGCTGCAAGATGGCTGAAAAAGCAAAACTAATAATAAAAACAATCTTTAACTAAAAAACGAAAAGAGGGATCGTATGCGTTCTTATACTAAATCCATTCAAGCGTTTGAAGAAGCGAAAAAGCTGTTGCCTGGCGGAGTTAACTCCCCTGTTCGTGCATTTAAATCTGTTAATATGGATCCGATCTTCATGGAACGTGGAAAAGGCTCAAAGATTTATGATATTGACGGCAATGAATATATTGATTATGTCCTTTCTTGGGGACCGCTAATTTTAGGTCACAGCAATGACCGAGTGGTTGAAGCAATCAAAAAAGTGGCTGAAAACGGGACGAGCTTTGGGGCTCCAACAGAAATTGAAAATGAGCTTGCCAAGCTTGTCATCGAGCGTGTGCCATCGATTGAAATCGTGCGGATGGTTTCTTCTGGAACAGAAGCAACAATGAGTGCCCTTCGCCTGGCAAGAGGCTATACTGGCCGCAACATGATTATGAAATTTGAAGGCTGCTACCACGGTCATGGTGATTCCTTGCTTATCAAGGCTGGTTCTGGTGTTGCCACATTAGGACTTCCAGATAGTCCTGGTGTGCCTGAGGGTGTGGCTAAAAATACAATCACAGTTCCTTACAATGACCTTGAGAGCGTGAAGCTGGCATTTAATCAATATGGAGATGATATTGCTGGTGTAATTGTTGAACCAGTTGCCGGCAATATGGGGGTTGTGCCGCCAATGCCAGGATTCCTTGAAGGACTGCGTGAGATCACAGAGCAAAATGGCACACTGCTTATCTTTGATGAAGTGATGACAGGCTTCCGCGTGGATTATCAATGTGCACAAGGCTATTTTAACGTTACTCCTGATATTACATGTTTAGGAAAAGTCATCGGCGGTGGACTGCCAGTTGGTGCATACGGCGGGAAAGCTGAAATTATGGAAAGAATTGCACCGAGCGGACCAATCTATCAGGCAGGTACCTTATCAGGAAATCCACTTGCCATGACGGCAGGGCTTGAAACATTAAGTCAGCTGACACCAGAAACTTATAAAGAATTTGGACGCAAAGCAGACATGCTGCAGTCAGGCTTAAAAGCAGCAGCAGAAAAATACGGAGTTCCGCATACAATTAACCGCGCAGGTTCCATGGTTGGCATCTTTTTCACAAACGAAAAAGTAACAAACTATGATCAAGCAAAAACATCCGATCTGAACCTATTTGCTTCCTACTATCGTGAAATGGCAAATGAAGGGGTCTTCCTTCCGCCTTCACAGTTCGAAGGATTATTCCTTTCAACTGCACACAGCGACGAAGACATTCAAAACACAATTAAAGCAGCAGAAACTGCTTTTTCAAGAATTATGTAATACAACGAAGACAGCACCGGGATAGCCGGTGCTGTTTTTTAAATGGTATTTTTTTGATGTGTTTGGGGTAAAATGGCGGGGATTTGCTTTTGTGATCCGTAAAATAGTAAATAATGTTGTGGGGGAGAAAAGCACCTTTTAAATCTCATTAGAGATGTGGTGGGAAAAGAGGGAATGCACCCTTGTAATCCAGGAATTGGTATATAGTGTCGTGGTAAAGGAGGGAATACACTTGTATAATCCATTAACTGGAATATGATGTCGTGAAAAGGAAGGATATGCGCTTGTATAATCCAGAAACTGGTATATATTGTCGCGAAAAGGGAGGAATCACACCTGTATAATCCAGAAACTGGTATATAGTGTCGCGAAAAGGGAAGAAACGCACCCGTATAATCCAGAAACTGGTATATAGTGTCGTGAAAAGGGAGGAAACGCACTTGTATAATCTAGAAACTGGTATATAGTGTCGCGAAAAGGGAGGAATCACACCTGTATAATCCAGAAACTGGTATATAGTGTCGCGAAAAGGGAGGAAACACACCCGTATAATCCAGAAACTGGTATATAGTGTCGCAAACCTCCAAATTCCAGCAGCAACCGTTAAACCTAAAACCCAAAACAATCACTGCACCCCTCTACTAAAGTGTAAAAGCAGACAATCCAGCAAAAAGTTACCCCAAATAAAAACACAACCGCCGCTAGAATAAGCCCTCCCTTCAAAGCAGAAAACAAACCAGCTGCCTATAACAAGTTCTTAATCTCAAAAACTCCTGCACCGAAAGCACTCTTACTAATCTATCCTGCAATTTTTTACTCATATTTAGTATCGTCTATTCATAAATTGGTAATGACATAGTGATTAGACGTGAAAGATATGAAGGGAGGAGTCGCTTTGACTCAGGGAAATCCATCGTGCTTACGATTTTCTTTAGAAGAATCAGTATGGTTTCAAAGAGGACAGGAAGTACTGCAATTAATATCAATCTCACTTGATCCAAATATTACAATCCAGGAAAGTGAACAATATGTCACCATCCAAGGAGCTTTAGAGCTTACAGGAGAGTATAACCGCGTCGAAGTTGATGAAACAGAGCAGCAAAATGCTGGCTACCAGGCAAAGTTTGTGCAAAGTGTAGAGGAAAGAGATGAAGGTGTTTTCGAATTCACTCATTTTTTTCCGGTTGATATTACGATTCCGAATAATCGAATTCAAAGTATTGAGGACATTGGTGTAGAAGTGGAATCCTTTGATTACGATTTTCCGGAACGCAGCTGTATGAAGCTGAACGCCAACTTAATGATTTCTGGTTTATATGGCGAGCAGCGTGAAGAGACTGAAAATGCTGTTGAGGAATTTGAGGAAGCTTCTGAGGCAGAGGAAGAGCTGGAGCCGCTCTATCGCTCATCCGCTTCAATATTTGAGCCTCCTGCGCAAGAAGAGCAAGAACAAGAACAAGAAAGTGATTTTGTCACTGAACTGCGCATTGAAAAAGCTGAACAGCAAGAACAAGATCAAGAACAACAAGAAGAGTTATTCCGCCCATTTGAAGCAGAGGCAAGAAAACAGCCGGAAGTCCCAGCAGCTGAGGTGAATGAACATGAGGTAACACCTCCAGCATTACAGGAAGCTCAAATCACACCTCAAGCCGCAGAAGAGCCTAAGGAAGCATTCCCTAATATTGCATTTACAGCTCAAAGAAGTGAAACACCTGCTGAAACATACGTGGCAGAAGTGGAAGAGTTTAAGCAAGTACCGCTTGAAGAAAGTCCTGTTCAAGAAGTAAAAGTAACTGAAAATGTATACATGGAAGAGTCATCATCTTCTTCTGAGCAAGAAGTAAAGAAAAAGAAAAAATCGAAAAACAGTATGACATTAACAGAGTTTTTTGCACGAAAAGATGAAAATGAAATGTCTAAGCTGAAGGTATGCATTGTGCAGCACGGAGATACCCTTGAGCTGCTTGCAGAAAGATATGAAGTGTCTTCTCAGCAGCTGCAGAGAGTAAACAACCTTGATATCAATCAAGACGTCTTTGAAGGTCAAGTCCTGTATATTCCTGCTGTTTTAACCCGTTAATGTTGAATCGTGGACCAATGAGCAGGTGTATGTTAACCTGCTCATCTGTTTTTTTTCACAGTGGTTATCTTGTTCTGAGGTTAGAATTGCGCTGAATTGGAGGAAGTGAGTGATTGGCTGTGCAGGAAAAAAATCGATTAAAGCAGGTAGCACCCATTTTAAGACATTATGCTGTAGAAGCAAATTTTGTTGAGGATTTTGGCAGAGTTCAAAAAATTTATAGCAATAAAGGAATTTTTGCTTTAAAAAAAATCAAAACCAATCATGGTGCTGACTTTATCAGACATGTGCATAATTTATATCAAAAAGGCTACAACCGGGTTGTACCAATCTATCCGACGGCAGATGGTCGTTACGCGGTGCTGCATGATCATCATTTATATTATTTAATGCCTTGGCTGGCGAATGAATTAAAAGAGGATCGAACTCAAAGGTATCAGCAGATGTTCAGGGAATTGGCACGGATGCATACCATTTCAGTCAGAGAAGTAAAAATCACCAAAGAGGAAAGAGAAGAACATTATGAGAACACACTGCAGCAATGGGAAAAAGAGAAGGAATTTCTTTCAGGCTTTATAGAGCAATGTGAAAAACGAGCGTATATGTCACCGACAGAGCTGTTGTTTTGCTTATATTATCATGACATAACACAGGCAATAAAATATGCGGAAGATAAGTTGAAAGCATGGTATGAAAAGACGAAAGAAGAAGAAAAAGCAAGAACCGTTCTTATTCACGGAAAGGTTTCGCCAGAACATTTTTTATTTGATGAGCGCGGCTACGGATATTTTCTGAATTTCGAAAATGCAAAGCTCAGCTCTCCATTGCATGACATGCTTCCTTTTCTCTCCAGGTCGTTAAAGACGTATCCTAAACGCTCGGAGGAAGCTGTGGATTGGTTATATACGTATTTAAAATATTTTCCATATAAAGCAGATGAGCTGTTGCTCTTTCAAAGCTATTTCGCCTATCCTGGTCCGGTGATCCGTGCAGCAGAACGTTATTATCAAAAGAAAAATAGCCGTGGCGAGCGTAAAATGCTGCAATATTTACAGGGTCAATTCTGGCTATTAAAAAATACAGAGTATGTGATTATGAGAATTGAAGAAACAGAAAGACAAAAACAAGAGGCTGCTGCTGCGGCCGCAGCACAAGCGCAGGCAGAACAAGAAGGAGCCCAGAATTAATCCATCTTCCGGGCTCTAAATCATTTCAAATTGAAATGCAATGACAGCTGCAATAAGCAGGAAAAGCAATAGCACGTCTAAAATGGAAGGCAGAATCAGCGTTCGAATGCCTTGAAAAATGCAAATCGGAACAATAAATTGTCCGCATACATTGCGAATTGATCTTAGCCAAGGCGGCAGTCCATGCGGATTATATTTTCTTTTCATCATCAGTCCCCCTTCTCCCCATTATATGAACCTCAATTAATGATAGTGCCTAAACTACATGCTTAATTTGCTAAATCCCTTGGAACGTTTCATTCAGTACAGGTATAAAATAAAAAAATAGTGTTACGATATTGACTAGCGTTATTGATTTGAGTAGTATAGAGCATATAAATAATGAATAAAAGCCAGGATAGGGAAGAGTACAGAGTGAAAAGCCTAAAGAGAGACGAACCATTTGCTGCGAGGTTTGTCAGGCGGATACTTTGGAAGGTCGCCCTTGAGCTTCTTTTGCGAACGGCATTATGCTCATTAGTAAAAGACGGGAAAGCCGTTATCAATTTTAAGAGTCAATATCAGGCTGTTTTTTGATATTGAAAAAAAGGTGGTACCGCGAAGCAAACTCCATTCGTCCTTTTATGACGAATGGGGTTTTTTGTTTTTTCTAAGTATTAGGGTCATTTGAAAGGAATGAATATAAAAATGGAAAACAATAATGAACTGACAATGCCGACCAAATACGATCCGGCAACGATTGAGAAAGGTCGCTACGACTGGTGGCTTTCCGGTAAATATTTTGAATCTGGTGCAGATGAAACAAAAACACCTTATACCATTGTGATTCCGCCGCCAAACGTAACGGGAAGACTGCACCTTGGCCATGCATGGGATACAACTCTTCAGGATATTTTAACGCGCATAAAAAGAATGCAGGGCTATGATGTACTGTGGCTGCCTGGAATGGACCATGCCGGTATCGCGACACAGGCAAAGGTTGAAGAAAAGCTCCGCAATGAAGGAAAGAGCCGCTACGATTTAGGGCGTGAAAAGTTTGTGGAAGAAACATGGAAATGGACTAACGAATACAAAGGCCATATCCGTGAGCAGTGGGGCAAGATCGGCCTAGGGCTGGACTATACGAAAGAACGCTTCACACTTGATGAAGGATTATCAAAAGCTGTAAATAAAGTATTTGTTTCTCTTTATGAGAAAGGCTTAATTTACCGCGGTGAATATATCATCAACTGGGATCCTGCAACGAAAACAGCATTATCGGATATCGAAGTTATTTATAAGGATGTTCAAGGTGCTTTCTATCATATGAGATACCCATTAACAGATGGAAGCGGCTATATTGAAGTCGCGACAACTCGTCCGGAAACAATGCTTGGAGATACAGCGGTTGCTGTCCACCCTGAAGATGACCGTTATAAGCATTTAATCGGCAAAACGGTAAAGCTTCCGATCACTGGAAGAGAAATCCCGATTGTCGGTGATGATTATGTAGATATGGAATTTGGTTCTGGTGCAGTTAAAATTACACCAGCACACGATCCAAATGACTTTGAAATTGGCAACCGCCATAATCTTGAGCGTATTCTTGTTATGAACGAAGACGGTACAATGAATGGAAATGCTGGCGAATACAAAGGATTAGACCGTTTCCAATGCAGAAAGCAAATCGTAAAAGACCTGCAGGGAGCCGATGTTCTCTTTAAAATTGAAGAGCATATGCATTCTGTTGGACACTCTGAAAGAAGCGGCGCTGTTGTTGAACCATACCTTTCAACACAATGGTTTGTTAAGATGCAGCCATTAGCTGATGAAGCGATCGCCCTGCAAAGCAAGGAAGATAAGGTTAACTTCATTCCTGCCCGCTTTGAGAATACGTATCTTCGCTGGATGGAAAATATCCGTGATTGGTGTATTTCCCGTCAGTTATGGTGGGGGCACCGCATTCCTGCCTGGTATCACAATGAAACTGGCGAACTCTATGTTGGTGAGAATGCTCCTGCTGACCCAGAGAACTGGACACAGGATAATGATGTATTAGATACATGGTTCAGCTCTGCACTTTGGCCATTTTCAACAATGGGCTGGCCAGATGAAGATTCAGCAGATTTCAAACGCTATTACTCAACAGATGCCCTTGTAACTGGATATGATATTATTTTCTTCTGGGTCTCCCGTATGATTTTCCAAGGTCTTGAGTTTACGGGTAAGCGTCCGTTTAAAGATGTTCTCATTCATGGGCTTGTCCGCGATGAGCAAGGCCGCAAGATGAGTAAGTCGCTTGGGAATGGTGTCGATCCAATGGATGTCATTGATCAATACGGAGCAGATGCACTAAGATACTTCCTTTCAACAGGAAGCTCACCTGGTCAGGACTTGCGTTTCAGCATGGAGAAGGTTGAATCGACATGGAACTTTGCCAATAAAATCTGGAATGCTTCCCGTTTTGCATTGATGAATATGGATGGACTGAAATACGAGGAGATCGATCTATCTGGAGAAAAATCCGTTGCGGATAAATGGATTCTGACCCGTTTAAATGAAACGATTGAAACGGTAACAAGATTATCTGATCGCTATGAGTTCGGTGAAGTAGGACGTATTCTTTACAACTTCATTTGGGATGATTTCTGTGACTGGTATATTGAAATGGCAAAGCTGCCGTTATATGGAGAAGATGAAGCAGCTAAGAAAACGACACGTTCGATTCTGGCATATGTTTTAGACAACACGATGAGACTTCTTCACCCATTTATGCCATTTATCACAGAAGAAATCTGGCAGAACCTTCCGCATGAAGGGGAGTCTATCACAGTAGCTTCTTGGCCAGAGGTTGTAGAAGAGTACAGCGATGAAAAGGCTGCTGCAGAAATGAAGCTTCTCGTTGAAATTATCCGTTCTGTACGAAACAGCAGAGCTGAAGTAAACACACCAATGAGCAAGAAAATCAAGATGCTGATTAAAGCGAAGGACGACGAGATCAAAAGCATCCTAGAAAGCAACCGTGCGTATATCGAACGCTTCTGTAATCCGGAAGAACTAACAATTGGTATTAATGTTGAGACTCCTGACAAAGCAATGACAGCTGTTATTACTGGAGCTGAAATCATACTTCCGCTTGAAGGTCTGATTAATATTGATGAAGAAATCACCCGCCTTCAAAAAGAGTGGGAGAAACTGAACAAAGAAGTAGAGCGTGTTCAGAAGAAACTAAGCAACGAAGGCTTTGTTAAAAAGGCTCCGGAGAAAGTGATTGAAGAGGAAAGAGCAAAGGAGCTTGATTATACGGAAAAGCGTGCTGCTGTTGAAGCGCGTATGAATGAACTGAAAAACGTGTAATCTAGGTTAAATAATGTATGGATCGAAGACGAGTCCCTCTAATGAAGGATTCGTCTTCCATACTGTAAGGAGGTTTTTATTATATTTACTTCATATGAACAAGCACTGGATTGGATCCACGGCAGATTGCGTCTAGGCATTAAACCAGGATTAAAACGGATGGAATGGATGCTTTCGAAGCTGGGAAATCCAGAGAAAAAAATAAAGACCGTACATATTGGAGGAACAAATGGAAAGGGCTCGACACTGACGTATTTACGCTGTATTTTGCAGGAAGCAGAGTATACTGTGGGCAGTTTCACATCTCCATTTTTTGAACAATTTAATGAACGGATTTCATACAATGGCAAACCGATTTCCGATGAAGAGATTTTACTGCTTGTGAACCGGATTTTGCCGCTTGCAGAGGAATTGGAAGAGACAGAACTTGGTGGTCCGACTGAATTTGAGGTCATTACTGTGATGGCCTTTGAATATTTTGGTCATGTTCAGCCTGCAGATATAGCTTTGTTTGAAGTGGGTCTTGGCGGACGGCTTGACTCAACAAATGTCATTGAACCTCTTCTCTCTATCATAACAAGCATTGGTCTGGATCATACAAGCATCCTCGGAGAGACCTATGAAGAAATCGCCTATGAAAAAGCCGGGATTATCAAGAAAAATACCCCGCTCATTACATCTGTAAAAGAAGAAAGTGCGGAAAATGTAATCTTAAAGACAGCATCTTTGCAGAATGCAGAGGTTTATCAGCTTGGAAAGACTCTTGCCATTCAAGAACATTTTTCAACAGCAGCTGGTGAGCAATTTAGTCTTAAGACAGCAAAGAACGAGTATGGACAACTTGACATTACCATGCCGGGAGAGCATCAAGTTGAAAATGCCTCCCTCGCCGTTATGGCAGCTGAATTGTTAAATCTAAAAGGTTTTCTTCTAGAGGAACATCAAATAAAGCAGGGATTAATGAAAGCCTATTGGCCTGGCAGATTTGAAAGAATCAGTGAGCAGCCTTTAATTATAGTAGATGGTGCGCATAACAATGAAGGGATCCAAGCCCTCACAAACGAACTGCAAAAACGATACAATAACTTACAAAAGAGGGTTATATTCGCTGCTCTTTCTGATAAAAAACTAGACAAAATGATCATGCAATTAGACTCAGTTGCAGATACAATGACATTTGTGGACTTTGACTTCCCGAGGGCTGCTAAAGCTTCAGATCTATTGAATATAAGCTCTTCACATCGTAAAAGAGCTGCATCTGATTGGAAAGAAGCGATTCGCTCTGAAATACGTTCGCTGGGGAAAAATGAGATGCTGATTATAACAGGATCGCTATATTTTTTATCAGAAGCAAAACCATATATAATTAAAAGTTTAAATAGTTTGAATATAGATGTGACAAAAACCTTTTAATTTGATAAAATATCCACATTATACAACTTTTTACCTATGAATAAAGGAGGGATGAAGATGAAGGTGAAATATAAAAAAATCATCTGGGCTGCTTGGATCTTGTTGATGCCAGCTTCACTTTGGATTGCCTATCATTTTTATCCTCCTCCTGTTGAAGCAGTGCCGCTGACTGATTTGGCAGCCTTTTTTTTACTTACCTTTCTCGTAGCACTATTGCCTGTCGTCATTAATAATACACCTGTGTTTTTACTGCAATGGGTTTCTATGGCGGTTTTTCTTTTATTTGGTCTTTTTATTGAAATTTTGCTGGCTCAATTCGCGATTTTTGCGCTGCTTGCCAGACTCAATATCAGTAAAAATAAACAACTGTATCGACTGCCTTTAAATTCAAGTATGTTCCTCCTTGTTTCTTTATTTAGCGGTATGCTTTACTATGCAGTTGGCGGCGTTTCCGGCGACCAGCTCACCTATAATACTGAGTCCTTTTTTATTGCTCTCTTATATCCAGTCTTCTATTATATTTTAAACTTATTATTGCTTATTTTTATAGATATCGTTTTAACGGATAAAAAGAAGTTTCTCTTTGGAAAAGATATGATTTGGGACATGCTCTCTTCATTAGCCTCTTTCCCAGTTGGGTATGTTCTATTTATTTTATATAAAGAAATTGGTGTCATTGCCGTTTTATGTGTCGGTATTCCATTTGCCAGCCTTTCGCTGATTATGAGTTTATATTCTTCCAGTGAAAATGTGAATGCGTACTTACAAAAAGTAGCGGAAATAGGCCATCAGCTGGCAGAACGATTAAAAGTCGGAGCTGTGCTCGATTTATTTATGGAGAAGCTGATTCAGATGCTTCCAGCTGATTATGTATATCTAATGGACATTGTGGACGGGAAAGAGCTGCAGATCATCCGAAGCTATGAAAATGGGCAAATAAACGAAGCGGTGATGAAGCCGCTAAAAAAAGGAGAAGGAATAAGCGGTTTTGTGTGGGAACAAAAAAAGGGTGTCTTATTTAAGACAAGAAAAGAATGGCAGCTGCTGATTAAAGGATATGTGCCTGCAAATATCGAAAGCATTGTCTCGGTTCCGGTTGTTCGAAACAGCGAAGTAACCGGTGTACTCTTTTTGGCTTCTACAAGAAAAGCCGTTTTTGACAAATCTTTGCTGATGATTGTTGATATTCTTTGTTCACATCTGGCCATTGCGGTCGAAAATGCCAATCATTACGAGAAAACAAAAGAAAAAAGCGAGCGCTGTGCGCTAACAAAGCTTTATAATTACAGATACCTGGAAAAAAGACTGAATATCGAGTTTGCAAAACTGGCAAGACAGGAGATTTACACACTCTCTTTAATCATTCTCGACCTTGATCATTTTAAATCTATCAATGATAATTATGGACATCAAAGCGGCAATGAGATTTTATGTGAACTGGCAAATCGTCTGACTGCTGCTATCGGTGATTCTGGAATTGTTGCCCGATATGGCGGCGAGGAATTTGTTATTGTTCTTCCCAACTGTCCTAAGCATGAAGCTATTCAATTTGCTGAAACATTAAGGCTCCTGCTGGCGAATAAGCCGTTTCAATTATCACAGCATATTGGAGCAGAACAGATCGACCTCGAAATACAAATCACGGCTTCATTCGGGGTCGCAGCAGCTCCAGAAAATGCTGAAGACCCAATGACACTGATCCGCCATGCAGACAGAGCGCTTTATACGGGGGCAAAAAGAGCGGGAAGAAATAAGGTTGCTGAATATGTTAAATAAAGTTGTTTCGGAAATAGGAGACAGGTTTCTGTCTTCTATTTTTTATTGAAAAAAATTTTATCATTTCGATAGATTTAACTATTTGTTTTATAGGTAAATTGATATAATTGTAGTATAAAAGTTCTGGTTATATTGTGAAAAATTCATAAATTTGAAAGGAGTGAAAAAGATGAAGCAAATGAAGAAAATCCTGTTACCGTTTTTGCTGTTGCCAATGCTATTATCTATACTTTTTTCTCCAACGGGAGCTTCAGCAGCTGCAGATCCTCCATCGGTAAACTTTTCAGCAAAAGCATCTCAGGAGATTATTGTTAAGCCGCAGAATGCTGATGCAATTGGAGGCCTTGATCTTCATCTTGTGCCAAAAGGAATGGCTACAAATCCTGATAGAGATCCAATCGACCTAATCTTCATTTTTGATAAATCAGGTTCGATGAATGAATCGGGTAGAAATCCGAAAAAGTTTCAGGATGCAAAGGATGCCATTGAAGAAGCGGTTGAGTATTTTAAAGAGCATGGACAGCCTGGAGATCGTTTTGGGTTAGTTCCTTTTGATACTGGGGTGGCTACTGATAAAATAGTTTATTTTTCTGTCGATCATTTTATCACTAATTTAAATAAAATTGAGGCGACTGTTGATTCACTATCAGCATCTGGTGGAACAAACTATACCCAATCTTTCGAAACTGCTCTTCAAATGCTTGGAGGCAAGAAAAGCGGAGCTGAGAAGCCAGCAGACAATCAGTATGTTATTTTTATGACAGATGGAGAACCTACATTTTCAAACTTTAAAGAAACAATAACATATCAAAAACAAGTGCAAGTAGGCACTAAAAGAGAATGCTATTGGTTTTTTTGCCAGGATGTTCCAGTCTATGAGACGAAAACAGTAAAAGAAGAAGTCCTTGTCTATCATGAAATTTATACTAACACAAGAACGGGCCAAGATTTTAGTGAGGTTTATTACTATGTAAATGGTAGAAAACAAACGATTAATCAAAATGTGAATGAAACTAAAAAACGAATTAAAGAACACGGTTTAGCTCTAGCACAGTCGTTGTCTGCTAGTAATATTAAACTATATTCAATTGGTTTTGGTAATGATAATGAAGTAGATATGTCTTATTTAAGACAATTGTCTGCTGTGACAGGTGTTACAGCCAGACAAGCATCGCAAGGTAACATTTCTGAAGTGTTCCGTTCGATCTCCGGTGAAATCGATACACCATCTATTAATGGTGAGATTACAGTTGATTTAAGCAAATTTAATGGAAAGGTGAAATTGGCTGAAGGGGCAAATGCTGCGATTAGTAATGGTGTGGCTACTATTAAATTTGATTTGAAGTATCCATTAAATCAAGAGGCACCACAGCCTATAGACTTTTCCCTTCCGTTAAGCTTTACAGAAGCAGGTGACTATATCTTTAATGATATTAAACTTGTATACAGAGATATTACAGGAAAACAACTCGCACCTATTACTCATGCACCAGTAAAAATATCTGTTAAGGATGACGCTGCTCCAAGCATGATTGGAGAGATGAAATTAACAGGTATTACGAATAGTGTTGATAATTTGGTTAAGGTTTCAGGGTCTAAAGAAAGATCAAACGAATTTAAGGTCGATTATAAATTAACACCAAATGGTCTATACAGCAGCCTGGTTACAGGAAGATTAACGGATATCCAAATTATTCAGCCTTTGCCGAATGGTATTTCCATTGTACCAACTCAAGGTGTTAAGGAAATTATTGGTGCAGACGGCAGAAAAGCTGCTCAAATTACGGTCTCGCAGAATATCAGTTATGCGCTGGGGAATTTTCTTCCGGGAAATCTGGCAGCCTCTTTAAATCTGAAAGGGGACTGGGCTCTTAATAATGTCAAGATGCCAACAGCGTATGTTGCGTACAAAGATAGCCGTTTTGGTGAACAGCAGGCCTCCATTGCACCGGCCAACCAGTTTATTAATTTAAGAGTGCGTTTGAACGAAATGGGCGGTAAAGCCTATGATGGATATGCATCTGGGATTATTAACAAAGTTGATTTAAATAATAATAACTCGGTATTAGCTCAAACCGAGTTCCCAAATGATTACGGATTAAAACCTAAGCCTATCAAAGATATGGAATTTGTCGGCGATAAAAATACGGCCATTAAAATAACGTATTCTGATAATGAAGAAGTGATCATCTACTTGACTCCTGATTTTGAAATGACAGGCCAGGATAGCGGAGTTGCCTACAAGGATGGAGACGTTACAAGTGAAAAAGTCAATGTAGATGTAACACAGCTAGTTGCCGGCAAGGGAGTTAAGTATTATTACTCTATTGAGAATCCAAACGGCAATATCGGATGGACAGAATTTGACCCTTCAAAATCTATCGTAATCAATGATATAGGGAAAAATACAATTAGAATAAAAGCGGAAGGCGGATTTGCCTTTAATACGCCTGTAGAAAAGGATATTACTCTTCAAGTTCCAGTTGAATCAATCAATGTAACACCAAATCCACTGGAACTGGAAGTAGATGAAGTTAAATCCTTTAGTGTTAACATTTCTCCGCTAAATGCATCTAATAGAGATCTTGATATTTATATCGAAGATCAGAACATAGCTGAATATAAAGGGGATATGAGAATTATCGGCAAAGCTGAAGGGGAAACCTATTTAGTTGTCAAAACGAAAGATGGCTCTGGTATAACAGTCAGGGTGCCGGTAATTGTTAAAGACGCCTATATTGGATTAAAAGAAATAAAGTTTATCAAGTCTGTCTTCAAAATTGAAGAAGGTGAAGAGATTGCTCTCAAAGATGTGTTAATCTTTAACCCTAATAATGCAACAGACAAAGACATTGAATCTCTGCTGTCTACTCTGCCAGATAAAGTATCTGTTAGAAAAGAAGGATCTGAATGGTATATTATCGGTGAAGAAGTCGGTTATTCTACGGTAACAGCAGAAGCCGAAAAGCAAAGAGATCAATCAAAACCAAAGGCATCTGCTTTATTTGAAGTAGGACCTGAGGGAGCAGACCATGACAGCGGCGGTTCAAATGGAGCAGGACGCTGGTAAAATGAATAGCTAAAACGTGAAAAACGCCCTATACGATGTAGGGCGTTTTTGTTTTGCATACTTTTAATTTACTCGAAAAAAAGAAGGGATGCTTTGTGGCATCCCTTCTTTTACACTTAAACCAACCTTCTTAATCAACAATCAGCTCATCCGAAAATACTTGAAGCTGTTCCACAATCGGAAGTGCTTCAATTCTCTGCAGCAGAACATCCTGATTATAATCGACGATAAAGCGAGAATAGTTGTTTTCTTGCTGGTTGCCCATGGGCAGCTGCGTGATGGAATTAACTCTGCCTCGAATAGCATTAATCGTTAATGCCTCTTTAGCAAAAAGCCCGCCTTCTATATAAAAGAGTGAACCGACTCCATATAATTCAGCATCCTTTTCAGTATAGAAAAATCCTTTTAGCGGCTTTACGGTATTGTTTTCCCTTGGCAAGTAGGGAAGTCCTTCTTCATCAGCAGGTGTATAATTATTAAATTCATTAATCCGAGTTATTAACAAATTGTCATGAACAAGCAGGACAATTTGCTTTTCATTGTTTTGCGCACCAATGATGTTGACATTGGATATGCTTGCTTTTTCTCCTGTATATACGACAGAGTCAAACATGACTTGATCATCTTCTCCGCCTTGGTCATCTTCGTCTCCAATGATCGTCAGGTTCTTATTACTGATTATATTTCTTTGAATATCAATGGTGGTCGAAAAAGGTTTAAGAAAAACATGTTCTCCAGAAACGATGTCACCAGCTACTTTTAGTCCGCTGCTTGCCACAGAAAGCGTATTGTTTTCATAGGACTCTAACTCAACATTTTTGGCTCCGATAATATTGCGGTTTGCACTCAGCGTTCCAGTCATATTTATGATGTGAACATCACCTGTAGCAAGAATGTCTCCATTAAAACTCATATCCTTATAGCTGACTAAGTATAGATCGCCATCAACCACTAGCTGTTCACGGAAAGAAATTGGATAATTGGTACTCATTACGACAAGATCGCCATTCACTTTTAACGGGTCATTAAATTCCATTGCCTGCTCTGCACTTTCAATAATAAAGCTATTATCAAGCGGAGCAGCCGTTTCCCCTACAATGGATAGCGGATTTGGCTGAACCTCCACTTTCTCGATGTATCCATCACTTCCAATAATTTGTCTGCTTGGCTGTGTATTGCTGATTGCAGATGCCAAGCTGTCTGAGAAATCACTGCCATTGCCTGTTCTGGCTGCAGACAGATCGCTATCCGTTAAGATCGAATTGGCCAGTTCATTCATTGACTTTTGAAATTGAATGTTAATAAACTGACTGTCATGCTTTAAATCCGGAATATCCTCTTTGTAAAAGTTCTCTTCTTTTAATAGCGGCAGCAGGTTAGCTGAACTGCTATATAAATCGCCTGTAATGGATGACATCGGTGTATCCTGCGTTTTTTCTGTGCCATCGCGAAGCTCAAACTCTGCTTCTTCTTGAATATGAAGATGATTGGCATATACATTTCCATTGAAGTTCGCAGAGCCATTTAATTTAAAGCCTTCTCCTTCATTATCAGAAAAAGATCCGGCTGCATACTTCAAAAAGCTTGGCAGAGGAGAAAGAATTAATCTTTTCTTAATGGTTCTCGTTACTTTCCCTTCTGTTTCAATTGGGTTTTTTGTTACAAGTACAACATCTAGTACTCTGGTGAAATCGAGATTTTTATCAATGTTAAAAGGAGCATCATAGTTTGTAAGACTGCCTACACATGCGTGACTGTTATCCAGGTACGATGGTGAACCAGTACTGACGTCTATTACATTCATGCACTCGATATAATCTGCAGAGCGATTGGGTTCAAGTATCTGTTCCACAATTGCACTCTCTAAGACATCGTCAAAACGATTCTCGACGTATAAGCGGTGATTGCTGTCCCAGCGTCTGAAATTTTCAAGATTCAATTTCTCTTCGCCTAATAGTTCTGGAAGGGTGCTTGTCATTTCATTCAATAGTTTTAATGCATCATACGTATAGACAACATCACTTTCCCTTGTTTCAGTTCTTTTGGCACCGCCGATGGAGGCGGAGACAACGGCCATTCCTAAAACGGTAAAAACGAGTGAAACAAGTAATACGATAATTAAACTATTTCCTTGTTCATTTTTTATCATTTTGTTCTCCTTTAAAAGCCGAATTGACTGTCAAGCTCCAAATTTCCTTCCGCAAGCCTTTTATGTGATAAATTGAATTGTAACTGTATAATTCCAGTCTCACAGGGACCGCCTTCACAGCCAGTAATGGTTGAATTTGAAAAATCGGATTGAACATCTAAAGCAGCTCCATCAATTTCAAATACTGAAATCGTTTGATCGTTCACTGTTTTATCTGTCAGCTGAATAATCGTTACTTTTTCTTCATCATATACACTTGATTGATCAATGCTGTAAAACGACTGCTGTTCCCCTTCTTCAAGTGCAACAGTGGTATGCTCGCTGTCTACAAGCTCTATGCAGTTGTCTCCGCAGGAACGGACATAATCAAAAGGAGTTGAGTAAAAGGCATTCATAATCATGGTTGCTGTATAGTCAGCATCATCTCGGAGCTGGCCTTCAGCATTTACTTTATTGTACAATTTATAGCCTGACGAAAAGACACCATATATCACCGGCAATACAATCATTAAGATGACCATTACCGCGAGCAGCTCATAGAGTGTTGCTCCTTTTTCATCTAATATCTTCACTTTGAATAGCTCCTTCAACCTCGGTCGATTTTTGAGTATCACCATCATTCCATGTCACTACTGCCTTAAGCGGAACAAAATAGTCTTCGTGATTTTCTTTATATTCACTAGAATAATTAGAAGTAATACGCACATCATATTTGATATTGTTTACTGTTATGGATGAGCAGTCTGCTCGTTGTGTTTCGCCTTTCCAAAACAAATTATATTGTTCACTGCCATCTGGATTCTTACATATATAAATACGTAATTCTTCATTTTGATTAGTAGAATTGGAGGAGGAGAATTTCTCTCTCATTTCTATAAAACTCTGATTTTCGACATACATCAAGGCATTGCGGGCAACATTGACGGCTGCCGTTTTAGTCTCGTTTTTATTGGTATAGGAAAATGCTTGCGTAAAAAAGCTCATGATTCCAATTAAAACGATACTCAAGATGGTTAATGAGGCTAAAACCTCAATAAGAGTAAGGCCTTTAGTACTAGAAAGGATTTTTTTACAATTCATTCGTTTCCCTTCTTTCATTCTTGATGATTATATTATACAATATTTCTTATGATTTACTGTTTTTTTAGGACAATTTACATTGTTTTCTATTATTTTTCGACAATGTTAGCAATATTATGAATCTTTTATCCTATACTAGTGAGGTGAAACGATGATTAGCTTCATTTTAGCTGCAATCTCCCTAATCGTCATTATTCCGCTCGTCATTTACTTGCCGCTCGGTTTAACGAAAAAAGGGAAAGTGGTGATGACTGTTTTATCCTTTTCATTTGCACTGCTTGGCATAGCGGGACAATCGGTGATGGAATTATGGAAGTTATTATTAATACTGCTTCTGCTGGTTGTTATGAGCGGGTATTTAATGATGAAAAGAAGCGAGCAATTTCTTGCAGCAGAAGCAACTGCAGACACTGCTTTTCCACATTACAGTCAGGATGATCATCAAGACTATAAAGAAATGGAAGCTGAAGAGGAGGTATCTCCTAGTGAGGACCATGATTCAGTGATCGAACTGATCGAAACAGATCACGATGAAGAAGATGTACTGGAAGTTTTTGAAGCAGAAATCATACTGCCGGTAGCTGATTCTCAGCAAACAGATGCAGTGGTGTTAGCGGAAACGGAAGCAGAAGAAGTGGACGGACAGCTTGATGAAATTGACTTCGACCAAATTAGATTAACTGAACTTGCACAAGACAAAGAGACGCTTGCCATAGACGAAGAAGATGATTCTAAAGATGCGGAGCTTTCCTATATTGGTGAGCTGGAGTCACTGATGTCTGATGACAATCCTGTATTACAGGCGGAGCAAAAGAACGAGGATGACTTGCTTGTTAAAGCCGAAGAAAATGAGTTTAGCCTTGGTCTGAAATTAGAGGATGATGATTTTATTATCCCTGCTTCAGTCGAAAATGAGACAAGCACTTCAGAGCAAAAGCTTCAATCAGAACCAGAAAGCGAACTTTTCGATGAAAGTTCATACATTATCCCTTCACTAGAGGAAATGCTGGAGAAGGATGAAGTCTCTTCTGAAGAAATTCTGCAGCCGCAAGATGGTGAAGAAGCGATTGTGCTTGAAGAGTTCCAAGAAAGTCTCGATGAAGAAGACGTTGAGGAAGCCGTTAATGAAAGTGATGAGATCATTCCAGAGCTTATGGCCGATGAAGAAGATCCTATTATAGAGGAAGAAGACGAGCCGTGGATTCTAGCAGCAACATCATCTGATTCGGATGAAGAGCAGCAAGAACAGGAAGAAAATATCACTCTTCAAAGAGAAGTGCTGAAAACTCTTCTTGAACAGCTTCAGCTGGCAAAAGAAACGACAGAACCTCAAGTATACGAAAAATGGATCCAGCAGTGCATGCAGCAAAAAATGCCGCAAAAAGAGCACTACATCTTTGCCAGCCTGCTAATCGAACACTATATCTCACAGCAAGAGCACCAAAAACTGATAACCTTACTAAACGAACTGAAAAACCAATATTCCAACATGCCAATCATCTCAGAACAAATCCAATTTTTACTACTTTCTTATTCCAACGAGGAACAGTAATCTATAAGTAATGGGTTGATATGACTGTGTTATATGGCCTGTGATGGATACTATCAGATGATTGATTAGTGAGACGTATAAATTCATATGAATATGTAAAAATGTTGGCTGATTGCAGCGGAGTGGTACGAGACTCCTGCGGGAGAAGTGGAAAGGTTGAGACCCCACAGGTGCGAATGCACCGAGGAGGCTCAACTTCCACCCGCGGAAAGCGAGTGCCTCGAAGCGGAAAGCAGCCTTACGTGAACCCTTAAGAATAAAAATCTTTATACCTTTTCTGTAATTAAAGCAGAAAAGTGATCTCTAAAAGAATAGGTGTGGTGACATAAATGAAAAACAGCTCACAAATTACAGGATTGCCAATTATAAGCATCGCTGACGGACAGCAGATCGGCGCAGTAAAAACACTCGTAATCAACCCTGAAAAAGGAACAATTGACTTCCTGACAATTGAACACGAAGACTGGCAAGTAAGCGTTAAAGCAATTCCATTCAAAAAAGTTGTCGGAATTGGAGAATACGCTATTACTGTCGAAACAGACAATGCCGTCATTGACCTCAACGAAATTCCAATTGCAAACCAGCTCGTAAACAAAAAAATTAAAATCAACCAAACAAAAGTAATGACACGAAAAGGTGCACTGCTTGGTGAAGTCATTGAATTTTACGCTGATGACGAAACTGGTCAAATCCTTGGAATGGATTTGCTTGTAGGTGAAAAACAAGTGACAATGCCTTCAGAATTCGTACTTACGTATGGAAAAGATATTGTTATTGTAAATGAAGATGCAGAACAAGGCTTCCTTGATAACCATGAGCTTCTTGGACAGCAAACACCTGAACTGGATTCCATCCACCATGAGGAAGCTGCGGCTAGTGAAGAACAGCAGCAAAATACGCAGCAGCTTGATGCCTTGAAAAATAAACAGGTGGAACTGCTTGTCGGTAAAAAGGTCAACAAAGATATTATTGGTTTAGATGGACAAGTTTTCATTCCAGCTGGAACCATTCTAACAGAAGACCAAATACACTCTGCGCAAACGGAAGGACCAGCAGTCCTAATTGAATTGGCAGTAAATGTTGAATAGGAATAATGAGCGGAGCGGATCGGAGCATGAAGAAATCAGATAGTGCTAAATTATATATCATCTTGCTTGTTAGCACAGCGTTTATTTTTAGTTTTTCATACTTTGGCACTGCTGTTTATGGAAATGTTACGGGAAGTAAAGGTGTATATACAGAAAAGACGCTGGTAGGCTCGGTAGATGTTACAGGATTATCACCTCAAGAAGCGTATGATCAAATCCTGCAGAACACTAAACTGTGGCAGGAGCAAAACACCCTTTCTTTTAACTATAAAGAAAAAGATGAACAAGTTGATCTTTCTATCTTTTCTTTTGATGTAGACTCTTCTTTGCAGGCGGTTAAGCAAGGCGGCACATATCCGTTGCTTGTAACAGTAAATGAAGATGAGCTGGCACTTAAGCTTTTAGAGATTTCTCCAGAGCTGACATCTGAGGATTTTCAGGAGGAGAAACTAAGAACGGAATTGCTGAATATGGCCTCTCTTTTGCATACGGGCAGCCAGACTATGAAGCTGCAGACATTTTTTGCCCAAGCAGAAGAGGATCAAGTGGTGGCTGAAGCTACTCTAGCAGCTGACGAGGCTTATGAAAGTCTGGAAAAATGGACAAAAGCGGTAAGTCAGATTGAAATTGAGCCGCAATCACAGCTATCCCTATTAAAATACATTGAGGAAAACGGGTTAACATCTTCCTTTAGCAGTGAGACATTAAGCCATATTGCATCTGCCATGTATAAAACAGTGCTGTCAACCAATTTCCTTATTTCTGAGCGCCATATTAGCAGGCTGCTGCCAGATTATGCGGAAGCCGGCTTTGAAGCGAAAGTAGATCCTGCCAAGAATATGGATTTTATTATCAGCAATACAAATGACAGCTCTTTTACACTGGAATTTAAGCTTATTGATAATCAATTCCATGTTTCCTTAAAAGGTTCGCCATTTCTATATGAATACAGCCTTTCTCTAGAAGATCAAGAGGTATTCAAACCAAAGACAATTGTGCAGTATGATGCAAAGCTGAGATTTGGTGAGGAACAGACTGTTGCAGAAGGCACAGATGGAGTCATTATTAAATTATATCGTGAAGTAAAGGAACCATCAGGCGGCATTCTAAGAAAAGAATTCATTTCTGATGACTTTTACCCTCCTGTTCATAAAGTTGTGATTAAGAGTTTAATAGCTAACACAAAGCCTGATCCGGCGGAAAATGATCCAGCAGATAGTATGATTGAAGATGGAACAGATTCTGATGAAAATCCAGCTGCAAATACTAATACAGATGCAGATGATATGAGGGATGAGGGAGCAGGATCAGATTCTGAAACTGGCTCTGAGGAAGAAGCTCAGAATGGTGAAAAGAAGAATGAAAATGAATTATGGGGTCACGAAAAAGAGGCAACAAAATAAAGAGGTTAAAGCAGGGATATAGATGACTCAAGTTCGTAAAAGATTAGGAGACTTGCTCGTTGATGCAGGGTTAATTACGGAAGAACAGCTGCAGCTGACGCTTAAAGAAAAGAGCAGCGGACAAAAGCTTGGAGATGCCCTCCTGCAGCGCGGATATGTGACAGAGCAGCAGCTGATCGAAGTATTGGAATTTCAGCTTGGCATTCCACATGTAAGCTTGTACCGTTATCCATTTGATACGAATCTATTTAGTATTGTTCCAAAAGATATGGCGAAACGCAACTTAATCATTCCAATGAAAAAAGATGGAGATAAGTTATACGTAGCGATGGCCGATCCTATGGACTTTTATACCATTGATGATCTTCGTCTATCAACCGGCTTCCAAATCGAAACAGCGATCGCAACAAAAGATGATATTTTGCGTGCAGTCAATAAATACTACGATATGGATGAAGGGCTTGAGGAGTTATTCGGAACTTCACCTGCACATACAGAGGAAGTAGAACAAGAGAAAATCGTTGACCAGGATTCTCCGATTGTCCGTCTAGTTAACCAAGTATTAACGAATGCCGCTGTTGTAAAGGCGAGTGACGTGCATATTGATCCGCAGGAGACAAAGGTAGTTATACGTTATCGTGTGGATGGCATACTCCGAACAGAGCGAGTGCTGCCTAAGCATATGCAAAGTGTCCTTACAGCAAGAATCAAAATCATGGCGAATCTTGATATTACAGAGCATCGGATTCCTCAGGACGGCAGAATCAAGATGAACTTGGATTTCCACCCGGTTGATTTGCGTGTATCCACATTGCCTACTGTCTATGGTGAAAAAATTGTTATGCGTCTTCTTGACCTTGGAAGTACGCTGAATGACATTCATAAACTGGGCTTTAACAAGGTGAATCTTCAGCGTTTTACCGATATGATTGAAAAACCAACAGGGATTGTTCTAATAACAGGGCCAACAGGTTCCGGTAAATCGTCCACTTTATATGCGGCTTTAAACAAGCTTAATAGCGAAGAAGTGAACATTATAACAGTCGAAGATCCTGTTGAGTACCAGCTTGAAGGCATTAATCAAATTCATGTGAACTCAAATGTGGGAATGACGTTTGCTGCTGGTCTGCGGGCCATCCTTCGTCAAGACCCGAATATTATCATGGTTGGGGAGATTCGTGATAAGGAAACAGCGGAAGTTGCCATTCGTGCTTCCTTAACAGGACATCTCGTGTTAAGCACCCTGCATACAAATGATTCGATTGGCACGATTACGAGATTAGTAGACATGGGTGTTGAGCCTTTCCTTGTCGCCTCTTCATTGAGCGGGGTCGTGGCACAGCGGCTTGTCCGCAGAGTGTGCCGAGACTGTGCAAAAACAATGGAGCCTTCAAAACGGGAGATTGAGATTTTTGCCAAAAGAGGCATGAAAATCGATCAGGTTGTAAAAGGTGCCGGCTGTTCATCCTGTAATATGACTGGCTATAAAGGCCGTGTCGCGATCCATGAAGTTTTAGTTGTAGATGATGTTATGCGCCGTGTGATTATGAATGGTGAATCTCTCTCGAAATTAAGAGAAATTGCCATTAAAAACAAAACGATCTTCCTTGTTGATGATGGATTAATCAAAATCAAGCAAGGAATCACAACAACAGAAGAGGTGCTAAGAGTAGCACTACCTGATTAGGAGTAAAACGATATGGTAAATAAAATTGATTTGCTTCTGAAGGCAGGCTTTGAGCTAAAAGCATCAGATATTCATCTGACGGTTGGTGTACCGCCAATCATGAGGATCAATGGAGATTTAAAACGCTACGGGCAAGATACGCTACTGCCGGCAGATACTGAAAGCATGGCAAGAGCGGTAATCCCGGATCATCTCTGGAATACATTTAAGCAAAATGGCGAGCTGGATTTTTCCTATGGCCTGCATGGCGTTTCCCGTTTTAGGGTCAATGCTTATCATCAGCGTTCTTGTGTGGCACTTGCAGTCCGTGTGGTTCCGACGAAAATACCTTCAATGGATGAACTGGACTTGCCGCTGATCTTAAAAGAAATTGCAGCAAAGCCGCAGGGACTTGTACTGGTTACAGGACCTACAGGCAGCGGGAAATCAACCACGCTTGCGTCAATGATTGATTATATGAATCAGACCATGCGCAAGCATGTCATTACACTGGAAGATCCCATTGAATATTTGCATAAGCATGGAAAATGTATCATAGATCAGCGTGAGGTTGGCTTTGATACGAATAACTTTGCGAATGGTTTAAGAGCGTCACTCAGACAGGATCCAGATGTCATTTTAGTAGGAGAAATGAGAGATCTTGAAACGATCCAAACGGCTATAACCGCAGCAGAAACAGGACACTTAGTGTTTGCAACATTGCATACATCCAGTGCGCCTGCAACCATTAACCGGATCATTGATGTCTTTCCGCCGGCACAGCAGGATCAGATTCGCATTCAGCTTGCTTCTGTGCTAGTTTCCATTGTCTCGCAGCGCTTGTTTCCGCTTGTTAATGGACAAGGCAGAAAAGCGGCAACGGAAATTCTGCTCAATAATGCGGCTGTCGCTAATCTTATTCGCAATGAAAAAATCCATCAGATTGTGAATGTAATGCAAACATCTAGGAGTCAGGGCATGCATACATTGGAGACCAATGTGAAAGAGCTCTATCAGGCTGGTTTAATTTCAAAGGAACTCGCGAACCCTTATTTAGTTGAGAAGGTGGAATAAGATGCCTCGTTATAAATACAGCGGAAGAGACCGAAAAGGAAATAAGTCAGGTGTCATCACCGCTTCTTCAAAACGTGAGGCAGTGGTTCAGCTGAGGGAAAATGGCATTCGTGTCATGGATTTTCAGGAATTGCCTGAAACGGTCCTGACTAAGGATATTACGATCGGCAATCCTGTAAAGCTTGAAGACTTTGTCATCTATCTGCGTCAATTTTCGACTTTGCTTAAGGCTGGCGTGTCTGTTGTCGAATCGACCGCCATTCTTTCCGAACAGACGGAAAGCAAAGCACTGCGAAAAGCCTTAAAGGTTGTTGAACAGGACCTGAGGGAAGGAAATCCGCTTTCTGAGGCAGCGGCGAAGCATAAGAAGATCTTTACAAGTATGTTTATTAATATGATTCGTGCTGGTGAAGTGGGCGGTAATATGGATGATACGCTTGAAAGACTAGCAGTTCATTATGAGAAGCAGCATTTTACAAAGCAAAAAATCGTCTCAGCTCTCGCATATCCTATTGTGGTAGGAATCATTGCTGTTGCGGTTGTCATCTTTTTGCTTGTATCAGTGGTCCCAACCTTTGTTGAAATGTTTGAGGATTTTGGCGGGGAGCTTCCAGCGATCACTCAGTTTGTCTTGAAGTCCAGTGAACTGATGCAGGTATACTGGTGGCTGGTTATACTGCTTTTTATCGCAATCTTCGTAGGAATTATCGTTATTCGCAATAATAAACAATCAAAATATTATTTAGATTATTTTCTATTAAGAATGCCGATTTTCGGAAAGATTTTTCAAAAAGCAGCTTTAGCCCGGATGACGAGAACATTGAGCTCTTTATTTACTTCATCCGTTCCCATTCTGCAGGCAATGACCATTGTCGAAAATATTGTTGAAAATGAAGTCATTGCAAAAGTAATTCGCCAATCGAGAGATTCTTTAGAGCAAGGCCGCTCATTAACAGAGCCAATGCGCAGGCACTGGGTCTTTCCTCCCCTTGTCTCGCAGATGATTGCAATTGGTGAGGAAACCGGTTCTCTTGATGCCATGCTCGCAAAAGTAGCAGACTTCTATGAAAAAGAAGTAGAAAGTGCAACAGATCGCCTGAAATCTCTTATTGAACCAATCATGATTGTCTTCCTGGCAGGCATTGTCGGAACAATAGTTACATCTATCATGGTGCCGATGTTTGAGATCTTTAATCATGTTGGTTAACTATACAAAAGTTTTACAATTTCAAACAATTTCCTACTAGCACAAATCTATGAATCTGTTATAATGAGACTAGTAAAAAAGTAACATAAAATTCACATTTTAAGGAGAATGAACATGTTTCAAAAACTAAGAAACACATTAAAAAATCAAAAAGGTTTAACACTAATCGAGCTTCTTGCTGTTATTGTTATTTTAGGGATTATTGCTGCGATTGCTATACCTAGTATTGGTGGTTTGATTAATAAGACAAAAAATGATGCAAAAGTAGCAGAAGCTGTGCAAATTATTAGCTCAGCTAAAATGTATGTAACTACTAACCCAACAGCAACAACTTTAGATTTTGATGATCTTGAATCTTATCTAGACAACGTTAAAGATGAAACTTTTACTGTAACAGTTTCAAAGGATGCGACTTCTGGAAAGTTTGATTATAAAATCACAAACCATGATGCTGCTCCTATTGTTAAAGACAGTGCTACAGCAACAGAAGTTACTGAGCAAGAATTATTAACATTCTCTGGTAACTAAAAAAATGTTCTTTTTAGTATTCATATACGGCCTCCTCCTCGGCTCCTTCTACAACGTAGTGGGCCTGAGGGTCCCGAACGGAGAGTCAATTGTAAAGCCGCGGTCGCATTGTCCAAAGTGTGGACATGTTCTCACGCCGCTTGAGCTTGTCCCAGTTTTATCTTATGTATTTTTACGAGGAAGATGCAGGTGCTGTAAGGCACCTGTTTCGCTCGTTTATCCGCTAATTGAATTGATGACAGGATTGCTGTTTGTGGCAGCGCCGCTCCTTATGGGGTGGAGTGCGGAATTATTGATTGCCTGGACGCTTATCTCTCTTATCGTCATCATCTGGATCACCGATATTAAATACATGCTGATTCCAGATAAAATCCTGCTTGTATTTGCAATCATCTTAATAGCTGAACGTATTTTTATTCCGCTCACTCCATGGTGGGATTCAATTGCTGGTGCTGCAGTCGGATTTGGTCTGCTGCTTTTTATTGCCGTGATCAGTAAAGGCGGCATGGGCGGCGGCGATATTAAGCTATATGGCGTACTCGGAATAGCACTTGGAGTCAAACTAGTCTTATTATCATTCTTTATCGCAACTTTAATAGGAGCTGTTTTTGGCGTAGTGGGCTTGCTTACTGGCAAACTTAAAAGAGGGAATCCGATTCCTTTTGGTCCTTTTATCGGGATTGGTGCTTTAGCAGCTTATTTTTTTGGCAATGACATTATCACCTGGTATTTGCATTCACTATTATAAGGAGTTTTGAAAATGGCCTTTCGTTTGAAGCTGGGAAAACAATCAAATATTAGCCTGATCATTAAGGATCATGTTATTCGTTTAGCTGAAGTAAAGTCACATGGAGAACTGCACATCCAGCGTTTAGAAGAACGGTTTATTCCTAGTGGATTGATTAAGGAAGGCAGAATTCAGGATAGTGAAACATTAATAGCCATTTTAGAAGAATGTGTGAATGAATGGAAGCTAAAAAACAAGCAAGTAACCTTTTTAGTGCCAGATCCATTCATTGTCATGAGGAAAATAGCAATTCCTGCCGATGTGCATGAAGATGAACTGAAGGGCTATTTATTTATGGAAATTGGTGCAACGATTCATCTTCCGTTTGAGGATCCAATATTTGATTATTATTCTTTGCCTCAGCAGAACAATGAGCGCAAGGAAGTACTGCTTTTTGCCGCACCTGAAGGTGTAGTGGCTGAGTATACAGATATTCTGGAAGAGGTAAAGCTAAAGCCGGCAGCAGCAGACTTATCAGCACTTTCTCTTTATAGACTGTACCATAAGCTCGATATGGCAAATGCGAATGAAAACTTGATGCTCGTTCAATATGATCTTACAACGGTAAATGTCAGTATATTTGAAAATCATATTCCGATCATTATGCGGCATTTAAAGCTGGATATTGATGCATCACAATGGGATACGGTCAGGTCTGAGAACGGCGGCAGAAAGCTTCATTATTCAGGATCTGCAAATGATGTGGGCAGTTCGCTAATGGATAGCTATAAAGAAATCGATCGGGTTCAGGATTATTATCAATTTTCACTGACGCAAGGCAAAAAGAAGATTACGAAGATCGTTGTCGACGGTGATCATCCTTATCTTGACGAGGTTTTTAAAGAAATGAAGAATCGCTATTCTGTACCTGTTTTAACATTGAAAAATGATGTGATAGATTCGGGGCAAGATGCTGAGCTTCCATCATTTTATTTGAATATCGGATTAGCTTTAAAAGAGGTGTAGAAGATGTTAGTCGATATTAATCTGCTTCCGCAAAAAGAGAAAAAAACAAAAGCTTCTTATATCGTTCTTCTAGCTTCTATCTTGATTGTGTTGATTATAGCTGCGATTTTCTTTTTTATCATTCAGGACCGGAAGCAGTCTATTGCGGATACTGAGCAGCAGCTGGCGCAAACAACAGAGCTGCTGGAGGCAAAACGGGCAAAGCTGGAAAACTATCAGTCCTCCAATTCTGTAACAGACTTACAAAATGCAATAACTTGGGCAGATCAGCAGCCTTATAATGTAGTTTATATGCTGCAGGAGCTGACAAAACTTCTGCCTGAACGGGGCTTTATCAGCGAGTTTGAAATGAATGAAGATCATGCAGTCAATCAGCAGGTTCAATTTGATACAAAATCAGAAGCTGCATACTATTTAAGCTTGCTGACATCTGTACAGTGGATAGAGGAAGCTGTGCTTACGGAAGCACAAACTGCTGACTTAACCGACCAGGAAAATGAATCTGCTGTTAGTGATGATATTGTTCCAAGGTATATTGCCAATTACGAGATGAGAATCAATGTGCCTGCTTTAAAAGAGGCGGCTCAAGCAGAAAATGATGAGCAAGATCGTGACCAGGATGAAGGAGGCACTTCACCATGAATGTTCAGCTTTCAAAAAAACAGCTAGGCTTTGTCTTCCTGGGAATTGTTTTAATCGGTATACTCACTTTCGGGCTTTATTACTTATTTATTTTGCCGCTAAACGATCAGATTGACCGTAAGAACACTGAACTTGACATGGCAAGACAGGAACTTGACATTATCGATAATACGTTAACTCAAAATAGTGAGCAGACCGTTTTAAATACGATGGAACTGCAAAAAGAAGTGCCTGTTAAGCGTCTTTTAGATCAGCTTCTTTTAAATGTGGAAAAAGCTGAAATTGTTTCGGATGCAACTATTAATGAAATACAGCTTAATGGAACACAGGAAGATGAAAATATTGATTTGATCAGTGAAGAAGGAACAGTACAATATGATCCAGAAACAGAGGAAGAGCAAGCTGATCCTGAGGAAATTGTAGATGAAGATTCTGAAACAAGTGAAACAGGAGAACCGGAAACTCCATTGCCAAACGGCATTAAAAAAACATCACTAACATTGTTTGGAGAGTCAGATTCCTATTTTGAATTAGAGAAGCTCCTTGAGAATTTATTGTCTATGGAGCGGATTATTAAAATTGAAGAATTGAATTTTACTGGTCTTCAAGAAGTATATTCTGTTCAGCAGGATACGAGCAATGTCACATTTGAAATCACACTTGCTGCCTATTATTATCCAGCACTTGAAGATTTAGAGGCAGAGCTTCCGCCGGTTGACGCACCAGATGGTTCAAATAAAAGCGATCCGCTAAATCGCTTCACAACGGAAGAAGATGAAGATGATACACCTTAAGAGGGATATTTGCTATTATACAATGGTGACAAGCTTTAATAGCGATCTTCCTCTCTCCGTTGACACATTGTAAAAAATACTTCTGTCGAAAAAGAGGGGTCTAGTCATGATCAAAATACACACTAGACTAAATGAAAAGGGACTTACATTAATTGAACTCCTTGCTGTGATTGTTATTTTGGGCATTGTTGCTGCGATTGCCGTTATGTCGATCACAAACGTCATTCAAAAGGCACGCGATCAGGCCTTTGTAGGCAATGCGATTGCTTTGAAAGAAGCTGCTGACTTTTATATTCGCCACGAATTAACAAGCGGAGGCACCGTTCAAGCTTCTGTTTCTTATAAAGCGCTGGAAGAACAGCAGTTTATAGATGAGTTTAAAGATCCCCATAGCGGTGACATGTTAGAGCCATCTGATGATACATATGTTGTCATAACAGGAGAATCAGCCACAGCTGTCTGTTTAAAAGGCAGTGAGAAAAACCTTTGCACTTATAATGGTGCAGAAAATGCCATTCCAATCAGCGAGTTAATCACAGCAAATATATTGCCGAATTAAAGCTAATATAAAAAATTTGACGAAACTCTCCCATAACAAGACGACAAAAGTCTTGTTATTTTTTTTTGCTGTTGTGTTAGGATGTAACCATTCAAAAATCGACAGGATGGGAGGACAAGCAGTGGAACACCAAAAAGGACAAAAGACAATCACCATTAAAATAAATGGAGAAGACCGGCCATTTCAAGTGAAGAAAACAGATCATCCAGAGGAAAAGCTGCAGGAAAAAAAGGAACCAATGGAGACTTTTGCGAGCTTCCAGACGGCAGCTGCTCAAGAGGCAGACTCTGACGACAAATTTGACTGGATTCTTCCTGAGGAAGGGCCTGAAAATGAAGTGAAGGAATTTAACATTGCTTCTGCTCCTGAAAAGAAGAAAAATCTAAAAGGTTTCTCTGTTTTTAACGCAGGGCTGAAAAAGAAAGGAACAAAGAGTTATGTGCCAACGGTCTTTTTTGCTGTGTTTTTCGCCGTATTGCTTGGGACAAGCTTTGGTTTCATCCTATTAAAGCTAGTGATTGCGGAACCTGATGCAACCGCTTCGCCAGCTGCTGGAACACCTTCAGAGGAAACAGGTGAACAGCCAGGAGCGCCAGCTGGTACGATTCAGTTTGAAGCCGGGGCTATAAATACATTTATTGTACAAGGCGGAGTATTTACGACAGAAGAAGGTGTTAAGCAAGAACAGCAAAAGAGCATAGATAAAGGGGTGCCAGCTTCTTATATTCAAGGCGAAGGCAATTATCCGCTTCTGCTTGCTGTATCTGCTGATCTTACAAAAGCAAAGGACGCCGGGACTAAGCTCAAAGAACAAGGATTTCAAGTGTTTGCAAAAGAGCTCACTTTCGGCGGGGCAACCATTGAAGGGCTGACAGAAGATGAAAAAGCGCTGCTTGAACACATTCCAGCTCTATTTAAAAGCTTAACAGCAAGTGCGTCAGCTGTATTTACTGGAGTTGAAATTCCTGCAGATACAGCTGAAAATACAGCCGCAGCAGGCGAAGTCCTTATGGCTATTTCAGATGATCAGATCAAACAGGAAAAGCTGATTCTTCTAAAACAGGAGCTGAGTTCGGCACTTACACAATTTGAAGCATATGTCAGCAAACCTGATGCTTCCTCCTCAGATAAATTGCAAGCTCATCTGCTGGCTTTTTTAGCCGCGTATGATGCTTTATAAATGTTATTAGAGAAAAATTTTCCCGGGAAATTTTTTCGAGTCTGTTCGATTTTATGTGACAGGCTCTTTTTTTATGCCTAAAGGTAGAAATTCATAAAGATTTTCTGCAAAAGCTTTATTAAAAATTGTTTGCTTCTGCAAAGTTTGGTACGATTAGAGTGTATCTCCATTCTGGTACAAAACATAAGGTAAGGTGATTACATGCAAACCCTCATTTTAGCCTCTTCTTCTCCACGTCGGAAAGAACTTCTTGAAATTCTTCAACTACCATTTGAAATCAAAAGCAGTGATGTTGATGAAAATTTTGAACCTGGCACAAAACCTGCCGAGGTTGTCATGGAACTCGCCAAACGTAAAGCAGACGCCGTTTTTCAGGATCATAAAGATTCGTATGTGATCGGTGCGGATACAGTTGTTGTGTTAGGTGATGCCATTTTAGGAAAACCGCACGATGAAGATAATGCTTTTACGATGCTTCGTTCTCTTTCTGGGAAACAGCATTCTGTCTTTACCGGTGTATCCATTGTGTCTCCACAAGGAACAACTACATTTTTTACAGAAACAAAAGTATTATTCTGGGAGTTAGCGGATGATGAAATAAAGGCCTACTTAAAAACCGGCGAACCTTTTGATAAGGCAGGAGCATATGGAATTCAAGGATTTGGTTCCATGCTTGTGAAGGAAATACACGGTGATTATTTTGCAGTTGTAGGCCTTCCTGTTTCACAAACGGTTCGCAAGTTAAAAGAAGCTGGCTTTAACCTCCCGATGTAATGGCACCATTTCCATAACTCCCTCCAGCAAAGGGAGGAATACGATGGACTCGGAATCATTGTTAATAAAAGATTTCCCTGAAAGCGAAAGGCCGAGGGAGCGGTTTATTCAAAAAGGCCCTGAAAGTCTTTCCACGCATGAATTAATCGCTATTTTGCTGAGAACAGGCACAAAAGATGAATCTGTTCTGCAATTATCGAATCGTCTTCTTAAGCATTTTGAAGGCCTCCGCTTATTAAAGGATGCAACGCTGGATGAAATTACATCTATTAAAGGCATAGGCACAGCCAAAGCAATTCAAGTCCTTGCAGCCGTTGAAATTGGCAGGCGTATTTCTAATCTCACTTATGAGGAACGATACAGCATCCGCTCTCCTGAGGATGGAGCAAATTATGTCATGCATGATATGCGCTTTTTATCGCAGGAGCATTTTGTATGCTTATATTTGAATACGAAAAATCAGGTGCTGAGCAAGCAAACCGTTTTTATTGGGAGCTTAAATGCTTCGATTGTCCATCCGCGCGAGGTTTTTAAAGAAGCGTTAAAGCGTTCTGCCGCTTCAGTAATTTGTGTTCATAATCATCCTTCTGGAGATCCATCTCCCAGCAGGGAAGATATTGAAGTAACGAAGCGTTTAGGTGAGTGCGGAAAAATAATTGGCATTGAAGTGCTTGATCATCTTATTATCGGGGAAAATAAATTTGTCAGCTTAAAGGAAAAAGGGTATTTATAGCACTAGGTTTTTATTTGACGTTGGGCTATAATATTGTTTATGATTTTTTAGATGCACAGTAATAAAATGATATAATGAGGGATATGGACTTATATTGTTCACGGGTAGTGGACAGGTTATATGTATCAGAAAGGGAGATACTGTTATGTTTGGAATTGGAACTAAAGATTTAGGAATAGATCTGGGAACTGCTAACACACTTGTATATGTAAAAGGAAAAGGAATTGTTGTAAGGGAGCCATCTGTTGTTGCCCTGCAGACAGATACAAAAGCTATTGTGGCTGTAGGTAATGACGCGAAAAATATGATCGGCCGTACACCGGGAAATATTGTTGCTCTTCGTCCAATGAAGGACGGGGTCATTGCAGATTACGAAACAACGGCTGTTATGATGAAATATTATATTAAACAAGCGAATAAAAATAAAGGTTTGTTCTCTGGCAAGCCATATGTCATGGTATGTGTGCCATCTGGCATTACGGCGGTTGAGGAACGTGCTGTTGTCGATGCAACACGTCAGGCCGGTGCGAGAGACGCCTATACGATTGAAGAACCATTTGCAGCTGCCATTGGTGCCAATCTTCCTGTTTGGGAGCCGACTGGAAGCATGGTTGTGGATATTGGCGGAGGTACAACTGAAGTTGCGATCATCTCATTGGGAGGAATTGTAACAAGCCAATCAATCCGCATTGCTGGTGATGAAATGGATGATGCCATTATTAATTATATCCGCAAAACGTACAACCTGATGATCGGGGATCGTACTGCTGAAATGATTAAAGTGGAAATTGGATCTGCCAGTGACCCAGAGGGTGTCGATAATATTGATATCCGCGGCCGCGATTTGTTAACAGGATTGCCTAAAACAATTGAAATTACGGCAGAAGAAATCTCAAAGGCTTTAAATGATACCGTTGCTGCAATCGTGGATGCAGTAAAAGTAACATTAGAAAAAACACCGCCAGAACTTGCAGCCGACATTATGGATCGCGGAATTGTTCTTACAGGCGGCGGAGCACTGCTGCGGAATTTGGACAAGGTTATTAGTGAAGAAACAAAAATGCCAGTGCTGATTGCTGAAAACCCATTGGATTGTGTAGCCATTGGAACAGGGAAAGCATTGGATCATATTGATCTGTTTAAAACAAAAGCTAAGGATTCTCGTTAATCAAGGAAAATAGAATGGCATCATTCTTTTTCAGGTCTGATGCCTTTTTCCTTATACATGCTAATGCGAAAAAATAAATCGAGGTGTTCAAAATGCCACAGTTTTTTTTGAATAAGCGCCTGATTATTTTGCTTGTCAGCATTATCGTACTTGTGGCGTTAATTGGTTTTTCCTTGCGTGAACGCGAAAAGGTTACGTGGCCGGAGCAATTCCTTAAGGATATGACAGGATTTGTGCAAAATGCTCTATCAGGCCCAACAAATTATATTGCCGGCTTTATTGAAAATGTGCAGGACTTGCAAAATACATACAGTGAAAATCAAGAACTCAAGCCGCGGCTAGACAAGCTTGCTAGTCTTGAAGCTGAAGTGCAGCGATTGAAAAAGGACAATGCAGAACTGCGGGATATTGTCGGAAAAGAAGATGCACTCAGTCAATATGAACCGATCCAGGCGACAGTGATCGGAAGAAACCCTGACCGTTATCGTGAGAATTTGATAATTAATAAAGGGGAAAATGACGGCATTCAGGCAGATATGGCTGTTATAACGGCAAATGGATTAATCGGTAAGGTGAAGAATGCCCAAAGCTTTACTTCAACCGTACAGTTATTAAGCTCTATGGATCCAACGAACCGGATTTCTGCAGCAATCCAGGCGGAGGACAATAAGAAAGTTTTTGGTTTAATTGAAGGCTATGATAAAGATAAAAAGCTGTTAATGATGACGAAGATTCCTTATGATGCCGAAGTGAAGGAAGGTCAAAATGTTATTAGTTCGGGTCTTGGCGGTGTGTTTCCTGAAGGACTGCCAATTGGGAAAGTGCTTGAGGTAGAAAATGCCGAATACGGACTTACGCAAACGGCTTATCTGGAAACCGGCGCAGACTTGTATGATATCAGTCATGTCATGGTTGCTAAAATTACAAGCATGTCAGCTGAAATTCAAGAAGAATTGCAAAGTACGCTAGAAGAAGAGGAGGAAGAGGAGTGAGAAAATATCTTCTTCCATTCTTGTTTCTTTTTCTGTTTGTTTTTGAAAGTATATTTGTGCAATATTTGCCGACTGAAATGTTTGGCAGCGACAGAATCACTGTTCCGCGCTTCTTAATCATCAGTATTCTATTTCTGACTGTGTTCAGCTCACGCAAATATGGAATTATTTATGGAGTAATCTTTGGCTTGCTGTTTGATATTGTGTATACAGGCGTCATAGGCATTTATCTGTTTTCTTTTCCAATTCTCGCTTACTTAATGTCCAAATTAATGCGAATATTGCAGACAAACATCGTGATGGTCAGCTTGGCTTCATTACTCTTGATTGTTCTGCTTGAAATAGGTGTATATGAAATTAACGTAGTGATTAATCAGACCGATCTGTCGTTTGCAGACTTTGCTTCTTTGCGACTTTTGCCGACAGTAGTGCTTAACTCTGCCTTTATCATCATTGCCAGCTATCCATTAAAAAGGCATTTTGAAAAGTTTATGGCAAGTGTATCTGATTAATACAGCAATAGTCAGTTGTCATTGATCTTTCAAATTCCTTAGGCTGTTGAAAAATATTGTCATCAGCCTAAGGAATCATCTATTAGGTGAAAGGATTTTCTGAGCTTTCTGTCGAATATATTTTCAGATAGAGAAAATCTGTGAGCTTTTTACATGAGGTAGTAGATTCATATAAAAACGAAAAAGGAAGAAATAGAATATCATATATTTATATTTCCTGTTTCCTTCCAGTATATGATTTTTATGCGGAGAGCTTTTTCTTGAGGTGAACAACTTGAAATGAAAAAATACCAAAATGTAACGATAAAAGGAACAAAAGAAGGACTAACACTGCATCTTGATGATACATGTTCCTACAGTGACTTGAAAGAAGAGCTCGATCAGAAGCTTTCAGAAAGCAGCAAGTCTCAGAGTGACAAATTAATTTCGGTTATGGTCCAAGTTGGCAATCGTTATTTAACTGCTGACCAGAAAGAAGAATTAAGAGAATTAATCCGTCAGAAGAAAAATCTTGTTGTGGATACAATTAATTCAAATGTAGTAACAAAGCAAGAAGCAGAAGCTGAACGAATTGCACATGAAGTTGTGTCCATCGCGAAAATTGTAAGATCAGGTCAAGTTCTTGAAGTTGCCGGGGACCTGCTGCTCATCGGTGACGTGAATCCTGGCGGAACCGTGAAAGCAGGAGGGAATATATACATATTAGGAGCTTTGAAGGGCATTGCACATGCAGGCTGCAGCGGTAATCGGGAAGCTGTGATCGCCGCTTCGGTTATGAAGCCTTCACAATTAAGAATTGAAGAATGTTTAAATCGTGCACCTGATCATTACCCAGGAGAAGATGGGCGCGAAATGGAATGTGCTTATATAGATGAAAACAATCAAATTACAATTGATAGATTACAAGCTTTAATGAATATTCGACCAAATTTATCGAAATTGCAAGGGGGATTCTAGTGTGGGAGAAGCAATAGTCATTACATCCGGTAAGGGTGGTGTCGGTAAAACGACGACATCAGCAAATGTTGGAACTGCCTTAGCCTTGCAGGGCAAAAAAGTATGTCTAGTTGATACAGATATCGGCCTCCGCAATCTGGATGTAGTAATGGGACTGGAAAACCGCATTATATATGACCTTGTGGACGTCGTCGAAGGCAGATGCAAAATTCACCAGGCGCTTGTAAAAGATAAGCGTTTTGAGGATTTGCTTTATTTGCTTCCAGCAGCACAAACGAGTGATAAAAACGCTGTGTCTCCAGAACAAATGAAAGTGTTAATTGATGAATTAAAACAGGATTATGATTATATCGTCATCGACTGTCCCGCAGGAATTGAACAGGGATACCGAAATGCTGTTGCCGGAGCGGATCATGCAATCGTTGTGACAACACCTGAGGTTAGTGCTGTAAGAGATGCGGACAGAATTATCGGCTTACTGGAAAAAGAAGAAGGAATCAGCGCTCCTAGACTTATTATCAATCGTATTCGCAATCATCTGATGAAAAATGGCGACATGCTGGATGTAGATGAAATTACAACCCATCTTTCCATTGATCTGATTGGCATTGTAGCAGATGATGATGAAGTGATTAAGGCTTCCAATCACGGCGAGCCAATTGCTTTGAATCCGAACAGCAAGGCTTCCATTGCTTACCGGAATATTGCGCGCCGCATTTTGGGTGAATCTGTTCCTCTTCAATCACTTGACGAAGATCAGGCAGGCATGTTTTCGAAAATTAAAAAGTTTTTTGGCGTTAAATAATAAATGTGTGTGCATGCACTGTAAGAAATTAGACCGGGGATTCCCGGTTTTTTTATTTGGAAAGCTTCTCCATCAGTCATACTCTATTTGGACAACTCATAAAATGGTAGAAATAAATACCATGATGGTGGTGGAATAGATATGAGTTCAAGAGCTGATGAAATTCGCAAGAAGATGGCTAAGAAGAAAAGAGAAATGGAAAGAACCCCAAATAGAGGACATAAACCTCCTATGTGGATGGAAGAAGAACAGGAAAACGGCTACGGCTACAGCACAATTCCGGATTATGATCATCCGCCTTTAAAAGATGGTCATCCTCTTTTTAAAAAAGAGGTAATCATCTTTAAGATTCTTTTTTCGGCATGCTTATTTCTGGCTGTGGCCATTCTGTTTCGCAGTGAAACTCCGTCCTTAACATCGGCAAAAACATTTATCGTCTCTACAATGGAAAAGGATTTTCAGTTTGCGGCCGTTGCAGATTGGTATGAAGATCAATTTGGCAAGCCGCTTGCGTTATTGCCAGTCAAGGATGATGAAAACAATGAACAAACACAGCAGAACCTTACTGATTATGCTTTACCAGCGTCTGCTAAGATTGTCGAGGATTTCGATGATAATGGGCAAAGAATGATCCTTGAAACTGAAAAGGGTGCAAGTGTAGAAGCCATGAGTGAAGGCTATGTTTCCTTTGCCGGTTTAAAAGAGGACTTTGGCAATACTGTTGTGATTCAGCATCCAGACCGGAGTGAGTCATGGTATGGCAATCTCGAAAGCATTGATGTAAAGCTTTCACAGTATATAAACAAGGGCACTGCTGTAGGAGCGGCTTCAGCGTCTGAAAATGGTGAGAAAGGTTCCTTTTACCTGGCGATTAAAAAGGGGGATGATTTCATCGACCCTATTCAGGTGATCCCATTTGATTAAAATACTGAGCTTGGTAAAATATCTTTATATACATCCGCTCCTATGGGTTGTAATAGGACTGGCCATTGCTACTGGGCATTTCAGAGAATTGCTGCTTCTGCTTTGCATTATCATTGTTCACGAATTTGGTCATGCTGCGGCTGCGGCTCATTATAATTGGCGTATAAAAAGGATTGCCTTGCTCCCATTTGGCGGTGTTGCTGAAATGGATGAGCATGGCAATCGTCCCTTGCGTGAAGAACTTATTGTCATATTGGCAGGACCGCTCCAGCATGTCTGGTTAATTGGCGGAGCTGCTTTATTACATAGCGTCTCATGGATGTCAGCAGATGTCTTTCAACTGTTTGTCCACTATAACTTAATGATCTTAGTTTTTAATTTGCTTCCTATTTGGCCGCTTGATGGAGGAAAACTCATTTTTTTGTTTTATTCCAGTAAGCTTCCGTTTCCGGCTGCCCATAAAAAAACAATCTACCTGTCAATCAGCAGTCTGGCAGTATTTATGATCTTCTTTTTATTCACCGGGCCTTTTAATTTAAATATATGGATTGTAGCTGCTTTTTTAGCATTTTCACTATATTATGAATGGAAACAAACCAGATATACATTTATGCGCTTTTTGCTTCAGCGTTATTATGGAAAGCATACAGATATACGGATATTAAAGCCGATCGTTGTGGACGAAAAAGACAAATTGATTGATGTGCTTGATCAATTTCAGCGCGGCTGTAAGCATCCGATCGTGATTGAACAGGATGGATCTGAAAAAGGGATGCTTGATGAGAACGAATTGCTTCATGCTTATTTTTCTGAAAAGCTTGTAACTGCTAAAATAGGAGATATTGTTTATCTGTATTAAAGAATAAAGCGAGGAACCCAGAATTGGAAAAGCTAATCATTAACAGCACCACAAGTGAAAAAAGGTATATTTTGCTTAAGGATAATATAGTAGAAAAACTTGTGATTGAACAGCCAAAGCAGCAGGCAGCCGTAGGCAATATTTATTTAGGACTGACTGAAAAGGTTCTTCCGGGCTTAAATGCTGCATTCATAGGCATTGGTCTGGAGAAAAGCGGATTTCTTCATAAGGAGAAGTTAAGTTCCTTTGTGAATGAAGATCAGGAAAAGGCAGTAAAAGAGAACCGTTCAATCTCGTCATATGTTCATCAGGGTGAAAAAATGCTTGTTCAGATCGAGAAGGATGCTGCCGGAACAAAGGGGCCGAGACTAACCGGTATAATCGAACTGTCGGGAGAGCACATGATCTATATGCCGGAAGGGCGTTATGTGGCTATTTCGAAAAAAATAGACCAGCCAACGGACAGACAGCGCCTGAGAAGCTTTGGGATGAGAGAAAAAAATGATCGTGAGGGCCTCATTTTTAGAACATCGTCTTTAGAGCAGCCCGAATCTGCTCTTCTCGAAGAACTTCAAAACCTGCGAGAACAATATAAAGAGATATCTGCACTGGCTGCGTCCAGAAAAAAGCCTGGGCTTGTATTTGAAGAAGACGTTTTTTTACAAAGCTTGATTGAAGAAGTGAAAAAAATGAAATCAGGCGAAATCCTGGCTGATGAACGCTCTGTACAAACGCTGCTTGGCCGCTATACTTCTCTGCCTGTTAGTCATTACCATGATAAAGTAAATATTTTAGCCTCTCATAGTCTTGAAGGCGAAATCGAGAAGGCGATGAAGCGAATCGTCTGGCTAAACCAGGGCAGCTATTTAATATTCGATGAAGCCGAGGCGCTTACGGTTATTGACGTGAATACTGGGAAATTCTCAGGCAAGCAGAATCGGCAGGATACGGTTTATAAAACAAATGAGCTTGCGGCAAGAGAAGCGGCAAGGCAAATCAGGCTTCGTGATCTCGCGGGCATCATTTTAATTGATTTTATCGATATGCAAAATGACAATGATAAAAAATCGATTATAAAGGTTATGGGGGAAGAGCTTGCGAAGGACGAACGGCAAACAAAGCTGATTGGCTTCACTCCATTAGGCATATTGCAGCTGACGAGAAAAAAGACGAAAAACTCTCTGCGGGAATTACTTACTTCCTCATGCAGAGTTTGTCATGGAACAGGACGTGTGCTAAGCGCGGAAAGTATAGCTTTCCGATTAGAAAGGGAGCTATGGGAATATCGGGGCAGTGATTATGACGCTGTGCTGATTAGACTGACACAAGATGTAAAGGATGTTTTTTTGGGAGAACAAGCAGTTCATCAGCAGCGATTAGAAGATACGCTCGGAATGAAATTGTTATTTTCAATTGCTGAAGATATGATCCCTTCATATGAGATTAAACAATTGGGTGCTTATTCTGATCTGAAAAAGAATTTACATTGACATATATCCTGATAATATGATAGTATTTTCATGTTATGTTTGTAGCGCACCTGTGCTACAACCGCACAGACCAGGTGTTAAGAGGTAGCTTTCTGCTTCCCACCTGAAGATGGCGAGTCTTAGTTTATGAGGAGGTGCATTTATGTACGCGATTATTGAAACTGGCGGTAAGCAAGTACGTGTAGAAGAAGGTCAAGCAATCTACATCGAAAAACTTAACGGCGAAGCAGGCGAAACGGTAACTTTTGATAAGGTTCTTTTTGTAGGCGGAGAAAGTGTGAAAGTAGGAAGCCCGGTTGTTGAGGGTGCTACTGTAACGGCTAAAGTTGAAAAACAAGGCCGTGCGAAGAAGATCACTGTATTCAAATACAAAGCGAAAAAGAACTACCGCAAAAAGCAAGGTCATCGTCAGCCTTACACTAAAGTTGTTATTGAAAAGATCAACGCATAAGGCGATTCTGACATGATTGATATTACGATTTATCGTAATCAAACCGGTAAGATTCAATCCTTTGCCATCAGCGGCCATGCTTTTTTTGCCGAAAGAGGTCAGGATATTGTGTGTGCAGGTGTTTCTGCTGTCTCGGTCGGCGCAATTAATGCGGTGCACGAGCTGACAGGTGTGACACCAGATATCACCCATGATCCCGATGGACTGCTTCACTGCACTCTTCCTGATAACCTGTCAGGAAATGTGCTTGATAAAGTTCAGCTTTTGCTCGAAGGAATGGTTGTCTCATTGCAGAGTATTGAAGAGACTTACGGACAGAATATAAGAATTACCTTCAAAAAACAGGAGGTGGAATAAATGCTATTAAAATTAGATCTTCAGTTGTTCGCTTCTAAAAAAGGAGTAGGTTCTACTAAGAACGGCCGTGATTCAATCTCTAAGCGTCTTGGCGCTAAGCGTGCGGACGGTCAATTCGTAACTGGCGGCTCTATCCTTTACCGTCAGCGCGGAACAAAGATTTACCCAGGTGTAAACGTAGGTAAAGGTGGAGATGACACACTTTTCGCGAAAGTGGACGGTGTTGTTAAATTCGAGCGTCTTGGACGTGACCGCAAGCAAGTGAGCGTATATCCACAAGCACAAGAAGCATAAGCGATTAGGAAAACTCTAACCTTTATGGTTAGAGTTTTCGTTTTATATACAGCTTTTCCTTAGTATCGTCCTATAAAGATGATGAAAAAATGAAAAGAGGTACTTTAAAGTCATGTTATTTGCTCAAATTAGATTACGTCCAGTTGCTTTTTTGATATACTTACTAAAAGGATGATTTCGTCACTACTTAGTATAGGAGTATCTGTATCTTATGGATAAAGAATGGGATATGATTGAAGTGCTGCGCCATGCACGTCATGACTGGCTTAACAAACTTCAATTAATCAAAGGAAATCTGGCACTGGATAAAATCGATCGGGCAAAAGAAATTATTGATGAGATTGTGTTGGAATCGCAGCAAGAGGCGAAGCTTTCAAACTTAAAAATTCCTCTATTTGCATCATTGCTCCTCACCTATAATTGGGAAAATCACTTTTTTCAGCTCGAATATGATGTGCTGGAGGTTGATGGAAACAGCTGTATTAAACAGCTGGATGACAAAGCGCTGGCACAATGGACAAGCACATTTTTTGAGTGCCTCAATGCATCGGTAAAACCTTATTATGAAAATCACCTTTCAGTTTCAATAGAGCCCCAAAGCGAAGCAGCGCGATTCTTTTTTGATTTTAGCGGGATCATAGTCGATAAAAGTATGTTAAACGAGTTTTTTACGAGCATACCGAACTTTTTAAGCGTACATCTTCATGAGTTTTCAGATATGGAGCTTGGATTGGAAGTTTTCGTGCCTTTTAGCATGGAAAATAAAAAGTAGTGATTCTCGTCGAATAGCATTTCATCAAACATGCACAAGCTAAGGCTATAAAGAGCTGGCATAATAGAAGCAGATTATCTGCATGACGGGAGGAAGTTAAACAATGTTTGTTGATCAGGTTAAAATATATGTAAAAGGCGGAGACGGAGGCAACGGGATGGTTGCATTCCGCCGTGAAAAGTATGTGCCAAAAGGCGGTCCCGCTGGCGGTGATGGCGGTAAAGGAGCAAATGTCGTTTTTGAAGTAGAAGAAGGCCTGCGCACCTTAATGGATTTCCGCTACCAAAGACACTTTAAAGCAACACGCGGTGAGCATGGGATGTCTAAAAATCAGCATGGGCGCGGTGCAAAAGATATGGTTGTAAAGGTTCCGCCTGGTACGGTGGTATCTGATGCAGAAACAAATGAAGTCATTGCAGACTTAACAGAGCATGGCCAAAGAGCCGTTATTGCCAAAGGCGGCAGAGGCGGCAGAGGTAACTCGCGTTTTGCTACACCTGCAAATCCGGCTCCTGAACTTTCAGAGCACGGAGAACCAGGCCAGGAGCGTGATGTGATCCTTGAGCTGAAGTTATTAGCGGATGTTGGCTTAGTTGGATTCCCAAGTGTAGGGAAATCAACCTTGCTTTCAGTCGTATCATCGGCACGTCCGAAAATTGCTGAGTACCACTTTACTACCATTGCGCCTAACTTAGGAATGATCGAGACAGAGGATGCAAGAAGCTTTGTTATGGCTGACCTTCCAGGTTTAATTGAAGGAGCACATGAAGGAGTCGGTCTTGGACACCAATTTCTTCGTCATATCGAAAGAACAAGAGTTATTGTCCATGTCATTGATATGGCTGCAACAGAAGGCAGAGATCCTTACGAGGACTATGTGACAATCAACAAAGAATTAAAGGAATATAATTTGCGTTTAACAGAAAGACCGCAAATTATTGTAGCGAACAAAATGGACATGCCTGAAGCGGAGGAAAATCTGCAGGTGTTTAAAGAAAAGCTGCAGGATGATTATCCGATTTTCCCAATTTCGGCTGTTACACGCAAAGGTCTTCGTGATTTGCTGTTTGCCGTGGCTGATAAAATTGAGCAAACGCCTGAATTCCCGCTTATTGAGGAGCAGGAAGAGGAAAGTGGCGTTCACCGCGTTCTCTACAAGCATGAAGCACAGCAAACTGAGTTTGTGATCACTCGTGATTCTGCAGGAACGTTTATTTTAGAAGGAGATGCGGTTGTTAAGCTCTTCAAGATGACCGACTTCAGCCGTGAGGAGTCAGTGCGCCGTTTTGCACGTCAGCTGCGCGGAATGGGCATTGATGATGCACTTCGTGAAAAAGGTGCGAAAGACGGAGACACTGTTAAGCTCATGGAATTTGAATTTGATTTTGTTGACTAGCCTTTTCAGAATGTGACGAGGTGTAAAAATGAAACAAGATAAGTCTGATAAAAAATTCTTTTTAATAAGAGAAGATGTCTTGCCTGAAGCGATGAAAAAAACATTAGAGGCAAAGGAAATGATCGAGAGAGGGAAAGCGGAATCTGTATGGGAAGCTGTTCAAAAAGTGGACCTGAGCAGAAGTGCTTTTTATAAGTACCGCGATACCGTTTTTCCTTTTCATACGGTTGTAAAAGAACGGATCATTACTTTGTTTTTCCATCTGGAAGATCGTTCAGGCACATTATCGCATTTGCTGAGTGTTGTGGCCAATTCAGGCTGTAATGTTCTGACCATCCACCAGACAATTCCGCTGTTAGGAAGAGCAAATGTAACTTTATCATTAAATGTGGCTGAGATGGCTACTGAAATTGATGAACTGCTGACAAATTTAAGGAGACTTGAGTTTGTTGATAAAGTGGAGGTACTCAGTTCAGGTGCGTAATATACGCACCTGCCGAGTGCCTGTTTTTTTACAACTTTATATTTATATACATAAGATTCAAAGGAGAGGTTTTCATGAAGATCGGCTTTTTAGGACCACAAGCAACATTTACCGATATTGCGGTGAGAGGTTTGTTTCCAGACGAAACAAGAATCCCTCTTCAAACTATTCCGGACTGCTTTGATGCTTTAAATGAAGGAAAAGTTGATCTGGCTGTGATTCCAATTGAGAATGCATTAGAAGGTTCTGTTAATATAACCCTGGATTACCTAATTCATGAAGCGAAGAAACCCATTATTGGGGAAATCACTGCGCCGATTCGGCAGCATTTAATGGTGCATCCACTTCATCAGGATAAATGGAATGAAACAACGGCTGTCTATAGTCACTCACATGCGATTGCACAATGCCATAAATTTTTACATACAGAATTAAAAGGAATTCCATCAATGAATACAACATCTACCGCAGCAGCTGCTTCTTACATAAAGGATCATCCAGAGCTAAAGATTGCTGCAATTGCAAATGAACTGGCGGCAGAAGTATATGGACTGGCCATCGCCCAATCCGATATACATGATTTTGATTACAATCACACCCGTTTTATTGTTGTTTCAAAAGAGGAACAGGAACTCAATACAGATACTCCCCTTTTTAAAGGTCATAAAACAACGATCATGGTGACTCTGCCATTAGACCGAGCTGGTGCACTTCACCAGGTTTTGTCGGCATTCGCCTGGAGAAATCTGAATTTATCCAAAATTGAATCAAGACCAATGAAAACAGGACTTGGAAACTATTTCTTTATCATTGATGTGGATATGCAGAAAGATGAAGTGTTAATTCCAGGAGTTGCCGCTGAATTGGAGGCGCTTGGATGCAGAGTAAATATATTGGGGAGTTATCCTTATTTTAGTTTAGGAGCTAGTGAGGAATAGAAGTTCCTCGTCTATATAGAAAAAGCTGTCTAGTTGTGACTGGACAGCTTTTTTTAATGGTGTTTAAAAAACAGGAGTAACCTTTTAGGCGATACGGGAAGGAAGGGGGGAAGGGGAACTGCATGTGATGGTGGAAATAGAGTGTGGATTGGAAGCAAAGAAGCGTGAAAGTGCCCGTCACACCAAATAAACACCAGTGAAGCGAGTACAGTACCAATCATCCCCTCACCGCCAACAAAAAACAAAAAAGAGGCAGGAAATATATCCCCCTCTTCATTAACCCATATTTATTCCACCAAAAATCCTGCTTCTCTTAATGCTTCTACCGCTTCATCTAAATTTTTTTCTGAAGGTGCAGAGATGGTATGGATATGGTAACCATCAGTCAGCTGAGATAGAAAGGATGCTTGTGTGGATTTAATTTTTTTAATAAATTGATTGACTTCTTTTCTGCTTGAAACCATGATAGACGCTGTTAAGTCTCCGTACACGGTATGTTCAATTTTGACATCTTTCACAGTCACTCCATAATCAACCAAAAGACAGAGCTCTTCTTCGGCGCGTTCTGGTGTATGGCAGCAGGCGATGATCCTCTCGGCAATGGGAGATGGGACGTTGTTTGCTAAGTACATATAGCCTTGGCTTGTTGCTATAATCGGCTCGCCTCGGGCTTTTAATAAGGTAATATCACCGACAATCACCTGCCTGCTCACATTTGCTTTTGTGGCCAGATCGCCTCCTGTTATAGGCTGACCGGCTTTTTGTAAAAGCTCAAGCAGTAAGGATCGTCTTTCTTCACCTAGTATTTTCTTTGATTCGCTCAAAATAGGTTTCCCCCCAAACGCTCACATATTGTCCCATTTTACCATAATGTTTACCTGAATTTAAATGGAAGTGTATTTGTCCGCTGACAGACAAATTATGTTTTTTCAGATTAAATCATATTTTCATAAAAAAAATCATAAGTTTCTGTGTAGATTGTTAGCAATTTGCCCATTCCTTCATACACTATATGGACTATCGCAGATATTCAGTTATTATTCTGCTTGCCCACAGCTGCAGGAAAACTGAAAAGCCTGATTTGATCAACAATCCGTGTGACTGCACAAATCATCAGCGGAAAACACGGTATGACTTTACACATAGGAGGGAAATCAGAGTGAAAATCCATATCGTACAGAAAGGGGATACCCTTTGGAAAATCGCTAAAAAGTACGGAGTGAATTTTGAAGAGCTTAAAAAGATGAATACACAGCTCAGCAATCCTGATATGATTATGCCCGGCATGAAAATAAAAGTTCCTGCATCAGGTGGCACAATTAAAAAAGAGGCGCCAATTGGTCCAGAAATTCATATGGGTTCCAAAAAGGAAATGCCAAAGGCAGAGCATCCATTTGCAAAAGAAAAGCCAATCACACAGCCTGTAGCTGAAACACCGAAGGAAATGCCTGTTCAGCCGCAGAAACCGGCGCCGCTCAAGCAAGAAAAACCTAAAAAACCATATATGCCAAAAATGCCAAAGCCAATGATGCCGGATATCGATATTAACAATTATTATTTAATGAACCTTGCCAATATACAAACGCAGCAGCCTGCTCCACAGCCAAAACCTATGCCGCAGCCAAAGCCAGTTCAGCAGAAACCTGCTGCACAGCCAAAACCAGTACAGCCAAAACCAGTGGAACAAATAAAGCCTGTTGAACAAGTAAAACCGGTTATGCCAAAGGCAGAACAGCCAATCGCGGCACCAACAAAACCAAAGCTGCCGCCAAAACCATTAAATTTATTTCCACAGGAAAGTCCTGTTGAAATGCATGAAAGCATGAATTTGCCAATAAACCAAGGAGGTTACGAACAGCCTATGAATCCATATCACAACCAAAATCCATTTTACCCGGGAGCACCTGCCGCACAAGCAGGTCATCAAGGAGGATTTCCTCAATCACAAATGCCATATCCGCAAGTTCAGGGAGTACAGTCACCTTATGGAATGATGCCAGGAGTTGAAAGTCCTAACTATGAAGAATCTTCACCGTATATGTCACAGCATCAATTGCCGCTTTCACCATCACATGCACAAATGCCAGCACCGGTAATGGGCGCTGAGGATTATGGTCAGCAGCTTCCGCTTCAGCCGACATATACAGCACCTGCATATCAGCAGCCTTATTATCCATGCCCGCCAACACAGATTTACCCGATTTCACCTGTAATGCCAGGCCCAGGACCAGGCTACTGTCCGCCTCCAATGCATCATGGTTATCCGCAATATGCGCCGATGCCGCAAGTGCAAGGGGTAATGGAGGAGCCAAATTATGCTCAGATGCCATTAATGCCAACGGAGAGTCAAATGCCGTTAAGTCCAGGTCAACACCAAATGCCATTAATGCCGTCACAAAGTCAAATGCCGTTAATGCCTACTGCAGTACAAGGAGCTGAAGCAGACTGCGGATGTGGAGGCGGAGCACCCGCTGGATTTCCACATCAATATCAGCAGCCTTTCGCACCTGCGCCAGCATTCCCAGGAGCTGTACCATATGGCCAGCCTTATGGAGCATTTCCACAAGGACAAATGAACCCATACGGATATGGACCAATGGGCGGACCTGCATTTGGTCGTCCTTTTGACGAAAGCAGTGACTTCGAAGGATAATGGACGAAGAGACGATTTAGATTTAAATCGTCTCTTCACCTATTTAAATGGTCAACTGCCTTTTGTTTTAACAGATCTAAGACCGATCCGTAAAAATGTTTTTAAAATCAGCACAGATGAGAAACAATATATCTTAAAAGAATTTTCGCCGGGAAATCGATTAAGGCTGCAGGAAACCTTTACATCTTCATTAAAGCATGAGGGCTTTGATCAGACCTATCAGTTTGTTGACCTGGCACAAGATGCACCTCTTTATTTTCAAGGGAAATTGTTTGGGCTGCTGGACTATATTCCTTCAGCAGAACAGCCTTTTACGTACAATACATCTAAAAATAGAGAAGATGCATTGTCACTTCTGCATCACTATCATGAAACAACTGCAAAATTATATCCAAGATACAAAACCTTGCTTCCTGCATTCAATCAAATGGCGAAGTGGACAGACCGCTTGACTGTTTTTATGCAAAATAGTACGCTGCTCAAATTGTTTATTCATGGCGATGTACTTGAAGAATTTATTCTGTGGGCAAAATGGTCATTAGCTGGAATGACGGAGACGTTCGAGTGGTTTGAAACACAGTCAAAAGTTGTGCTGCATGGAGATGTAGCTTTTCATAATTTTCTTCGGGGTGAAAATGGGCGTCTATATTTATTGGATTTTGACTTAATCAGCAATGGCCATGCTTATGCTGATTATTTGCAATATGCCAACCGGATCTTGCCATCAATCGGCTGGTCCTTCCATGAATTGCAATCCTTACAAATATTAAAGCCTTATCTTTCGGAAAAAGGCTTTTTGTATGGACTCATATACCCGACAGATATTTTCCGTGAATGGAACCGGCTTATACGCGGAAGAATGTACAATGATCGTGTGAAAATAAAAAATGTGCTTGATATGACTTTTTATCAATTAGAGAAAAGGCGCACATTTATTCATGATATAAAAATGGAAATAGGCTCATAGATCTTCCTGTTTTCTGCAGGCATTAAACCTCTTCGAACCAGCCAAGCTAAACAAGAGCAGACCGCTCAGGCTTGTGATATCCGAGGAGGTTATTATTTTGAATAAAAAACGGGCTCTTATTCCCTTTGCAGCACTTGTCTCTCTTGGTTTAACCGCATGTGGAACAAATGGAGATACTGCTGTTCAGGATCGTAATACTGAAGTGACGCAGCCAATGGGTTATTATTCAAATGAGCACCACGAAGATGAAGACCGCGGAAATGCACGTTTGCTCACAAGTAATGATAATGATGGGCCAATAGTAGAAATGATGGATCACTCACTTGGAGAAGAAAGAGGACATCAGCGTGATGGCACCTATAGCCGTGCTGACCGAAATTATCATAAGCACCTTGGTGATCCAGTGAAAACGCCGCGTTCTTCTTATTATCAATCTTACGATGGCACTGCTGCTGAAAAGATAAGCAAAGCAGCTTCAAATGTTGAGAATGTCAAAGATGCACAAGCGTTATTGCATGAAAATGACATTGTCATTGCAGCACTGCTGGAAAACCAGAACAATGATGATGCTGAGACGAAAAAAAGTATCCAGCAGGCTGTACGCCCCTTAAGTGGTGATCGTTCAATCCATATCGTGACGAATGAAAGTCAGTATCACCGCATCAAGGTCCTTAACAATGACTTAAAAGACGGCGGAATGCGCGAGCAAATTGACTTGGATGTGGAAAATTTATTTAGGGATTTGAATAATTAAGCAAATTATAAAAGCGGAGAGGTGTTTTCTCTCTGCTTTTTTCTATTTAATCTTTATCCAATTAATAGGAATAAGTATGTAATTTTTGGTCAAAATAGTAATAAACATTGATCTTTAAGCGAATAAATTGTCGCATATATACGCGAGGTGACCAAAATGAAAAGCATACATGCATCACTGCTTTCAACATTTATAATGATTATTGGAATTAGTGCGGCCAGCGAGGTATCCGCACAGGCAATGGTTAATGATGAATCTCCGCCTCAGATGAAAGTGATTTTAGAAAGAGTTTACTTGGACGGAGAAATAAGTGAAGAAACAGTGACGGAAACCATTTGGGCTGCCGAAGATTTCTGGGCGAAATACGAAGAGTGGAAGTTAGTCGATATGGATGAAGGGTACGTTGTTTTCAGACAGCAGACGGACGATATTTCCCCGCTGCTGAAGGCAAATGGCTATTTTGGCATTACAGATGAAGGCATTCTCACCATATTTAACGGAAAACCGCAGAGAACGAACATTATTCAGTCCTTCTTCCAAATCGATATTCAGAAACTTGAAAGCAATAAGTGTGAACAATTGAAAAAAGGGATTCCGATTATGACAAAAGATCGCTATATAGATGTACTTGAAACTTTTAAAAGCTATTCAACGGATGAAAAAGTCTTAAATTGATTAATTGACAGACCAAAATCGCTATAAATTTGACCGGTGACAGATGTCCTGGTCTTTTTTTGCGGATTAAACATTTGTAATGTTACATAGTATTTGTTAACATATAATTAAGTAACATTAGAAAACAGGAGGAAATTCTGTGGAGTATGTCGATCCTATTAAGGATATTCGAAGTATTAATGAAATAAAAAAAGAATTAAAGGAACAGTCACAAAGGGATGTGCTTCTTTTTGTTTTTGGAATTAATACTGGAATTAGGATAAGTGACTTGCTTTCATTAAAAGTTGGCGATGTTTCCGATGGCAAGGAGACGAAAGAGTTTTTAGAATTAGAACAATCTCAACAGACGATCTACTTGAACAATTCCGTGCGTGGAGAATTACAGAAATATCTGGCACAGTTTACCTATCAAAGTGAAGAAGATTATTTATTCAAATCAAAAAAGAATGATCTGCCGATTACAAGACAGCAAGCATATAGAATCATTAATACTGCAGCTAAAAAGGTCGGTATCCCCGGCAAGATTGGCACTCATACTCTGCGCAAAACATTTGGATACCATGCTTACCGCAAAGGCATAGCCATCTCGATAATAAAAGGGATCTATCAGCATCATTCTTCTGCAGAGACTTTAAAGTATATTGGAATTGATAAACATGAGGGACAGATGATCAAAGTCGATGTCAATTTGTAGGTGAAATAAGCTTTGGGTGAATATAAAGAAAACCCCCGCATTTTGATGCGGAGGCTGGGAATTAATCTTCATTATCCTCAAGCGTTGTGTTCATATCGACATGTGTCAAATCGGTCACAATATCCTCAGTCACATTTACTTGAAGCATTTCGTTGTTTTTCATAAATTTGAAAATCCCATTGTTAAAGTCAGTACAGCTGTCCTTGAAAAAGATGCCTTCGTATTCAACATTTTTGGTATGTTTAAAAATGACTCGGTATTGCTCACCGTCTTTAACAAGATACGCCCGGACGCCTTTTTCAAATAAACCTTCATTATCTTTCAGATCACGGGAAACAGAGATAATATGAAGGTCTACAAAAGGTATTTCGCGCAGCAAAGAATTAATGATTGATCCTTTTGCAATTTGCTCCCAGCGGCTTTGTGCCGTCTGGCCGAGAATAATCTGTGTGATATGCTGTTCCCTTGCAACTTCTGCAATCACTTTTGAAACAGGCTTTTTTTCATTGTCTCTTAATATAAAGGCATCTGCACCCTGCTGCTCTGCCAGCTGCTGCCACCTCGTAATGTAGTGAGATTTCTCAGCATCCATTTCATCAAATGGTTTAGGGTCAATCGTCAAAATATAAAGTGGGCAATCAAGCATATTTGCCAGCTTGCTGCCGCGCTGTATGAGTCGTTCACCATTCGGGCCATAATAGACACAGACTAAGATGCTTTCGTCCATACGACCTTTAATTTTCTTCATTTAAAGCTCACCTCGTAATAGATGTGAAATAAGTAATCAAAAATCAGTTAAATAAATTGGCTATGTATGACTATAGCTTATGACACACACACAGTCAATGTTAAAAACAAAATTGAAGCAGTCCTTTTTAAAAAGATAAAATAATCATTCAACAGCAGTAAGCCGAGACAGTATGGCAACAGAGTAAGCAAGAGAAAACACATTTTTCTTTTTTCAGGCATGCTTTTTCAAAAAAATTCGTATAAAGGAGGTACACAAATATGGTATGGCTGAGCATTATCATTTTAGTACCATTTATTGCTGCAATTATTGTTCCCTTTCTTCATAAAGTGTTCAATCAAAAAATTCATATAGGCTGGTTCGTATTGTTTATACCGTTCCTGATTTTTATCTATTTATTAACGTATATTCCTTCCATATCAGCAGGTAAAACATTTACCTATCTTGTTCAATGGATCCCCACTTATGACATTAATTTTGAACTTTATATGGATGGATTGTCATTAGTATTTGGTCTCTTAATTACAGGAATTGGATCACTGGTCATTTTTTATTCGATTTTCTATCTCTCAAAGGAGCGGGAAGCTCTCCATAATTTCTATGTGTATCTAATGATGTTTATGGGTGCCATGCTGGGTCTTGTGTTCTCGGATAATATCCTTGTCATCTACGTATTCTGGGAGTTAACGAGTATTTCTTCGTTCTTATTAATTGCCTACTGGTATCAGCGGCAAAGGTCTCGTTATGGTGCACAAAAATCAATGCTGATTACGATTTTTGGCGGTTTAAGCATGCTTGCGGGCTTTATTATGCTTTCCATCATAACGGATACTTATAGCATGCGGGAAATTGCTACACAGATGGATCTAATTCATGGACATGAACTTTTCTTCCCGTTAATGATCCTTATCTTAATTGGGGCTTTTACAAAATCAGCTCAGTTTCCTTTTAGTATTTGGCTTCCCGACGCAATGGAGGCACCAACACCAATTAGTGCTTATTTGCATTCAGCAACGATGGTTAAGGCAGGCATTTATTTAGTTGCCCGTTTTACGCCAGTTTTTGGAGGAACAGCTGAATGGTTTTGGCTTGTGTCAGGAATTGGAATACTAACCTTGTTATACGGCTCTATTAATGCTGTCAGGCAGACAGATTTAAAAGCTCTGCTTGCTTATTCCACCATCAGTCAGCTCGGTTTAATCATGAGCTTGCTCGGGATAGGGTCTGCTATTTTGTATTTTGGCTATAATGACGAATCGTCAGTGTATGCGATCGCATCACTTGCTGCTGTGTTTCACTTAGTCAATCATTCTACCTTTAAAGGATCCTTGTTCATGGTTGTTGGGATCATTGACCATGAAACTGGGACACGAGATATCCGAAAGCTGGGCGGTTTACTGAGTTTTATGCCGATTTCTTTTACACTTGCTGTAATCGGAAGCTTTGCAATGGCGGGCTTGCCGCCGTTTAACGGTTTCTTGAGTAAGGAAATGTTTTTTACGGCTGTTGTAAATACCTCACAGCTGGAGATTTTTAATATGGAAACAATCGGAGTATTATTTCCTGTTATTGCTTGGATCGCAAGTGTTTTCACATTTGTTTATAGTATGATACTTGTCTTTAAAACGTTCGGAGGGAAATATAAGCCCAAAATGCTTGAAAAGCCGGCACATGAAGCACCGCTTGGCATGCTGATTCCTCCTGCAATTTTGGCTTCGCTCGTTGTGATCTTTTTCTTTTTTCCAAATGTCCTTGCCAATTATTTATTAAAGCCGGCACTTGCTTCGTTATTGCCGGAGGAAGTGACCGCGGTTGATATTGAGATGAAAATCAGCGCATGGCATGGCTGGAATACTGAACTATTTATGACAATTGGTGTTGTCGTTATTGGAAGCATTTTATATATACTATTAAAAAAATGGATCGGATTATACAGCGTTTATCCGCAAAGTTTTACACTTAACCGCTTATATGATAGTGGTCTGGCAAAAATGGAAAGCGGAGCAAAAACCATTACGGATCAGTATATGACAGGTTCTCTGCGAGCTTATATGATTTACATCTTCTCGCTTTTGATTTTCGTATGGGGAGGTGCGCTTCTGCTGCCTGGTGCATTTTCTATTGATGTTTCAAATGACGCACCAGTAAGTTTTTATGAAGTTGGCATTATGGGCAGTATGCTTGCTGCGGCGTTAACCGTCTTATTTGCAAAGTCGCGCCTGACTGCCATTATTGCCGTAGGAGCACTTGGTTATTTGGTTGCCATCTTCTTTGTTCTTTTCAGAGCACCAGATTTGGCTTTAACACAGCTTGTTGTAGAGACGGTTACAACCGCTCTGTTTTTACTATGCTTTTACCATTTGCCGAAGTTTAAAAAGGAAAAAGAGAAAAAAGGAATACCATTCAAGCCATTAAACTTAATTATTTCGCTCGGTGTAGGGACTGTCGTTACTTTGTTTGCGATAGCAGCGAACAGCAGCAGAATGTTTGAACCAGTTTCATCGTATTTTGAAGATTCGTATGAGCTTGCAGGGGCAAGAAATATTGTTAATGCCATATTGGTTGATTTCCGAGGTCTTGATACTATGCTTGAAATATTTGTGCTGACCATTGTTGGCCTTGGTGTATATACATTGATCAAATTAAGATTAGCAAGGAGGGAAAAAGATGAAGGAGCCGAATGATGTAATTTTAAGAAGTGTCACAAAGGTGGCAGTCGTCATTATTTTCACCTTCTCCATTAACCTTTTTTTCTCCGGTCATCATCTTCCGGGAGGCGGGTTTATTGGCGGCTTGGGCTTTGCGGCCGCTCTAACGCTGCTATTTCTTAGTTATGATATTGAAACAGTCCGTGAAAATATATCACTCGATTTCAAAAAGGTGGCTGTGGTTGGTGTTCTGATTGCCGTTGGAACAGGCCTTGGTTCCTTTCTATTTGATGCGCCATTTCTATCTCATACGTTTGATTATTTTGATCTGCCAATATTCGGAAAGACAGAGCTTGCAACGGCAGTTTTGTTTGATGTGGGAGTTGCAATGGCTGTTATTGGCACGGCGGTTACGGTCATCATGACGATAAGTGAGGATCGATAATATGGAAACATTGATGTCAATTTTAATTGGATTATTCTTTGCCATTGGAACGTATTTAATTTTAACGAAAACTCTGCTGCGAATTATTTTAGGGACTTCTATTATAAGTCATGGTGTTCATCTTCTCATTTTAACAATGGGGGGAGTAAAAGCTGGCGGTCCGCCGCTTTTAGGCTTTGAAGAGATCACATTTACAGATCCTATACCGCAGGCATTGATTTTAACTGCGATCGTTATTAATTTTGCTACAACGGCTTTGTTTTTAGTATTAAGTTACCGTGCCTATAAGGTTATAGGAACAGACAACACAGAGAAAATGAGGGGGAATGAGGATGAATAATCTGCTGATTTTGCCCGTCGTCATCCCTTTGGTTATGGGACTTTTGATGGTTTTATTTAGAAAGAATATTACCCTCCAAAAAATAGTAAGTGCAGCGAGCATAACCGCTACTGGAGCTGTGGCAGTGCTGCTTATGATTCAAAATGATCAAGATGGCATTCAAACCCTGCAGATTGGAGGCTGGCAGGCGCCTTTCGGGATCACTTACGCTGCTGATATGTTTTCAAGTCTTTTGCTGACAACTACAAGTATTGTTGCTCTGTCATGTTTGTTATTTGCTTTTAAGACAATTGGGGAAGAAAGGGAGAGCTATTATTTCTATCCTGTTTTCTTATTTCTGATTACCGGGGTAAATGGCTCGTTTTTAACAGGCGATCTCTTTCATTTGTTTGTTTGCTTCGAAGTCATGCTGATTTCGTCCTATGTTCTGCTGTCATTAGGCGGCACTAGAAAGCAGCTGAGAGAATCGGTTAAATATGTGCTGATCAATCTTATTTCATCGTTTCTATTCTTAGTTGGAGTTGCTTATATTTATGCTGTGGTAGGAACGCTAAATCTGGCTGATCTCTCTGTCAAGGTAGCAGAGGCAGGTCAGGGCGGAATGCTGACAGCCATTTCACTCGTATTTCTGATCGTGTTTAGTTTAAAGGCCGGGTTACTGCTGTTTTTCTGGCTTCCTGGGTCCTATAGTGCACCGCCAACTGCCATCGCTGCAGTGTTCGCAGGTTTACTGACAAAGGTGGGCATGTATGCGATTTTCCGCTTGTTTACGCTTGTGTTTTATCATGAACCGCAAATAACCCACCTTCTCATTGGAGTTTTGGGTGCTGTTACTATGGTGCTAGGTGCAATCGGATCAGTTGCCTATGGAGATATTAAGAAAATTTTAACCTATAATGTGATCATCGGTGTCGGTTTTATTATGGCTGGACTTGCCTCCATGTCAATTGCAGGCATGACAGGTTCCGTATTTTATCTGATTCATGACATGATTATTAAAGCGCTCATCTTCCTCATTGGGGGAACGATTATTTCTCTGACAGGCACGAGTAAGCTTGAAGATATGAGCGGTTTGATACGCACTCATCCGTATTTAGGCTGGATGTTTTTCACAGCTGCATTAGCATTGGCAGGTATTCCACCGTTAAGCGGCTTTTTAGGCAAGGTATTTATCACACAAGGCACCTTTGAAGCGGAGTATTATTGGCTTGGAGGCATTGGACTTCTGACAAGTCTGCTCGTTTTATATTCAATTATGAAAATATTTATGAATGCGTTTTGGGGAGAGACCTATCTCAGTGAAGAAATGGAAAAAGGGTCTACAAAGGGTATAATGGTGCCGATTGCTCTTTTAACAGGATTAGCTGTGCTGCTTGGAGTCGGTGCTGAAGGGATTAGTTCGTATGTCAATCTAGCGGCAGAAGGACTGATGAATCCTGAGCTCTATATCAAAGCTGTATTTGGAGAATAAAATAGAAGGCTAAAGGATTGGGGTGAAGCTGATGCCAAAGCAAGTACTGACGAATTTATTTATAGCGATATTATGGAGTTTTCTCCAAAATGATTGGAGTGCCATCACATTCTTATCAGGATATATAGTCGGGATTGTCGTCATATTCATATTGCGGAAATATTTGCGTGATCAGTTTTATCTGATTACCATTTTAAATGTTTTAAAGTTGTTTTTTATTTTCTTGCGCGAACTGCTTTCATCTAGTATTTTAGTGATTCGGCAAGTAACTAGACCAAAAATTAATATTACGCCTGGTATTTTTAAACTGCGCACAGAATTAGAGGGAGATCTGGAAATTACCCTATTGGCTCTATTGCTGAGTTTAACGCCGGGTTCTGTCGTAATAGAAGTTTCAAATGATAATAAAGTGTTTTATATGCATGCAATGGATATCCCGGAATCTAAAAAATCTGTACTCCGGTCAAAGCAGAAGTTTGAAACGGCCATTAAGAAGGTGACGCGCAAATGATTTATACGATTCTATTGATATCAATATTCTTTTTAGTTCTTTCTATAATTGCAGCCGTTTATCGGCTCATAAAAGGGCCTTCGATCCCTGATAAGGTGCAGGCACTTGATGCAATTGGCATCAATCTAATTGCAGTGGTAGCAATCATCTCTGTTATGCTCAGAACGACGGCTTTTTTTGAAGTGATCTTATTGATCGGTATATTATCCTTTATCGGGACGATTGCGTTTGCCAGATATTTAGAAAGAGGTGTTGTCATTGAGCATAAACGTTCTAAGTGAAATAGTTGCTGTCACTCTCATTCTTATTGGCTGTATTATTAGTTTTTTAAGTGCTGTTGGATTAGTTCGTTTGCCAGATGTTTATACACGGTCACACGCAGCTTCTAAAAGCTCCACATTAGGCGTGCTTTGTACACTCCTCGGCACTTTCGTCTTTTTTATCTTTCAAGAAGGATATTTTAGTATAAAACTGCTGCTTGGAATTTTCTTTGTCTTTCTAACTGCACCTGTATCTGCTCACTTAATCTGCCGCTCTGCTTACCGCACAGATGTGGAGCTTGCAGAAGTAAGTGCACGCGACGATTTAAAGGAAGAGTTAAAACGTCTGCAGGAAAAAGGATAGTAACTTGTACACTCTGTTGCTTAGGGGCATGCAGGATATGCCTGTGTCATTAAGCAGCAGAGTATGGTACAATGAAATACAGCATTTTAGAGGAGCGAGAACAGTTTGTACGAATATATTAAAGGCAAAATTGATTATATCGGGCCAGAATATATCGTCGTTGAAAATGGCGGCATTGGCTATCAAATCCTGACACCAAATCCATTCAGCTATTCAAGCAAGGCTGGGCAGGAAGTTAAGGTGCATACATATCATTATGTGCGTGAAGATATCTTTGCTCTTTATGGATTTACTTCACAAGAAGAAAAAACGCTCTTTACAAAGCTGATTAACGTTACTGGAATTGGGCCCAAAGGAGCGCTTGCTATTTTAGCAACAGGACAGCCAGAGCAAGTGGTTTCAGCCATTGAAAATGAAGATGAAGCCTTTTTGGTGAAATTCCCAGGTGTAGGTAAGAAGACAGCCAGACAAATAATCCTTGATTTAAAAGGAAAGCTGCAGGACTTTGTGCCAGATTATTTCCCTAATCTATTTAGTGACCATGAGAGCATCGAGAAAAGCAGTGAGCATGAAGCAGACTTTGAAGAAGCTTTATTGGCGCTCAAGGCTTTAGGATACTCTGATCGAGAATTGAAGAAAATTACACCTGCACTGAAAGCTGAGAAACTGACAACTGACCAATATATAAAAGCTGCACTGCAAAAGCTTTTAAAATAAATACTCTGCTCCTATATTGAGTGAATAAAGAAGGTGATGGAGTTGGAAGACCGCATTATTTCGGGCGAAGCCGATATGCTTGATGTTACTTTTGAGCAAAGTCTGCGCCCTCAGACGATACGGCAATACATCGGCCAGGATAAAGTGAAGGCGAATCTTGAAGTGTTTATCCAGGCAGCAAAGTTAAGGCAGGAAACACTTGATCATGTGTTATTATATGGCCCGCCAGGTCTTGGGAAGACGACCCTTGCGGCGATTATAGCAAATGAAATGGGCGTGAATTTGAGAACGACGGCTGGACCGGCTATTGAACGTCCAGGGGATTTAGCCGCAATTTTAACAGCGCTGGAGCCTGGAGATGTATTGTTTATTGATGAAATCCATCGCCTGCCCCGGTCGATTGAAGAAGTCCTCTATCCGGCAATGGAGGATTTTTGTCTTGACATTGTCATCGGCAAAGGGCCAAGTGCACGTTCTGTACGCCTTGACTTGCCTCCCTTCACACTCGTTGGAGCGACAACAAGAGCAGGCTCTTTATCAGCTCCATTAAGAGATCGCTTCGGTGTGATGTGCAGGCTTGAGTATTATACGGAAGAACAGCTGAAGCAAATAGTCGTGCGAACAGCTGAAGTGCTTGAAACGGGCATTGACGATCATGCTGCAATGGAAATTGCCCGCCGTTCAAGGGGAACTCCGCGTATTGCGAACCGTCTGCTCCGCAGAGTAAGAGACTTTGCTCAGGTCCGGAGCAATGGAACTGTAGATCTGCTGATAACGGATGAAGCATTGGGATTGATGCAAGTTGACCGTTTAGGACTTGATCATATTGACCATAAATTATTAATAGGGCTCATTGAGAAATTTCGCGGAGGTCCAGTTGGCTTAGAAACAATTGCAGCCACAATTGGGGAAGAAGCACACACAATTGAAGATGTTTATGAGCCTTATTTGCTGCAAATTGGTTTCTTGCAGCGGACACCGCGCGGAAGAGTAGCGACAAGATTGGTTTACGAGCATTTCCAATTAGAAATGCCAGAACAATAGGGGAATATATTATTAGCAGGAGACGGTGACAACATGAAGGTAGATTTATTTGATTTTCACTTGCCGGAGGAGCTGATCGCTCAAACTCCGCTTGAAGACCGGACAAGCAGCAGACTGATGGTGCTTGATAAGGAAACAGGTGAAATCAAACACGATATATTTAAGCATATTAAAGAGCATTTTAAAGCGGGAGATGCTCTTGTGTTGAATGATACAAGAGTACTGCCAGCAAGGCTGTTTGGCGAAAAAGAAGGAACTGGTGCAAAGATTGAGGTTCTTCTATTAAAACAGCAAGAGGGTGACAAGTGGGAAACCCTGATAAAGCCGGCGAAACGCGTTAAAGAAGGTACAGTGATTACATTTGGGGATGGTTTGCTGTCGGCAACATGCATTGGTGAAGCTGAGCATGGCGGACGTCTACTTGAATTCAGCTACGAAGGTATTTTTTATGAAGTGCTCGATCGTCTGGGTGAAATGCCCCTTCCTCCATATATAAAAGAACAGCTTGATGATAAGGAACGATATCAGACCGTATTTGCTAAAGAGCGCGGATCGGCTGCTGCACCAACTGCAGGACTTCACTTCACAGAGGAACTGCTGGAAGAAATAAGAGCCATGGGCGTTCATATTGCTTTTATCACATTGCATGTTGGTTTAGGGACATTTAGACCTGTCAGTGTGGAAGATTTAACAGAGCATGATATGCATGCCGAGTATTATCAAATGAGTGAAGGTACTGCTAATTTACTGAATGAAGTGCGCAAACAAGGCGGAAAGATTATCAGTGTCGGAACGACTTCAACTAGAACACTTGAGACCATTGCAAGAGACCATGATGGACAATTTGAGGCTGCGAGCGGCTGGACAGATATATTTATCTTCCCTGGCTTCGAATTTAAAGCGATCGATGGGATGATTACCAATTTCCATCTGCCAAAATCAACACTGATCATGTTAATTAGTGCACTGGCAGGAAGAGAGAACGTCCTGCATGCCTACAACACAGCGGTCGAGGAGCGCTATCGCTTCTTTAGCTTTGGCGACGCAATGCTGATAAAATAAGAAACGTTTAGCACATAGAATGAAGAAATGAAGCAACACGATTCTCGGAAGGAGAAAGAATAGTGACAGCCATTCGTTATGAATTAATTAAAACTTGTAAACAAACTGGAGCCAGACTCGGCCGTGTACATACGCCGCATGGTTCGTTTGAAACACCTGTATTTATGCCTGTTGGGACATTGGCTACAGTAAAAACAATGTCGCCTGAAGATTTAGTTCAGATGGGAGCAGGTATTATTCTGAGCAATACGTATCATTTATGGCTTCGTCCTGGTCATGAGATTATTCAAGAAGCAGGCGGGCTTCATAAATTTATGAACTGGGACCGTGCTATTTTGACAGACTCAGGCGGATTCCAAGTCTTCAGCTTAAGTGAATTCCGTAAAATTGAAGAGGAAGGTGTCCACTTCCGAAATCACTTAAATGGAGACAAGCTATTTTTATCTCCAGAAAAGGCAATGGAAATCCAAAATGCTTTAGGTTCAGATATTATGATGGCCTTTGATGAGTGCCCGCCATTTCCTGCAACACACGAATATATGAAGAAATCTGTTGAGAGAACATCCAGATGGGCAGAACGCTGCTTAACAGCTCATCAGCGTCCAAATGACCAAGGATTGTTTGGCATCGTGCAGGGCGGGGAGTTTGAAGATCTGCGCAAGCAAAGTGCTAAAGATCTTGTATCACTTGACTTCCCGGGTTATGCTGTCGGAGGCTTGTCAGTTGGAGAGCCAAAAGACGTGATGAACCGGGTGCTTGAATTCACAACGCCATGGCTGCCTGACAATAAGCCTAGGTATTTAATGGGAGTAGGCTCACCGGATTCATTAATTGATGGAGCAATCCGCGGAATTGATATGTTCGACTGTGTATTGCCTACCCGTATCGCCAGAAATGGAACGTTAATGACAAGTGAAGGGCGATTAGTTGTTAAAAATGCGAAGTATGCAAAAGATTTTGGACCGCTTGATCCAAACTGTGATTGCTATACATGCAAAAATTATAGCCGTGCCTATATTCGTCACTTAATTCGCTGTGAAGAAACGTTTGGGATAAGGCTTACAACTTATCATAATCTCTATTTTCTGTTAAAATTAATGGAAGGGGTCAGACAGGCAATCAGAGAAGATCGACTGGGGGACTTTAGAGAAGAGTTTTTCGAACAATATGGATTTAACAAACCAAACGCGAAAAACTTTTAATGCTTGAAAGGAGGGGAAAAGAGAATGGAAATCTTAGGAACATTAGCACCATTGCTATTGATGTTTGTATTGTTTTACTTCCTGTTAATTCGTCCGCAGCAGAAGCGCCAAAAAGCGGTTCAGCAAATGCAGACTGATTTGAAAAAGGGAGATAAAGTTGTAACAATTGGTGGTCTTCATGGTTTTGTTGATGCAATCGATGAAGATAAGATTGTCATCAAATGCGGTGACGGCAGCAGACTTACATACGATCGCGCAGCAATTCGCGAAGTAACGGAAGTATCAGCTGGAGATATGCTAGCAAAATAAAAAAGAAGCGGATCCATTTTGGGTCCGCTTTTTGCTATTAAGATGATTTTCCCTTCACATTTACCCCTAAAATACCGCCCATCATACAGATTAGGATGTAACATGTATGATAGATGATTTGTTCCATATCAAAAAGACGATCATGACCTAAATATTGAAAAAGAAAGATAATAAGGGAATAAAGCAGCCCTGTTATCCCACCAAGAAGCCAGCCTTTTTGCTTTCCTTTTCCTCCTGCAATAAAGCCTCCCGCAAATAAAGCTATAAATGATACAGCGGTAATGACATGCTGAAGTGATGCCTCCTGTAAAGAGGTGAACGAAAGTAGCAGCGAAAAAAACAAACTGCTGATTATTGCAACAATAAAAATGGCGATATTTCCAAATAGCACTGCACTGCCCAAGTTTTTTGATTCTTCTATTTTAACCATCTCCCCTCTATTGGCAAGCTTTTTGTGCTTGAATGCCAATGGCCTGTCTCGCACAATCTCTTTGTACAAGCATATTCAGAGCAGCCGAATTTAGAAGCAAAAAATCACTTTTCGCTAACAAAATCTTCTTTTTTCCTTCATCCTTAAAAAAAGAAAAAATAAAACTTATATATTTTTCTTGTTCGTTGACAATAAAAAGAAAGCTGTTTTTAAAGGGGGATCATTCAATGGAAGAGTATATGGTCATTATTTTCAGAACGATCTTCTTGTATGGGTTAATTTCCGTCATCTATCGATTGATGGGAAAGCGGGAAATCGGTGAACTAAGTGTCTTGGATGTAGTCGTTTCAATCATGCTGGCAGAGTTAGCGGTAACGGCACTTGAAGAAACAAATTCATCCCTATTTAAAAACGTGCTTCCTATGCTGATTCTGCTGCTGCTGCAGATTACATTTGCTTACATATCATTGAAAAGCAAGAAGTTTAGAGATGTAGTGGACGGGAAACCAACGATTATTATAAATAATGGGAAAATAGATGAGTACGCCATGAAAAAGCAAAATTATAATTTCGACGATCTGCTCCTTCAACTCCGTGACAAAGACATAGCACTTATATCAGATGTTGAATTGGCAGTACTCGAATCTTCGGGCCATTTATCTGTTTTTACGAAAAAAGATGCTAAAAACGGTGTGACCTGGCCGCTCATTCTCGATGGAGTCATTCAATATGAGCATCTTGAAAGCATCAAAAAAACAGACCAATGGCTGCTGAAGGAATTAGGAGAAAGAGGCTACCACAGCATAGAAGAAATTTCATTTTGCAGCTTTGAGAACGGGCATTTTTATATAGACAGAAAAAATGAAATTGAGAAATGATGTTAGAGCAATGTTAGAAAAGCTTCTGGAGGGGGGCAGCAGGAAATAATAGATACAGGAACTGAAATAACTTACCCTGAACAATTCTGTGAGTGTGAAAAGGAGAGAAACACCCCTCTAAAGTTCAGTATCTGGAAATTGGTGTCGTGAAAAGGAGAGAAACACCCTTCTAAAGTCCAGTATCTGGAAATTGGAGTCGTGAAAAAGGGAGAAACACTTAGCCAAATAAAATAACCCCAAACCATTATCAATGAGCTCCTGTCTAATGGTTTGGGGTTTTCTTTCTTTAAAAAATAGGTCCGTCTACTTCTGCAGGTACTGGGGCAAGGGAGAGAGCTATGTTTAAATTCTCCACCGGCTGAAAACGAAAGTCTGCAGTGCTCCTAAACGAATGTACAAACTCTAAAACATCTTTCACTACTTCGATGCAAAAATGGATAGAAATCCGCCAATCCATGGAACCTGGCGCAGCTCGTGTTTTGTTAGCAATCCGAAGAGCAGCAGCAAAATGAAATAAACCAATACGATAACAGAAATGCAAATGATGATAGAAATCAGCATGGAATAGTCGTGTAAATAAGGATAAGTAAAGTAGCCTGCCCAGCCTGACAGACCCATAATGATAAACGTTTTCATATAATCACGGATATGAAAAGTAAATGAGACCTTTTTCAGGATTGTCGCCATATGAAGCAGGGTGACAAGAACAAAACCTACAAGCATGCCAATGGCCACGCCATTAATTCCGAAGGCTGGCTGACTGGCAAGTGCGAAAATAACAGCGATTTTAACAACAGCCCCAATCAAGCTGTTAATCATGGCAGCGCGGGCATAATCCAAAGCTTGTAATGCTGCCTGGAGTGGACCTTGGAAAAAGTATAATAAGAAAAATGGTGCCATTAATTTAATAAAGCCAGCTCCTGTAGATGAATCGTAAATTATATACATAAGCGGTTCTGCCAAAACATAGAGGATGACCACAGCCAAGCCGCCTGAAATGAATACCAATTTTAGAGCTTGCTGAAGTCTATATTCTATAAGCTTCATATTCTTTTTTGAATAGGCTTCACTAATGGCTGGCACCAATGATGTTGAGAGGGCATGGGTGATAAAAGATGGCAGCATTAATAGAGGCATGGCAAAACCTGTCAGGGCACCATAGCTTTGGGTTGCAGCAATGGTTGCAACTCCTGCTAATGCCAGGCTGTGTGCTACAACAATGGGTTCAAAAAACCAGGCAAGTGAACCGATCATGCGGCTGCCTGTTGTTGGCAATGCGACACTCATGAGCTCTTTAAAGGTTGCTTTCCCCGATTGAATGAATTGAAAGAATTGCTTGCGAACACGAAATTTCTTTTTTAATTTAAAGGCAGTTAATAGATAGGCTAAAGAAACAAGCTCACCCACAACGGAAGCAAGCATGGCTCCTGCTGCTGCATATTCGATTCCATAAGGGAGGAATGCAGTTGTCATTGCGGCAATTAATGTAATACGGACTGCTTGCTCAAGTAACTGGGAGTAGGCAGCAGGCTTCATATTTTGTTTTCCCTGGAAATAGCCGCGAATGACAGAAGAGACTGCTATAATAGGAACAACTGGTGCAATTGCGAGCAATGGCAAATGGGTTCTTGGATCTGTAAAAAGTGTTTCAGATAGATAGGGTGCTAATATAATTAAAGCAGGAGTAATGATAAGAGATAACGAGATGGTTGTCGCCAGAGAAACAACCAGTATTTTTTTTGTTTTTCGTGCGTCGCCCACTGCTTCAGCTTCTGCTACATGTTTGGATATGGCTACAGGAAGACCCAGCTGGGTTATGGTGACAGCAAGGATAAAAGTCGGATATGCCATCATATATAAACCAACACCCTCGGCCCCTATTGATCGGGCAATAACGATGCGATTAATAAATCCCAGTACTCTAGTGACCAAGCCTGCTGCCAGCAGGATCATGGTCCCTTTTAAAAATTTCGACATTCTGCTCCCTGCCTTCTCAAATTACATATAATGCTATACAATTATCTATATGCAAGAGAGTGGACAAAGCATGACAAGCTTTTTTAAACACTGCTAAATGCTGCCCAATAGGAAGGTTTCACTGCTAGGTTTTTAAAGCATATAATCTCGCTATTATGCATGATAAAATGGAGGCGTTTCTATATTGAAAACTAATCACCCTTATGATTCCTTTCGTCAACACGTTAGTCCGGCATTGCAAGTTAAGCTTGATGAAATTCAGTTTTATGGCTATGGCAATGTGAAGGAAGATGAATTCTGGTCTTTTCTCACGAAGAAAAAATGGAAGAAACCAAAAGAAGATGTCAAATTATTTGAAATCATAGAAGATATTATGGCGGTTAAAGCGGGGGAATATATCAATTATTCAACAGTAGAGGCACTTAGAGGAAGTGACTTATCTATTAGTGAGGAAGACATGAAAAGCCTTTTTAAGTAATATAAGTGTGAATATTTCTAAAAAGGAAGTGTTCCAAGTAGTAAATGTTTATATAACGAGTCTTGCAAAAAGGGATCTGCCCCTTTGAGATAGGATCCGCGTTTACTGAGTATTGATGCGCTGCTAATGCTTCTTTTTCGTTACTAGTCAAATTGACAGCTTCCTTTTTCTGTTTCATAATGGGTATATTGGAATCATAGGTTTAATGCCTTTTTTGGGCACTATTTAAGGAGGATTTATACATAATGATCAAACGCAGTAGAATCCTTTCATTCTTCCTGATCGTTATATTGCTTGGAAGCTTGATCGGCGTGACATCGAAAGATATTTTAAACAATATTAAACTCGGTCTTGATCTGCAGGGCGGATTTGAAGTTCTGTATGAAGTAAAAACTGAGGATGGACAAAAAGTGACACAGGATATCCTTAATAGCACTGTTCAGTCACTTGATCGAAGAATTAACGTATTGGGTGTAAACGAGCCAAGTATTCAAATTGAAGGCGATAATCGTATTCGTGTTCAGCTCGCTGGTGTTACGGACCAAAATGAAGCCCGTGAAATTCTTTCAACAGAAGCAAAGCTTTCATTCCGTGATGTAAACGATGAGCTGATGATGGATGGTTCCGACCTTGTTGAAGGCGGAGCAAAACAATCATTTGATGAAAATGGTCAGCCAAACGTTTCGATTGAATTGAAGGATGCTAATAAGTTTAAAGAAGTAACGGAAAAGATCGTGGCAATGGCTCCAAATAATCAGCTTGTCATTTGGCTGGATTATGAAGAAGGCGTGCATAGCTTCCAGGAAGAAGTGACAAAAGAGGATCCTGCGTTCCTTTCTGCACCTAACGTAAGTCAGGTCTTTAACACAAATACTGTTACAATTGAAGGAAACTTTACATTAGATGAAGCTCAGACGCTTGCGAACCTTCTTAGCTCAGGTTCCTTGCCGGTTGAATTAAATGAAGTGTTCTCTACGTCGGTAGGAGCTCAATTCGGTGAGCAAGCCCTTCAGAAAACGGTTGTCGGCGGGATCGTCGGCATTGGAGCGATCTTCCTGTTTATGATTGCTTTTTACCGCTTCCCGGGGATTATCGCTTCCATTACCTTAACCATTTATCTCTTTATCACACTTCTGATTTTTGACTGGCTGAACGCAGTGATGACACTGCCTGGTATTGCCGCCCTTATACTAGGTGTCGGGATGGCTGTTGATGCCAATATTATTACGTATGAAAGAATTAAAGAGGAAATCAAAGTTGGACGTTCGATTAAGTCTGCATTCCAAGTAGGCGGAAAGAACTCGCTGGCTACTATTTTTGATGCCAACCTGACAACATTGCTTGCAGCGGGAGTCCTGTTTGTTTATGGACAAAGCTCGGTTAAAGGTTTTGCAACGACTTTAATTATTAGTATACTAGTCAGCTTTATTACATCTGTATATGGAACCAGATTATTGCTTGGGCTTTGGGTAAACAGTAACTTATTTAATAAGAAGCCAGGATGGTTTGGCGTTAAAAAGAGCGAGATTAAAGATATTGCAGAAAACTATGATACACTCGATTTGCCGTCAAAATTTGATAAATTTGATTTTGTAAAACAGCGTAAAAAGTTTTACATTTTCTCTGCACTGACCGTTATTGCCGGAATTGTAGTGTTAAGTATTTTCCGTTTAAACTTAAGTATTGACTTTTCAAATGGTACAAGAATTGAGCAGCTAAGTGAACAGCAGATTACAACAAGCGAATTTCAAGAACAGCTGGAGTCTTTCCAAATCAATACGGATGACATCGTGATTTCAGGAGAAGATAATAATATCGCTGTTGCCAGAACGACAGATGTACTCAGCCAAGATGAAATTGCTGAAGTAAAGGCGCAATTCAATGAAGTTTATGGTGCTGAGCCAAATATCAGTACTGTTTCTCCCACAGTTGGGAAAGAAATTGCGAGAAACGCACTTATTGCACTGGGGATTGCTTCGATCGGAATTATCCTTTATGTGACAATCCGTTTTGAAATTAAGATGGCAATACCGGCGATTATTGCCCTCCTGCATGATGCTTTCTTTATTATTGTAGTATTTAGTTTGACTAGACTGGAAGCAGACTTAACCTTTATTGCAGCAGTGTTGACGATTATCGGTTATTCAATTAATGATACAATCGTTACCTTTGACCGAATAAGAGAAAACATGGTCAAAAAGCGTAAGATTAAAGAGTTTGCAGAATTAAAGGAAATTGTTAATAAAAGTTTAAGACAAACCTTGGGACGCTCAGTCAACACCATTTTAACGGTTATTTTTGCTGTACTGGGCTTGCTTTTCTTTGGAAGCGAAGCAATCCGCAATTTCAATATTGCCTTGCTTATCGGCCTTATTGCCGGTACGTATTCTTCCATTTTCCTAGCCGCTCAGCTTTGGCTGGATTGGAAAGGCAAAGAGCTGAAGCAAAAGGGTGTATTAATTACATTCAAAGAAAAGAAAAAGGAAACCGACGAGCCTCAGGTTTAATAAGTTATGGTACCTCTGTCTGCTGGATGACAGAGGTATTTTTATGTCTATCTGAAGTATATTAAACGTAGTGAAAGAGTTTTAGCAATCAGCGGAAGCGGGTAAATCAACTAGAAATAGATATGAGTGCAGGAAAGGAGGATATTTAGTGAAAAACCAATGGGCATTATTACTGGGAATTGTATTTGCATTAATTGTCGCTATTTTTGCTGTTATAAATGTTGACCCAGTTACAGTTAATTATTTATTTGGAGAAAGTGAATGGCCGTTAATACTTGTGATTTTAGGCTCTGTTTTAATGGGCGGAATTATAATTGGCTCAGTTGGAATTGTGCGGATCTACAGTCTGCAGAGAGAAATCAAGCATCTGAAGAAAGAAAAAGCTGCTGAACAGCCAAAGGTGACTAAGAGCGACTCTTTACTGACAGAGAAAAAGCCTAAAGAAAGCACACAAAAAAGTACACAAAGCTAAACGAAAACATTTTGGCAATTCTATATGTATTGAAACAAGCTTACCCCTCTTGTATAATGAAAAAGCCGAGGGGTGAGCGCATGTTAAAATCAAAAACACGCTGGGTAGTCCGGCAATCAGATCAAGAAAAAGTCAATACATTAGTGGAAGAACTAAAGGTAACGCCTCTAGTTGCTTCTTTACTTGTTAATCGTGGAGTAGATACCGTTGAAGAAGCACGGTATTTTTTATTTGAAAAAGAACAGGGCTTTCATGATCCTTTTTTACTGAAAGGAATGGATCTGGCAGTTGCCAGAATAAAAGAGGCAATAGCCAATGGCGAACAAATACTTATATTTGGTGACTATGATGCTGATGGAGTTACGAGTACGACCGTAATGATGACCGTACTTCGCGATCTTGGCGCACAAGTAGAATATTATATTCCAAATCGTTTTACCGAAGGATATGGTCCAAATATCCCTGCATTTGAATATGCAGCTGATATTGGTGTTAAGCTCATCATTACAGTAGATACAGGTATTGCTGCTGTAAATGAAGCAAAAGCGGCTAGAGATCTTGGACTTGATTTAATTATTACCGACCACCATGAACCAGGACCTGAACTTCCTGAAGCTTTGGCGATTATTCATCCTAAGCTTGAAGATAGCGTTTATCCTTTTCGTGATCTGGCAGGGGTTGGCGTTGCATTTAAGGTAGCTCATGCTTTATATGGGGATTTGCCTGAGCATCTGCTTGAAATTGCTGCAATTGGAACGATTGCCGATTTGGTCCCGCTTAAAGGAGAAAACCGCACAATTGCTAAAAAAGGGATAAAGAAATTAAGAGCAACCAAGTTTATTGGGCTGCAGGAGCTGCTGAAACGGGGCAGCATTGAAGCAGGCGCCATTAATGAAGAAACAATTGGTTTCTTTATTGCACCGCGATTAAATGCTGCTGGACGGCTTGATAGTGCTGATCCCGCTGTAGCGCTGCTATTAACAGAAGATCGGTTTGAAGCAGAATCGATTGCCGAAGAGATTGATAATATGAATAAAGACCGTCAGAGCATTGTGAATGAAATTGCTCAGAAGGCGATCGAAGAAGTAGAGACGAATTATGGTATTGATGACCATCCAGTTATTGTGGTTGGAAAAGAAGGCTGGAATTCTGGTGTCATTGGAATTGTCGCTTCAAAGCTGGTTGAAAAGTTTTACCGGCCAGCCATCGTGTTAAGCTACGATCCTGTTAAAGGGCTGGCAAAGGGTTCTGCCCGCAGCATTGCTGGTTTTGATTTATTTAAGAATCTCTCAGAATGCAGAGATATTCTGCCTCATTTCGGCGGACATCCCATGGCAGCTGGGATGACATTAAATATCTCAGATGTAAATGAACTCAGAGAACGTCTCAAAGCACTCGCAGAAGATCAGCTGACAGAAGAGGATTTTGTGCCAATTACCACATTGGATAAGCAAGTAGATCTTGCTGATATTGATTTAGCTTCCATCCAAGAGCTGGACATGCTGGCCCCATATGGAATGGACAATCCAAAGCCAAAGGTTGTTATTGAAAGAGCGGGCATAAAGGCGATTAGAAAAATTGGTGCCAATCAAAATCATTTAAAAGTGACTTTCGAACAGGATTCTTCGTATTTGGATGGCATTGGGTTCAGTCTTGGGCATCTTTATGATCAGATTTCACCAGAGGCTTCTATTAATGTGATTGGAGAGCTTTCCATTAATGAATGGAACAATATTAAAAAGCCGCAAATCTTCATTCATGATGTAGCCATTGAAGGATGGCAGCTTTTCGATATTAGAGGAATTAAAAATCCTGCTAAACTGCCTGAAGGTGTTAAGCAGGCTGAGAATCACTGGATTGTATTTAACGAGGAAAACGTGGACTTTATTAAGCAATATGCTAATGGCGGCCAGGTTTCATATGTTCCGGCTTTAGAAGATGCTATAAAGACCAACATGTCTGAAGATCCGATTATTCTCGCGGACCTGCCTCCTTCAAAGGAACTGCTTGCCGGGTTATTACAGGGCAAACAGCCAGGCAGAATATATGCTTTATTTTATAAACAGGATAGTGATTTCTTCAGCACCATGCCGAACCGGGATCATTTTAAATGGTTTTATGCGTTCTTGGCTAAAAAAGGTCCTTTTGACTTGAAAAAGCACGGAAACGATTTAGCCAAACACAAAGGTTGGAGCAGAGATTCAATAGATTTCATCTCAACAGTGTTTTTTGAGTTAGATTTTGTTACAATAAAGAGTGGAGTTATTTCTCTACAAAATACAGCCAATAAACGTGATTTGGCAGATTCACAGACATACCGGCAAAAGCAGGCATCATATGAGCTTGAAAGCGATTTGCTATACTCATCTTATGGCCAGTTAAAGAGCTGGTTTGATGAAGTGATCTCAGGATCTGTGGAATCCGAGGAGGAAATGGGTAAGAATGGACTTGAAACAATACATTACAATCGTTGAAGATTGGCCAAAACCAGGAATTCGTTTTAAAGATATTACAACTTTAATGGATAATGGTGAAGCATATAAATATGCAACTGACCAAATCGTTGAATATGCAAAAAAGCAGAACATTGATCTTGTTGTTGGCCCAGAGGCGCGCGGTTTTATTATCGGCTGCCCTGTAGCTTATTCGTTAGGAGTAGGTTTCGCGCCAGTACGTAAAGAAGGAAAACTTCCAAGAGAAACAGTCAAGGTTGATTATGGTTTAGAATACGGGAAAGACGTTTTAACCATTCACAAGGATGCGATTAAACCAGGTCAGCGCGTATTAATTACAGATGACCTGCTGGCAACAGGAGGTACAATTGAAGCAACAATTAAACTTGTTGAAGAACTTGGCGGAATCGTTGCTGGTATTGCCTTCTTAATTGAATTAACATATCTAGAAGGCAGAAGCAAACTCGAGAAATACGACGTATTAACATTAATGGACTTCTAATAAATCCAAAAAAGAGCGCTATTAACATGGCGCTCTTTTTATACATTGAAGAATTTCGGTTCTTTCCTTTTAATAGTGTTTTATTTTTTAATAAGGATCCATTTTCAAAAAAAATCCATATATTTTATATAATAAATGGATATACTAACAAATTTGCACATCAATTCAGTCAAAGTTCGACATTTTTTTCGTTTTTCCATAAAAATAACAGCCAACCACTTTACATTTGTCCATTTTTTTTCGATAATAATAACAATCATTCTAATTTGTAACATTACCATCACACGAATGATACTTGAATACATTCTTGGTGCTTTCGCCGCTATTGCCGGAAGGCACTGTTTATATAAACGAAAAACGCAGCAGAAATAAAATTATGGGGTAAAGGTGATTCCATGGCGCATGATCAAGTTCTGACCGCCGAACAAGTCATCGACAGGGTAAAGCAATATTTGAATGAAGAGCAGACGTTATTCGTAAAAGAGGCTTATGATTTTGCCAAGTATGCTCATCGTGAACAATATCGCAAATCAGGCGAACCATATATCATTCATCCAATTCAGGTAGCAGGCATTCTTGCTGACTTAGAAATGGATCCTTCTACAGTCGCAGCAGGTTTTTTACATGATGTAGTTGAGGATACAGAAATTACATTGGAAGATATATCGAACGCATTTAATGATGAAGTTGCCATGCTTGTCGATGGTGTAACAAAATTGGGGAAAATTAAATACAAGTCACAGGAAGAGCAGCAGGCCGAAAATCATCGCAAAATGTTTGTCGCGATGGCACAGGATATCCGTGTCATCTTGATCAAGCTTGCTGACCGTCTTCATAATATGAGGACATTAAAGCATCTGCCGGCTGAAAAGCAGCGCCGCATTTCAAATGAAACACTTGAAATCTTTGCACCTCTCGCCCACCGTTTAGGGATCTCAAAGATTAAATGGGAGCTTGAAGATACTGCACTAAGATATTTAAATCCGCAGCAATATTATCGAATTGTGAACCTGATGAAAAAGAAAAGGGCTGAACGGGAAGAGTATCTTGAAGAAGTCATTTCTATTATGCGGGAACGGTTAGATGAGGTGGCAATTAAATCTGAAATGTCAGGCCGGCCGAAACATATATACAGCATTTATCGAAAAATGGCCCTGCAAAACAAGCAGTTTAATGAAATCTATGACTTATTAGCTGTAAGAATTGTTGTGAACAGCATTAAGGACTGCTACGCGGTTTTGGGGATCATTCATACATGCTGGAAACCGATGCCTGGCAGATTTAAAGATTATATTGCCATGCCAAAGCAAAATATGTACCAATCACTTCATACAACGGTGATTGGACCAAAAGGCGATCCATTGGAAGTGCAGATCCGCACAATGGAAATGCACCGCATCGCTGAGTTCGGGATTGCTGCCCACTGGGCGTATAAAGAAGGCAAAAAAGTGGCTGAAAATTCTTCTTTTGAAGAAAAACTTACATGGTTCAGAGAGATTCTCGACTTCCAGGATGATACGGTGAATGCTGAAGAATTTATGGAATCGTTAAAAATGGATTTATTCTCGGACATGGTGTTTGTCTTTACTCCAAAAGGAGATGTAATTGAGCTTCCGTCCGGTTCAGTTCCGATCGATTTCGCCTATCGAATTCACTCCGAGATTGGCAATAAAACAATCGGCAGCAAAGTGAATGGCAAAATGGTGACATTAGACTATACGCTGCAGACCGGAGATATTATCGAGATTCTTACATCTAAGCATTCGTATGGCCCGAGTAAGGATTGGCTGAAGCTGGCGCAATCATCACAGGCTAAAAACAAAATCAGACAATTCTTTAAGAAACAGCGTAAAGATGAAAACTTCGAAAAAGGCAAAGAACTCGTTGAAAAAGAAATCCGCAATATGGAGTTTGATCTAAAAGAAATTTTAACAGCAGAAAATGTTAAAAAAGTCGTTGAAAAGTTCAATTTTGCCAATGAAGAGGATATGTATGCTGCAGTGGGCTACAATGGCATCACGGCTCTGCAGGTCGCCAACCGTCTTACAGAGAAGTGGCGTAAAAAGCGTGATCTAGAACAAAACAACGATATTTCAAATGCTGTTTCAGAATTAAAGTCATTTCCAACAGCAAGAAAACGGGAGTCAGGTGTGCGGGTATCTGGCATTGATAACCTGCTCATCAGGTTATCGCGCTGCTGTAATCCTGTACCTGGCGATGAGATTGTTGGCTTTATCACAAAAGGCAGAGGAGTCTCTGTTCACCGTGCAGATTGCACAAATATCCGAACAGATGACGCACAGGCTCGGCTCATTCCTGTTGAATGGGAAACAGGTCTAAACGACAGGAAAGAATACAATGTTGAAATTGAAATTACCGGCTATGATCGCAGAGGTCTATTGAATGAAGTATTACAGGCGGTAAATGAAACAAAGACAAATATTTCTGCGGTGACCGGCAAATCAGACCGCAATAAGGCAGCAACGATTGATATGTCGATTGCTATCCAAAATGTCAGCCATCTGCAAAAAGTAGTCGATCGAATCAAACAAATACCAGACGTTTATGCTGTTAGACGTATAATGAATTAACCTGGGAGAGTATTGTTATGAAAGTTGTAGTACAGCGAAGCAAGCAGGCTTCGGTTACAGTTGAAGAAGAGGTTGTAGGCAGGATTGAAAAAGGGTTTGTCCTTTTGGTTGGTGTCACACATGAGGATACGGAAGAGGATGCAGCTTTTCTTGCAGATAAAATAGCAAACTTAAGAGTCTTTGATGATCAAGATGGAAAAATGAATTTATCGATCATAGACGCTGGCGGAGAAGTTTTGTCTGTTTCTCAGTTTACTTTATATGGAGATTGCCGAAAAGGACGCAGACCTAACTTTATGAATGCGGCTAAGCCAGATCAGGCAATTGTCCTATATAATACCTTTAATTCTTATTTGCGTGAAAAAGGCTTAAAGGTTGAAACAGGTACCTTTGGTGCCATGATGGATGTAAGCCTGACAAACGACGGTCCTGTAACGCTAATTATTGAAAGCAAATAAAAAAACAGCTCGAGGGAGCTGTTTTTTTATATTTTACTTAAAATACCGCACTAGTCCTTCATACATTCCTGCAGCTGCAGCTTCTTGATATTGCGGGGAGCTGACAGCCATTTCTTCCGCTGGATTGCTTAAGTAGCCTAGTTCAATTAAGATGGCCTTTTGGGTATTTTCTCTGAGCACATAATAATCACCTTGACGATGACCACGGTCTTTTATACGAGTTTTCGCAGCGGTTGCGGCATGAACATCACTTGCAAGCTGTTCCTGAAAGCCATAATAATAATAGGTTGTCATCCCGCGCACACTCCGGTCGTTAATGCTATCATAATGAATGCTGATAAAAGCATCTGCTCCATTCACGGAGGAACTCCTTACCCTTGATTCAAGCGGAATATATGTATCACTGTTTCTTGTAAGGATGACGTTTGCACCAGCAGATTTCAGCTTGGCAGCTAATAGCTCGGCAGTCTGCAGATTCAGCTTTTTCTCTAATGTTCCTCTTGTTCCTGTCGTGCCATTATCTCTTCCGCCATGTCCGGGATCGATCACAATCGTTTTATTCTTCACTGAGTTTCCTGATCCGCGCTTTTCAATCTGTGCTGCTTGCCCATTCATACTCACAATCCAGCCTGCAACAAAACCTGTGCTGCCATCCGTGAGTTTAATCTCAACCCAATCACTTTCTAAGCGTATCGCCTCAAAAACCTGGCCGGCATCGGCTCTCTCGACAACAGCTGAATTGGTTGAAGAGGATGCACGGATATTCGTTCCATCATGTGTAATGGTCACTGTACTGCCGCTTAAAGGTTTCTCTGCAGTCTGTGTGCTGCTGGCATGTTGTCTTTCTAAAAACCAGCCTGCAACCCACCCGAAGGCTCCTCTATCGTATTCAATTTTAACCCAATCATTGCTTTCTTCAAGCATCGTAAATGACTCACCTTTAGTGACTGTCCCAATTCTGTCTCCATTTAAGGTAGGTGTGTTTCTTACCGTTAACGAATCTGCTTTAATAAGTGCTGTATTCCCGGATGTCAGCTCACTCTCGTCTGTGCTGGGTGATGAGAAAGCTGTTTGATCCTCGACATAGTCACTGCTGACCCATGCCGATTGGCCAGAAAATGAAATTTCAACCCAGCCGTTCTTTTCTGATAAAATTTTCACAGTCGAACCTTGCTCCAGCTTGCCGAGAATGTCCCCGCCAGTTGTTGAGTCTGAACGTATATTCACCGAATTCCCTGTAATAGTGCCAGTTTTTTCAGCTGCAGATGGTTCTTCATGATCACTTGAATCCATTTGCAGATAATCATTAAATACCCAGCCTAGACCATAGGGTGTTTCAAGCTGTGTCCATTCTCCGTTTCTTTGTTTAATGCTATAGGTTTCACCTCTATGTACCGTTCCGATTACAGAGTTGTCTGTCCCAGGGCCGCTTCTTACCCGCAGTCCATCTTCAGAGATAGTCGCTTGTCCGCTCATGGAAGTATTAACAGATGATGAATCATCATTTGCTGCAGTCGTAAGCCAGTCAGCGACCCAGCCTTGCTCACCCTTATAGCTTATTTGCTGCCATTCATTTTCTTGTCCAAGCAGCTGATATTCCTCGTTCCGGCTCGCTTTTCCTAAAATAGGGTAGCTTAATCCAGGACCAGATCTTACATTCAATTCATCAACCGCAATTTTTATAGCCGCCCCGCCTGTTTCAGCGCTTACAGCAGGAGTAAAAGCAGCTAAGAGTAAAATAAAGCAAAAAAATACGGTTGAAGCCTTTCTTTTTAACAAAAAAATCCTCCTCTCACAGAAAAAAATGCCAAATGCCAGCCTCACACAGTATAACATTTTCTTCAGGTTGTTTTCAGCATGCTTAAGCAATCTTAGGAAAGATCAATCAGCTTTAGTAATTAGTACCAGCCTATTATACTAATTCGTTATTTAGTTGCCATTTCCTCTAAGAAAATTTTCGTGAAAATAGACAGCAGGACAATAATTTTTAGTTAGCAGGGAATACTAAAGAAATACAAAAAATGTAAAGGATGATTTCTATCATGAGATTTGGCGATAAAGGAATGTCTGTTCAATCAGCTAACAATAAACTATTTGGTGTCGATTTTCATGATTTTATCCAATCAGAGCAGCGATCAAACATGGTGGAGCTTGCTTCTGAGTTTGGCCTGACATTAAAAGATGTGAAAACATTAAAAAAGAAAATGGGGCGCTCGTAATATTCGCTCTTGACATTATGTGCTTTGCTCCTTAATATTAAGTAAATAATATAAGCACAAGGAAAGGCGCTTACGCTTTTCATATAACCGATGATGGAGAAGAGTAGTTAAATCCTAATTGGAAAGAGAGGAAATGCCTTAGGCTGAAAGCATTTCTCCAAACTGATTTAATGAAAGAACACTTCGTAGGCTTCGTTCTGAAATGCCAATCTGGCCTAGTAGGAAATGAACGTACACAGGCGTTAACTGTAAAAGTGGAAGCAGGTAAACTGTCTTCAATTAGGGTGGCACCACGGGAATATAACTCTCGTCCCTTGTATTTGTAATGAATACAAGGGACGGGAGTTTTTTGTGTTCAGACTATTTTTATACATATATAGTAATTAATTGTTTTAGGAGGATTCGTTATGGCAATTCACATACCAAGAGGAACGCAGGATATTTTACCTGGAGAAGTTGAGAAATGGCAGCTTATTGAAGAGAAGGCGAAAGAAATTTGTGATAGATTTCAATATCAGGAAATCAGAACGCCCATTTTTGAACACACAGAGCTATTTTTGCGCGGAGTAGGCGATACAACGGATGTTGTGCAAAAGGAGATGTATACCTTTGAGGACCGCGGTGAGCGCAGCTTAACACTTCGTCCAGAGGGAACAGCTGCTGTAGTGCGGTCTTATGTTGAAAATAAGATGTTTGGCTACGCGAATCAGCCGATCAAACTGTATTATATGGGACCCATGTTCCGCTATGAACGCCCTCAGGCAGGTAGATTCCGCCAATTTGTGCAATTTGGTGTTGAAGCAATCGGCAGTTCCGATCCGGCAATAGATGCAGAAGTGATTGCACTTGCAATGACTTTTTACAAAGAGATGGGCTTGAAAAAATTAAAGCTTGTCATTAACAGCCTGGGCGATAAAGAAAGCAGAGGCGCGCACCGCGATGCATTGATTGCACATTTCAAACCGCGGATCGGAGAATTCTGCAGCGACTGTCAGAACAGATTAGAGAAAAACCCAATGAGGATTCTTGACTGTAAAAAAGATCGTGAGCATGAACTGATGAAGTCAGCTCCATCGATTTTAGATTATTTAAATGAAGATTCAAAAACTTATTTTGAAAAAGTGCAGAGATATTTACAGGATCTTGACATAGAGTTTGTGGTGGATCCAAATCTAGTGCGCGGATTAGACTATTACACACACACAGCATTTGAGATTATGAGTGATGCAGAAGGCTTTGGCGCTATCACAACACTTTGCGGCGGCGGCCGATACAATGGCTTAACAGAAGACATCGGCGGACCGGAAGCCCCTGGTATTGGTTTTGCATTCAGTATTGAAAGACTCATTGCTGCCCTTTCAGCTGAAAAGGTAGAGCTTGATTTAAAGAACAGCATAGATTGTTATCTTGTAGCTTTGGGAGACGAAGCAAAGGATTACACAGTTGGTCTGCTGCAGAAGCTTAGAAATGCTGGATTTTCGGCTGATCGAGATTATTTAGATCGTAAAATTAAAGCGCAATTCAAAGCAGCAGACCGTGTAAATGCGAAATATGTTGCTGTTCTTGGAGAAGATGAGCTCAAAGAGAATAAAATCAATTTAAAATCCATGGATACTGGTGAGCAAACAGAAATCAATCTCGATTCATTTATCGAGAAATTTATAGAACTAAGCGGCAAATAGGAGGAATAGAGATGTTTGGCAGAACTTATGAATGTGGTCATATCAACAGCAGCCATATTGGCGAAACTGTTACATTAAAAGGATGGGTGCAAAAGCGACGCGATCTTGGAGGGCTAATTTTTATCGACCTTCGTGACCGTACGGGGATTGTGCAAATCGTGTTTAACCCGGAAGTTTCTAAAGAAGCTTTGGAGACAGCAGAAAAAATCAGAAATGAGTATGTGCTTGATGTGACAGGAACGGTTGTTGCCCGTCAGGAAGGCACAGTGAATGCTAATTTAAAAACAGGTGAAATTGAAATCTCAGTTGCAACTGTGAACATCATTAATGAAGCGAAAACACCTCCGTTTGTAATTGAAGATCAAACAGATGTGTCTGAGGATGTCCGTCTGAAATACCGTTATTTAGATATGCGCAGACCAGCTATTTTTGAAACATTAAAAATGCGTCATCAAGTTACAAAAACAATGCGGAATTTTCTTGATGAAGAAGGATTCATTGATGTAGAAACACCAATTTTAACGAAAAGCACACCTGAAGGGGCTCGTGACTATTTAGTGCCTAGCCGTGTACATCCAGGCGAATTCTATGCACTGCCGCAATCACCGCAGATTTTCAAGCAGTTATTAATGGTTGGCGGACTTGAAAAATATTATCAAATCGCCCGCTGTTTCCGTGATGAAGACTTGCGTGCAGACCGTCAGCCTGAATTTACACAGCTTGATATTGAAACAAGCTTCATGAGCCAGGATGATATTATTGCGATGATGGAATCAATGATGACAAAAATCATGAAGGACGTTAAAGGCATTCAGATTGAAACGCCGTTTAACCGGATGCCGTACCAAGAGGCGATGGACCGTTTTGGCTCAGATAAGCCGGACACACGCTTTGCAATGGAATTAACAGACGTGTCTGCTATTGTAAAGGAATCTGGTTTTAAAGTATTTGCAGGAGCTGTTTCATCAGGCGGGCAAGTGAAAGCCATTAATGTGAAAAATGGTGCATCAGCTTACTCTCGTAAAGATATCGATGCTCTAACAGAATTCGTTGCCAGATATGGCGCAAAAGGCCTTGCATGGCTGAAAGCGGAAGAAGAAGGCTTAAAAGGGCCAATTGCTAAGTTTGTCAGCCCGGAAGAAGAAAGCGAACTAAACTCGGCACTTTCAGTTGAAACAGGAGATTTGCTGTTATTTGTGGCTGATAAAAAGAATGTGGTTGCAGATGCATTAGGTGCACTTCGATTAAAAATCGGTAAAGAACAGAATCTGATTGATCAAAGCAAATTCAATTTCTTATGGGTAACAGATTGGCCATTGCTTGAGTATGCAGAAGATGAAGGCCGCTATTATGCAGCACACCACCCATTCACAATGCCGGCACGCGAAGACCTGCATTTATTGGACAGCAATCCTGAACAGGTGAAGGCACAAGCATATGACTTAGTCTTAAACGGCTATGAGCTTGGCGGCGGATCACTTCGTATTTTCGAACGTGAAGTGCAAGAAAAAATGTTTGAAGTGCTTGGCTTCTCAAAAGAAGAAGCGAGAGAGCAATTCGGCTTCCTTCTAGAAGCATTCGAATATGGAACACCTCCGCATGGCGGAATTGCACTCGGTCTTGACCGTCTTGTAATGCTGCTTGCAGGCAGAACCAATCTGCGTGATACCATTGCATTCCCTAAAACAGCAAGTGCAAGCTGCGTGCTGACAAATGCACCTGGTGAGGTTAGTGAGACGCAGTTAAATGACTTACACTTAGCTTTAAATCTGAAAAAAAGTGAATAATTGCCTATTCCTTACTCGTTGTAAGAGCTTTCATTTCATGATATAATGAGTTCAATTCATAAAGAGTCCTGATGTGTTCGTTGTTATACCTGAAATTTTGACCGAACATTATTCCTTCGGGAGTCCAGAGTTTCCAAGCCGCGTAAATGCCTCCATGTTAGAGGACTTGCAAATGCAGGAACAGGACACCCACCTGCTGAGTGCGGGTTCAAAACGAAGGCACATGAGGCGACGGCATGATTGGGACTCTTTAACTACATACTTGTGATTGAATGAAACCCTGCGCTAATTGCGCGGGGTTTTTTTTGCTGTTGTTTTAAAATAATTGGAAAAAATTTTAAAATTAATGGTGAAATTCATTTTAATGACTGTTACATTCATTTTGGACGTACAAACAAAATGGAGGTAATAAGGATGAAAAGAAAAATTGAAAATTGCCCGCAGCACGTATTGCGTATGTTCGGCATGTTGGACCTTATGGGATGGGGAATATTGAAGCGATGAGGAGAATAAAAGAGTGGGGAAGGGAAAACGGGCTGATGCAGGGAGTAGGGGTGATTGTGGGGCTATCCCATGACGATCCGGAAACGACACGGTCAGAACACTGCAGATATGATGCGGGAATTGTGATTCCTGAGGGAGTGCTTTTAGATGATCAAGTTAGTGAAGGGGTTCTTTTACCAGGAAGATATGCTATTTACGAAATTGAGCATACAGCTGAAGCGATTGGGACAGCCTGGGGCATGATATTTTTGGATTTGAAAAGAGATGGAATACTTGTGGACATGGATCGGCCGGCATTGGAGCGATATTCCGAAGAAAAGATAGAGAGGCATCTTTGTGAAATTTGTGTACCTGTTAAATAGTGGCGATTTAGCGGGTTTGATAGGAAACTCGGAAAATTTGATAGGAAAGTCAGGAATTTTGATAGGATAAACCCAAACTTTGATAGGAAACCGAGGTATTTTGATAGGATAAACCCAAACTTTGATAGGAAACCGAGGAGTTTTGATAGAATAAACCCCAACTTTGATAGGAAACCCAGAAAATTTGATAGCAAACCCAAACCTGCCTGGCTCATTCTCATGAGAAACAAGCATTCCAGGCTCAATATAAAGCAAAATTCATACACAAAGACAAAAAAACCGGAGATTTTCTCCGGTTTCACGTCTAATTTGATTACCAAGCCTGGCGATAAATCTCAGCGAGCTCCGTGATCAGTGGTAGTTTTGGATTAGCGGTTGTGCACTGATCTTCAAATGCACGTTCTGCTAAGAAATCAACTCTGCTTTCAAATATTTCTTTATTTACGCCGTTTCCTTGAAGGGTCATTGGTATTTCCAGTTCTTTTGCCAAGTCACAGACAGCTTGAATCAGCGAATTTACGCCTTCTTCTGTTGTCCGGGCAGGCAATCCTAGTGATCTAGCAATTTCAGCATAACGTTCGTTTGCAACAAAGCGTTCATATTTAGGAAATGCGGTGAATTTTTTTGGTTTGACTGCATTATAGCGAATCACATGCGGCATTAGGATTGCATTGGCACGGCCATGTGCAATATGAAATTCCGCGCCAAGCTTATGGGCAAGGCTATGATTGATTCCTAAAAAGGCGTTAGCAAATGCCATTCCGGCGATGGTGGAGGCGTTATGCATTTTTTCCCTTGCCAATTCATCTGCTCCATTACGATAAGCTTTAGGCAAATAATCAAAGACAAGCTGAATGGCTTTCATGGCTAGACCGTCTGTGTAATCATTTGCCATGACGGAAACATAAGCCTCAATGGCATGTGTTAAAACGTCCATGCCTGTATCTGCCGTAATATGCTTCGGAACGGTCATAACATATTGAGGATCAATGATGGCAACATCAGGCGTTAACTCATAGTCTGCCAAAGGGTATTTAATGTTTGCTTCTTTATCGGTAATAACAGAGAAGGAAGTGACTTCAGAACCAGTGCCAGAGGTTGTTGGAATCGCCACAAATTGTGCTCTCTCACCGAGTTTTTTATATTTTACGATTCTTTTTCGGATATCTAAAAACTTCTGCTTTAACCCAAAAAATTCAGTATCAGGATGCTCATAAAATAGCCACATTCCTTTGGCTGCATCCATTGCTGAACCGCCGCCAAGAGCGATAATCACATCTGGATTAAACTGTGCCATCTGCTCAGCACCTTTTATGACCGTTTCAATTGAAGGATCTGGCTCCACATCAGAAAAAATCTCACAATGGACATAGTCTGGACGCTTACGCAGATAATAAAGTACTTTATCGACATAACCGAGCTTCACCATACCGGGGTCTGTCACAATAAAGGCTTTCGAGATCTTTGGCATTTTTGCTAAATATTGAGTTGAATTCTTTTCAAAATAAACTTTTGGCGGGATTTTAAACCACTGCATATTATTATTCCTTTGTGCCATTTTTTTAATATTGATAAGATGTACAGCTCCTACATTCGTAGATACAGAGTTTCCGCCGTAAGTGCCGCATCCAAGCGTCAGTGAAGGCATGTAGGCATTGTAGATATCTCCAATGCCTCCTTGAGAGGATGGAGCATTTAAAATAATTCTGCCTGCCTTCATTCTTGTTCCAAATAAGCGCTGCACATGCTCACTGCTGGAATGAAGAACAGCTGAATGCCCTAAACCGCCAAATTCCAGCATTTCCTCACATCGTGTCAATCCTTCTTCAAGGCTGTTTACTTTATAGCAGGCAAGTACAGGACTTAGTTTTTCCCGGGATAATGGGTAGTCTGCGCCAACCCCTTTCAGCTCGGCTACAAGAATTTTTGTCCCTTCTAGCACATGGAAACCGGCTTTTTCAGCGATTGCAGCTGCAGGCATGCCTACGATTTCTGCATTGATGGCACATGTGTGTTCATTGATGACAAGTTTCTCAAGCTTCTTCTTCTCATCAGGATTAACAAAATAACAGCCATTTTCGATCATTTCATTCCTGACTTCATTGTAGATTTCTTTATCAATGATGACAGCTTGCTCAGACGCACAAATCATCCCGTTGTCAAAGGTTTTGGAGAGAATTAAATCATTGATGGACCGTCTGACATTGGCTGTTTTTTCAATATAGCAAGGAACGTTTCCAGGGCCAACCCCTAGAGCGGGCTTTCCTGAACTGTATGCAGATTTGACCATTCCGGAGCCGCCGGTTGCAAGAATGAGTGATATATCAGGGTGTGTCATTAATTGTTGTGTAGCTGCAAGAGATGGTGTTTCAATCCATTGAATACAATGTTCTGGAGCACCGGCCTGTATGGCCGCATCCCGCAGAATACGCGCCGCTTCACTGCTGCATTTTTGTGCGGAAGGATGAAAAGCAAATATAATAGGATTTCTTGTTTTTATTGATATTAGAGCTTTAAACATGGTTGTTGATGTTGGATTCGTAACAGGTGTCACTCCAGCAATAACACCGATTGGTTCAGCAATTTCATAGATGCCTTCATGATTGTTTTCATGGATGATGCCAACGGTTTTATCGTATTTGATATTGTGATAGATGTATTCTGTTGCAAACATATTTTTTATGATTTTGTCTTCGTAGACACCTCTGCCGGTTTCCTCTACAGCAAGCTTGGCAAGCGGCATATGCTGATCAAGTCCTGCAAGAGCCATTGCTTTGACAATACTATCGATTTTTTCCTGAGAAAAACTGCTGAAATTTTTTAATGCCTGCAGTCCATTGGCAGCAAGCTGGTCAACTTCTGTTAAAGCTGAAGCTTTTTCAGTTAGTTGTTTTTCATCAATAGCCATGATTAAACCCTCCAATTGAATTGTGAAATATTTCACATGATAGAATAAAAAAATAAACTATGCACTTACAGGGTTGCGGGGCACTTTTTTGAAAGTGATGTCCGTAAAGATTTTAGAGCTTCTTTTAACAATGACGACATAATTGACAGTCCAAATATAAGTTGGAATGGGATCATCCTTCGCAAAAAACATGGATTCAAATGCATCACCAATTAGTGCTTCAAACGACGTTTGCGTATACTCCTCACGATCTGTTGCGAAAGGCATCCACTCATAGACCATCATATCAATCACTCCTTTTCTTTTTCTGAATTTAGAATAGCATATGTCAGAAGGAATAAGATTGTGAAATGTTGAACAAATTATGAATTATGGTAAATTATTCTATTAACAAATTAGTTATGTTGTATTCTGCTGTTAGGTCAATTGATCAGATAAAGTAAGAAAGAGATCGATAAATCCTTAGAATTGATCGAGTGAATTAGGGAAATAATCGTATGTGGTGGGGAAATGATCGATAAGACCAAGGAAATGATCGATTGTTACCTTAAATCTGCTGTCGTCGGTTTCAATGACGCAAGCTCCAGGTTAAAAGCCGTTAACCTGGAAAGAAAGAGTGTAACTAATATATTCCTATCGAACTACTTGTATTTATAAAGAAGTATGATATATTCATTATCGGGTAAATGATAATAAATAAGATGATTACAATAGGTTGGAGTTGAATAAATATGTTGCATCAGTTTTCAAGAAATGAGCTTGCGATCGGCAAGGAAGGCATAGACATCATGAAAAATAGTACGGTTGCCGTACTGGGAATTGGCGGAGTAGGTACGTTTGCAGCGGAAGCACTTGCCCGTTCAGGTGTTGGCAGATTGATACTTGTTGATAAAGATGATGTTGATATCACCAATGTGAATAGACAAATTATTGCTTTACTTTCTACTGTTGGTCAGCCAAAAGCTGATTTAATGAAAGAAAGAATCAAAGACATTAATCCGGATTGCGAAGTCATCGCACTAAAAATGTTTTATACAGAAGAAACATATGAGCAATTTTTTGAATATGGTTTGGATTTTGTTGTCGATGCTTCTGATACGATTTCATATAAAATTCACTTAATGAAAGAATGCTTAAGCCGCAATATTCCTGTTATTTCAAGCATGGGTGCTGCGAATAAGATGGATCCAACCCGTTTTCAGATTGCGGATATTTCAAAAACACATACAGATCCAATTGCAAAAGTGATCCGTACCCGCTTAAGAAAAGAAGGCATTCGCAAAGGAATTCCGGTTGTATTTTCCGATGAAAGTCCAATTGTGATTCGCGAGGATGTGCGCAAGGAAGTCGGCAAAGATGATGCGGTGATCCGCAAAGCCAAAATGCCCCCATCTTCCAATGCTTTTGTTCCTTCTGTAGCTGGCCTTGTCATGGCGAGTTATGTTGTGAGGGAATTATTAAGCGATATTAAAATTTCAAGAGTAAAAGATGAGAAGTAAAAGTCCAGCAATGGGCTTTTTTTCGTTTTATGGGGATATGCGGCCATCTGGCTAATTGACTTGTTAGCCGGTTGGTTAGATTAGAAATGTCGATTGGCGGATAAATAGCTGTTTTTGGCGGATATTTCAAAAATAACGGCGGATATCCCAATTGTTAGCTTAACAAAAGAGCAGAATTCAGCCATTAATCACGTTCTTTAAAGTAAAAAACGGTCGCGAATCCGCACCAAGCACTGGTTTTCACAACTAATTTCCCTCAAATCTCAATGCACAACCCGCTTAATCTCTCCATCAAACAACATCGATGCCTCCTCAAAAAGTTTCGTCATTTCTTCATGCTGCTCCAAGGTTGCCTCATATTTGTCGCGTTTCTCCTCAAGCTGTGACTGTAAGGATTCGTTTTGCACTGACAACTCAGCTTGTATGCTTTTCAACTCTTCGTTTTCCTTTAGCAATCTTGGGAATTCTTCCAAAAATGCAATCACTTCTGATAAATGAATGTTTTTTTTATGTACAGCCTGCTCTTTGTTTAAGTGAAACCAGCGATTGGAACAGGCTGCGGCAGAACGGTTCAGCTTAGCGGCAGCCGTTTTAAATGCAGCTGCTTTCGGATCGCCATTCCCGGTATATTCGAGCACAGTTTCTCTCAGCAATTCATCGTCCTCATGGGTCCATTTTTGTTTTGCAGTCACGGTCATCATCATCTTCTTTCATTCAGCCTACTATTACCTTCACCTACTGCTGTTAAAAACATACAAAAATGGATTGACATTTAAAAATGTATTAGTGTATTATTTGACTAGTACACGGATACAGCAAAGGGGGCATTTATATTTGTGAAAGCCTTTAAAGGACTTTTAATCAAAGAAACAAAATTAATGAGAATTTGGTTTATATGGGGGGTCCTGCTGACCATAGCAGTTGCGGCTGCAGGCTATAGCATATCTCAATATGTGAATGACATGATTGTTTTTGAAGTGCTGGTGTTCATGATTCTCAGTGCACATGCGTTTTATTTGCCGATTTACCTGCTGCTGTCATTGAATGTGGAAGCAAAAACACAGTTATGGCTTCATAATCCGAACAGCGGTTATCAGCTCTTTTTTTCCAAGTTTCTAATAGGGTTTGTGTTTATGATGGTTTCTATTATTATTGCTTTCATCATTGCGATATGGGCGACAAAGAGTGATATAGGCAATTATTTCTTTGCTAAAGATCAGCTGCCTATGTTCATACTGACTGGTGTGTCATTAAGTATTATTGTCTATTCCTTCTATTTAGGAATATGGACATTTTTTTATTGGACCTTATATCATTCGCTAAAATTATATGGCTGGAACAGCGGATTGCGGTGGGGGATTTTAATATGTTTATGGGCTGTCTTATTTTATATTGAAACCCTGATTAATGAGCTCCCAATATATCAATCCTTTTGGGAACTTGGCGCCATTGATATGACCAGCCTAAAAACATTAAACTACGAACTTTCAAATCAGTCTTTTTCAGCCGAGCTTACAGCGAATCCTTTTATCTCACTTACAGAAATTGCACTCTATCTAATCCTTTTAATGGCAGTTGTTATTTTTTCCATTTGGATGCTGGAGAAGAAGGTTGAGGTGTGAATACGATGGGAGATCAGTTTCAAGCTTCAAAGCCGATTTATATGCAAATTGTCAGTAAAGTGCAGCAGCAGATTATTCGGGGAGATCTCCAGGCTGGAAGCAAGCTGCCTTCGGTTCGGGAAATGGCGATCCAATCAGGAGTGAATCCAAATACAATCCAAAGGACTTATAGTGAATTGGAGAGGACGGGAATAGTGTTGACGAAACGTGGTCAGGGAACTTTTGTAACGGAAGAGCACGGTGTTATTGCTGCTCTGAAAAGAGAAATGCAGGATGAAGTCATTCATTCCTTTGTCAATAGTATGAAAGAGCTTGGCGTTCCCCCTGAACAATTGATTCAAAAGGTAGAGGATTACTTGGAGGGGAGTTCATGATTGAGTTTGCAGAAGTTTACAAGAAGTACGGAAGAAAGAAAGCGATCCATTCCATGTCTTTCGCACTGGAAAAGGGAAAAATCTATGGATTAGTTGGTCCGAATGGAAGCGGAAAATCAACGACTTTAAAGTTGATTGCAGGACTCGCTTATCCCTCCGAAGGTAATGTCACAGTAAATGGGAAAAAACCTGATCGAAAAACGGCTGGAACAGTGGCTTACTTAACGGAATTGGATACACTCTATCCTTCTTTTACACCTAAGGATTTAATCTCATTTTACGACACGCAGTTTTCTGACTTTGATCAAACAAGGGCATATGAATTATTGAGTTTTATGTCATTAGAAAAAGATACAAAAATAAAGCATCTGTCAAAAGGAAGCCGCGGCAGGCTAAAGCTGGTTTTGGCCTTAGCGAGGGATGCAGAATATCTTCTACTTGATGAGCCTTTTTCGGGATTAGACCCAATGGTTCGAGAGTCAATTGTTAAAGGGCTGCTTACGTATATCGACTTTGAAAAACAAACTCTGCTGATTGCAACTCATGAAATTGCTGAAATTGAAGCCCTGCTGGATGAAGTGCTTGTTTTACTGAATGGTGAACTGATTGCACACGAAGAAGTCGAGGCGTTAAGAGAAGAGAAGGGCCTGTCTATTATTGAGTGGATGAAAGTGATTTTTCAGAGCAGTGCAAAAAGAAATGAAATATAAAAGAGGTGAAGATATGGAAAATTTTGTAGAAATTCAAAATGTTTCAAAAGTAATTAAAGGCAGAAAAATCATTGATTCCTTAAGCTTTGAGGTGAAAAGCGGCGAGGTATTTGGATTTTTAGGGCCAAATGGAGCAGGAAAAACAACAACGATTCGAATGATTGCTGGTTTGATCGGCATCACTTCAGGTGATATTCAAATTCTAGGCAGCAGCGTAAAGACGAATTTTGAAGAAGCTATTCAGCATGTGGGAGCCATAGTTGAAAACCCGGAAATGTATAAATTTATGAGCGGCTATCAGAACCTTGTGCATTTCGGGCGGATGTCAAAAGGAGTAACAAAGGAAAAAATCATGGAAACAGTTGAGTTTGTCGGTTTAAAAGACCGGATTCATGATAAAGTCAAAACCTATTCACTTGGAATGAGGCAGCGTCTTGGATTAGCGCAATGTCTATTGCATGATCCAAAAATTTTAATACTGGATGAACCTACAAATGGATTAGATCCGTCGGGTATTAGAGAGATCCGGGATCATATTCGGAAATTAGCAAGAGAAAAAGGCATGGCGGTTATCGTTTCAAGTCATTTGCTTTCAGAGATGGAAATGATGTGTGACCGCATTGGCATTATTCAACAGGGAAAACTTGTGGATGTACAGCTTGTTCATGATGTTATACAAACAGGTGAGAAACAGTTTGAGCTGGAAGCAGAGCCGGCCAATGCGGCGGTTGAGCTATTAAAGCAACAGTATCCAGAAAGTTCAATTGCTCTTTCCGATAAAAATATTTCAATTGTTATTTTAAAAGAAGAGGTACCTAATATTATATCAATGCTCGTTCAAAACGATATAAAGATATACGGACTAAAAGAAGTAAATAAGACACTAGAAGATCGATTCCTTGAAATTACAGCAAAAAAGGGGGAGTAGAAAATGCTGAACTTATTGAAAAATGAATGGATGAAAATTTTTAAACGTGCCGGCACTTATGTCATGATTGGTCTCTTGTTATTTTTTGTCACTGTCATGGCTGCTTTTATTAAGTATCAGGAAAGCGGCGGAACCGTGCCGGATAATAGCGATTGGCAGCGCGGCATCGAAATGCAGAACGAAACGCTGACGAAAGAATTAGAAGAATACGGTGATACTTTCACACCTGAAATGAGACACAGTTATGAAAGCGATATTGCCATTGGCCAATATCGACTGGAGCATAATATTTCACCTAATGACAGTTATTCTGTCTGGAGTTTTGTTCAGGATGCATCTTTTGTCATTGAGTTTGTTGGGATGTTTTCAATTATTATTGCAGCTGGAATTGTTGCCAGCGAATTTAACTGGGGCACCATCAAACTGCTTTTAATCAGACCGATTCGCCGGGAAAAAATCCTGCTTTCAAAATATGTAACAGTTGTTTTGTTCAGTTTAATGCTGCTCGCGCTTCTCTTTAGTTATTCTGCTATTTTGGGCGGTATCCTCTTTGGAACTCCTGGTGAAGTGTCGCCATATTTGCGCTATCAGGACGGTCAGGTAATTGAAACGAGTATGTTTGTGCATTTACTGACCTACTATGGATTAAACTCAATTAATTTATTTATGCTGACGACGATGGCCTTTATGATTTCAGCGGCATTCAGAAACAGTTCGCTGGCTATCGGTCTTTCTCTATTCCTTATGTTTATGGGAGGCACGGTGACAAGCCTGGTTGCGATGAGATATGATTGGGCGAAATACATTCTCTTTGCCAACACCGATTTGATGCAATACTTGGATGGTTCTCCCCTCATCCCAGGAATGACAATGGGCTTCTCGGTCATCATGCTTATTATTTATTTCTTGCTATTCCAGTTTATTGCTTTCTATACATTTAAGAAACGTGATGTGGCTGCATAATCGCAAAAATGCTTAGGACGTTAAGTGTCCTAAGCATTTTTTGTTCTTTCACCTAATGCTCATTATTTCATTAGTTTCTGATAAATCGCGGCAAGTGCCTGCTCAAATTTTCCTGTCAGTTTTGGAGCATAGTATTTTTTGTGTTTCAGTTTGTCCGGCAGATATTGCTGCTTCACCCATCCGGATTCATAATCATGCGGATATTTATAGTCAATTCCGCGTCCAAGCTCGGCTGCGCCTTTGTAGTGCGCATCCTTTAAATGATTCGGGACATCCCCGCTTATGCCGCTGCGGATATCTCCTAAAGCACTATCGATTGCTGAAATGGCTGAGTTTGATTTCGGTGATAGGCATAATTCAATGACCGCATTGGCAAGCGGAATGCGTGCTTCGGGAAAACCGAGCCGTTCGGCCGATTCGATCGCTGCTAATGTTCTGGCTCCTGCCTGCGGGGAAGCGAGCCCGATGTCTTCGTAGGCAATGACTAATAATCTGCGGCCGATACTGGTCAGATCACCTGCTTCGATCAGTCTGCCGAGATAATGCAAAGCTGCATTGACATCACTGCCGCGAATTGATTTTTGAAAGCCGGAGAGCACATCATAATGTCCGTCACCATCTTTATCATGATGGAAGCTTTTTTTCTGCATGCATTCTTCTGCAACAGCCAACGTAATATGGATTACATCATCATCGGCAGCTTTTGTTGATAATGCGGCAAGCTCTAAGGCATTGAGGGCACTGCGGACATCTCCATTTGAACTTGTGGCAAAAAAAGTGAGTGCATCCTCATCAATTTGGATGTTTTTATCTCCAAGCCCTTGTTCTTCATCATGTATTGCTCTTGTTAAGGCAAGCTTTAGATCTTCAATTGATAACGGCTTTAATTCGAAGATCTGGCATCTGCTTCGAATGGCTGGATTAATAGCATGATAGGGATTGCTGGTTGTGGCGCCAATTAATGTAATCATGCCGTTTTCAAGGTATGGAAGCAGAAAATCCTGTTTGCCTTTATCAAGACGATGGACTTCATCAAGGAGAAGAATGACTTTTCCGGACATTTTGGCTTCAGCCGCAACGATTTCCATGTCTTTTTTATTATTGGTAACGGCATTTAATGTACGAAAGGCAAACCGGGTGCTGCCGGCAATGGCGCTCGCAATCGACGTTTTGCCAATTCCGGGAGGTCCATATAATATCATCGAAGAAAGCTGTTTGGCTTTTACCATCCGGTCTATAATTTTTCCTTCACCAACCAAATGCTCCTGTCCGATGATTTCGTCTATTGTTTTAGGCCGCATTCTGAAGGCTAATGGTTTAATGCTCATAACAATCACTCCAAATATAGTGCAGGGAATTTTCTGCTATAAACATATCATAAACTGTCCTTTTGTATAAATGATTAATGCCTGCAATTATGCTATAATGACAAAAGTCTATAGAGAAAGTAAGGAATTTAAATATATATATAAGATCACATGGATGGGAAAAGAGGATGAATATGAAGAGAAGAGGCCAGATCGGTCCAAGATTTTCGGTTTACTTATTAGGATTGCTTGTGATGAGTCTTGGAATTGATTTGGTGATATTGGCTGATTTAGGAGCTTCACCGTGGGATGTTCTGCATGTTGGTCTTTATTATCAATTCGGATTATCGATTGGAAGCTGGTCCATTATTGTTGGCATTGCTGTGCTCATTGTATCAGCCCTAATATCAAAGGAAATGCCCAAGGCCGGTGCATACTTGAATATGATTCTTGTTGGATTGTTTATCGACATGTATATGTTATTGCCTTTTATGGATACTCCTTCAGGTATGACTGGAAAGCTACTGATGTTTTCAGCTGGTATTCTTATTAACTGTTATGGAATGGGACTTTATATATCAGCACAGCTGGGAGCAGGTCCTCGTGATAGTCTTATGATTGCACTTACTTCAAAGACAGGCTGGAAGGTCGGAAGAGTGCGTGCTGTGATGGAAATACTAGTATTAATTGTCGGCTGGCAGCTTGGCGGTCCTGTTTTTTGGGGAACCGTTTTTATTAGTTTATGTATAGGTCCACTTGTAGGAAAGGCATTGCCGCAATGTCAAAAGCTGACGGATCTATTTTTGGCGTCGCTACGAAAACAGCCTTTTATAGATAAAGAAAATAGAGGTGTAAATCCATGAAAATTTCAACTAAAGGCCGCTACGGCTTAACCATTATGATTGAACTTGCCAGAAAACATGGGGAAGGACCGATTTCGCTAAAGGTCATTGCCCAAAACAATGATTTATCAGAGCATTACTTAGAGCAGCTCATTGCACCGCTGCGCAATGCCGGACTCGTTAAGAGCATTAGAGGAGCATATGGGGGCTATATATTAGGCTCTGAACCGCAAAACATTACCGCCGGAGATATTATTCGCGTCCTGGAAGGTCCGATCAGTCCTGTTGAGGGTATTGAAGATGAAGAACCGGCAAAGCGAGAACTATGGATCAGAATCCGCGATGCGGTCAAAGATGTATTAGACAACACCACGATCGAAGACCTGGCGAATCATACAGATGACAACGCAGGGGATTCTTATATGTTTTATATTTAATGAGTGGAGATTAATGCTAAAATCCGCTTTGTTGAGAGGGATGGGTTGGGTTGGTGAAACCCCCGAACTTCGCCTATAGGGTAGAGATGGGTCGTTAAAAAGAGAGTTTAACAACTGAACCCCGTCTTTAGGATAGAGTTGGGTCGTTAAAAATGGAGTTTAACAACCGAACCTCGTCTTTAGGATAGAGATGGGTCGTTAAAAAGGGAGTTTAACCCCCGAACTTCCCCTTTAGGGTAGAGATGGGTGGTTAAAAATGGAGTTTAACAACTGAACCTCGTCTTTAGGATAGAGATGGGTCGTTAAAAAGGGAGTTTAACAACTGAACCTTGTCTTTAGGATAGAGTTGGGTCGTTAAAAAGAGACAATCTCCCTCCGAACTTCGTTTTTAAGAAGAGAGCTAGAGTGTTAAAAATATCCCTACCCCGGTACTTAACTATACGAGCCCTAAAAGAAAGTTAATATTTAAAATCTCCCCCCGAAAGCTAATTCCCTGCTTTCATAGGAAGTAAGACTAAAAGTCTGCAACGATATATTTCGAAAGTCAGAAGGTGAATTAATGGAACATATATATTTAGATCACGCGGCAACAAGCCCGATGCATCCAAGAGTGATTGAGAAAATGATGGAAGTGATGGGACAGGAGTTCGGAAATCCTTCAAGCATTCATCACTTTGGACGAAGTGCTCGTCATATTATTGATGAAGCGCGGGCAGAAATGGCAAAAAGCATTGGTGCTAGTCCAAATGAAATTATTTTCACAAGCGGCGGAACTGAGGCCGATAATCATGCGATTTTCGGAGCAGCAGATGCTTATCGCGATAAGGGCAATCATATTATCACAACTGAGGTCGAGCATCATGCGGTTTTACATGCCTGTCAGCAGCTTGAAAAGCAAGGGTTTACGGTTACGTATTTGCCTGTTGATGAGACTGGAAGAGTTTCAGCAGAAGCTGTTAAAAATGCACTAACGGACGAAACCATTCTTGTCACCATTATGTACGCCAACAATGAGATCGGCACGATACAGCCGATTAAAGAAATTGGTGAGCTTCTTGCTGATCATCAGGCTCTTTTTCATACAGATGCTGTCCAAGCCTATGGATTGCAGAAGATCGATGTGAAGGAATTGCAGGTCGATTTATTATCTGTCACGGCCCATAAGCTTAACGGACCTAAAGGGATTGGCTTTTTGTATGCCCATAAAAACGTCATGCTGTCATCTCGTTTGTTTGGCGGTGAGCAAGAGCGAAAACGCAGAGCAGGAACCGAGAATGTCCCTGCGATTGCAGGCTTTCTGGAGGCTATTCGTGTTGCACAGGAAGAACGGGAAGCGAAGACAGAGCAATATAAAAGCTATCAGCAGCTATTTGTACAAAAGCTCAATGAAAATGAAGTGAATTTTACCAGAAACGGATCACTTGATTATTCAATGCCACATGTACTAAACTTAAGCTTTCCTGGAACAAATGTAGAGCAAATGCTTGTGAACCTTGACCTTGCTGGAATTGCAGCATCAAGCGGTTCAGCCTGCACAGCAGGTTCTATTGAACCATCACATGTGCTTCTTGCGATGTTTGGAAAAGGAGACGATCGTCTGCAAAATTCGATCCGTTTTAGTTTTGGCTTATTCAACACAGCGGAACAGGTTGAAAAAGCAGCACTTGAAACGAGCAAAATTATAAAGCGATTAACATAAGGCGATACTCCATATGCTTGCTATATGTAAGAACTTTGGATGACGATATGCTTGGTGATTGGAACGGAATGGTGCGATACTCCTGCGGGTGGAGGCTCACCACCCGCCCCGCGGAAAGCGAGTACCATGGAGTGGAAATCATTTAAGATAACATAAATAAAAAGAAAAACAGAAACGTGGTGAAAAACATGAAAAAAGATCCAAAAGATACACGAGTAGTTGTCGGGATGTCTGGTGGCGTTGATTCTTCTGTGGCAGCACTTCTTTTAAAAGAACAAGGCTATGATGTCATCGGTATTTTCATGAAAAACTGGGATGATACGGATGAATTTGGCGTTTGTACAGCAACGGAGGATTATAACGATGTCATTAGAGTCTGCAACCAAATTGGCATTCCTTATTATGCGGTAAACTTTGAAAAGCAGTATTGGGAAAAGGTATTTACGTACTTTCTTGATGAATACAAAGCTGGAAGAACACCAAATCCTGATGTCATGTGCAATAAGGAAATCAAATTCAAAGCGTTTCTTGAGCATGCTGTCAGCCTAGGTGCCGATTACTTAGCAACAGGTCACTATGCACGGGTAGAATACCGTGATGGTGAATACAAAATGCTGAGAGGGCTTGATGAAAATAAAGATCAAACCTATTTCCTTAACCAGCTGACACAAGAACAGCTTTCAAAAGTAATGTTCCCGATTGGTGACATCGAAAAGTCTAAAGTTAGAGAATTAGCGGCGAAAGCAGAGCTGGCTACAGCAACGAAAAAGGATAGTACGGGCATTTGCTTTATTGGCGAGCGCAATTTCAAAGAATTCCTCGGAAACTACCTGCCAGCACAGCCGGGCAATATGGAAACATTCGACGGCAGAGTGGTGGGTCGCCATGATGGATTGATGTACTACACAATCGGACAGCGCCATGGACTTGGCATTGGCGGAGCAGGTGAACCTTGGTTTGCGATTGGCAAGGACTTAAAGCGCAATGTTCTTTATGTAGGACAAGGCTTCCATAATGAAAAGCTTTATTCAGACAGTATCACGGCTGTTAATGTTAGCTGGGTTTCAGATGAAAACCAGCCGCAAACATTCGAATGTACAGCAAAATTCAGATACCGTCAGGCTGACAATAAAGTAACAGTACAACTCGCCGAAGACAATACTGTTAAGGTTACCTTCCATGAACCAATCCGTGCAATCACACCAGGCCAAGCGGTTGTGTTCTATGATGGCGATGTCTGCCTGGGCGGCGGAACCATTGACCGAGTTTTCAAAAATGAAGACCGTCTTACGTATGTTGGGTAGTCTAAAACGTTTAATGATAAAAGATATGCTAAGTGATTGAAACGAGGAGAGCGAGACTCCTCAATAATGCTAGCTCCTTTTCTTCGTGCGGTGCTCATGCTTTGAAGCCCACTCAATGTCCTGTCGAGAAGTGGGAGGGTGAAACCTCACAGTGCTCGCGCTGAGGGTGCTCAACAGCCCCCCCGTGGAAAGCAGGTACCTGCAGTGGAAATTACTTTTACAAACAAGCCCTGAATTACTGAATTCAGGGCTTTCTTCCGTCCTAAAATAAAAATATGCTATACTTTCAGTGAATGGAGTGATTGTACAATGGATAAAAATCAGCAAGGTATTCAATATATGCAAGAAGGAAAATGGGAGGAAGCTGCGCAGGCCTTTATGGAAGCCATTGAAGAGCAGCCAGACAACCCAGTACTATACATAAACTTTGGCAACGTCTTAGCAGCTGTCGGCGATTCTGAAAAAGCGCTAAAATTCTATGAAAAGGCGATTGCACTCGATGAAAATGCCGCTGCAGCTTACTATAGCGCAGGTAACTTATACTATGATGAGCAAAACTTTGAAGAAGCTAAAAACATGTTTGAGCGTGCGATGCAAAAAGGCTTAAATACTGGTGATAATTATTTCATGCTTGGCATGTCTTTAATGGCGCTTGATCAGGCCCGCCTTGCATTGCCATACCTGCAGCGCAGCACAGAATTAAACGAAGAAGATGCTGAAGCCTTTTTCCAATATGGCCTATGCCTTGCAGGACTGGAATTCATTGAAGAAGCCATTGCACAATTTAAAAAGTGCATCAGCCTCGATGAAGAGCATGCCGATGCATATTACAATTTAGGTGTAGCATATGGTTTTCAGGAAAAAGAAAAAGAAGCATTGGAACACTTCGATAAAGCACTGGAAATTCAGCCTGATCATGTCCTTGCAGGTTACGGGAAAAAATTGATCGAGAAGGAATAGTGCTGGAGGTATTCTCACTCACTTAATCTGATGTTAAAAAGCCTTTGAAGGGAGGGACCATCAATGGAGGAGCAGGGCTCATTAAACTTATTTTCCGGTGCAGAAGAAAAATATATGAAAGGCAAGCATCTTGTGACGATTTTTCATAACGAGCAAAACATGTACACGGTGCTGCGTTTGCGGGTTGAAGATACAAATCATACATATGAAGATAAAGAAGCTGTGATCACAGGCTATTTTCCAAAGCTTCACGAGCATGAGACATATATTTTTTACGGAGAGTTAAAGGAGCATCCGAAATTTGGCGTCCAGCTTCATGCTACCCATTACCGCAAGGATATTCCGCAAACAAAGCAGGGCGTTGCCAATTACTTATCTAGTGATCTTTTTAAAGGGATTGGAACTAAAACAGCGGAAAGCATAGTGGAGGAGCTTGGAGAGAATGCGATCTCTAAAATTCTGAATGAGCCTTCTATACTTGATCGGGTTCCCAAGCTTTCCGGCGAAAAAGCAAAGCTTGTATATGATACGTTAATGGAGCATCAGGGGTTGGAGCAGGCGATGATTGCTTTAAATCAATATGGCTTTGGGCCGCAGTTATCAATGCGAATCTATCAGGCGTATAAGGAACAAACGGTTGATATGATTCAAAATAATCCATACAAGCTTGTTGAAGATGTGGAAGGAATCGGTTTTTCGCGCGCGGATGAGCTGGGATATCAGATCGGGATATCGGGCAGTCATCCAGATCGCATTAGAGCCGCATGCCTTTATATGCTTGAAACCGGCAGCATGCAGAATGGGCATGTGTTTATGTATGCAAGAGACCTTCTTCCGAGTGTTAAACAGCTGCTTGAGGATAATAAACGTGACCAGATCGAGTTCGCTGATATTTCCAAGGAAATTGTGAAGCTTGGGGAAGAAGGCAAGATTATGGCGGAGGATCAGCGCCTCTATTTGCCTCCGTTGTATTTTTCTGAAAAAGGAATCGTGACAAATATCAAAAGGATTCTGCAGCAGACGCAATATGATCAGCAATTTCCTGAATCAGAGTTTCTAATGGCATTAGGTGAGCTTGAAGAACGGCTTGGGGTCCAGTATGCTCCTTCGCAAAAAGAAGCGATCCAGAAGGCGCTGATGAGCCCGATGCTTATTTTAACAGGTGGTCCTGGTACGGGAAAAACAACAGTCATTAAAGGAATTGTGGAACTGTATGGCGAACTGCATGGGTGCTCGCTTGATCCTGGCGCTTATAAGCAGGAAGAAACTTTTCCTTTTCTGCTTGCTGCACCAACAGGCAGAGCGGCTAAACGAATGGCCGAATCAACAGGACTGCCTGCTGTAACGATTCATCGCCTGCTCGGGTGGAATGGCAGTGAAGGATTTGATCATCATGATGAAAATCCGCTTGAGGGAAAAATTTTAATTGTGGATGAAACGTCGATGGTTGATATTTGGCTGGCGAATCAGCTGTTTAAAGCTGTTCCAGAGAATATGCAGGTTATTTTAGTAGGTGATGAGGATCAGCTGCCATCTGTGGGACCGGGGCAGGTTCTTAAAGATCTTCTTAGGTCAGAAAGGCTCCCTACAGTCCGTTTAGTGGACATCTATCGTCAGGCTGAAGGCTCTTCCATTATCGAGCTTGCCCATGAAATGAAAAAAGGACAGCTTCCGGCAAATATTAGCGCTCCACAGCCTGACCGTTCTTTTATAAAATGCGGACCAGGACAAATTGGGGCAGTTGTTGAGAAAGTAGTTTTAAATGCGAAGAAAAAAGGCTATACAGCCAAGGACATTCAAGTGTTGGCGCCTATGTATAGAGGTCCTGCAGGGATTGACAAGCTTAATTTGATGCTGCAGGAAATCTTCAACAGCAACCCTGATGGCTCACGGAAGGAGCTGGCCTTTGGTGATGTAACATATCGGATTGGCGATAAAGTGCTTCAGCTTGTGAATCAGCCTGAAAATCATGTCTTTAATGGCGATATGGGTGAAGTTGTTTCCATTTTTTATGCAAAAGAAAATACGGAAAAGCAAGATATGATTGTGGTTTCTTTTGAAGGAGTCGAAGCAACATATACTAGACAGGATTTGAATCAAATCACACATGCATACTGCTGCTCTGTTCATAAATCACAGGGAAGCGAGTTTCCGATCGTAATTTTGCCGGTTGTGAAAAGCTATTATCGAATGCTGCGGAGAAATCTGTTATACACCGCAATTACAAGAAGCAGACAGTTTTTAATATTATGCGGTGAAGAGGACGCCCTCAGAATAGGTGTCGAAAGGGCAGATGAACAGGCAAGACTGACAAGATTAACGGAAAAATTGCAGGAAGGCATCATAGAGCAGGGTGGAGAAGTTCCACCTCAACCGGACGAAAACATGTCCTACGAAGAAATTTTGCTGGCTGCTGACCCAATGATTGGGATGGAAAATATAACGCCGTATGATTTTATGGAAAAAGAATATAGCTAATAGAAACAGTCTAAGTTAGGCTGTTTTTTTATGGGGAGTTTTACCAATCGACACAAGAAGGCGGGATCTCTAATGCCAAAGAAAAACGACAACAAGCTTACGTATGCAGAGATTGAGGCATATAAGATGAAAGAAGGCAGCTCACATGAGTTTTCAGAAGAGCTGGCTGATGGCGGAGAACGAAATCAGCGTTTTGATAAACCGCGCTACAATAAGAAATAAGCATTACTGCAGCATGTACTTGAATTGAATACTGATGTTCGGGAAGGTGGGAGCGCTCCTGAGGACATTTTCCCTTTTAAAAGGCTTGACCGTTTTTAACGCGAGTACAGGCGATAAACTTGGAAGTATTTGCGATTTATTTATTTCCCAGGAAGGACTCGTTAAGGGTCTGTTATTGAAAAAAGGTGCTCTCTTAAAGAAAACGTTTCTCATTGATATTAACGATGTATCTTCGTTTGGCTGGGATGGTGTAATGATTCCGAGTCCTGCTGTCATGAAGCCGATTCAAAAGGGCGGGGAATACACATGTGAAAGCCATAATCGCTTAACCGGCAAGATGCTGATGACCAAAGAAGGCGAAAAGCTGGGACTGCTGGAGGATGTATATTTTTCCGAAGAAGTGGGCACAATCGTAGGGTATGAATGTACCGATGGCTTTTTTTCAGATATGCTCGAAGGAAAACATGTCATTAAGACAGAAGAGCCGCCTGCGATTGGAAAAGACGCCATCATTGTAAATGTAAAATAAAAATGAGGTGTCTTACGTCTATGCTAAAGTGCCCAAATTGCGGGAGCAAGGATATCGGAAAAATTGGCATCAATCAGTATTATTGCTGGGGATGCTTTATAGAGCTATCATTATCCAAAGGAATAATCAATACCCATCAAGTTGAAGAAGACGGATCATTAAGTTCTCTTGACGACTTGTTTGCTGAAGATGAGCGCCGCTATTCATCGTAACGAAAATTTAGCGGATCGAGGTGTGTTAGATGAACAAAATTTTAACCTCAGCAGCACTTATCGGAGCTGGATATGCTGTTTACAATGCAGCTCAAAAAAACAAAATGTTTTCTTCAAGAAATATGAAAAAAATCCAGAAGAAAATGACAAAAGCATTGTTTTAAAATCAATACAGGGATACTAATTCGCAGATGAATTGGTATCCCTATTTTTATTATAATGGAGTGTTTCGTATGCTGATCTAAGCTATGAAGCTAAGTGTATTTAGTAAATGTCTGCTGAAGCAATGATCGCTATACTCCACATGATAAGAGTAAAAGAAATGGTAAGCCAAACGGTGTTTTTGGCTGTTTTTTCGTCGTTTTTTACCTTTTTTAAAATTGATACTAAATTCAAGCAAAACATAATACATAAGATAGGCATGAAAAACCAGCCAAAATACAGAGACGCAATCATCATAGGTTTTTTCTCCTCATTCCATTTCTTTAATACTTATAAGCTAAAATATGGTTGCTGTATAAAGTTTATTTTACCATTTTTGTTAATTTATTTCAGCAGATTTCTTTGTTTGTGAGACAAGTGCCCGCCAGCCAGAAGAATCGGTGTTAAAAGGACCCAAAGAAGCCCGCCAGCAAAAATTTCAATTCCTACCGGAACAATAAGTGCAAAAAACCTTCTCCTAAACAAAATAAATGTATGATTCCCCCTCTTCTCTCTCACACTATCCAGTGAGGGGGCGGACTTTAATGAATATCCCTATAAAGTGGTTTTACCGATTAGGGTTTTTGCTGCTTTTATTTATTGTTATTTTCGTTTTTTTAAAATTAAAGACATTGTGGCATCCAGTGCTGGATATTTTTTTGGCTGTATTGATTCCTTTCATTATCGGTGCTTTTATTACATATTTGCTTCATCCGATTGTGGAGCGACTACATGAAACAGGGATGCATCGGGGTGTGGCCATTTGCATTATTTATATTATTTTTTTCGGTGGAATTGGATTCGCTTTATATAAAGGGATTCCAGCATTTATCCTTCAGCTTAGGGATTTGACTGAAAGTGCTCCTCAATTTAGCGAGCAATATCGAAGCTGGGTCCAGATGATTCAGGAGAAAACTTCGATGTGGCCAGAAGGATTGCAGACAAGAGTAGATAGCGGCATTACGGCAGCTGAGGAAGCATTAGACAACTTGCTGACGAAAATTCTGGCTGTGATGATGAATTTTGTGAATGATATTGTGATGCTGTTGCTGATTCCTTTTATTTCTTTTTACTTGTTAAAAGATTATCCTCTTGTTAAAAAAGCGGTTTGGTATTTAACTCCCCGCAGGTGGCGGAAGGAAGGCTTGCTGTTTTTAAAAGATGTTGATAAGTCGCTAGGCAGCTACATCCGCGGTCAGCTGCTTGTTTGTATCGTCATAGGTTCCTTATCAGCCATTTTATTTTGGCTGTTTGGGATTAAATATTCTCTGCTGTTAGGTTTGATTATTGGCATAACCAATGTTATTCCTTATTTTGGTCCAATTATCGGTGCCATTCCGGCTGTCATTATTGCCGCAACGATGTCCACAAAAATGGTGCTGATTGCCATTGGGATTGTGCTGGTTCTGCAGTTTCTTGAGGGAAATGTACTTTCGCCTTTTATTATGGGGCACAGTCTTCATATGCATCCGCTCGTAATCATGCTTGCTCTTTTAGCAGGGGGAGAAGCAGCCGGAATCCTTGGATTGATTATTGCTGTTCCGATTCTGGCCGTGTTAAAAGTCAGCCTCCTTCATGCGAAAAAGCATTTTTCAAAAAAGAGGGAACGAGAGCCTGTGAAGCATTGACAAACCGCCTTTCTTATCGCTATAATGCGCTTATAAATGTATTTATACAAACAACATATTGATGGAACAAGTATGTTATAGACCACTTTTTAGAGAGGGGATTCCTAGGCTGGAAGAATCCCTGGGTGAAGGATAACAGAACGCTAATCCTGAATGCAGCTAATCCCTGCCGTCTTCCGCGTTAAGGATCTGAGAGATAGCAGGGGATGAGCTCTGTTATTATCAGGGTGGTACCGCGAGTATAGTCCTCGTCCCTGTTTTGGGATGAGGGCTTTTTGTATTTTCAAAAGATTTTAACTATTGTTAATGGAGGAATAAAGATGAAGAATTTATCAGGATCAGATATTCGCCGCCTCTTTTTAGAGTATTTTAAGGAAAATGGGCATGCTATTGAACCAAGTGCTTCCCTTGTACCGCATGAGGATCCGTCCCTTTTGTGGATCAACAGCGGTGTCGCAACGTTGAAAAAATATTTTGACGGCCGGGTTGTGCCTGAAAATCCCCGTATTACTAATGCGCAAAAATCAATTCGTACAAATGATATTGAAAACGTTGGGAAAACAGCTCGTCACCATACGTTCTTTGAGATGCTAGGAAACTTTTCTATCGGTGATTATTTTAAAGAAGAAGCGATTGAATTTGCATGGGAATTCTTAACGTCTGAAAAGTGGATTGGATTTGAAGAAGAAAAGCTTTCTGTAACCATTCACCCTGAGGATGATGAGGCTTACAGCATCTGGCGTGAAAAAATCGGAGTTCCAGAAGAACGCATCATTCGTTTAGAGGGGAACTTCTGGGATATCGGAGAAGGCCCAAGCGGTCCGAACACGGAGATCTTCTATGATCGCGGTCCAGAATACGGCAGCGATGAGAACGATCCAGAGTTATACCCTGGCGGAGAAAATGAACGGTATTTAGAAGTTTGGAACTTAGTGTTTTCTGAGTTCAACCATAATCCTGATGGTACATACACACCGCTGCCAAAGAAAAACATTGATACAGGCATGGGTCTTGAGCGTATGGCTTCTGTTGTGCAAAACGTGCCTACAAACTTTGATACAGACCTCTTTATGCCGATCATTAAAGCAACCGAAGAGATTTCCGGTGTAAAATATGGCGAAAACAAAGAAACAGATGTGGCCTTTAAGGTTATTGCGGACCATATTCGTACTGTTGCATTTGCAATTGGTGATGGAGCATTGCCATCCAATGAAGGCCGAGGCTATGTACTAAGAAGATTGCTTAGAAGAGCGGTTCGATACGCGAAGCAAATTCAAATTAACCGTCCGTTCATGTTTGATTTAGTTGACGTCGTAGGCGATGTGATGAAGGATTTCTATCCGCAGGTTACAGAAGGAAAAGACTTTATCCAAAAAGTAATCAAAAACGAAGAAGAGCGTTTCCATGAAACATTAAACGAAGGATTGGCGATTCTTTCGACGGTTATGAAAAGTGAAAAAGAAAAAGGCAGCACAGTAATTCAAGGAACAGATGTGTTCCGTCTTTATGATACTTACGGATTCCCAGTTGAATTAACAGAAGAGTATGCGGAAGAAGAAGGCATGACAATCGATCATGATGGCTTTGAGCGTGAAATGGAACTGCAACGTGACCGCGCACGATCTGCTCGTCAGGATGTTGATTCCATGCAAGTGCAGGAAGGTGTGCTTGGAGACTATAAAGAAAAAAGTGAGTTTGTCGGCTACGAAAATCTTTATAGCGAAGCAAACGTTTTGGCCATTATTAAAGATGGTCAGTTTGCAGATGAGGCAGCAGAAGGGGACGAAGTTCAATTTATTTTAGATCAAACGCCTTTCTATGCTGAAAGCGGCGGACAAATCGCTGATAGAGGAACTCTTGAAGCTGACGGAGTGATCGTACATGTAAAAGACGTACAAAAAGCTCCAAATGGACAAAACCTGCACCGTGCAGTCGTTTCAAAAGGAACGTTGAAGGTGAACAGCTCTGTGAAGGCAGTTGTGGATGCATTTAACCGCTCTAAAATTATTAAAAATCACACAGCTACTCACTTGCTGCACCAGGCATTAAAAGATGTTTTAGGAGCGCATGTCAATCAGGCAGGTTCACTAGTTGAGCCAGATCGCCTCCGCTTTGACTTTTCACACTTTGGCCAAATTACGGCAGAAGAATTAGAAAACATTGAGCAAATCGTTAATGAAAAGATTTGGCATAGCCTTTCAGTCAATATCGAGCATAAAGGCATTGAGGAAGCAAAAGCAATGGGTGCAATGGCATTGTTTGGCGAAAAATACGGCAAAGTGGTCCGTGTTGTTCAAATCGGTGATTACAGCCTTGAGCTTTGCGGCGGCTGCCATGTTCCGAACACATCTGTGATTGGTTTATTTAAAATTCAATCAGAGAGCGGAATTGGCGCAGGAACTCGCAGAATTGAAGCGGTAACAGGTGAGGGTGCATATGCGCTGATGAATGAGCAAATCATGACCCTGAAAGATGCAGCTTCAAAATTAAAAACGAATTTAAAAGATGTTCCGTCCAGAATTGATGTTCTTCAAGGAGAAATGAAACAACTTCAGCGTGAAAATGAATCATTAGCGGCTAAGCTGGGGAACATTGAAGCAGGAAGTCTTGTTGACATGGTGCAGGAAATCAATGGAGTGAAGCTGCTTTCCGCAAAAGTACAAGCTTCTGACATGAACAATCTTCGCAATATGGCAGATGATCTTAAGAAAAAGCTTGGTTCAGCGATTGTCGTTTTAGGCAGTGCAAATGAGGGGAAAGTAAACTTGATTGCTGGAGTAACAGAAGATTTGATTAAAAAGGGTTACCATGCAGGAAAGTTAGTCAAAGAAGTAGCTTCCCGCTGCGGCGGGGGCGGCGGCGGCCGTCCAGATATGGCTCAGGCAGGCGGCAAGGACCCTGAGAAGCTAGAAGAAGCACTGCAATTTGCGGCTGAATGGGTGAAATCAATTTGATCTCAAGCAAAAGTAGTGTAGAATGTAGGTAACCATCAGTGGTCATGCTCTAGAAGGCATTTCTGTGCGTGGCGACGAATATATCGCTCAAATGGTAAAGCGAGGTGTAAAACGTGAGCTCATTTGATAAAACAATGAGATTCAACTTTCCTGAGGAACCGATCGAACAGGATGTGAATGATGTGCTCTTCCAAGTCTATGGGGCGCTTCAGGAAAAAGGGTACAACCCCATCAATCAAATCGTCGGTTATCTGCTTTCAGGAGATCCTGCCTATATTCCACGCCATAAGGACGCTCGTAATGTGATCCGCAAGCTGGAACGGGATGAAATTATCGAAGAACTAGTCAAATCATACTTGAAACAGCAGCGAGAGGGATAAACATGCGGACGATGGGATTAGATGTCGGCTCCAAAACAGTCGGCGTCGCAATAAGCGATGCGTTTGGTTGGACAGCGCAAGGCTTAGAAACCATAAAGATCAATGAAGAAGAAAAGCAGTTTGGATTTGATCGAATTGGTGAAATTATTAAAGAACATGAAGTCAGTAAAATTGTTGTAGGCTTCCCGAAGAATATGAATGGCACAGTTGGCCCGCGCGGCGAAGCAAGCCAGTTCTACGGGAGAGAGCTTGAAAGACTTTTCGGTCTGCCTGTTGTCCTATGGGACGAGCGTCTGACCACAATGGCAGCAGAACGCGTGCTTTTAGAAGCAGATGTCAGCCGAAAGAAACGCAAGCAAGTCATCGACAAAATGGCTGCGGTCATGATTTTACAAGGCTTTTTGAATAGCCAAAATTAATGAGGTGAAAGAACATGGATCACGGTGAAAAAAATATTACAGTAGTAGACGAAGAAGGCAACGAGCAGCTTTGCGAAGTGCTATTTACATTTAACTCAGACGAGTTCGGAAAATCATATGTTTTATACTATCCAATTGGTGAAGAAGATGATGAAGAAGAAATCGAAATTCATGCATCAGCATTCATCCCTAGCGATGACAATACAGATGGTGAGCTTCAGCCGATTGAAACTGACGAAGAATGGGATCTGATCGAAGAGATGCTGAACACATTCTTAGCGGAGCAGGAAGAAGAATAAAAAGAAAAGCCTTCAGATTTTATCTGGAGGTTTTTTTTTGTGCTTTTAGATATACTTGCCAGCCGGCAAGTTTTTTTATGCTCATATATTTATAAATGATATTTGAAAAATAGCTAACAATATGCTTGTGGGTATAGCATTAGGATGTTGGGGCTCTGTGTATTAGCAGGGAGATGAAATTTATCAAGTGCAGATGTTAAAACACCAAGCAGAACATGATAGTAAACTCATTACGATCTCCTTTTTAAGTGTTTATGGACAAAGGTGTTTCGACAACATATTGGAGATAATTGTAATTTATTCATACTAATTGTAATATTTTGCGACTTCACTCAGAAAATATAGTATAATAATGCGAGATATGAGAGCAGAAGGGCAAATCCTCGAGTTTATGAGGTTGGGGTTGTTTATTAGAATTAGAATTCGCCCGCCCGAGTAGGAGGGAAAATCGTTTGTCATCAAATGAAACGAAAGATAAAAAATCTATTATTCGCCAAAAGCTGACTGAACGGCAAAGTGAAGCAAAAGTGGTTAGAAAGATTGTTTTTATCACCACAATTGTGCTAATCCTAATTATTGGTGGAATAGCTGGCGGTGGCTATTTGTATATTAACTCAGCTATTAAACCAGTTGATCCAGAGAACAATACTGTTAAGCCAGTCGAAATTCCAATTGGTTCATCTGTAACAGGCATTGCACAAGCGTTAGAAGATAACGGAATAATTAAGGACGCCAGAGTATTTAAATACTATGTCAAACTTAAAAATGAATCTGGATTTATGGCGGGCACTTATGATATGAAGCCATCCATGACTTTAGATGAGATTATTGGCAGTTTAAAAACAGGTTCGGTAATGGATGAGGTTGTTTTCCAGATGACTATACCGGAAGGAAAGCAGCTTGAGCAGATTGCCGGCATTATTGGAGAAAAAATCGGCCAGGAAGGCGATGCTGTATTTGAACAGCTCAACGATCAGGCATTTATTGAATCGTTAATGGCTAAGTATCCTAATCTACTAACAGATGAAATTTTAGGCGAGAATGTCCTTTATCCGCTGGAAGGATATTTATTCCCGGCCACCTATCCGTTTTATAAAGAAGATCCAACGGTAGAAGAGATAGTCACGGTCATGCTGGATAAAACAAATGCAGTGATCAATGAATACACTGGTGAAATGGATGCCCAGGAAATGACGGTGCATGAGCTATTGACTATGGCATCATTAATTGAAGAAGAAGCAACAGAGCAAGTAGACAGAGAGTCTATTTCGAGTGTCTTTTATAATCGAATGGAAACGGGCATGCCGCTGCAGACAGACCCGACCGTTTTATATGCACATGGTGAACATCTAGATCGAGTTTTATATGAACATCTAGAAATTGATTCCCCATATAATACGTATCAAAATACTGGATTAACGCCAGGACCGATCGCAAATGCGGGTGTATCCTCTATAGAAGCGGCACTATATCCTGCAGAAACCGAATACCTGTACTTCCTGGCAACAGGAACGGGCGAAGTGCTGTTCTCTACTACATTAGATGAACATAACCAGAAGAAAGCAGAGCATATAACAATTCAGTAGAATTCAATGAAAAGAAGGCTGTACTGGCCTTCTTTTTCTAATTTGTTTTAGCGAGGCGGTTTTCAACTACGTCCCATGAATGACCAAGCCCCTTGCACTTTTCTTGTTGTCTAGTTCCAGGGGCTAGGAGCTCGAGGTCATAAGGCAACCCAGCTAAAAGGTTAAAGAACAACCTTTCATCTGGCTTGCCTTATGCTTGTCGCTCCTGACCAAGCCCCTTGCACTTTTCTTACTGTCTAGTTCCAGAGCCTAGCCCCTCGAGGTCTTAAGCCAATCCAGTCAAAAGGTCAAAGAACGACCTTCCGCCTGGCTTGTCTTAAGCTTGTCGGGGCTGACCAAGGCTCTTGCACTTTTCAGTTTTTATGGTAAAATAGTTGAGGTGTTTATAGAGTAGACGATAGCGTCAATCACGGTGTGGGCCGAATGGCTCGTTTTTTGCAAAAGTGCTGCTTTTGTACATGCTCCAGTGAACGCTATTTTTTCATGTCTAAATGGATAATAAGAGGTGAGGGCAGTTTGCAAAATGATAAGCTGCATACTTATATAGAAAAATTAACGAATGAACGCCATCCGCTGCTGATGGAAATGGAACAGTACGCAGAGGAAAATGGCGTTCCTATTATGGAATTGGTCGGAATTGAAGCCTTGCTTCAGTTGTTAAGAATTCAGCAGGCAAAATCAATCTTGGAGGTCGGAACGGCGATTGGCTATTCTGCCCTTCGGATGGCACTGACTTTACCTGAAAGCAAAATTGTCACATTAGAGAGAGACGAAGAACGAATCAAACTTGCCGGACAATATATCCAGCGTTCAGGACGAGAAGAGCAAATCATTCAGCTGACAGGAGATGCGCTTGAACTGGAGCAGGAAGTAAAGCATCATGGGCCATATGATGCCATTTTTATTGATGCGGCCAAAGGGCAATATCAGCGTTTCTTTGAAATGTATGCTCCTTTTTTAAAAGACGATGGTGTCATTGTCACGGATAATGTTTTATTTAAAGGACTAGTGTGTGAAGACGAGATTGAAAATAAGCGTATCCGCAGCTTAGTGAAAAAAATAAATCTGTTTAACGAATGGCTTATGTCACATGAAGACTACGACACAGTGATTCTTCCTGTAGGTGACGGTATAGCAATTAGTAAAAAGAGGTGAATAATATGAAAAAGCCTGAATTGTTAGTGACTCCTAAGTCAGTTCAGCATATTGAAGAGTTAATTTCTGCTGGTGCAGATGCATTTGTCATCGGGGAACAGCGTTATGGTCTGCGGCTGCCAGCTGAATTTTCCAGAGAAGATGTGAAACAAGCAATACAACTTGCACATTCACACGGGAAAAAAGTGTATGTAGCCATGAATGCTATTTTTCATAATGACCGTGTAACAGAGCTTGATGAGTATCTCTCCTTTTTAAATGAGGTACAAGCAGATGCTGTTATTTATGGTGATCCGGCTGTTCTAATGGCAGCGAAAGCAGCTGCGCCAAAAATGAAGCTTCATTGGAATACAGAAACCACTGCGACGAACTGGTATACATGTAACTACTGGGGAAGAAAAGGTTCAAAACGAGCAGTTCTTGCCCGGGAAATTAATATGGATGCCATTATTGAAATCAAAGAACATGCTGAGGTTGAAATTGAGGTTCAAGTGCATGGCATGACAGCGATGTTCCAATCAAAGCGTTCCCTGCTTGGTAATTACTATGAGTATCAAGGAAAAGCATTAAAGGTTGAAAATAGAACACAGGAAGATAATATGTTCCTGCATGATAAAGAACGTGAAAATAAATATCCGATTTTTGAAGATGAAAATGGTACACATATCATGAGTCCCAATGATATCTGCATCATTGATGAGCTTCAGGAGCTCATCGAAGCTGGCATTGATTCATTTAAAATTGATGGAATTTTAAAAAGTGAAGAGTATATTACGACAATTACTGGGCTTTACCGCAAAGCGATTGATATCTGCAGCAAAGATCCAGACGAATATGAAGATATAAAAGACGAGCTTTTGCAGCAGGTAGAAGAAATTCAGCCGGCAAACAGATCGCTTGATACAGGCTTTTTCTTTAAAGAAACGGTTTATTAATAGCAGAAGGAGGCAGCATATGACGACCTTGAGTGATAGAGTTTCAGAAATCGTCGACGGAAAGCGTGTCATTGTGAAAAAGCCAGAGCTTCTTGCACCAGCAGGAAATCTGGAAAAACTAAAAATCGCTGTGCATTATGGGGCAGATGCTGTTTTTATTGGCGGTCAGGAATATGGCCTTCGCTCAAATGCGGGCAACTTTACGTTTGAGGAAATGAAAGAGGGCGTTGAATTTGCCCGGAAGTATGGTGCGAAAATCTATGTTACAACCAACATTTTTGCACATAATGAAAACATTGATGGTCTTGAAGACTATTTAAAAGGATTACAGGAAGCTGGAGTGGCAGGCATTATTGTTGCAGATCCGCTTATTATTGAAACATGCCGCCGTGTAGCGCCGGATGTTGAAGTGCATTTAAGCACGCAGCAGTCCCTGTCTAACTGGAGAGCCGTTCAATTCTGGAAAGAAGAAGGCTTAGAGCGTGTCGTGCTTGCCCGTGAAACGAGTGCAGAGGACATTCAGGAAATGAAGGAAAAGGTTGATATTGAGATTGAAACCTTTATTCATGGTGCAATGTGTATTGCTTATTCTGGACGCTGTACGCTGAGCAACCATATGACAGCACGTGATTCCAACCGCGGCGGATGCTGTCAATCATGCCGCTGGGATTATGATTTATATCAGCTTGAAGATGAAAAAGAAGTACCGCTTTTCACTGATGATGATGAAGCATTTGCGATGAGTCCTAAGGATTTGAAGCTGGTTGAATCCATTCCGCGCATGATTGAGATGGGCATTGATAGCTTGAAAATCGAAGGAAGAATGAAGTCTATTCACTATATTGCAACAGTTGTCAGCGTATACCGCAAAGTGATTGACGCTTACTGTGCAGATCCAGAAAACTTTGTAATCAAGCCAGAGTGGCTAAAAGAGCTTGATAAATGTGCAAACAGAGAAACAGCTCCAGCCTTTTTTGAGGGCGTACCTGGGGTTCAAGAGCAAATGTTTGGCAATCATAGCAAGAAAACAAACTTTGACTTTGTCGGACTTGTTCTTGATTATAATGAAGAAACACAAGTGGTTACACTGCAGCAGCGTAACTTCTTTAAACCGGGTGAAGAGGTTGAATTCTTTGGCCCGGAAATCGAAAATTTCAAGGTTGTTGTGGATAAAATTTGGGACGAAAAAGGCAATGAACTGGATGCAGCACGTCATCCATTGCAAATTGTACATTTCAAAGTGGATCAGCCCGTTTACCCGAATAACATGATGCGGAAGGAGATTTAAAAAATGAGTCGCAAACCAGTTGTTATCGGTGTAGCAGGGGGCTCAGGCTCTGGAAAAACAAGCGTTACAAAGTCTATCTATGAAAGCTTTAAGGGGCACTCTATCTTGCTGCTTGAACAGGATTACTATTATAAAGATCAGGGGCATCTTCCTTTTGAGGAACGGTTAAAAACCAATTATGATCATCCTCTTGCATTTGATAATGATCTGCTTATTGAACATATTCAAAAATTGCTTAATCATGAGGAGATTGCTAAGCCAGTCTATGATTATGCGATGCACACAAGATCAGATGAATTTATTATGGTTGAACCAAAGGATGTTATTATTTTAGAAGGTATTTTAGTCTTAGAGGACGAACGCCTCCGCAATCTTATGGATATCAAGCTTTTTGTTGATACAGATGCAGATTTGCGCATAATTCGCCGTTTGTTTAGAGACATTAAAGAGCGTGGACGTTCAATGGATTCTGTTATTGAACAATATGTGAACGTTGTTCGGCCAATGCATAATCAATTTATTGAACCGACGAAAAGATATGCTGATGTGATTATCCCTGAGGGTGGTCATAATCATGTGGCGATTGACTTAATGGTCACAAAAATCAAAACAATTCTTGAACAAAAGTCTATTTTATGAAACAATAGCATAGAAAATGTAAGGAACATATTTTCTTAAAAGGATTGACACATCGTGTTAATGCTTTATAATGGATGAAATAATGCGCGCCCTTTTTAAAAGGACGCGCTCCTGTGCATTTTAACTAAAATGTGAACAGTGTACATATATTTTGACACAAATGCCCTTTGGGTGTGTGAATACAGAAGGAGTGAAGATCTTGGCTACAGAAAAAGTATTTCCAATGACACAGGCAGGAAAAGAAAAGCTTGAACAAGAATTAGAACAATTAAAATCAGTTAAGCGTAAAGAAGTAGTTGAAAGAATTAAGATTGCCCGCAGTTTCGGTGATCTATCAGAAAACTCTGAGTATGATTCTGCAAAAGAGGAACAAGCATTTGTTGAAGGCAGAATCACAACGCTTGAAAATATGATCCGCAATGCTAAAATAATTGAAGAAGAAGATATGAGCACAGATGGTGTTTCTTTAGGCCGCTCTGTGACATTCGTTGAACTTCCAGACGGTGATGAAGAAACGTATACAATCGTGGGAAGTGCTGAAGCTGATCCTTTCGATGGGAAAATCTCAAACGATTCTCCAATCGCGAAAAGCTTGCTTGGACGCAAAGTTGGGGATGAAGTAACTGTTCAAACACCAGGCGGTGACATGAACGTCCGCATCGTAACAATTAAGTAAGCGGTTTTATTTTAACTTCATAAGTTTGAAATACCGAAACCTCGTCAAAACTTTTGACGAGGTGTTTTTTATGTGGAGAAAAAGAGCTGTTTTTATTTTAGCTGCTTGTATGATTCTGCTGTCAGTTCTATTAGGACGACTTGCACAGATCCAATTGCTTCAAACTGAAAATTTCACAGAGAATGGGATCAACTTATTAGAAGCGAGTGTACAGCAGAGATCTCAGGAAATGGTCTTAGATACCGGCAGAGGCAATTTTTTAGACCGTCATGGTAATCCGCTTACACATACTTACAAACCAGTACTTATACTATTTCCTTTTTTAGCAAACATGGATTGGGATGTGAAGCTGGTTTCTGATATAACAGGAGCTTCAGAATATGCCTTAAGACATGCGGTTGAGCAGGCAAAAGAGCCGATTGCTTATGGAGAACCAAAACCGCTGGAGCTGACAAGTGCGCAAATGGATCAAATCAACGAGCTGCAAATTCCTGGCGTTTTTGCGGTAGATAAGAAATATCATCTTCTGGATAATCCCGCAGAACAATTAATTGGCATCACCAGTATGAACAAGGAGGTCGTCCAGCAGCGTTATCCGGACAAGCAGCTTTCTGAAGATACGATGGTGGGCGTTACCGGAATGGAGAAAAGCTTCGACGAATTTCTGCTGCCAGAGGGAAATTCTAAGCTTGTTTATCATGTGGATGCGATTGGAGGGCCTTTGTTTGGAATTGATGTTAAATATGTTGAGCCTGCAAACCCGTATTATCCCGTCAATATTCGGACGACACTTGATCATGATCTCCAAGAAATAGCCGAAGAGCTTACAGACAAGCATGAAATTAAGAGAGGCGGTTTAGTATTAATCGATATTGAAACCAACTCCGTGCTTGCATCGGTTTCGCGGCCAGCGATTAACAAAAATAATCCTTTTGATGAAGAGACAGGCGGGAGCGAAAATCTCATGGTCAAGCAGCAGATTATGGGCTCTGTTTTTAAGACGGTCGTAGCCGCTGCTGCAATTGATTATAAACTGACCGACTCTAGCCGTTTGTTTGATTGCAGCAAAACAATTACTGGTGATCCTGATTTAAACTATGATCATGGAATGCTGAATTTTAATGATAGTTTTGCGAGAAGCTGTAATAATACATTTGCCACACTGGCAAAAGAATTAAAAGAGATCGACCCGCATATATTGGAGGAGTACGCCGAAAAGCTCTCATTGACAGGCGGAGTTGGCTGGCATGGGGATCTCTATCATCTTGAAGACTTCCATCAGCTGCAGGACGAAGAAGAAGGCAGAGTCTTTTTATCAGAGGATGCGAGAGAGGACAGTAATTTCGTCGGTTTAACAGGAATTGGCCAGCATGAGGTCCGGGCAACACCGCTTGCGGTTGCTAATATGATGGCAGCCATTGCAAGAGGAGGGAAAAAAGAAATGGTTCGTGTCGCATCTGGCGTAGAATATAAGAACCATACATCTTTGCTCGAATTTAAAGAAAAACCGCTTGCTGGAGAAAATGTATCTCCTTATACAGCCATAAATATGCAAAAGCTATTGAGAGAGGTTGTCCTCGATGAAGAAGGGACAGGCAGATGGTTTCAAAACTTGCCATATGCTGTAGCTGGAAAATCGGGAACCGCGCAAACTGGTGCTATGTCAGGCGGAGTCGAACTCCATAATAAATGGTTTGCAGGCTATTTTCCATACGAACAGCCGAAATATGCGCTTGTAGCCGTTAATCTTGGAGTACCGGCCAATTCAGGCGGAGTCAATCCTCTTTTTGCCGAAATGGTGGAAAAGCTGCATGCTTATGATCAGGAAAACAACTAATGTGAGAAAATGAAACTTTTGGACTGGCATTCCCGTCATATATAGGTGAATGCAGAGAGTTCTGCTGGTGCCATTTTCCCTTTTAGCCTGAAGAAGAATAGGATTCTTTTTGTTTTTCTGCTATTCATGGTAGAATGGTTTTCAGCAAATCTGTCTATAGAATTTGCATAAAAAATATGGACACAATATTGTCTAATTAAAGAATGTCTTTTTGGGAGGAGAACACGATGAAAGGCAATCAAGAGGAATATTCCAGATATGGAAAAAGATCAAAGCGTAAAAAAACCAACATCATTTTAAATAGTTTAATTGTGGTTGTATTATTGCTGATCATCATCGTTTCCTATACCGTTTTTTCAGGAAATGACAATGATAACCAGGCAGCAAACGGAACGGAAAATGAGGAACAGACAACAGAAACCAATGAAAATGAACCTGGCGACACCTCAGAGGATGTAACAGAGCCATCTGACACGGAAGATGAAGAAACACCACAAGATCAGGAAACGTCTGAAAATGAAAATGAAGAAAATGAAGAACAGACTTCTGATGAAGTAGCGCCGGCTGATTCCAGTCAGGATGTCGTTACAGAAGGAAGTGAGGGTTCCAACATCATCCGCACAATTCAAAATCCAGCGTGGCAGCCAGTAGGCACTGTGCAGACGGAGCACCCTGGTGCGATTTATGACTCTAGTTCAGTGGACTGGCAGGAAAGTGTGAAAGCGATCACCTATGCGACTGGTTTAGCCGAAGAAAATATGACCATCATCTTCCTTGGCAATAACGGCGTCAATAAATCCGTTGCAACAGTTCGCTCAAAAGACCGAACTGAAAACTACCGTGTTTATATTGATTGGATTGACGGCGAAGGCTGGAAGCCAGTGAAGGTGGAAGAGCTTAGGGAGATTCAATAGAAATTAAAGAGGAAAGCCACTCATGTGAGTGGCTTTTGCTGTTTAATGTTAGCTTGACGTACTAGTTCCACAAGTTGTCCAAGCTAATCGGGCATTTCAGCTTTTCTATATGTCTAGCTCCAGGCGCTGGGACTCGAGATCATAAAGGATAAGCCAGAGGAAAGGTCAAATACGCCCTTTCCTCTGGACTCATCTTAAGTTTGTTGTGCCTATGAAAGGAGCTTCTGCTTTTCTTGCTATTTCGCCTTAAAATGCACAACCGCCGTAAAAAAAGTTTTCCCTTTTTCATCCACATGCATCTGATGGCCAACATGATGAACGCGCAGCATTAAAGGTTTATTTTCCTCGATTTGAGCGTTGATTTTTGCCTCCAATGCTTTTAAGTCGACCGCCTCGAAAAATTCCACTTTATCTTCAATATAATCAAAATGAATATTCATGAGTTTAAGATCCTCTCTTTTACGATGTTATGCTTATTTTATACCAATAAAAATTTCTTGAAAAGGAGAGTTGATAATTGAAAGTTGACACTTCCTATGGTACATTGGGAACAAGTTTTGATTTAATTCATAGTATACTCATAGGAATTATAAGTTTATGGAGAGTGAGTACAAATGGGAAAAGAATTTCTAGAGCTTTTTGAAAATTGGGCAGACAGTTATGATGATACCGTTACAGGGCATGATATTGAGTATAAAGAAGTCTTTAAACATTATGATCCTTTATTAGAGGAAGTGGCAAAACGCTCTTCTGGAAGGGTGCTGGAATTTGGTCCGGGCACGGGGAATCTGACAAGGAAGCTATTAGACAATGGTTTAACTGTTACGGGTATCGAGCCTTCCCCCGCGATGAGAAAAGTAGCACAAACCAAGCTAGCCGGGGAAGCTGAGATTCTCGATGGCGATTTCCTTCACTTTGCGATCAAAGGACAGGTGGATACGATTGTCAGCAGTTATGCTTTTCACCATCTGACAGATGAAGAGAAAGGCTATGCCATTAGCAATTATGGAAAACTTCTTCCCTCTGGTGGTAAAATAGTGTTTGCGGACACAATGTATGAAACCAAGGACGCATATGAGGAAGCAATTGCTTCTGCACAGGAAAACGGCTTCCATAATTTAGCTGAAGACTTGCAAAGGGAATATTACACAACCATCCCTGTTTTAAAAGCCTTCATGGAACAAAACAACTTTACAGTAACATTTTCTCGTGTAAATGATTTTGTCTGGATTATGGAAGGAGTTAAAAAATAAGGAAGAGGTAAAAAAACAATGAAAATCGCAATTATCGGAGCAATGGAAGAAGAAGTAACGATCCTACGAGACAAAATAACGAATCAAACAGTCGAAACAATTGCAGGCTGCGAATATACAACAGGTGAGATGGATGGAGCAGATGTGATCCTGCTTCGTTCTGGAATTGGAAAAGTCAATGCGGCTATGTCTACAACCGTTTTATTGGACCGCTTTAAGCCGGATTATGTCATTAATACAGGTTCTGCTGGCGGCTTAAATCCAAAACTGAATGTAGGAGATGTCGTTATCTCAACAGAATTAAGGCACCATGATGTGGATGCCACGGCTTTTGGCTATGAATATGGCCAAGTGCCGCAAATGCCTGCAGCTTATACGGCGGATGAAAAGCTTGTGAAAATTGCAGAAGAGTGTGCAAAAGAATCAGGCGACATTCAAGTAGTGCGCGGATTAATCGCAACAGGAGATTCGTTTATGAGCGACCCTGTACGTGTAGAGGCAGTGAGAGAAAAGTTTGAAGATTTGCAGGCAGTTGAAATGGAAGCAGCTGCAATTGCACAGGTTTGTCACCAATTTAACATTCCATTTGTCGTGATTCGATCTCTATCCGATATCGCCGGCAAGGAATCTGATATTTCATTCGACAAGTTTCTTGAAACAGCAGCATTGCATTCAGCAAACTTAGTCATGAGCATTACTTCTTCCATTAAAAATAATGGCTAAAAAAGGAATTGATTGGCTTGAACGTATATAAAAACATTCACGAATTAATCGGCCATACTCCTATCGTTGAAATCACCCAGTTCAAGCTTCCGAAGGCTGTCCGCCTTTTTGCGAAGCTCGAATTTATGAATCCTGGCGGCAGTGTGAAAGACCGCCTTGGCCAGGAGCTTTTACATGCGGCTTTTGCCAGCGGAAAGTTGAAGGAAGGCGGCACTGTGATTGAGCCGACAGCCGGAAATACGGGCATTGGCTTGGCGCTTGCTGCCATCAATCGTGGAGTAAAGGTCATGGTCTGCATGCCCGAGAAATTCAGTATCGAAAAGCAGGAAATAATGAAGGCACTAGGAGCGGAAATTATCCATACGCCAACAAGCGAAGGAATGGCTGGTGCCATCAGAAAGGCGAAGGAATTATTAAAGGAAATTCCTGACTCATATTGCCCGCAGCAATTCGCAAATCCGGCTAATCCAGACACCTACTATAAGACACTTGGACCAGAACTTTATAAGCAGATGGACGGTCAGTTGGATATTTTCGTAGCTGGTGCAGGAACCGGCGGCACATTCATGGGAACAGCCCGCTACTTAAAGGAACAGAATGACCAAATCAAAACAGTGATTGTGGAACCAGAAGGCTCTATTTTAAATGGAGGACAATCTGGCCCTCACAAAACAGAAGGAATTGGCATGGAGTTTTTGCCAGACTATATGGATCCTGCTTATTTTAACGAGATTCATACCATTTTGGATATTGATGCGTTCGCACGAGTAAAAGAGCTGGCACAAAAGGAAGGTTTACTGGTTGGAAGTTCTTCAGGAGCCGCTTTTCATGCTGCCCTGGAGGAAGCGAAAAAGGCACCGGAAGGAACCAATATCGTGGTTATTTTCCCGGATGCCAGTGAACGATACTTAAGTAAAAAGATTTTCGATGGAGGTATTTAAATGAAAAGAAAAACAAAGCTGATACACGGCGGTATCGCAGGTGACCCGCATACTGGCGCTGTATCTGTTCCCATTTACCAGGTTAGTACTTACAAGCAGGAGAGCGTAGGAAAGCATAGCGGGTTTGAATATTCCCGTACAGGCAACCCAACTCGCCATGCGTTAGAAGAACTGATCAAAGATTTGGAAGGCGGCCATGCTGGATTTGCCTTTGGTTCAGGAATGGCGGCCATTACAGCTGTTATGATGCTGTTTAAGAGCGGCGATCATGTGATTTTAACAGACGATGTTTACGGGGGTACTTTCCGTGTTATGTCAAAAGTGTTAAATCGCTTTGGAATTGAGTCTACGTTTGTAGATACAAGCAATTTGGACAATATTGAGAAGGCGGTTCAATCGAATACAGTTGCATTGTATTTAGAAACACCGACAAACCCGCTTTTGAAAATTACAGATATCGAAGGTGCAGTGGCAGAAGCGAAAAAGCATAATCTGCTGACAATCGTTGATAATACATTCTCAACTCCTTACTGGCAGACACCAATCGAAAATGGTGCTGATATTGTTCTGCACAGTGCAACGAAGTACATTGGCGGCCATAGTGATGTCGTGGCAGGACTAGTGGTTGTGAACAGTGAAAAATTAGCAGAAGATCTGCATTTTGTGCAAAATTCCACAGGCGGCGTACTTGGACCGCAGGATTCTTGGCTGTTGATGCGCGGCATTAAAACATTGGGCGTGCGCATGGAAGAAACTGAGAAAAATACACATGATATAGTAGAGTTCTTAAAAAATCACCCTGCTGTTGAAAAGGTATTCTACCCAGGTCTAGAAGAGCATCCAAACCATGAGATTGCCAAAAAACAGGCTGGTGGCTTTGGCGGAATGGTTTCCTTTGATGTCGGCAGCGGCGAAAATGCTGATAAGCTTCTTAAAAAGATTAAATACTTCACGCTCGCAGAAAGCCTTGGTGCGGTAGAAAGCTTAATTTCAGTGCCAGCACGAATGACACATGCATCGATTCCGGCAGAACGCAGAGCGGAACTGGGCATTACAGAAGGTCTTGTGCGCATTTCGGTTGGATTAGAAGATGCGGAAGATTTAATTGAAGATTTGAAGAATGCGTTGGAAGATTAATACTGATGCTTGAGACTCTCCTTGACGGGGAGTCTTTTTTTAGCAGTATGGGATATGTGCTTATGCAGCTGAATCACGGTTTTATTTACAATATTTACATATACTATCACCCTGCCAGGCATGTTACAGTAGATTTATAGTTTTTAAAGAGAGAGACATACACATCAACGGGGTGATGAGATGAAACAAAATGCAAAAGGTTTATATGAAAAAATGCTAGATTTCAAACGATTTGCGATCTCCCTTCTGGCTGTAGGCTCGTTTTTTTATTTAGGAATGATCTTGCCAACGGAACAAGCATTGGCTGATTCACATATTATGACAGCAGCATCTGTCTTCTTTTTAGCAGGAGCGATCTTCTTTTTTGTGCGCTCACGTAAATGTCGTTCTTTACTTGCAGAAACTGAAGGCGGCGACGAATATTTAATGAAGAAATAAAAACGCCTGAGAGGCGTTTTTTTGTGCGGTTCTTTTGTGCGGTTCTTTTGGGGGTGCAGTGCTTTGTGTGATGTGAGGGAAGGGGTTTGGCGGATAAAATGTCGTTTTTGGCGGATAAATGAAAATAACGGCGGAAATTTTTTTAAAAGCGCGGATAAAATCCATTTAACGGCGGAAATATTTCCTGGACAGCGGATATCTGATTTTCGAAACAGCAAATACATACGAAATGTTTGCTGTTTCGCGGCCATTCAGTAGGCAAGTCAACATTTTTGCACAATTTTTCAAATTGTTGTTTACAAAATTGGTTTTTGTGGATATACTTACCAATGTAAGTGGAAAATTCTAAAAGGAGGTCGAAGAAAATGATGATGAAATTTAGTGTTATTGAACAATTGAATCAAACTTCATATGTAACGAATTCGACCGACTTGGACTGGATCGCTTAATTTAATTTTATCTATCCATGCCGCAGGGAGATTCGTTTCCTGCGGCATTTTTGTGCCCTTTTGCCGCAGGAGCAGTATGCCCTGCGGCTTTTTGCTGCCCAAAAATAGGCTTAAGGATAGAAAAAAAGGAGGTGGTATGCATGACCCTAAATATTCTGTTTTTCACCGTTACCATTCATAAGCGCAAGATGACAACAGAAGATGCTCTTCGCGAAGAAATGTGTCACAAGCTAATGGAAGAAAACCGTGATCGTCAATTCTCACTTTACGGCAGATTTTAATTTTAAGAACAAAATTACAAGGAAAGGCGGGGAATAAGATGTTATTTATGATGCAAGGCAGGCTGGCAATATTCTATGTGGAGAAGGACTCCACCTAACGGCAAAGGGGAGTGGTATACATGTCATTGCATATACTCATTTTCACATTAGGTTTTAGGCGCAGAAAAACCAAGAAAAGTCACATGGATTAACAAAATGTTCACAACCCCTTTGATCCACCATGAATCAGCTATGCTACATTAAAGGTAAGAAATGGTGATAAGGGGTGGAGGCATGTTTATAATCGTGATGGGATTGGTTATATGCGGATCAATTGGCTGCATTATCGCCGCCGAAGTCAGTGTGGAATAGAAGAAAAGGATCAGCATCTGGGTGCTGATCCTTTTTAATATTGAGCTATTGCCGTCTATCCCTCGGAAAAAACCACAAAAATGCCACAATCGCAATCGCCGCAGCCATAATAAGAATCGGCCTTAGGGCAAATCCATTAAAAATAAGCTCTCCAGTTGAAGCCAAAACAATGATGATGAGCGTAATAGCCAAGATAATTTTCTGTGCAGGCAAGTCTCTAACCTCTTTCAACTATGATATTTTTATCATACAGAAAAAGGGGAGAGTTTGTCTAATGAGGCATAAAATTCACCCAAGAGATCATACGAAGCAGATGGTCTGAATAAGGCGTATTATTTTAAAAAATTATTGAACAGAAAATTATTGCTCTTAAGTCCGCTATGACTGTACGAAATAGGTTAAACCCAAATAATGCTAATTAAAATATGAAGTAGGACAGACAAAAACAACTCCGCCCTCACATAGGAATTAGGTATAGGAAAAAGTCTTGAAAGCGGGGGTGGCAGAAATGTCCGGAATTTTAACAGCACTCGGATTTATGGTAAAGGAAATCATCTTCCTTGTTTCATACGTAAAAAACAATGCCTTTCCACAGCCGCTGTCAGCAGCAGATGAGAAAAAATATTTGCGGCTAATGGCAGAAGGCGATGCCCATGCGCGCAATATGCTGATTGAGCATAACTTACGGCTTGTTGCCCATATTGTGAAAAAATTTGAAAATACAGGTGAAGATTCTGAAGACCTGATCTCGATTGGAACAATCGGCTTAATCAAAGCGATTGAAAGCTATTCAGAAGGCAAAGGAACAAAGCTCGCGACATACGCAGCCAGATGTATTGAAAATGAAATCCTCATGCATCTGAGAGCGCTGAAGAAGACAAAGAAAGATGTCTCACTGCATGATCCGATTGGGCAGGATAAGGAAGGGAATGAATTAACCCTAACATGTTATCCGTTCTAAAAAATCCCTTAACAAAAGGGTTTCTTACAGCCGAAATTGTTGTACAATGTATGTATATAAAAAGTGAACGAATTTCTAGGGAGGAGAATTTCTTAATGAGTGAACAATTGCTGCAGCAGCTCTTACAAGAGTTAAAAGAAATAAAGACAGCACAGCAGACACAGAATTCTTCAATAAAATCACTGAAAGCTTCAATGGGAGAGAAATTTGCAGAAGTAAATAATAATTTTGAAGATGTAAATATCAGATTTGATGAAGTAAATAAAAGGTTTGAAGAAGTAAATACAAAAATAGATAAGTTATCAGATAAAATGGATCTGCAGCATATTGAAAATGTGAATGCGGATAATCGTTTGATGAATGATTTAAATACGTTAAAAGATAGTGTGATCTTTGTTAATCGCAAAGTGGCTGACGCTGAGCTTGAAATCAATAGCCTGAAAAATCGCATGTAAGAAAAAGCCCTCTAATTGAAGGGCTTTATTTATTTAATTTTGGATATAGGATCAATTGAAAGTCATCACGCCACTGATGTTTTTCTTTCCGATAAACAGCTTTTTCAAGAACACTCTTGAGAAGGCTGTTTTTCCGTTTGGGATCATCGCTTCTGTAATAGAGATCCAGGACATGTTCTACCTGTGGAATAATTTTTTGTTTGGCTTGCTGCCGTTCTTCTTCCAGGCTTAGTGAATCTTTAGCTGATTCGATGGCAGCGTTTATTTCCTCTGTACGCTGAGATAAATGCCGAGATCGTTCTAAGAAAACTTTCTCCGTATAAATTCCACGCTCCAGTAAATCGTGTAGCTTGTGCTGCTGCTTCTCTGTTTCAACTAATTCACGTTCTAGTTTAACTAGTGCAGTTCGATTGAATTCTGCCAGCTCCAATTCGCCGTCGCTATCTTCATTTACTCTCATTTCCCAATCAGCTTTATATGCTTCTAACCATTGCTCTAAGGACTCTATAATTCGTCTTTCTATTAATTCAAAATTACTTGCCTTGTTATCACAGCGAGGATTGTTGTAGCACTTAATATGTGGCTTCTGTGTTGTGTAAGGACGGTACACCATCTTGGCTCCGCATTTATCACAAACAACAATACCAGCTAAAGGATTTGTAATGCCATTTACTAGCTGATAGGGAACATGATAACGACCTTTTAAGACTTCCTGTGCTTTCTGGAACAGCTCCATGCTGATGATTGGCTCGTGCTTCCCTTCAACATCAATCCATTGTTCTTTTGGTTTGGTTGCTATTTCTTTCGTTTTATGAGGATCAGAAGATTTCGTTGTCTTGGTCTTTCCCCATTGTATTCTGCCGGCATAAACAGCATTTTTGATTACACTTAAAACGGAGCTATTTGACCATTTGTTGCCTTTGGCTGTTTTATAGCCAAGCTCATTCAGTTTATTGGCAATCATGGCAGCCCCTATTCTTACTTCTGGATCATCATGGGTGTACCAGTCAAAAATCATTTTTACCACAGAAGATTGTTCTTCATGAGGTTCTAGTGATCGACCATCTTTTAAAGGCTTAATCTTATAACCATAGGGAGGTGTAGTGCCGATATAGTTCCCTGCTTCAACACTAGCCAAGCGACCACGCTGCAAACGTCTTGTGATGATCTTTAATTCTTTACGAGCCATAAACGCTTCAAACTCGCTATATTCTTCATCCCATTCATCATGAAGGTCATAAGTCTTTCTTGGTGTAATGATCTTAGTATTAGCTTCCTTAAACGTTTCTAAGATCAAGCCTTGCTCCTTCATTCCTCCACGGCCTAGTCGGTCCATATCCATGCAAATAACTGCATCATATTTATGTGCTTCCACTTCATTTAGCAGCTGCATCATGGCAGGACGGTGCATTAAACTTTCACCAGAAACGATCTCTTCATAAATCTTTATTATATTTAGTTGAAGTTCACTAGCAACCTTTAACAATGCCTTTTTATGTTTAGCTAATGTTTCCCCTTCACCACGTGATTCGGCCTCAATATCGGCTCTTGACTTCCTCAAATACATGGCTACTTTGTTCATGCTGTTCTTCACCCCGATCCCTATTTAATGTATATGCATTATCCTTTAATTTAGCATTTCGATGCACGTGATCAACTCGATACTGGCAAACCTCTTCGGAGACTTTGAACATCTTTGAAGAGAGAAAATTATCGTAAAAACAATCATTTTAAAAAATATAAATAAATTATCGGACAGCAGCGTTTTAAAAGGAAGGTGAAAAGAATGTCAACAAATACAGGGGTCGTCCCTCAATGCTTGAGTCATACACATGTTTCAAGAGGTGATTTGCTTATGAAGCAGAAGGTTTATGACGCAACTTATGAAATAGGCAATACAGTCGTTCATATTGTTGCACCGCCTAAAAAAACACAAGCAGAAGTGGATCAAATATTAAAAGAATTTCATCGCTGCGGTTGGTCCATTTTAGAAGAAATTGAAGAGAAGATGCGACAGAAAAAAGATCAATGAACAGAAAAATGGCAGTAGGTTTCGCCGACCTACTGCCAAATAATAAACATAAATAAATAGCTGCATGATGGTAAGCTGTCTGAAATGCCGATATACTTTGAGCGTTTGAAAAAGCTAAACAAAGATGGAAGGCCTTTTCCTGTTCCAATGAATGAAGGCGGACGGAATAATGCCATGTATGCTCACGCTTGCCGTCTTGTTGAATTTGGTTATGACCAGGACGAGATTCATGAGATTACTAGCTTTATTAATAAGTATTTGTTTTTACCGCCACTGGATCATAACGAGTACATAGCGACTTATAAAAGCGCCTTGCAACGAGTTCCAAGTGGGAAAATGTATGGAGGATCAGCACCTCCAGCCAATCCTCCAGTGAAGCAAGCAACCGATCCACAAAAAGAACCTAAATTCAATTTAACCGAAGTCGGCAATGCGGAATGACTTGTGCATCGAAACGGCAGCAATTTACGCTTTTGCATTGAATTTGAAGAGTGGCTGTTATGGAACGGTAAGACATGGATTGAGGATAAAAAGAAACAAATTGAGCGCATCGCTTTAAAAACGTTTCGTGAAATTTTTACAGAAGCAGCCAAGGAAGAAGATATGAGCCGAAGAAATGAGCTTGTCAAATTGGCGCAATCCAGTGAAAAAAGCTCCTTTTTCCTTAATAGTATAGCTCGATCCGAAGCCATGCTCCCGATCAGCCAGGACGATTTGAATAAGGATCGGTTTAAGCTGAATTGTGCGAATGGAGTTGTGGATCTGAAAACAGGAGACTTGCTGCCACATAATCGTGCTTTATATATGACGAAAAACACTCATATTAACTTTTTGAAAGAAGCTGAATGTCCAACATGGATCGGCTTTCTGGAGAGCATTATGAAGGATGAACAGGGAAATGTGAAATAAGATCTAATTGATTTTCTCCAAAAGGCAATGGGTACACGCTCACAGGAGATACGAATGAACAGGTGGCCTTTTTCCTATGGGGCACAGGCAGCAACGGAAAATCCACTTTTATAAACATCGTGAAAGATATATTAGGCGATTACGGCAAGCAAATGAACAGTGATACGTTTACGAGCAAGATGAATGATAACGGCATTAACAATGATATTGCCCGTCTGCATGGCGCAAGATTTGTTTCAGCTGTGGAGTCAGAGGATGGACAGAAATTATCCGAAGCGCTAATTAAGCAGCTAACTGGTGGTGAGCCGATAACGGCCAGATTTTTGAGAAAAGAGTTTTTCGAGTTCATCCCTGAATTTAAGATCTTTTTCACGACAAATCATAAACCGATCGTGAAGGGTGATGACGAGGGAATCTGGCGAAGAATCAGACTGATTCCTTTCACGCACACCATTCCACGTGAAGAAGTGGACAAGCAGCTGCCAGAGAAATTAAGAGCAGAGCTTCCAGGTATTCTGCGATGGGTAGTTGAAGGCTGCCTAAAATGGCAGGAAGAAGAACTTGGAGAGCCAGACGAAGTGAAGGCAGCCACAGACGAATATAAGGAAGAAATGGATCTCCTTTCAAATTTCCTTGATGAAAACTGTGTAGTCATGCCAGAAGCCAAAGTTGCAGTTAATGAGATCCACAAGACCTATATGAAGTGGGCCGAGGAAAACGGAGAATACCCGATGAAGCAGCGTGCATTCAGCAGCCGTCTGCAAATGCGTGGCTTCTCAAAACGTAAATCAACAGGCAACCGTACCTTCTTTTTCGGCATCGGTCTCCTGGCAAATTACAAGGATAAGTTACCTAATAGTTACTCAGTTACCCAAAGTGATGCAATTTCTAGTTTACCTCCTATAGAGAAAAAATTTGAGACTAATCTAGAGAACAGGTCACTAAGGGTAACTTTGAATACAAAAAGTAACTCTACAGTAATCGAGGAGGAAATTTAATGATTTATCAACTTCTTAACACAATGTATCACTTAATTATAAAAATAGAAGAAATAAACGGCAAAACAAAACTAGTCTATGAAACTGGATTCCTTGATGATCGTTTGAAAGCACAAATAAAAAAACATAAACAGGAGCTGATCCAGCGCCAGGCAGAAAACACAGCTGCCAGAAAGCTTGGCTTCCTTGTTTATGATCATGGGGAGCTTTACGAATACAGATACGGCCGTGGAGCCTTCCTTTACATTCAAAGGCTCCCATATAGCCGAGCAAGCACCTGGAGGGAAAACTATTTGCCAGGGCAGGCAGAAGCTTATAAGACGAAAACGATTGTGCATGATGTTTTGTTTGGGAAGGCATTTGAGCAGGCGGTGGGTTTGTTGAGTGGGTGGGGAAGAAGAGTGGAAGGGGTGTGGGTTAGACAATTTATTTTGTAATGTTTCATAAAAAAAGGCACCTTTAAGTGCCAATTAAATAGGTACAGTTATTTGCGATTGTTGTTAGAGGATGATGCTAAGTCATTAACCATTTTAGTAGCAGATGATATGGTTTTATCAATTTCTTTGCTAATTTCTAATGCCTGCGGATGATTTTGATCAATCTTACCAATAATTATATTTTTCTGTTGAAAATATTTTTTCACAATTATCGCCTCCTATTAAGGAGTATAAAATATGACGCTACGTGAGTTTCAACAAAAATTTTCAAGAATAAAAAATAAGAAAGCACAGAACTATATCTGTGCATGGCAAATTAATTATTCTCTCTTTGAAAAAAATTCTTTTAGACGTTATCAGTCCATTTAATATTCTTCATCACATGGATGTGTCCTGCCACAAGTATCAGGAGTAATGTTACCCGCTGCTGCTGGAGCAACTAAAGAAAAAGTTAAAACACTTATTAGACCAAGTCTGATTAACCATTTTTTCATTATTTCCACCTCCAATTGTATGAATATGTAAATATATTAACAGAAAAAATGTGAGTTGATTAATAAAAATTTGTATATTCTGAAAAAAGAATATTTTTGGCTATTAAGCCAACGTAAGGTAGATAGATCCAATTGATTAGAAGAATTACAAAATGTCCTTGGATCGCAATTGAAACGCATGTAAGAAAAGCCACCTCAAGAATTATTAAGTTTACTAAATAAAAAGAGCCCTTGCAGGCTCATTCAAATACTGGATAATAATTAGTTTTTGAGTTTCATTAAACCTCTTTTAATGATTTCACTTTGAAGCAGCTTAATGAATCTTTTATCAAGCTTCAGAGAAACCGCATCTTTAAAGGATCTAATTAGAACTGAATTATCGAGAACATTAAGTGATTTCAATTTTTTCTCTCCTAACGGGTCAATCACTTTTTTATCGGTCAACGAAAGATATTGTTTAATTACAAACAATTTTATTTTAATACCCTAAATAATTTGAGCTAAACACAAATTGCTAAATTTATTTATAAGGAGGCGGCTATGAAGCAACTTGATCTATTTTCATTCGAAAGAGATGTCAAAGTCGATGAAGTGTTTAGTTTGGCTAAAGCTTATGATCCAAATTTTGAAATTGCTGCAGTGTTCTTGCCAGATGAAAAAGCTTGCCTAGATGAACCTTCATTTGCAATAAAGCATGGTGGAAAATTGAGGTTTTATGAAATCTGTCGCGGTCGAGTTCATCCTTTTAGAGACAGAGTTCTTGATACAGCAGAGGAGCTGCCAAATAAACGGTGGATTCAGGTGTAATTAACAAAAGAGTAAAAATGTTTCACAAATAAAGAAAGGAGTTGGAAAACATGAATGAAAATACATGGGGATTTCAGTTTGTAAGAATTAATGATGCTGCTGACGGATTTGATACCTTATTAGCATTGAATATCGGGGATGAACATAAAACTAGAGAATTGTTTGAGGAAATATCTAATGAGTTTGAAGCTGTTAAAGGCGGTCCAGGATCTCCAAATTATATTATTGATTTGCTAGATGAAGAAGAAAGTATTATTGATGATATTTCCGTCACTAAGGAAGAAGCAATTAAAATAGCTGCAAAGCTTGGCCATAAACTGGCTGTTTAATAAACAGAGTAAGCAGTGTTTCCCATAGTCGAAGGAAAATAAGAATTAAATAAAAAAACGTCCACAAGTACAGGACGTCTTTCTCAAAGTCATTTTGGTAATGGGCTTAAATGCTCGTGGATAAGAAGCCATTCATCGGATTCTTTGACGAAGATGTTTGTGGCTCTTCCGCGACCACTTATAGTTTTTCCATCGATATAGCCTTCATAGAAATATGTATAAGTACACGTTGCTGAGTCGCTTCCGGAATATAGCCAATTCACATTTTTGGCTTGATAGCTTTCTTCCTGAACAATGGACCAACCATTTTCAAAGTATGCTTGAATTTCTTCGTGGGTTGTACAGGTTTGATCTGAGAAGAAATAAACAGCATTAGGATGAAGGGATTTTCTAACTTCTTCAAAATTATGAGTATTTGTAGCTTTGATGTAATTTTGTAATACCTTCAAATTAAACACTCCTGTCGTCTTAATTAACTATAATTGTAGCATAATTTTTAAGAGTAACTGGAGTTGTAATTACACCGTTTGGACTTAACGTAACAAAATGATATGAGTAGATCATTCACTCGACTATCGAACGATTTAGTTTATCTTTAAAAAACCATCTGTGGTAGATTCGCGAAAGATAAAATGTAAACCACATTGTTATTAAGCTCCAATACCATGTCCATTTTTTGTAGTTTATTAAGTCCGTGTATCTTACTGCAATTGCTTCAAAACCGGTAATCACACCCGAATATAAAAAGTAATGACAGAATTTAAAGACGGCATTTTTGTTCTCTGGGTAATGCAGATTAAATAATGTACACATTGCCGGGTAAACAAAATACTCAAATGTAAAACTAGACTTATTAGCTTTTCTGAAAAATAAACGATAAGGATATGTTATTAGATTTCTTTCAACCACAAGTAAACCAAACAGCCAAGTAATTACCTGTTTAAACAAGAATGATAGGTGAGCTTCACGGATTCTGTTTTTCGGAACAAATAATATTAATAAGAATGACATAATTATCCACGCGGATATCTCAATTCTTTTTTCTAATTTATTTTTCAATATATTTACCTCTTTGAAGGTCGGTTTCTGAATCTTTACTCTTCTCAAAAAGGATTTGAAAACCATAGTTCATTAAGGAAAATAAATAAAAAATAATAAAGATAGTTTTTCTGGAGTATTTCTTTAACTTGTAATGTCCAACTTTTTCAAAAAACGGACTGAGGACAAACGCAAATATTATATCAAATACTAAATTCGTTAAAGCATATAGAGTGAATTTTTTATATGTAAAGTGGAATACCCATAAATTTGTAGTGAAAAACGGTCCAATAATAAAGGCTATTGCATCAAAGACCATATACTTATATCCACCTTTAACCTTCCACCAACCGAAGATAGGGTTTAAAAGGGTTTGTATTAATATGATCGCTGAACAGAAAAGAGTAACAGGAAGAAACCTTTTAATGGATCGCTTTGGAAGAAAAAAGAATACTATTCCCCACAAAACTATTGCGTTAAATACTCTAAAAAAGTTGACCAGCATCTTGTTCACCTCGATTTTTTTAGAGTATGCAATTAAATATTAGATTATACAATGCTAATAAACATAATGATAGGAGTGTTTCTCCAAACAAAAAAGACCGATTATTCGGTCGAAATCAATTGACTAGTTTGTATCTAAAATTTTGAAGGATTCTTAACTTTGATTGAAGCCACTTCTCCACATTTTTTGCAAAAAGTAAATATGAGGAGAGAACTACCTAGAATTTTATCAATAGGGACAAGACTAGTATGGCCGTTACCTAATTGACCTTGAACAAATTTATCATTACCACATATCTTACAAATTTGTTTGGTTGTCATTTTATCACCTCAATTTATTTACGTTTAATTTGTTAAGAGGTTTCAAATTTGTTTTTAGTAAACACAAGGTAGGTTCTGAACATTCACAACTAGCTTCTGAAGGATTCGGAACCTATAAAGGGGGAAAGGATATGGCGTATTTAAGCCAGGTACGCTCTGAAGGAAAGCAATACATATATTTAACGGAATATTGCGGTAGGCAGCCATATACTGCGAAAACAGAGAGGCATGTATATGGGTTTGGAAATAGTCGAATTGCCTTATTAAAAATGAAACGGTGGCTACGTAAGTATGATTCTGAGTTTCCAGAACAGTTAATTGAACTTGGATATACAGAAAATGATTTAAGAGAATGGATTGAAACAGTAGAAACAGGGATTACTAAGAATGGCCGTAAATTTAAGATCACAACACAAAAACGTGCGGTATATTAATATAAATATATATTATTAAAATTACGCGGCAAAGCAGTTTTTGAATAAGATTTAAGTAGCTAAATCAATGAATTTTTGTTATAAAACAGAAGAACAAATAAAAATATAGAAATTTATTAAAAGTAGCAGGAAGGCTTTATCTTCCTGCATTTTTTTATAGGTTGTTTTCATATGGATTGTGGAAGTGCCTAAAATCGCTGACAAACTTCAAACTCACATTTTATTTGTTCCGGTTGCTTAGATTAGGGGAGATTTTGCATTTGATAAACGTGAGAATAAATGCTTATTTCAGCATGTCAACAATCAAATTATACAACAGTTGAATTTCTAAGAATTGCATAACAAATGACCTCAATTAAGAAGTCTTTAAAGAATTGGATTATATGTTATTTTAGGCTTTTTAACTTTTTATTTCGAAATATGACTCCAATTAAAATCAATATAATAAATCCAATAGATATAATGAAAAACGGGTTAGTTAAAATATTCATTATGTGAAAAGGTGCCTTATGAACATAAACAGCCTTCACCCATTGATTGCCTTCTTTTATCGCAATTGCATCGGAAGTTGATATTCCTTTTATTTCATAATATTTTGTTCCTATCGAATAAAAGTTTGAAGCATCTCCATAGTAATCACCAGTCATATCATCGGGAGTGGTCTTTACTTCTCCAATGACATTACCAATTACACTATTTTCGATAATTTCCTCTTGTTTAACCTCATAAACTTTTCCTTCCCAAACAACAAAAATAATAGCCCAAGATAATGCTTGAACAGATGAAGAAATCATAAATAGAAGTGATAGAGACAAAAGAGTTATTTTTTTCATATTAAAACACCTCCTAACTTATTTTTAAATTATTCAATTTAGACGAAGTAAACCCTCTTTTCGTTACAAATTATTTTATTAGTCAATATGTTTACGCAAATTTGATAAAACAACAATCTTTTATAAACAAGTCTTTTAATATAACCCAAAAATTTTTTTGGGATATTATCTTATGCTTGAACCTTTTATAGTTTGATTAAGAGGTGATCGCAATGGAACCAGAAACGGGCCAACCTATTGATTCTTCTCAAAGTGAGGAAGCAACAGATCAAGCTCCTGGTGCTGATCAGACATCCATAGACGAGGATAGAACGGTGAATGCTGTTTCTCAGGATAATCCGCAAGTTGTTGTTCCCGTTGATGTGCGAGAAATGACGGTCATTGAAAATGAAAAAGGCAAAGTTGCTATTATTCATGAGATAACGTTCGGTGAATTGATCGTTTCTACGCTGCTAATGGCATTAATCATCTTTCAATTTTTAAGTCGGATCATTAGGAGGTAGCGAACATGTATGAAGTTTTCGAACAAACTCCTGCTGAGATAGTTCTTACATATGTTTTGTTCCTATCGGCTTGTGCCCTGGCTTTTCCTATTATCTCTTTGATTTATACTGCAGCAACAAACTGGAGGGATAGGCGAGGATGAATGGAATAGGCGGATTGATGGCAAGTGCTTTCAGCTACTTCCTTGGAAATCCAGACATAATGACCTCTTTGATCACCTGGGCGGTTTTTATATCGATGGTGCTGACAGTTGTGGAATTTAGAAAAACAGGCTGAAAGGGGCGATATAACTTGTGAATTTGTCGGGAGTATGGGATTGGTCGTTCTTTTGGGAAAGTTTCGGTTTTTTATTAAGAACCTCGGCAAACTTCGTTATGATCATCGTGCCATAATCGCAATGGGATTATTGATCTCCGTCATTATTAAGGCTGTTAAGCAAAGTAGGGGATCATAATGAATCAGCTGCCATCCATGAACTTTTTCACAGAAGAGAGGATGCTGGAGTTTTGGGGATATGTAAGACAGCTTTTGTCCTCGGTTTCTCCAATGGTGATGCTAGCAGTTGCGCTGATTGCTCTAGGGTTATTTTTGGTTATTATCATCAATACTTTCAAGCAAGCAGCAAGTAAAAATGATGATGACGATGATGAAATTGAGGTAAAACATTATTAGTGTTAATCATCGGGACCCCCGATATTATAAAAAATTATTCCTTTTAGGAGGAACTCAAAAATGGAGGAGAATAATACAATGCTAGATTTAACAGGAGTATCATTACCGTTTGAAGTATCTGACATGGTTACAGCAGGGATGACTTTACTTGGATTAGTTGCAGGGTTTGTTCTTTTAAGACTTGCATTCAATTTCGTACCGAAATTCATTTCGCTAATTCTTGGTGCTTTCCGTGGGGGAAACAAAGCATAATAAGCAGCACATCAAAGGGGGAAGAGTGATTACGCTCTTGCCCTTTTTTATTCGTTAAAAATACCGATGAGAAAAATGAAATGAGGCAATATCATTATTATAAAAAGTATAACTTCAGATTGCTAAATAGGACGATAATGTGGGATAAAAATATAGATACCCATCCATCGGAAAAATGAAGAAAAAATTCATTATATTTAATAGTGATAAATCATTAAACAAAAGCTGTCATTTTCCGACAGTTTTTTTATTTTTAGGAGAATATTCTCAAAAAAGATAAAAATTAATAATTTGTATTTGGTAAAATAGAATCATTAATTGTAAAAAATATGTTAATTCGGGGTGGGCAATTTGAGAATTACTAAATTCAGTGTGACAAATTATAAAGTTTTTAGTGAGAAATTTACAATTGATTTTTCTGCAGACTCTATTGCAATTCTAACTGGAAGAAATAATACAGGGAAATCCACAATTCTTGAAGCAATTAACTGCTTCTTTGTTAAAGATACAAAGACAAATACTATTGCAAGTGATTGTTTTTCCGATACTAATAATGAAATTATACTTGAAGCAGAATTTTTGTCCGGAGAAGAATCGCATACTTTCTTTAAGAAATATCAAGCTGGATCACTACCAAAATACTATGGAACGGATACAAAAGAAATCAAGGCAAAACATCCTGAAAAAGATATTTTTGATGAAATAATCAATAATAAGCCTTACTATATTACTCCTGCTATGACTACAGAAGACATAAACCAACTAATACAAACTATGTATTCTCAAATAATAAAAAGTAAATTAGAAAAGATAGAATTAGAAATTGCCGATGAAGATCCAGATTACGAGATAATGAAACGAGAGTATGATCAAATACGTAAAGCATACCCAATTTTTCTTAAAAAGCTAAAAAAAAGTATAGATCTTGTTTTGGATAAAGTTAGTAACGATGTTTCTGGTGACTTACGTAAATTATTTTCAAATGATGAATTGGCTTTGGAAGTATTAGGAGGAGAGAGTGATGGTTTTTCGGCAAGTGATTTGGTTAAAAGTACAAGCTCCAGCATAGTTATTGACAGTAATAGACAAAAACAAATGCCATTAGCTAATCAAGGAACGGGCTTACAGAGAATGAGTTTGATTTATCTTATTCAAAATATGATTCAGAATAAGTTATTGGGTAATACAGAGGAAAAATTGTTATTAATTGATGAACCAGAAGCTTTTTTACATCCCGAAGCTGTAAGAGCTTTAAGTCGCTCTCTATATGAAATTGGAGCGAGAATGCCTTTGATGATTTCGACGCATTCTCCAGTTCTTATTGATTTGGCAGAAAAACATACGTCTATTCAAGTTTTTAGGGTTGGTGAAAATAAAGCAATTCAATTATATAAGTCAGCGACAACCCAATTTGACGACAATGATATAAAAAATATGAAAATATTAAATTATGTTGATTCTTATATTAATGAATTTTTCTTTGCCGATAAAATAGTTATTGTAGAAGGTGATACAGAATATATAGCATTTAAACATTTTTTTAAAGAAAAAAATGTAAATATACATATTATTAGGGCAAGAGGGAAAGCAACAATCTGTACTTTAATGAAAATATTGAATCAATTTAACACAAATTATGACGTAATACATGATGTGGATAATAACTATAAATTTTCATCTAAAACATTACAAGCACAATTAACTAATTGTAAAAATATATTAAAGCTTAAAATCAGTAATAACATTAGAATTTTTTCCTCAGTATCTAATTTTGAAGAAGCAATAGGTATAGGAGAAATAGAGAATAGTAAAAAGACACAGACGATATATAATATATTAAACGAAGTAGCTACAAGTGGAGTGTATAAAGAAGCAAGAAAAAAAGTAGAAAATCTATTTGATATTATCACCAATCAGAAAGAGATAAATCAATTGGATGATGGGTTTAAAGGTATAACATCTGAACAAGATTATGAAGATTTTTTTATTGGCCTTATTGCTGAAAAGAAAAAAGAAGAGCGAGAACAGCAAGAACAGGTTAACAATGAGGAAAATGTTAAATAGAATGTATAATTAAACTTACACATTCTTAATATAAAATTTAAACAAAACAGATAACATCCTCTTGGAAATGAAATCTCCCTAATCGACGTTCTCAAATCCGAATCCGAAGATGTCATCAACACAATCCAGCTTAACATGGAGCTTGAGAAGGTTCGTGAATACATTGATGTCCTCGATGGCCGCGAAAGAGAAGTGATTGTGGGACGGTTTGGACTGGACCTGAAAAAGGAAAAGACGCAGCGTGAAATTGCGAAAGAGCTCAACATATCCCGCAGCTATGTCTCCCGCATTGAGAAACGCGCTTTGATGAAAATGTTTCATGAGTTTTATCGGGCGGAGAAGGAGAAGCGGAATAAGAATACTTAGATTAATGATAAACAGCTTTTTCAAGGAGACCCTTTGAAAAAGCTGTTTTTATTGTTCTTGTTATTTGTTTTTTTACAATCATTAACATTTTAACCTTTTTGTAAATCAATAAATCAAATATAATTAACTCACTATGATGAAATTAAAAGCTTATCTATTATTTGCATAAATGAATCAAGAAGGTGAACTATATTGAAAGATTTTATTGTACGTAACATAATAATTCTTATTATTACCTCAATTATACTTACAGCAATTATGCTACTAGGCTCTTTTGAAAAACATGAAGATTTTTTTCCAACTCTATTAGTTGTATTTTTATATACTACACTTTTTATTTTCTTATACGGATTAATTTCATCTACCGTTGCAGAGTTGTTAACTAAATTTATTTGCAAAGGAAAGCGAAAATTAGTTAAAGTATTTGTTTATTTTGTGTCTCTTGCAATATTTTCGTATTCAGCACCAAATAGTGTGTATGTTTTGTATGCCTTTATTATTGCGATACTCTATTTTATATTAGATGAGATTTTAAGGGGAAATTAAATAAATGATTTTAAAATCGACTTTTTTTCTTAGTTAATTGTTCCTTCATTGCTTCATCAACAAAGTCCAACGCTTTAAGTCTTCTTTCTAAAAGTGTTCTTTGCGGACTGCCAGCTTTTGATCTGGCATAACTGCTTTCAATAGAAGGAATTAAAGCAAGAAGGGCTTTACGGGCATCTTTTAAATCTGCCTGGCTGTATAAATGTGTGATTCCGTTCCAATCACTTTCTAGCACAGCAAGTCCAATTTTACAGGCATCCAGCCGTTTTTTTACCAGAGTTGTATTTGCACCCTTTTCATTCATCTGGACATATGCTTTTTCCAGTTTTTTGATTGTTGATTGCATTGATTTGAGGGACTCAAATTGATCATCATTCAATATGATTTCCATGTTCGATTGTCCTCTATTTCCTATATTTTGAAAGGTAAATTATATAAAGATGGAGCGCCATCTTTATAACAGAATGGCACTTAATATAATTTTCCCTTTGTTACAATAACCCCTTTGCCTCCAACCTTTACTCTTGGATCTTCTTCATTCATTAATTTTGTAATGATTTTAGACGGTCTTCCCATGCTATTTCCCTGAAGAAAAGTGTACTCCTGATTAAATTGCTGTAATACATTGTTTTTGAAAAGGTAATAGGTTAATGCAGCGTTTGAAGTGCCTGTTGCTGATTCTTCATTAATGCCATAGAGCGGACAAAAGTTTCTGCTCTCTGCGATCCCTTCTTTTACATCAAGAGTAAAGGCATGGACTCCACCTACGTTATGGATCTTTGAATACTCAGCAAGTGCTTTAAAATCAGGATTTAGAGCATATAATGCATCCTTCGTTTTAATCGGGAGCATGATATCCCACAGACCAGTACTTGCAGCCTGAGGTACCAGATGGAAGTCTGTACTGCCTATTTGGTTTTCATCCATGTTGAAGAGGTTCGCCAAATGGACATAATCATCGAATGTTTTTCCAAGCACAGGTTCAGCTTGCTCCATTATAATAAAAGATTGATCCACTTCAACAGCAAGTGTCCCAGCGAGTGTTTTTATAAAATATGTATGGTTATCTTCAACATCGTTGTTCTCCAATAAGGCTGTAAAGGAGGCGATTGTGGCATGTCCACAAAGTTCCACCTGGGAGGTCGGTGTGAAAAACTTAATTTCAAAATGTTTATGGTCTATTTTTTTAATAAATGCTGTCTCTGAAAAGCGAACTTCTGCAGCAAATTTCTGCATAAATGCTTCGTCTAAATGTTCGTGGATCACTACGCCTGCCGGATTTCCGCCAAATCTTGTTTCTGTAAAAGCGTCAACTACATAATATAACAATTTCCAATCCCCTTTTTTGGTTATTTGAACAGCTAATTAAAAGCATTTCATTTTTACGGAATTTTAGCAAATGTTATTTATGAAATATGCATCTCCATAGTAGAAAAGGAAGGGATTTTCTCTTATATAATTGAAATAGTAAGCTATGAAAAGAGAGGGAGTTTTTCGAATGATATTGCATATTAGCAGAGAACCAAACAAAAATGATAAACAATATGTTGACGATGCACTTTATAAATTCAACCTAAAACATTTTCCAAAGGAGCTGGGGAACAGATATGAAGAAATTAACCTGTTTCTGAAGGATGATGATGGCAAGGTTTTTGGCGGCGTTCTCAGTGCAGTCTGCTGGAACTGGCTGGAGATTTATACATTTATTTTAGATGAAGACATTCGGTATTCTGGGTATGGAACAACATTATTAACAGAGCTGGAGACCATTGCTTTGGGTAAAAAATGTGATTTCATAAAAGTCGATACATTGAGTTTTCAGGCGTTAGATTTTTATCAAAAGAATGGCTATGAGGTGTTTGGCAGCATCGATCAAGTCGGCAGAGAATTTACGCACTATTATTTAAAGAAGGACTTACATGTTAAATAGTTTAAGGGGTATGCTATGATAACAGAATTGAAAGAGTCGGAATTTTATAAATGCAGAGGGCTTTTAAATGATCATGGTCAATTAGAAGCTAGAGCAATAGTCGAAGGGGTAAATCCAGGGCGTGTCTTTGTTGATGATATGGAATCACCTGCTTCAGGATTGATCTGGCTAGGCAATAATGATGGTTTTATTTTTATCGGAAATGAAAGAAATGATGTGTTTAATACAGGACTAAATCACTTTATAGATACTGTTATCGCACCAGAAGCAAATAAGGTTGGGTTAAATTGGTTTGAGGGGATAGGCAATCATCCGCAGTGGAACACAACGATTGAAAAGGTGTTTGCCTATCGTCGTTTAGGAAGCTGGAACCAAAGGGTTTACACACTGCAGAAAGATGATTATAAAGCTGCCAATAAACCCGCTTTTGATGAAAAATATAAGGTCGTTCAGATAAGTGAAATATTTTATGATAAGCAGATAAAAAATATGGATTTCTTACATGCAAAAATGGCAGAGTACGGGGCTTCTGCTGAAAGTTTCTTTCAAAGGGGCACTGGTTATTGTGTGGTTCATCAAAATAAAATTGTAAGTGTCTGTTTTTCTGGTTTTGTAGTTGAACAGTTTCATTGTGTAGATATTGAGACTTTAGAGGAACATCGAGGAAAAAAATTAGCGCAGCTGGCAGCTAATGCTTTCGTTGAAAATTGCTTGAATCATAGCTTTGTTCCGTATTGGGATTGTATGGCGTCTAATAAGCCATCAATCGCAGTTGCAGAAAATATAGGATTTAAAAATGTGTTTAACTATATTGGATATGAATTTAAGTTTGATGTTTAATTGTCCCTAAATCAAGGAATCTCCCATTTAAAGTGCTATTCTGTTTAGTTGATAAGAATAGCAAAAAAGCCCCTCAATTCAACCAACCTTAAGGGGCTCTTTCTTTTCAGGATGCTGGCTGGAACTTGATGAAGTCTTCTTATTTAGTGCCATAAATAAGATCATGCCAATGATACAAAGTGTGCCGAGCCACTGGAAATAACCAAAGGGTTCTTTTAGCCAAAAGACAGTTGTTAAAACAGCTGCGAGCGGCTCGATGCTGCCCAGCAGACTGGATTCTTTAGGTGACAGGCTTTGCAGGCTTTCAATATAAAACCAGAAGGCAATCATGGTTCCGAAAATGATGACAAAAGCTAAATAGAAATAAGCTTCTAGTGTTAAGCTATTAAAATTCATCTGCCAAGGCGGATGGATGAAACTTAACGCACAACCGCCGATGATCATCGCCCATCCAACGATCACAAGTGAATCATAGTGCTTCAGCAGAGGGACGGCATTTAACGTATAAAATGCAAGGGCGATTCCAGATAAAATTCCCCAAATGATAGCAGGTGCTGGTACAGATAATTGTGAGATGGAGCCGTTTGTTAATAAGAAAAAACAGCCAATTAAAGCGAGAGAAACAGTCAGCAGATCTCTTTGCGTCAGAATGGTTTGCTTGCGTAAAAGTAAGTACAGGATAATCATAACGGGTGCTAAATACTGTAATAATGTTGCAACCGCTGCATTTCCATGTTCAATGGAAGCCATATAAGTATATTGAACAGCAAGCATACCGAGTAAACCGAAGATCACTAAGTGAACAGCCGTTTTGCCTGTTTTCCAGACTCCGAAAATCTGGGAACGATCCTTCTTGAAATATTGAATCGTTAAGAGTAAAAGACCAGCAATGAGCAAGCGTGTCGTCACCAGCCAATTGACATCAATTCCATATTCAAATAGCTTCTTAGCTGCTGTTCCGCCGACTCCCCAAAATATGGCTCCAGTTATAACAAGAAATATTCCCCTACTTCTATTCATGTTTGATTTTCCACCTCGAATATAAAAATAGTGTTATAATACTTTAAATAATAAATGGAAAACCTTAGGAATAATACTAAAATCGGTTCGTAAAATATCATGATATTGAGGCGATTGTATGCAAATTATAGATTTTATGATTGACCAAAATTTAAGGGAATTGACTGAACATCGCACCATGGTACTGCCGGTTGCCTGTTATGAAACGGTCATTAACCAAAATGTTAATGGATATATACCGCTTCATTGGCATGATGAGTTTCAGTTTGTACTCGTTATAAATGGGGAAGCCGATTTTCACATTAATGAAGAGAAAATTATGGTGCAGGAAGGGGAGGGGCTCTTTATTAATAGCAGCTGCCTCCATAGTGCAGAGGATAAAAACGATTCAGGCTGTGCTTATATTTGTTTAAATATTTCTCCGAGTTTTGTACTGCCGCAAGAACTTAATGCCATGTATGTAAAACCTTACACTGAGGCAACAAATATTCCTTATATCAAGTTGATCCATGCGGAAGGCTGGGCATTTAATATTTTGGCCTCTATAAGGAAGATTCATCAGCTGACAAAAGAAACTCCCTCCTGTTACCAAATTGATATCAGTATTCATATAAATTTAATCTGGAAAAACCTCATGATGAATGGCATTCAATTAGAATTTGAGCTAGCGGAAATGATTAAGAGTCAAAGAATGAAACAAATGTTAGATTGGATTCACTTCAATTACGCTGAAAAAATCCTGTTAGATGATATTGCCAAAGCAGGCCAATTAAGCAGATCTGAATGCTGTCGATACTTTAAACGGATATTGAAAACAACACCATTAAACTATGTCACACACTATCGTATTCAAAAAAGCTTAATTTTACTGAAGCAACCTGAATCGAATATAACCGATATTGCCTATAGTGTAGGATTTAACAGCACAAGCTATTATATTGAAAGGTTTCGAAAAGCAATGGATACAACACCATTAGCGTACAAAAAACTACATATGTCCTGATTGACGACTGTCTTACTTTTTTTAAAAATATATGAGAAATTAATAACCATAATTGGCTATTGTACAAACACTTTCTAGAAAATATGGTAAAATAATATCATGCACAATGAACAATCCTGCAACTAAATTCACAGTGTAATTTGAGTGTAGGATATTATAAAAAAAGCGCATATCATTGTAATTGGTTGAATACGTTGTCTTTTAATTGAAATTGATTAAGATAAATTATATTGAGATAACAAATTTTTATAATAGAATCCATTTAGCAATAAATTGTTTTATTAATAATCTGATGAAGTAAATTTAGCATTAAAAGCATTCCATTAAAAAAGGATATTTTATGAAATCCATAGAAAATAAGAGACAACAAGTATTGTGAGGACTTTTCAAAATGATCGACAATGATTTATTACCAAGCATAAAAATTTATCGAATGATTATCAGCATTCTGATTATCTTAATGAGTTCAGGGCTATTGTTAATTTTTGAGGTTAACGGACGGATCATTACGTCAACATTAATTTTTCAGTTGTTACTTGTGATTATTATTTCTATTCTATTCATCATGTTCCCGAAGAAAGATTCAGGAAGATTTAGAGCTGCAATCATTCTCTTTATGTCCGGATATTTTTTCTTTATGTATTTACAGTTTGCTGACAGGTTTGCTTCGTTATTAATGATTAGTTATCTGCCTGTTATTCCTGTTTTGTTTCTGCATACAAAACTATTTTATATAACCTTGGTAAGTAATATTACGATCACAATTAGCATCTTCATCTATTTTATGATGTCTGATTCAGGGAGTACACTTGTATACACCTATATGGATTATGCTGGGGTAGTCATTAATTTTGTTGGATCACAAATTATCCTGCTTTTCCTTTTTCTGCTTTTTAAAAAGAAGATGAAGGACCAGGAACGTTATTATGTTCAAATGAAAGAAGATGAAAAGCTGCGGACCACTGGACAATTGGCGGCTGCTGTTGCGCATGAAATTCGAAATCCTATTACAGTAGTTAAAGGTTTTATTCAATTGCATGAGGGAGACAAGGAAATTCCAGAACATATCAAAAAGCATTACCATTTGATGTTGGATCAGCTTCAAGACGCAGAGACCGTCATTTCCAATTTTTTATCATTGGCAAAGCCAGCAGAAACCAAAACTGAGATTGTATCAGTCAACCCTGCTCTTCATACCGTAATGGATCTTCTCAACACATACGCATTGTTCGATACCATTCATATTGAGTTAGAGATTGAAGATGACTACGAAATTCAATGCAATATCTTGGAGTTTAAGCAGTTATTTGTCAATCTTTTAAAAAATGCGATCGAGGCTTCACATCATGGAGATACAATTATTATAAAAGTAACAGGTAATCATGATACAGTTAAAATTGTCATTATTGATAGCGGATCAGGAATGAATCAGGAACAGCTGGAGCAGATCGGAACGCCATTCTATTCATTAAAAGCAAGAGGAACAGGAATTGGCTTAATGATTTGTTTTAATATCGTTCAAAAATATGAAGGAACCATTAACTTTTCGAGCGAGGAAGGAAAAGGGACAGAGGTTACGGTGACTTTTCCGGTTGTGAACGCATAGAAATGCAGAAATTATTTCTGCTTCTGTATACGAGAATCTTACATACAAGATTATATAGTTAATGTGAGAGAGCTAATAGCTATAAACAAAAAAGAAGCTAGTGGATTAGCTTCTTTTTTGTTATTCTAAGACCATTTTTCAGATTAGAGAAGGATTCAGACAGTTTATATCGAAATTATTTAATGATAATACATAAAATGGAAATGATGCGGGGTGATTTATTTTACATGTTTACCAAATTCAAAGATAAGCTTTATTGGATCTTAATGCCCCCTTTTTTAATCATTGGGTTTATATTAGTGCTTTATTTGCCTCAAAAATTAAAGCCATTTGCCATTCTTACTGCACTTGTCTTTTGGGCTGTATACTACACTTGGAATGGGCTCAGTAAACCAAAAGAAGACAAGCAAATGGAAAAATAATGCATTGGCAACTGATATTAATCGTTTTTTCTCTCTCAGTAAATCTAGTGATGCATGAAAAGTAGTTATACATCACTAACATTTTGCTTAATTACCCATTAAATGGTGTCCTTGAAGGAGATTTTATGGAACGTAAACAATATATTTACATTTTTATGACAGCTGCCCTGCTCCTGATGATCTGGATGATTTATTCGGTAATCCAGCCACCCAAGTGGGAAGGTACTTCTCAAAGCAGTCTGTGGAGCGGAGATTATAACCGGGAAGCTGGAGCTCCAAAAGGAGATTGGATCGGCTATCTTTATTGGCATGGAGAAAAGAACATTGTTTTTACAGGTGCAAAACTCACAAGAAATGGTGAGGAAATACATCAACTAGAATACCGAAACGATAAGCTAGCAGAGAAATATAATAAAATAAACTATTTTCATAGCTGGGATTCTATGTTCCAAAATAAGGAGGATGAGCTTCAATTACAGGTTTATTGGGAAGATTCCAATGGAAAATATGAAGATCTCATTAATTTATCTCCAAGAAAGCGTTTATTTGTTGTGCCAAGCTGGTTGTATTAATGTCTTTTATTCAATATATCAATGATTCTATTTAATAAGGCGATGATGATTGCAAGTAATGCAATTATGATGAGCATTATGCTGTAGTATTCGTCAAAATGGAGAAACGCTGAAATGATAGAGAAAGAAATGATTGAAAGCATAATGGTCAGTAGTGTGATGACGACATATTTCCCCATAAATACCTCCATTGGTTCACGGAAGAGACTAATTAATCTTCCTTTTTGATTTGTTCTATTTTATCTAGTTTGGCTGAGATCTCTTTAAGGATTTTATTTCTCTCACCTTGTGCGCTAACGATGGAAACAATGCCCCAGATAATGAAGACGATCACAGCTAAATTAATGAATAAAGGAATTATATTTACAAAAGATAAAGCCATGGTAATGACCACCTTTCCTGGTATTGTCGTAAATTAGATAAAAACCAAATTACGTTAACTGTCTTAATTGAAAATGCAAACATGAATAGGAAGGCTATTGTGGTATTCTTTTTTGCCTGTTTTCCAGCTTAATAGAGTAAGACTGCCATGAAAACACTCATAATTAAACAAAATACAATTAAATACTTAGGATTAAGTTGATTTAAAAAGACACCATCTTCTGTAAGCTACCTTCATTTTAGCACAATATATGGAAAATTTCAGAAAAATAAAAAATACTTGCAGGCTGGCAAGCTCGAAAGTTTAGTGGGCCCAAATCCTTCCATTTACTCGAATGTTCACCAGTGCTGCTAATAACCGCTTCATGAAGGTATAAAAAAGAAGGGCAGTTATTCAAACCCTCCTCGACGATCATGACCTTTGCTGAAGGTCTATTTATTGGGTATCTTGATGCGCTGCACTCTAGATAATCACTTTAAACTGCTCGCTAAAAACATGGAAGCATTCTGATTCATAAAAATAGCTTTTCCATGGTGAAATGTGTGAATGTCAGTTGATTTAAATCCTGCTTCAGATAACAGGTTTTTAAGATCATTTTGTACAAAACCATTATGGACTTTAGGATGCTGGATTTTGTCATTTTTATCAAAATCAACAATAATCAGTCTGCCCCCATCATGCAGGATGTTAAAAAGTGATTGTAAGATTTTACGAGTATCCGGAATATGAAGAAGTACAAGTGACATCACAACAATATCTGCCTTTACATCATTAGGCATTTCCTGAGTAAAGTCAGAATAGAGAGTGCTGGCATTAGAGATGCCTTTGTGAGTAATTTTTGCCTGAGCAACATCCAGCATCTTTTGTGATGAATCAACGAGAAGGACAGATTTTACAAGAGGTGTTAACTCGAGCCCGACCAGACCAGTGCCGCTTCCATAGTCGATTAGTGAATTTGTCTGGCTGTTTTGCAATGCATTTTTCACTTCATTCGTAATGATTTTAGCCATCTCAATTCTCTCTGCTGTATCATACTTGTTCGCCATCTGCTCAAAAACGTTTTCTTCCATCCTTATTCAACTTCTTTCTGCTAGAAATAGTCATCGTCAAAATCAGTATAGCAAATAAGGATCATTTTTAACCGTGCAGAGGATTGAGAAATTAGGATACTTCACTAATACATACTTTACTGCTGGTTTAAAAACTTTCTTACTTCCTCAACATAAAAATCTTTTGGATAGTTACTATAAAGATTGCTTGATAATTTAACAGGGTCACCAAAAAAATATCTTTCATATTGTGTTTGTCTTGTACCAAATGAACTCATCGTTAGGTCCCATGCTAAGCGGAAAAGTTTTACACGATCCTTGGCATTCATGCTATCACTTTGCAGGTATTGATCCAAGTCTGGGCGTATTTCAGATTGAAAGGCCTTCTCGGTGGGCAGTAAAATCATACCGCTCGCTCCAATTAGCTGGATGATTTCACTGAAGCGTGGATAGATTTTAGGATAAATAGTACTGGCCGCTTGCAGTGAAATTAAGCTGGGACGCATAATGCCGAACACATCTGCAACAGCATCATTTTCCGATTTCTCTAAGAGTGCTCTCATTGTTTCAAGTCCAATGATGATTTCAGAAAGTTTATCTTGGATATGCTGATATTCGCCGACATTTATGGCTTTGACGATCAGTTCAGTGACCCCGAGAATAAATTCTGTTTTGACAATTTGTCTAGTGATCACTTGATGGTATGCGAATGAGTAAAAGGAACTCTGAAGAAGGAAGTCAGCTGCTGCATCCACATTTTCATAATAAAAGACCCGATCCCACGGAACCATGACATTATCAAAAACAACAATAGAATCCATTTCTTCGTATTGTGAGCTTAATGGATGATTAAAAAAAGATTCTCCACCCACAAAAGATTCCCTGCAAATAAACTTTAACCCTTTTGTATTAGAAGGGATGGAAAAGGCAAACACTTCGCTTGAATCAATAAACAGCCTTGGAGCAGAAAAGACCAGAACCTCATCCGTTAATCCTCCTTGAGTAGCAAGCAAACGGGCACCTTTTATAACTAAGCCCGTATTGTTTTTTTCCACAATTTTAGCGGAAATCGGCTCATCTGAGAACTCCATGTAAACTTGAGATCGATTGACCTGGGGTGTAATAAAAGTATGTGTAAATGAGAGATCCTGTTTCAGTGCTCTTTTATATAAAGCATGTAAATGATCGGGAAAACAATTATCTCTGCCGTTTAAAATGGATGCGGAGGAGGCAAAGCTCATCACAACCGTATTCATATAATCAGGACTTCTTCCCATCAATCCATGTGTGTTCCTTGCCCAGGCTTGCATCATTTTTCTTCTTTTCTGTAAATCATCTTTTGTTTTTGGCTGCATATACGAAATGCCGAAGGGTTCTTTTTCTTCAGGCAAAAAGAAGGTCATTTCATCTTTTAGGTCGGAATCGATTTGTAAATCGTACAGCGAAGCTTTTGCCTTCAGGATGCCCTTAAATGCTAAATGCTCGGAAATATTCCCATTAACCCTTTCGCCATCAAACCACACTTCGTTTTTCATTTTATTTAATCTGTCTAAAAACCCTTTGCCGCTAGTAACGCCCATGTTTTGCTCGCTCCCTTTGCTGCAGGATTCCCCCCAAAAAAAACAATGAACTAAATTAGTGTCATTATATTTTGCTGTTATGCCGAACATTCCCATGTTTCCTGTTTTAAGTTTGTATTCCGCCAAACTTTTCAGTGATTATTACTGACACAAAACAATGATTTTGTATGGGTTGGTTTGGGCAGGAACACTATTAGTGGCAGTTCCATAAAAAACGATTAAATTTCGATTTGCGATGCTTCCTGAAAAGGGCTGCCCGTTTGTCAGTAAGATTTGAGTATATGGAGAGATTATTAATTGTAATTCTCCGTTACTGCTAATCAATTGAGTATTAAAATAATCTGCTTTCACATTCTGATAGGGTTTTTCTTTTACCATCACAATCGCAGGGTATTGCGGCGGATAGATCAAAATGGCAGGAGCATTGCCATCGTAATAGCCGGTTACCATATCCCCGGCAGCTACCGCTTCATGTTCAGCAAAATACGTGGCTGGTGTGACGACAAAATTGACGATTGAACCCATACTATTCTCAACCGTCATCAGTTTGCTGCAGCCGGCTCCTTCACCGTTTTGTCCCATTAAATCAGTAATCATCGTGACAGTTCCTTGAAATGGGATTAATTTGATCATCTTCATACCTCCATATTGTTTCAATTCTTGAAGTTTCCAGAAATTATCATACTTATATTTATACCTTATTCGGGTGAATGCCTAGATGAATGGGCGGATGCCTATTGTGGATAGAAGAAGCTGCTTTTGCGACAGAAGCAATATATAGTGAAAGGTCGTTAAATATCAAATGAGGATACTGTTAATAAGCGTTGCTTTGCAGGAAGAAGCATCTTTTTGTTGAATAAAGTGTTTATCTGAATAGGGGGGATTATAATGTCTTTTATGATGAGTAAAAAGGAATTTAAAGTAGTTGCCTTAAAAGGGAGCGGGGAGTACGTTAACTATAGTCAGGAAGTTCCACTGCTTGCTCAGCGGCTATTAAGTCGTTCAAATGAAATCACACATTCAACGGGGACCGAAATTGCATTGTATGAGCCTAAAAAGAGTGGGGAGCATAAGATAGGCCACTATTATGCAGGTTTGGTTGTGAGTCAAAAATTCAATGAAGTACCTCCAGAAATGGAATATATTGAGATTGCAAAGAATTACATAAGTGCAAGAGGGAATATTTTGATGCTGAATGAACTGCATTCGCAATTATTGATTTGGGCAGATGAACAAGGTTACCAAAGGGATTTGAACGCTTATATTATCGAGACTTATCACCCTGTGGGAGGGGGAGAAGAGGAGGTAGAGATTCATCTGCCGATTCTATAAGTAATTACGTTTTCTTTCGGAAAGAGATAATTGTCGTTTTTAAAGAGGAGTAAGATCCAATAGCCGCATATCCATAAAACCAGCCCATAAAAATCCCAGCAACGAGATGGTTACGATGACTTATGAAAATTGAAATGAGCAGTCCGAAAAAAAGAGCAATGGTTGGAATATACGTTTTCGGTATTTTAACAAATGTCTTAAACAATTGTGTTAGCACTAGGACAAGAGGCACTGCAATCACTGCATCCCAAAAGTTTGTATGTATTGTAGGGAAATCCATGTTCCATTACCACCTATATGAAAATAATTTAACCAGATAAGAATAACATCGCCATAATGAATGGTTATCAGATTCTGAAAGTGAAAGCTAAGCTTTACTTAAAGTACTAACTGCAGTTTATTATTAAAATTAGTATGTCCAATGCCTGGTACATAAATTCAAAACATATTGCTGAGGAAGCTTAGGAATCTGATATTTATTCATTATTAGGTACTCATTGTCCTCTGATTAAATGATCTAATTCCGCAATATATAATTTTTTTGGCTATTGTACACTGTGATCACTTCCGCTTATTATCATTCTTGGTCTTAAGGAATTATTTTACAGTTGTCAGAGAATATCAAATAACAAGAGAGGTATGACCACATCTATTCTATATCAATCTATTGACTGGACGGCTGTCCTTTTTAGAAGCAGCCGTTCATACTCCTTATTGGAAAATCGCTGCATCTGCTTGAAAATTGAGAGCCGCGGAAATGAAAACTTTAGGTTCTTTATAAGTATCAACATGTAAAAATATTTTTAAAGGCAAATAGGCACTGAGCTAAAAATAATGGCTCTGAAAGATTGGAGAATAATGGCTTAAGGTTCATGTTCATTTCAATTGAGTAGGGAAACATTTCTATGAGGAGGAAGAAATATGTCTATTTATAAAAGAAAAATAATCTTAGATTTAGCTGTAACCTTAGACGGTTTCATTGAAGGCAAGGATGGTGAAATCGATTGGTGCATAATGGATCCAGAAATGAATTTTATCGAATTTTTAAACGGAATTGATGGTATTTTATACGGAAGAAAAAGCTACGATCTATGGGGACAATATGTAAAAGAAGCAGAAGGAAATAAAACAGAAAGAGAAATGTGGGCATCCATACACAGTAAAGAGAAATATGTTTTTTCAAAAACGCAAAAAGGAAGAGATGATTCTGCCGTTTTTATAAACGATCATCTTTTTGAAGAAGTAAATAAGTTGAAAAATAAACCAGGTAAAGATCTTTGGCTATATGGCGGAGCTAATCTGATTACAACTTTTATTAATCTGGGGCTAGTCGATGAATATCGATTATCTGTTCACCCAGTTATTCTAGGAGAAGGAAAACCTTTATTCCAAGGTATAAAACAAGAGGTGGATTTAACATTAGTCAATTCGAAAACATTTTCTTCTGGTGTGGTGCAATTAACATATCACAGAATGAGAGAGTAAATCAGCATATGGTAATCTGCTATGACATTGTTAAATTTCAAGCTAATGGGCTATCCTCAAGTAGTAGCAACCCAAGATCGCTTACAAGGGCTCACTGATTTTTGTAAGCGGGCAGTCCAGTAAAATATAGAGATAATTAAATGATTACCGTTAAAAAAAGAGGATATCTAAAAAGAGCTTCTGATCCTAATTGATCAGCAGCTCTTTTGTTTGTGATAGAGCATTGCTTCGTTGGAAAATGTATCGTATTATAAGATATAATCTTAATACACGATATAAGGAGTTGCGATGATGAAAGAAATTGAACAATTAAATCATCTTTGGACCGATATATACTATCAATTGCGTTACAACCACACTGAAAAAATCACTCACCAAAATATACGGACTTTGCAGGTGATTCAAAAAGAGAAGGAAGTGGGAATCAAAGAGATTGCAGCAGCGATTGGCACATCCCATAACACTGCCTCTGAGCATATTAAGCGCTTGCTGGAAAAAAAATATGTATTCAAGACTCGCAGCAGCAAAGATGAAAGGAAAGTTATTTTACAGCTTTCCGAATTGGGAACAGAAGTGCTGCAGCGTCATTCCAGTTTAGATGAAGAAAAGCTAAAAAGAGTGCTAATCGAAAAGATGAGTGATGAAGAAAGAGAATATATACTAAAGGCATTTACCTTGTTAAAGGAGAGAGCAAAGGATGTTTACAATAGCTAAAATTGTGATATCGGCTATTATCATTGGTATTATTACAGAAATTGCCCAAAGATATCCTCAGCAGGGAGGTAAGATTGCTGCCCTGCCGATCGTGAGTTTGTTAAGTATCATATGGTTATATACTCAAGGAGAACAGATAGACAAAATAAGCAAGTTTGCTATGAATGTTGTTTGGGGACTTCCCGCAACAGTTATAATGCTGCTGATTATTGGATTTACATTAAAGCACTCAATGAATATATTTATTTCATTTGGTCTTGGAATCACAGGATGGCTCATTACATATTTTGCTCAAGATATGATTATAAAAAATATAATAAACTGACGATTATAATTTGTGCATTATTGCAGACCAGAGAAAAAAAACCCGCAACTATTAAAGGTGTCAATCGTTTATTCTATATGGCTTATAATCGCCTAACCTCTCTTAAACTCAAAATTGAGGGGACCTTTGTTTTTACATGGAAAATCTTACAATTAAATTTTTTCTTCTTTTCGGTAAAAACCGTATTAACGTTTATCTTATATCAGCCGATAGTATTTTGGGGAGATATAAAAATGAATATGAGATCGAATAGGAGAACGTGAATTGGGGAAAATAAAGAAATTTAATTTTAAGCTGGCTGCAAAAATAAATTTGATAGTTATATCAATCATTTTGATTTTGTCAGCAGTTATTGGCTTTGTTGCAAATAATGAGGTAACAAAAGGGATAAAAGAATTTGCAACAGAGAAAGCAAAGGGAGATTTAGGATTAGCTTATCGCTATATCGATAATAAGTACCCAGGTGATTGGGAAGTTAGAGGAAATGAGTTATATAAAGGATCTGCAAAAATAAATGACAATTTTGAAATAGTAGATAAGATTGGAGAAGATACGGGAGACACTGTAACCATCTTTCTTAAAGATACACGTGTAACGACAAATGTCATGATCGATGGAGAGCGTGCGATTGGGACCAAAGCTTCACCTGAGGTAGTGGACACGGTCATAAATAAAGGAAAAAGTTATTATGGTGAAGCAAATGTGGCAGGGAATATGTACCAAACGGCATATATGCCCATACAGTCTTCATCAGGAGAAGTACTTGGGATCTTTTATGTTGGTGCTTCAGAAGAAATAATCAATCAAATACTGTCTTCCTTTCTAACAAAATTTATCATTGTTTTATTGATTATGATAGCATTAGCTGTTTCTGTTGTTTATCTGTTTACATCTAAAATGAAAAAGAGACTTGCCATGATGACCAATGCTCTTGAAATGGCTGGAAATGGAGATTTTACAGCGAAAATTCAGGATCATTCAAAAGATGAGCTTGGCTCTTTAGCAGTAAGCTACAATCAAATGGCTCATAATCTTAAAACAATGTTAGATGAAGTTATTCAAACCTCTGAACAACTAGCTTCTTCATCTGAACAGCTGACTGCAAGTTCAGAGCAAACGAGCATTGCCACAGAGACGATTACAGAATCAATTCAGCAAGTAGCGAATGGAGCCGAACAATCGGCAGTGAATGTGCAAGAGAGTGCATTAGCGCTAGAAGAAGTGGCAAAAGGTATTCACTCTATTGCCGAAAATGCATTAGTGGTTTCCGAAGTCAGTAATGCTGCTGTCGAAAAAGCCAGAGAAGGCGGGTTGCTTGTTCAAAGTACGGTTAAGCAAATAAATGCAATAAATTCATCTGCAGCTGCAAGCGGAGAAGTTATTAAAACGTTAGATCATAGATCACAAGAAATAGAAAAAATAACGAAAGTCATTACAGATATTGCAGACCAAACGAATTTACTGGCATTAAATGCAGCGATTGAGGCTGCTAGAGCAGGTGAACATGGGAGAGGATTTGCTGTTGTAGCAGATGAAGTGAGAAAACTTGCAGAACAGTCACAAGCATCTTCTTCCCAAATTTCAGTACTTATTCGGACAATACAAGAAGATATGGAGCAGTCAAGCAGGTCTATAGAGCAAGTTTCTGAAGAGGTGAAAGAGGGGTTAGACATTGTTCAGCAGACAAGCATTAACTTCAAAGAAATTCTTGATCATATGGCAAGCTTAACAGAACAAACGAATGATATGGCAGCGACTTCTGAACAAATATCGGCTAGTACTCAAGAAGTGTCAGCAACAGTTTCTGGGATTATTAATATATCAGAACAGACATCATCACATTCACAAAACGTGGCCGCTTCTGCAGAGGAACAGCTTGCATCAATGGAAGAGATAGCAGCTTCATCAGCAGCATTATCCAATTTAGCGGATGATTTAAAAGTGGTTGTCAGCAGGTTTAAAGTCTAGTGTTTGTCTGTAAATATTGAAATATTTTGGGTTTCTAAATGAAAATAATTTATTTGAATAGAAGGTAAAGGGTAAATTACTCAATATTTAGAGCGTAGAATTAATTTATTGACAATTGTATGAATTTAATTTATTATCGCATTAAATAAATGAACAATTGAATATTTTCTTCTTATCCAGAGAGGTGGAGGGACTGGCCCTTTGAAGCCTCGGCAGCAGGTTCTTATGAACACTGTGCCAATTCCAGCAAGCGTACTGCTTGAAAGATGAGAAGAGGGTTAATAAAACTCTCTTCTTAGGAGGAGAGTTTTTTCATTGTTTATTAATCCTACTTAAGTTATAGGAAAAGTATATAATTAGTTATCAAAGGAGCGAAGAGAGATGAAATATGGTTTTTGGCTGCCGATATTTGGAGGCTGGCTGCGTAATGTTGAAGATGAACAAATGCCGGCAACTTTTGATTATGCAAAAAATGTGATTCAAAGTGCCGAGCAATGGGGTTATTCCACAACATTAATCGCGGAATTATATTTAAATGATATCAAAGGGCCAGAACATGATTCGCTTGAAGCCTGGTCTACGGCTGCTTCTCTTGCAGCGGTTACTGAGAAAATTGAAATAATGACAGCGATCCGCCCTGGTTTTCATAATCCTGCCGTTGCAGCCAAAATGGCAGCCAATATTGATCAGATCAGCAATGGTCGCTTTACTCTTAATGTAGTATCTGCCTGGTGGGCAGAAGAGGCGCGCCAATATGCTGGAATTTTCACCGAACATGACGAGCGTTATGCCCGTACCGAGGAGTTTATTGATGTCTTAAAAGGGTTATGGACAGAAGAAACCTTCCAATATTCTGGCCAATTTTACGATTTAAAAGATACAAAGCTTGCGCCAAAGCCTGTTCAAAGACCAAATCCGATTCTTTATGCAGGCGGTGAAAGTGAAAAAGGCAAGCAAACCATTGCAGAAAAATGTGATGCCTATGTGATGCATGGCGGAACGGTCGAAGAAATACAGCAAAAAATTGCCGATATGAAGGCAAGGCGTTCCCAAACTGGCAATGAGCCTTTTAGTTCATTCGGAATGGCTGCCTATGTGATTTGCCGGGATACAGAAGAAGAGGCATTTGCTGAACTTGAAAAGATCACAACTGTAAAGGATTCAAGTGCTTATGCCGGCTTCAAAGATTTCACTACGAAATCACAATTAGAACAGCAGATTCAGCTACAGGACTACTCTGTTTCCAACCGTGGCTTGCGTCCAAATTTAGTAGGAACACCAGACCAAATAGCCGATCGAATACTGCAATATGAAGAAAAAGGCTTAGACTTGCTGTTACTGCAATTTTCACCTCAATTGGAGGAAATGGAACGGTTTGCAAAGCAAGTTATGCCACTAGTTGAACAAAAACGCAGTTTAATAAAGAACTAGAAAGGGGTCCCGAACATGACCAAAGTATATGTAATTCATGAAAATAGTGAGTGGACCGTTCACTTAACCAATAGACTAGAGGAACTTGGTGTTCCTTATCAAGAATGGCATTTAGACGAAGGAACGCTTGATTTATCTTCAGAACCGCCGGAAGGAATTTTCTACAGCAGAATGAGTGCTTCTTCTCATACACGTGATCATCGCTTTGCCGCTGAATTTTCCGGACAGGTATTAGCTTGGCTGGAAGCGCATGGACGTACAGTGCTTAATGGCACAAACGCATTGAAGCTTGAAGTCAGCAAGGTACTTCAATACTTGGAGTTAGAAAAGTGTGGTGTCAAAACACCAAAAACGATTGCAGCGGTGGGAAAACAGCAGATCTTAAAGGCAGCCGAAGCCTTCGCAGGGCAGCCGTTTATCACGAAGCATAATCGTGCCGGCAAAGGTTTGGGTGTGCAATTATTTCAAAGTATTGACGCTCTGAAAGCATATGTGGAGGGACCAGCATTTGAAGAGCCTGTTGATGGCATAACCCTTATTCAGCAATACATTCAATCACCAGAGAGCTACATCACTCGCTGTGAATTTGTTGGAGGTGAATTTGTGTATGCCGTTCGGGTGGATACATCTGAAGGCTTTGAACTCTGCCCGGCAGACGCCTGCCAGATCGGAGACTTATTCTGCCCTGTAGGAGAAGAGGTGGTAGAAAAACCGAAATTCCAAATCATTGATGGCTTTGACGATAGTATCATAGAAAAATATAAAGACGTTCTCTCGCGAAACGATATTCAAGTGGCTGGTATTGAATTTATCAAAAATGCTGACGGTGACATTTACACCTATGATATCAATACAAACACAAACTATAATTCAGATGCAGAAGCAAAAGCAGGAAAATATGGAATGCTGGAATTGGCATCTTTATTGAAGAAGACATTAGAAGAAAACTACGTAACATCAATAAAAGCGTAATTTGAGGGGACCTGCCTATAGCAGGTCCCTTTTGTTATTGGTGAAATAGATAAAGCTATAGATCCGCCAAAATTATGCTGATGCATACCATTTGAAAAATGAATAGGAAGAAATTTTTTATAAAAATGGATGCTTGTCTACTTTTTTTTATACTCTTGTCCAAACATAATGTGTACAACTGAATATCTTATATTATCAAAAGTTAAAGGAGGGAAATTCTTCATGAGCAAAGTATGGAGAAACGAGTCAATCTTTGGTGGAAGAAATGGAAGAAATGGTTCAAACAACGAAACAGATGTGGATGTTGATTTTGAACTGGATAATGAGCTGCAAGCAAGAGCAAACAGTGAGGCTGATGCTGACAACGACACAGATGTAGATGTTAAGGACAAAAACACGAATATTGCAAAAGCTAATATTTGCAACAGCGGAAACTCCAGAGTAGAATTTGAAATCACAGTTGATAGTGATTCCAGAGCAAGAGTCCGTGCTAGATCTGATGCTGATTCCGATCAGGAGCAAGATCAAGATCAGGACCAAAACCAAGAATTTGATTTTTAAGATTAACCTATCTAGTTTAGGCACAGGGGTACTAAGTAATAGTCCCCCTGTGCTTAATGTTCAAGAAAAAAATTAAAGGAGGAGTAAGGATGGAGAGGCAAGTTGAAAATAATTTAAAAACAGTGATTGAACGCAGCGGCAACTCAGACGTGGATTTAACTGTTAATGTCGATATTGATACAACGCCTATTGCCTACGGAATATTGTGCAGTATATTTGCAAAAGGTGACTTAACAGAACTGGAGTTAGAAAAAGCGATTCAAAAGCTTGATCATTTAATAGATAGAGATAAAAATAAAAAAAGACGTAAAAAAAGCGAAGAAAATAAACCGAAATTATACGATTTTCCTCAACCTCCATCAAGAAGAAATTGGTTTTAAACTTTTTCTTCTTTACATACAGTACAGTTAAGAGACATAAGGGTTTTGAAATAACAAAAAAAGAGTAGCTCTACAGTGTACATCTAATGCGAACTGTGATAACTAAAATGGGATGATTATACAAAGGAAATCTCTTCCCAATAGGTACTGGTGCTGGAAAACCGAATCTGACCAATGTCCACAGCAAGACAAAGAGCACAACTAGATTCTTTCACAAGTTGTGCTTTTTGCTCGTAAAAATTTTAATTGTTCTCTTTAAATAAACATAACACTGCCTTAATTAATATCCTGAATTACTTTTTCCAGGAATTCACCCATTCTTTTAACAGCTGGTTCTGTAAAATCAAAGTTTACGCCTGTTTCTTCATAAATAGCAGCAATCGATTGGTTGTAGTCTGCACCAGCACCTTTTTTATAATCTTCAATTGCTTGTGCTGGGTCTTTCTGATAATTCTCCAGTAATTGCAGTGCCCCAAGCATTGAAATGGAGTATTCGATATTATAGAAAGGAACCTGGAAATAATGAAGAGTGCCAGCCCAGCTCATCCCAACCTCTTCTTCAAAGCCAGTTGTATCTACAGGGTTCAAACCGTACCTTTTAGAGATTTCGAAGTATTTCTCATCACGCTCTTTTGCAGTATGGTTTGGATTTGTATACATCCAATGCTGGAAGAGATCCCCTGATAATGGGCCGAATAACATCGTAAATGCCCTTCTCAGCAATTCACGCTGTGCACTTTTAAAATCTTCTTTTTCCGGATAAAAACGATCAAGCTTATCCAATAACAGTAATTCCATTCCATGTGAATATAATTCAGCCACTTCCATGCGAAGCTGATAGTCTTCAGTTGGTCCGTGCTCAGAAAACTCGAGGTACCCATTAACCGCATGACCCATTTCATGGATTAGGGCAATCAGAGAGAAAAAGGATGGACTAAAGTTCGCAAAAACAAAGGTTTCTCCTGAAACAGGTAATGAAGTACAAAAACCGCCAGGGCTTTTACCTTTTCGATCTCCAAGATCGAGTAAACCATTCTCTCTCATATAATTGAAACGCTCAGCAAAATAGGCATCTGTCTTGCCTAACATCTCAGCAACGCCATCCATCAGGTCAGCCACATCCGTGTATGGTGCATTTTTCATCAATTTAGCATTGTTATCCCAAGGGCGGTATGTATCGACACCAAGCTTGGACTTGAACACCTCTGCCAGGCGATTCCAAGCGGGAATGATGTGCTTTTCAACATTTTCTTGAAAGTCATAGCAATCCTGCACACTATACTCACGATTTTTACTCACAAACATATAATCACGATAATTCTCAAAGCCTGCATTTAAAGCGACCTGATGACGCAGCTGAACAAGTTCATCCATAATGGAATCCATATCCGGCTTGATTTGACGATAAGCTCCCATCATCTTGTGATAAGCTTTTTCTCTTACGGCTCTATCGAGATGATCAAGCTGTGATTGAATAAATGGAAATGGCTTTTCCTCACCCTCCCATTCAACGGTTAAACCTCCCATAATTTCGCTATACCTTGTGTTGAGCTCTTGCTCCTTTACCATCAAGGGAATATTCTCTTCCCTGAACAATTTCACTTTGGATTCGCGAGCACGTCTCATTAACCCATAACGTTCTTCATTTAGTTCATGAAAATAAGGAGAATCACACAGTTTCTCATTTAGTTTTGCTTCATATTTCATGATCAGCGGCAGGATTACTTGCTGGTCATGAAGATATGTCGCCTTAATATCTTCATCTTCTGTATTGCGGTTAAAGTCAACTAAGTGACCTGTCATCGCTTCATCTAATTTATGTATGAACGTCTTTTCGTCCAGCAGCCATTTTTCCAGATCAGAAACAGATTCAATCGGAACTTCCAGTAAGCTCTGAAACTGTGATTCTACCCCTGTTGCATCCTGTAAATTGATTAATTCTTTATAATATTTATGACTTAATTCTTGTGCCATGATAGACTCCCTTTCTTTTTTAAAATTTTCTTAATATTATACTAACGAACTCTTGGCTGTAAATCTAGTTTTTTTCTTTAGTCTGGAGATGGGTTGTCTTTTGTTTTGAGTAAAAGACTACTCGTAAGTGTGCAAAAATATATATAGGCTATTATGGTATAAATTTACAAACTTTATATATTCCATTAAAATTATAGAAAAGGAGTTGTTCAGCATGGAACTCATTGTAGGCTTTCTTAAATTTATAGGAGAAATATGTGCTGGCATTGCGACTAGTGCCTGGAGCCGTTATCAAGAAAAATAATGGTGAAAAATACGAAAAGGCAGGGAGCGGCTTATATGAAAAACATTGTTCTATTTGCATCTATTATATTATTGCTTATTATTACTGGCTGCCAAGGATCACTGGAGGAAGAGGCTGTACAAAGCCGTCCTAACTCAGAGAACGGAGTGAGGGTTGAAACAGAAGAGCCAGTATATCCAACATCTGTGGATGAAATCAAAGTAAATATAATAAACGAAAGTGATGAAGAATATAGTACAGGTGTGCATGTTTTCTTAGAAAAGAAGGAGCAAGACACATGGTATCGGGTACCGATGAAAGCTGATTCTTTTACAGAGCAAGCTATAGGCCATTCTGCACATGCGACTTCTTCTTTAAGCTTAAAAATCAGTGATTTGGATTATAAACTTACTCCTGGAGAATACAGAGCAACCATAGGCGGTCTGGGTGCTCCATTTAAGTTGGAATGATGCAGTGAAAATCAAATGCTAATAGGTTATTTTCATAGATCTTTATTACCTTTTCAAATTTTGAGGCTGTGACGGTTAAAAGTCCAGCCTTTTTAATGATTATCCTGAGAAACTCAAAATCACCAAAATGAAAACAGAAAATAAAAGAGGAGAAGCAATAATCATAGATTTCCAAACCCATGAAAACCTGTCACTAATGGTGTTAACCATGAAAAGGCCGCTCAGTGCAAATAGATAACGAACATAATAGACTATTTCGCCCTCATTGCCTAATGGATTACGCTGCAGGAAAAAGTTAAATGCGATAAAGACGAGAATAACATTCCAGCTCATATGCCATTTTGGATAATAGTGTTTTATGGTAAAGAACAAAACACCATTTGTGAAAATGAAATAAAAGTACAGCTGAAGATTATAGAGCATGCCAAAAAAAGTGCCTTCCATATACATTTCACCTTGAGATAAAAAGGGGATAAACAAAAACAAATGACCTAAGACATGGTTAATGCCAAATACAATCGCTGCTCCAAGGAAACTCTTTTCAAGTAACTCTCTCAAATGATCCTCCATAAAACGTTTTTTTCTATATTATTACATTTATTGTATTAGGTTTGAACTGTTTTTTACTGAATTGCAGCAATCTTTCCTCTATTTAAGGGTATATTACATCTAGTCTATCAACTAGTGATTCCAGCTCACCATTTCTGGTTTTCCATTTATCATCCCAACCTAAATACCATTACCAGTTTCTTGATTTTTTCCTGTTCTCTCCACAAGTGTACAAGCAGTTAAGAGAGTAAAAGAATAGGATAGATGGAGGTGATGGAAATGGTAAAAATTTTTATAGATCCTGGTCATGGGGGCAGTGATCCGGGAGCTGTTGGAAATGGATTGCAGGAGAAGAATTTAACATTAAAGATTGCCACTCGTATTCGGGATATTCTTGGAAGTGAGTATGAAAATGTTGAACTTAACATGAGCAGAACGGGAGATACAGCTGTTTCATTAAGCAGCCGGACAAATGCGGCCAATGCATGGGGAGCAGATTTTCTGTTATCCATTCATATAAATGCAGGCGGCGGGACAGGCTTTGAGGATTTTATTTACCCGAATGTTGGTGCACCGACTGCAACTTACCAAAATATCATTCATGAAGAAGTGATAAAGGCTATTGATTTTGCGGATCGCGGTAAGAAGCAGGCGAACTTCCATATGCTTCGCGAGTCAGCAATGCCGGCTTTATTGACTGAAAACGGCTTTATTGACAATGCAAATGATGCAGCAAAATTGGCACAGCCAGCTTTTATAGAAGGAATTGCCAGAGGACATGTCAACGGACTGGCAAGGGCATTTGGTTTAAAAAAAAACAATTAATCCTCTTTAGGGTGCAAATTGGGGCATTCAGAGATAGAAGGAATGCTGATAGCTTAGCAGCACAGGCGAGAAGTGCTGGATTTGAAGCGTTTGTACTTGCCGAAAACGGATTATACAAGGTTCAGGCTGGGGCCTTTTCTGATAGAAGAAACGCAGAGCAGATGGTGCAGCATTTAGCGGCTGCTGGGTTTGAAGCGATTATTCTGTAGGGATTCTGTTCATTTGCAAAAAAAGAGTAAAAGCATGTTGGGGCTTTTACTCTTTTTTCATAAGCTATTCTAATTCGAAATACTGCCCTTCTCGAGAATTATTTTCCATGATTCTCCAGAATCTGCTGATTGATAAAGGTCCCGCATGTAGGTTGAAAATGCCAGTGTGCCCTCATCCTTTTGACTGCCTGTTATATAGGTAATCGGGTTATCATAAGCGAGGAAAGGAATTTCAATACTTGCGCTTTCCAGCGTCTCCAGGCTGATTGAATGGAATAAAACTTTTTCATTTTCTACTGAAGAATAATATAAATGACCTTCTGTAAATGCAAGAGCAGTGACCATAATCTCTTCTGTAATAAGCTCCATATTATTTCCCTTATCCTCAGAAAGATAGATTCCGCTTCTTGTGGCCATTGCCATGGTATTTGCATCAGTCGGATGAGCAGCGATCATGCCAAGTGTATCGGCACCAAATCCATTTAATGGTACAGGCTCAAATCTAACATCCTCACCTGCAGAACGGAAAAGGCCTGGATCCATCTCAGTGGATGCATCACCGTTTATTCCATAAATTATACCGGATTGATACCCGGCCGTCAGAAAAGGAAACTGTCCCTTTCCCTTAAAAGCAATGTATTCTAGTGTTTCACCTTTATCTGTACTTTTGGCAATTCCCATCATGGTTTCCCCTTGCTGGCCGCTGGAAATAAATCCGTCTTCCACCGCACTAAAGCCAAAATAATCATGCTTTTTTGAAGTTGTTTCATACCATTTTTCCCCTTTATACATAAGCAAGCCTTGATCTGTTGCTACATATAAAGCGTCATCATTTCCAGGATAGCCTATTCCCTGCAGCTGGGCGATTTCTATATTTGCTGCTTCAACAAGCTCAAATGGTACATTTTCTTTCGCAGGCTCCTCTGTTTCTTGAGCATGCTGTTCAGATTCTTTTTCCGGTGCAGATGGCTGTTCTGCTTCATCCTCCGTATTCGTGCAAGCTGCTAAAAAAACGGAAAGCAGCAATAAGGGCATTAAAAATCGTTTCAAAATCATCGTTTCACTCCAACTTTCATTTTTGCTTTATGTCAATGATAGCATAACGATAACCCTGTTAAGAAGCAAACATAGCGCACTTCAATTTTTGCGCTAAAAAAGAAAGTCATGAAGATAGAAATTTCCGAAAAATTAATTTATAATAAAGAAAGTATTTCAACTGCCGAAGTAAAAGGAACTTTTTCATGCAGAGTCATTGGCAAATGATACATAACGATTTTAGGAGGCTATGAAATGACAACAAAAACATATTCAGAGGTTTGGGATTTAGATGTATTTTTTAAAGGCGGGAGTGAGTCTGAGGAATTTACAGCACATCTTCACGAAACGGAAGCACAAATAGAGCAGTTTAAACAGTCTGTACAGAGCTGGGAACCTTCAAACGAAGCAAGTGAAAGCAGTCAGCTGATTCAACTTTTGGAGAAGTTTGAAGCAACTTCAAAGAAAATTAGACAGGCGGGAGCGTTTGTCAGCTGTTTAGAAGCGCAGAATACAGAAGACAAGGCAGCGAACAAACATCGTGCTACAGTGACAGTTCTAAGTGCAGCATTTCAATCGGTGCTAACTGGTTTTGATGAAAAATTGACATCTTTTGACCAAAATGTCTGGGAAGACATTTTACAAACAGAAGGATTATCTGAACTGTCATTTGTTCTGACAGAACGCCGTGAAAAAGCAGCGGAGAAGTTATCTGAGAAGGAAGAATCCTTAATCAATGCTCTTGGTGTTGATGGTTATCATGGCTGGAGTCAAATGTATGATGTAATTGTTCGTACAGTCAAGGTTCCATTCACAGAAAACGGCGAGGAGAAACTTCTGTCTGTTGGGCAGGCGTCCAATAAATTTTCTAGCCCGGATCGTGAAGTGAGAAAAGCTGTATTCAAGAGCTGGGAAGAGGCATGGGGAGAAAAGTCAGATTACTTGTCCAAAACATTAAACCACTTGGCTGGATTCCGCTTAACGGTCTATGAAAAACGCGGCTGGGAGGATCCATTAAAAGAGCCATTAGCGATTAACCGCATGGAAAAGGCTACACTTGATTCTATGTGGAATGTGATTTCAAGCTATAAAGCTCCTTTCGTTAAGTTCCTTGAAAGAAAGGCACAATTGCTCGGACTGGAAAAATTGAGCTGGTATGATCTTGATGCTCCGCTTGGCGAGACAGAAACGAAGGTTTCCTATCAGGAGGGGGCACAATTTATTCTCGATCACTTCAGCAAATTTGGAGAGGAAATGACTTCCTATTCAAGAACGGCATTCGAAGATAGCTATATCGAAGCAGAAGACCGTGCTGGAAAGAGACCTGGCGGGTTCTGTACATTCTTCCCGGAAACTGGCCAATCCCGTATTTTCATGACGTATTCTGGAACACCTTCTAATATCTCAACACTCGCCCATGAGCTGGGACATGGTTTCCATTCATACGCGATGAGAGATGTTCATACACTCAACCGCGCTTATGCAATGAATGTAGCTGAAACAGCGTCCACATTTGCTGAGATGATTGTCAGCGATGCAGCTGTGAAGAATGCACAGTCAGAGGAAGAAAAGCTTTCTCTTTTAGAAGATAAAATTCAGCGTTCTGTTGCATTGCTAATGAATATTCATGCTCGTTTCTTGTTTGAAACACGTTTTTATGAAGAAAGAAAAAGCGGCATGGTGAGCACTGAAAGAATCAATGAACTAATGCTTGAGGCGCAGAAGGAAGCCTATGCAGATGCATTGGATGAGTATCACCCATCATTTTGGGCATCTAAGCTTCACTTCTATATCACAGGTGTTCCTTTCTACAACTTCCCGTACACATTCGGCTATCTATTCTCTCTTGGCATTTATGCGCAAGCAATTGAAGAAGGCACTGGATATGAGGAGAAATATATTGACTTATTAAAGGATTCTGCATCAATGAAAGTAGAAGACCTGGCGCTTAAGCACTTAAACACAGACTTAACAAAACCTGATTTCTGGGAAAAGGCTGTTCAGCTATGTGTAGATGATGTAGAAGAATTCTTAGCACTAACTGAAAAGAAATAACATCTGCTAAGAGATGGTAGAGATAAGTATTTGACACCATTATAGAACCGAATGGTTAGGAATCTTCCTAATCATTCGGTTTTTTTAGTTGTTATTTTGAATCCTTTTAATCATAAGTGAAATGTTATATCTCTAAGCTTATGGGTAAAAGAAATTCAGCGGATTTTCTTTACTTTCATCGTACTGACCATCATGAAAGCTAAGATTATGGTGAAAGATAAATAGAAGACTGGCGGTATATGTAGAATCATCAGCATGCTCAGCGCTGACAAGAGACCACTAGCAGTAATTGGCAAGCCAATAAAATACTCATCTTGATCACTCAAGTGATAACGAGCGAGACGAATGGCTCCGCAGCATGTATATATAATAGCGGCCAGCATACCAAGTACACCAAATTCATATAAAATTCCCTGATATAATAATAGTGCTGGTGCTATGCCAAATGATATAATATCACTCATGGAATCCAATTGTTTTCCGAAAGCGGATTGAATTTGGAGTTTCCTTGCCAGCATCCCATCAAGAAAATCTAATAGGGCAGCCAAAATAATGAACAAAATAGCAAATGACAGCTGGCCATTGATAATAAAAATACAAGCAATGCTTCCACAACTTACATTCATTATTGTGAATATATTTGCGAGTTGAGACCTAATTTTTTTCAATAAATGGTGGCTGCTTTGAATTGAAAGCATCTTTTCACTCCTTTGAATAAGAAAAGCGCAAGCGCCTAGTAGAACACATTACATAAGACCTTTTAACAAATGAATACAAATGTCCTTATATAATAAATATTGAAAAGACTGTTATTTTATACTTTTAAAAAACAGCAAAGTTTGTGTTGCTTTCAGCCTTTGTTTTATACATAGCTGGATTTTGGCAGGATGACTCAATGACATGAGATTGGAGCTAAAAGATGAAACAACCTATCTATCGCTTTTTGATTGAACTGACTAATGGCAGGATTACGTCCTATCTTCTTCAAAAATTTGCTCAGTCAAAGCTTAGCAGATTTGTAATTCCTTCATTTTCAAAAACCTATAAAATTAATGAACAGGAAATGGAAAAAGAACTAAAAGAATATCAATCACTGCATGATTTTTTTATCCGTAAGCTGAAAACAAATGCACGGATCACACATGCTGCAGAAGAAGCAGTTGTTAGCCCGGTGGATGCGGTCATTGAAGATATCGGCATGATTGAAAGCACGCGTGAGATTGTTGTTAAAGGAAAAACCTATTCAATTAGTGAGATGCTCGGAAGCAAGGAGAAAGCGGATGTTTATGCTGGCGGGGAGTATATGATTTTATATTTAAGTCCCAGTCATTATCATCGCATTCATAGTCCTGTTACAGGAACAGTCCTGGAACAGTGGACCTTGGGCCGAAAATCATACCCAGTCAATCGATTGGGACTCAAATATGGCAGGGATACGTTATCGAAAAATTATCGGACAATCACTGAAATTCAGCATGAAGAAGGAAAGATTGCGGTCATTAAGGTCGGAGCGATGTTTGTCAATTCAATTGAAACAACGCATAATGGGGACATGCTCGAAAAAGGGAAGGAAATGGCTTACTTTACATTCGGATCTACCGTTATTCTCTTGTTTGAAAAAGATACCTTTATGCTTGATCAGAGCATTAAAGCACCTTTCAACATTCAAGCAGGAAAAAGAATTGGCGATACAGTCCATCGTTCCGGGCAAGTTTAATTATTAGGAAAAAATAAAAGCCCTTTAAAAAAGGGCTTGTCCAATTTACAAGTAGCAGACTTTAAGAAGAAGCTTTAATCTGGTTTGTTAGAGATCTCCGGTGGATTTCCGTTTCAATTAATCGAATAAAGTCTGGGGAAAGTCGAAGTTCTTTTGCTTTATGATACGACTCTATGAGCAGGTCATCTGACAGTTTGCGCAAAGTTGACTCACCTCCAAAAGTGGGCTTTAAATCGTTCTATGTAACTGGTTTTAAACATATATTTTGTAGGTAATTGTGTTGTACCCTTACTTTACCAAATTTAAACACACGGAACAACCGTTCGATTATCCACAATCAGTGGTGGATAACCTGTGATTATTTTGTTTATATATGGGAAAATGATAACCGTATCATAGTGTATAATGTGAATAAAGTTATCCACAAATTCAAAGTTGAAAATTTTGTCGAAAAGTATTTATTTTAATTTGTACTTGTACAGGAATTTGTTCTCCTCATGGAAAACATTTTTTATGCAAAAGATATAATGAGGATCTTTAAATATCGGATTAGATTAATGGAAGAAACCAAGAGAGTAATGATGAAGAGGATTCTGCAAGAGTGAATGCTATCAAACAGATATCAGAACATATTTTAAGCTCTATAACGCTTTAGAAAAATATTGACCATCACTAGATGATGTGACATAGTAATGCAGAATAAGAAAATTGAGGTGTGACAATGGTGTTGAAGCATTTTTTACCAAATCAGCATGTGAAAAGTATCTTTGAAATAACTCCGGATACGCTGGCTGAAAAAGGTGTTAAGGGAATTATTACCGATTTGGATAACACGCTTGTAGAATGGGATCGTCCAAACGCAACCCCGAAACTGATTAAATGGTTCGAGGATATGAAGAATAGCAATATTAAAGTTACGATTGTATCCAATAATAATGAAAATAGAGTAAAGGCATTTTCTGAGCCGCTTAATATACCTTTTATATATCAAGCTCGCAAACCAATGGGACGAGCGTTTAGACGTGCATTAGCTGAAATGGACTTACAGCAGGAAGAAACTGTTGTTATCGGAGACCAGCTGCTTACAGATGTTCTTGGCGGAAACCGCAGCGGGTTTCATACCGTACTGGTTGTGCCTGTTGCCCAAACAGATGGATTTGTAACAAGGTTTAACAGAAAAGTGGAAAGACGCATCCTTAATTTCTTCCGGAAAAAAGGGATGATTCAGTGGGAGGATTAAACATTGAGTGAACAATATGTCTGCATTGGATGCGGAGTGAAAATTCAAACTGATGAAAGAGAAGGCTTAGGCTATGCTCCGCCTTCTGCATTGGAAAAAGAGGAAATCATTTGTCAGCGCTGTTTCCGTTTAAAGCATTACAATGAAATTCAGGACGTAAGCTTAACAGATGATGATTTTCTGAAAATATTAAATGGAATTGGCCAAACAGATGCTCTGATCGTTAAGATAGTCGATATCTTTGACTTTAATGGCAGCTGGCTGCCTGGACTGCATCGATTTGTGGGCAAAAACCCAATTCTATTGGTTGGAAACAAGGTTGATCTCTTGCCAAAATCAGTAAAACAAAATAAGCTGATCAATTGGATGAAGCAGGAATCCAAGGAACTTGGACTAAAGCCAGAGGATGTTTTCCTTGTGAGTGCAGGCAAAGGACAGAATATGAAAGAAGTGGCAGAAGCGATCGATCACTATCGGGGCGGTAAAGATGTATATGTGGTCGGCTGTACAAATGTCGGGAAGTCGACATTTATAAACCGTATTCTAAAGGAAGTAACAGGTGAAGGAGATATTATTACAACATCTCATTTTCCTGGCACGACTCTTGATATTATTGAGATCCCGCTTTCTGACGGACAAGCTCTGATGGATACGCCAGGTATTATCAACCATCATCAAATGGCACACTTTGTCGATAAGCGTGATCTGAAAGTCATTACGCCGAAAAAAGAAATTAAGCCAAAAATCTATCAGCTCAATGAAGGGCAGACATTATATTTTGGCGGATTAGCAAGATTTGATTATGTCTCAGGCGGCGGCAAAAAATCGTTTGTCTGCCATTTCTCAAACGAATTGCTGATTCATCGAACCAAAACAGAGAATGCTGAGGATCTTTATAAAAATCATGCCGGCGAAATGCTGACACCTCCGAGACAGGAGCAAATGGACGAGTTCCCGGCGCTTGTGAAGCAGGAGTTCTCGATCAAAGAAGGAAAGACAGATATCGTTTTCTCAGGTTTAGGCTGGATTACAATTAACGACCCGGGAATTAAAGTGACTGCCTATGTTCCTAAAGGTGTTCATGTAATAACCAGGAAATCACTGATTTAGTTTTCGCGGAAGGGGGAATCAGATTTATGCAAAAGCTATTTGCTGTTTTAGGTGATCCGATCGCCCATTCCATGTCACCTGTCATGCATAATGATCTTTTTGAAGTATATGGGATCCATGCCCATTACCATCCTCTTCTCGTAAAAAAAGAGTCACTGCAAGAGGCTGTAGCAGGCTTAAAGGCCATAGGCATATCGGGTTTCAATGTCACAGTTCCGCATAAAGAAAGAATTATTCCTTTTCTCGATTATGTAGACCCGCTTGCAGAAGCCATTGGTGCTGTTAATACAGTAGTCAATATAGAAGGCAAATTGCATGGCTATAATACGGATGGAACCGGTTATGTGGCAGGATTGCAGGCGGTGCTGCCTGAATTTAAGAATAAGCGCACGCTGATTATTGGAGCAGGAGGAGCAGCAAGAGGCATTTATTTTGCACTCGCTGCTGCTGGCCTGCAGCAGATTGATTTATACAATCGGACTGCAGAGAAGGCTGACCTGATTAAGAATGAGTGTCCATATGAAGTGCAAACAAACGTTTATTCAAAGGACATGGCGGAAAAAGAACTGTCACAGTATGGCTTAATCATCCAGACAACGCCAGTTGGAATGTCGGCAGCCAGTCAAGGCTTGCCCCTATCTTTACAGCGTCTCGATTCCAAAACATTTGTCAGCGATATTATCTATAATCCACTCTACTCTCCCTTTTTACTTGCAGCCAAACAGGCGGGAGTCGAGATTCAAAACGGACTGCCCATGTTTGTGTATCAGGGGGCATTAGCTTTCGAACTTTGGACAGGCATCAAACCCGATACAAATAGAATGAAAAAGCTTGTATTATCACATCTAGGAGGTTAACAATGTTAACAGGTAAACAAAAAAGATTTTTAAGATCAAAGGCACACCATTTGAACCCGATTTTTCAAGTTGGAAAAGGCGGCGTCAATGAAAATATGATTGGACAAATTCGTGAAGCGCTTGAAGCAAGAGAATTGATGAAAATCAGCGTGCTTCAAAACTGTGAAGAAGATCGCGATGAAGTCGCAGCAAAGCTGTCAAAAGGTGCGCATGCAGAATTAGTGCAAGTGATCGGAAACACAATAGTACTGTATAAAGAATCAAGAGAGAATAAGCAAATTCAATTACCATAACAGGGAGTGAAGACTTCTGAAAAAGGTAGGAATTCTAGGCGGAACCTTTGACCCTCCGCATCTTGGCCATTTTATTATTGCGAATGAGGTAAAAGAGGAACTTGAGCTTGATGAAATCTGGTTTATGCCAAACCAGGAGCCTCCGCATAAAGTCCGGTCAAATTCGGTGCCGGCTTCAGATCGGGTCAGGATGCTGGAGCTCGGCATTACTGGGCAGCCTGGTTTTAAAGTAGAAACGATTGAACTGGACAGGCAAGGTCCCTCATACACCTATGACACCATCAAGCTGCTGAATGAGTTATATGAACAATACAGCTTTTATTTTATCATCGGTGCGGACATGGTAGAATATTTGCCCAAGTGGCATAACATTAATGAGCTGATCACGATGGTGCGATTTATTGGTGTCAATCGTCCTGCTTATGAGCTTGAAAGCGACTATCCTATTACATATGCTAATGTGCCGGATGTGGCGATTTCATCCAGTTTGATTCGAGATCGTCTGCAAAAGGGCAGATCCATCGCTTTCTTAGTTCCTCATGAAATTAGGGATTATATAAAGGAGAAAAAGCTGTATGGATCGTGAAAAAGCGCTAAGTCTAGTAAAAGAGCAATTAACAGAGAAACGATATATTCATACCATTGGCGTAATGGAAACAGCGGTTGAACTTGCTAAAAGGTATGCAGCTGATGAAAAAAAAGCTGAGCTTGCAGCCATCTTCCATGATTATGCCAAGTTCAGGCCGAAACAAGAAATGAAAAACATCATCATCAAACAGCAAATGCCGGCAGATTTGCTTCTGCACCACTCAGAATTATGGCATGCTCCTGTAGGCGCTTACCTTGTGAAAGAGGAAGCGGGCATTACAGATGATGAGATACTGGATGCGATCCGCTATCATACATCAGGGCGAGAGCATATGACGCTTTTGGACAAAATCATCTATGTCGCCGATTATATTGAGCCTGGCCGCAAGTTCCCTGGTGTCGAGGAAGTCCGGTTGTCAGCACAAAAAAACTTAGATGAAGCACTAAAACAGGCGATGAGCAACACGATTATATTTTTAATAAAACAGGGACAGGCAGTATATCCGCAGACCCTAGAGGCTTATAATGGATTATTGTTAAATAGAAAGGACAGATTAAATGACTGAAAAAACATTATTAAATACAGCTGTAAAAGCAGCAGACGATAAAAGAGCAGAGGATATTATCGCATTAAATATGAAGGGGATTTCCTTAATTGCCGATTATTTTGTAATTTGCCATGGTAACTCTGATAAGCAAGTACAGGCAATTGCCCGCGAAATCAAAGAAAAAGCAGAAGAGCTTGGACATACAGTTAAGCGTATGGAAGGCTTTGATGAAGCGAGATGGATCCTCGTTGACTTAGGAGATGTTGTGGCACATGTCTTTCATAAGGATGAAAGAAATTATTACAATCTAGAACGCCTTTGGGGAGACGCACCATCTGAAAATGTACAAAGAGAGTTAAGCTAATGAGCTATGAGCAGTTCGCTTATCTTTACGATGAGCTGATGAAAGATGTCCCCTATGATAAGTGGGTTGAACTCATTGAGCAAAAGGCCTCTGAATACCATGTTCCAGGGAGAAAATTGCTGGATCTTGCCTGCGGGACAGGTGAGCTTTCTGTCCGCCTTGCAGGCAGCGGATATGACGTAACAGGAGTAGATCTTTCAGAAGATATGCTATCTGTTGCAAGAGGAAAGTCTGATGAACGAGGCCTTCCTATCCAGTATTTTCAACAAAATATGGCTGAGCTCGAAGGTCTTGGCCTCTTTGACATCATCGGCATTTTTTGCGATTCTCTCAACTATTTGCAAAATGAAGAAGACGTGAAGAGAACCTTTGAGGGTGTATTCACACACTTAAAAGATGATGGTCTGTTTATTGCTGATGTTCATTCCATTTATAAAATGAACCACATCTTTATGAACCAGACATTCGCTTTAAATGAAGAAGAAATCAGCTACATATGGGAAAGCTTTGAAGGCGAACATCCTCACAGTGTGGAGCATGAATTAACCTTTTTTGCACTTGATGACACAACAGGCAAATATGACCGCTATGATGAACTCCATTTTCAGCGCACCTATCCTGTTGAGCAATACCAAACATGGCTGAATAAGGCTGGCTTTGAAGTGCTGGACGTTTTAGCAGACTTCTCTGACACCCCGCCGCAGGATGATTCTGAGCGAATCTTTTTTGTTTGCAGGAAGCATATTAAGAAATAATGAAAAAGCAAGATCATGTGAAAAAATGATCTTGCTTTTTCATTTTTTAAAAGGATTTCGTCTCGTTATCCCGAATACTAGAAGGTATACTGCTTTTTCATGAGATCCAAATCATCCGCAAACTTCGCGTGTGTTGCCTTAAATACCTGCTCAAACACATCTCCTAGCTCACTTTCCAGTACCTTAATGCCTTCTCCTGTAATGCCGCCTTTCACACAAACCTTTTCCTGCAATGTCGGCAGCGTATAATACCCTTTTCTCAAAAGCTCACCCAAACCAATCAGCATCTCGCCAGCAAGCTTTGTAGCTGTTTCCTGATCGATCTCCGTTTCATTCACCGCTGCCGTAATAAAACGCTGTGTTAAATAACTATAAAAGGCTGGTCCGCAGCTGACAATATCAGATGCCACACGCGTAATATTTTCTTCAATTTCGACCGGCGCAGAGATTGAAGCGAATAGAGCTTTCAGGTTAACCTTCCACTTCTCATTGCACCGATCACCGTAGCTAAGCAGAGATACGCCGGCTAATGCGCGGTTTGTGATGCTCGGAATAGCTCTTGCTGCAGAGCATGGAACAATTGATTCCAGCTGCTTTATGCTGATCGGACTTGTGATAGATACAACACACTTATCATGTGTCAGCTGATTTTGTATACTGCTGATAACATGATATACATCATGTGGTTTTACGCAAATAAAGATCAAATCGGAGTGCTCTGCGACCGCTTTAGCATCGACTCCGACATTTAATCCAGAATAAACCTCTTGCAGCGGCAATGCTTTTGCTAATGTTCGATTCGTGATCATTAGATCCTCTGGTAAAACAGTTCCTCCATCTATAAATGCTTCCGTCAAAATTCTGCCCATATTTCCTGTGCCAATCACACCAATTTTCATGCTGCAACCCTCCTATGCATGCAAAACTTTCTCCTAAAAACATATGAAAAAATAAAACAATTATGCTAAAAGAAAGATGGTGAAAATTATGCTCCATTTTATAAAGGAAAAAAAGCTTTATTTCATGCTCATTTGCCTTGGGGCAGGCGGGCTGATTTTCTTTATCGGTTTTTCTGGCCAAGAAGGTGATGATTTAACACAGATGAATAAGGAAACGGCCTGGCAGCAGGAGGCGCTGCCGGTGACTGAAGAAGTCATTGAGGAACCGCTTGAGGAAGAAATTATTATCTTAGTGGATGTCAAAGGTTCTGTTCGAAATCCAGGTGTTTATGAAGCAGAAGATGGAGACAGGGTAGTGGACTTGATTGCTGATGCTGGAGGGCTTGAGAAAGGTGCAGATGAAAAGATAATTAATTTTGCACAGCGGGTGACAGATGAGATGGTTTTATATATTCCAAAGGAGGGTGAAGAGACAGCTGGGATTGAATTAAATATGTCGGCCAATTCCACTGATGATGAAACTGTCAATCTTAATACGGCAGACTCGGCAGAGCTTCAGACACTGCCGGGAATAGGGCCTGCTAAGGCAGAGGCGATTATTGACTATCGTGATACAAACGGACCGTTTGCAGAAAAGGAGGAGCTGAAAGAGATATCCGGCATTGGTGACAAAACCTATGAAAAACTGGCTGAACTGATCAAAGTCAATTGACCTGTCCTTTAAGCCGCTTTACACTAGAAAGAGAATGCGGGAGATAAAGGAGAGTCAAAAGAATGAATAGAATTTCATGGGATCAATATTTCATGGCGCAAAGCCATTTATTAGCACTTCGCAGCACGTGTACACGGCTGGCCGTGGGAGCAACCATTGTGCGTGATAAAAGAATTATTGCCGGCGGCTATAATGGCTCCATTGCCGGGGGAGAGCATTGTATTGATGAAGGCTGCTATGTGATTGACAATCATTGTGTCCGCACGATCCATGCTGAGATGAATGCGATTTTACAATGTGCAAAGTTTGGGGTGCCAACAAGTGACGCAGAAATTTATGTTACGCATTTTCCTTGCCTGCAATGCTGTAAAGCGATCATTCAGGCTGGCATTAAGACTGTTTATTATGCGGAAGATTATAAAAATCATCCTTATGGAATCGAGCTTTTTCAAAAAGCAGGTGTCGGGGTCATGAAGGTTGATAGTGAAGAATTGACAATAGATTTTAAACAAGCAGAAAAACGGGCTTTTGTTGATGAAATGCTTTCCTTAATTGAAAACAAAGAGGGACAAGCAGCTTCAGTTCAAAAGCTCCGCGAAGAGGCGGAAAAGCTTTTTTCATAAACAGGGTTTCGAGGTGAGAAATGAAAGGAAACGGCATTTATTTTGCTTTTGCTTCCTTACTTGGAATTACAGCCGCACTTGCCGATAGAATGGTTAGTTTTATTGGCTTGTGCCTGCTTGTAATCCTTTTAATGTCTTATAAAAAATGGCATGCTGGGTTGATCGCAATCCTTGTTGTTATTTCGGTCTTTATGTACTTTAGAAGCGAAATAGCAGAGCGCAATCAAGTGACTCAGTTTAGGGGAGATGAAACAGAATTCACCATAACATTTCAAGACAAAATAAAAGTAGACGGTGATTTACTTTCAGCAGAGGTGAAAACCAGCACTGGAGAATTGATGATGATGCGCTACGAAATATCATCTGAGATAGAGAAAGAAGTGCTCACTGATGAGGTGCGTCCCGGACTGAATTGCTCGGTTAGGGGTCAGCTTAAAGAGCCTTCATCAGTTACAAATCCGAACGGATTTGATTATCGTTTATATCTGCAGAGAAATCGTATATACTGGATCTTAGTAGTACCAGATTTTTCCCTCACTCAATGTTCCTCTAAAGTTTCATCTCCGATTACCTTTTTTCAAAAGCTTCGTTTTAATGGAATATCTTATCTCAATGATCATTTTCCTGACCAGTCTGCAGGTCTGGCGGCAGCTCTAATCTTTGGTGACAGGAATGGGATTGATCATGATGTAATTACCTCTTATGAGCGATTGGGGATTGTTCATTTATTGGCCATTTCCGGGCTCCATGTTGCCATGCTGGCTGGCATAATTTATTATCTTGGCTTAAGAATAGGAATTACGAGAGAAAGAATGACTCATTTCTTATTCATCATCTTGCCAATTTATGCTTTGCTGACAGGAGCCGCTCCTTCAGTAAATCGATCGGTTCTAATGCTGATGCTTGCTTTAGCGGTGAAAAAGTTCCATTTCCATCTTCCGACAAGTGATATCATATCAGCTGTTTTCATTGGATATGTACTCATCTCTCCATATGCCATATTTGATATAGGCCTGCAGCTCTCTTTTCTCATTACCCTCTCATTAATATTATCTGCACAGAACTTACCAAAAAAAGCTCAGAATTCAATGGTTCTGGCCCTGCAGACTTCTTTTATTTGCTTACTCTCTTCTCTTCCCATTATGTTTTATTATTTTTACGAAGTTTCCCTGATTTCTCTGTTTGTGAATATCATTTACATTCCGCTTTATTCATGGATCATGATGCCTGGATTAATGTTGTTGTATTTTGTTCATCTGGGAGCTGGAGAAAAGGCTGAGTTTCTTGTCACCATTTTTGATCTCTTTACACAATTAGTAAATGCGGTCAGTGACTGGCTGTCAGAGGTACCTTTTGCCGTGTTAACGTTAGGGATCCCTTCTAATCTTGTTCTTATTCTTTATGCAGCGGCGATCATATCTTTTTTTGCATTGTGGGAAAAGCGTTCTGGATCCAAGTCGTTTGTAAGAATTTTGCTGCTCCCGGCTTCTGTTGTTTTCATTCATTATGCTGTCAATTCTTTTTCACCGTATGGAGAAGTGACCATGATCGATGTTGGACAGGGAGACAGCATATTCATACAGCTGCCTTATGGCCAAGGAAACTATTTAATTGATACTGGTGGTTTGTTTCGTTTTCCAGAAGAAAAGTGGAGAGAAAGAAAGAAGCCTTTCGAGATAGGCAGAGATACGATTGTTCCTTTTCTAAAAAGTAAAGGAGTACGGACATTAGATAAGCTTATGATCACACATGGCGATGTTGACCATATTGGCGGCAGTGAAGCTATTCTGAACGAGATGGATGTGAAGGAAGTATTGATGGCGGCCGAAGCAGAACCATCTGAAGCGGAAAGGAAACTGGAAGCTGCTTCCATAAATAATGACATTGAAGTCCATAATGTACAAGCAGGTATTGGATGGAAAAGCGGGCAATCTTTCTTTCATATTATGTTACCGGGAGAGTCTCCGGAGAGCATGGAAGAAAATAATGGATCGATCGTGATGTATGCTGAGATTGGCGGCTTACGCTGGCTGTTTATGGGAGATGCCGAGGAGAGTGGTGAAAAGCTGCTAATAGATCACTATGGGAACCTTCGCGCAGATGTGCTGAAGGTGGGCCACCATGGAAGTAAAACATCCACTTCTATAGAATTGCTGCAAACTGTTCAGCCTCAGTACGCTTTGATTTCTGCCGGGAGAAATAACTTGTATGGCCATCCACATGGAGAAGTAATAGATAAACTGAATGAAGAAAAGACTTTTATTTTGCGCACAGATTTGCACGGGGCAATTACCTATAAATTTAAAGGAGGCCAAGGTACATTTTTTACCGTTATTCCATAGGATACAGTATCAGAAGAAAGAATGAAAAAGAGACTGTATTTTGATCATACAGTCTCAAGGCTGCTGGCGCTGGCAACCTGTTCAGCTTTCTGTCTTCATTCTTCAATCTCGCTTCCACTCTGTTTTTAGCATGGAAGAGGATTTGAAGAGCATCTTAAGCATGAACCATTTAGAATCTCCTAATCATAAAGGATGATTTGAAAGCGTTGGCATAAATAGTCCTAATATAGGAAGATTCACTTTATGTAGCGATTAAGATGCGATAAATTTAATGACTGTTGCAATGACAAACAACGTTGCAAAAAATCCGAATGATACGACGAAGCCGATACCAGAGTCAATTGCATCATTTCGTGTGCTTTGTACGTTTTTTTCAAATTCGTTCACAGTCTACCCCTCCTATTTCCTATCTAGTATAAGCGAAATACTCTAAAAAATCCATACTTCCTCACATGCTTTTCCTGTCCTTACAGCAGTTGTCACAAATAACGTACTCGTAAGCAGGAGAAAATAGAGTTACTGGTGCACCGCTGACGGCGAAGATTCCTAGGCCTTCTCTGTCGGCGTTCTATATAGATTGGGAATCGGCTCTATCCTCTATAGAGCTGATTCCCTATTGCTACTTGTCAAAACATGATGGCTTCTTTAGGATAGTAGTAGTGAATGCTTGAAGCAAAACCTATTGAACGGAGCGAATATTTGTGTTTGATATATGGAAACAAATAAAGGGGCAGCGTTTTGCACCAGTTTATTTAATTTATGGAACCGAGCCGTATCTGATAAATGAAACGAAGCAGCTGCTCATTGAACATAGTCTAAATGAGGACGAGCTCGACTTCAATTTAGCTTCTTACGACTTGGAAGAGACACCAATTGAAACAGCCTTAGAAGATGCCGAAACCCTGCCTTTTATGGGAGAGCGGCGCTTAATTCTCCTGCAGAATCCCGTTTTCCTAACTGCTGAAAAACCCAAGTCCAAAGTGGAGCACAATGTAGCAAAGCTTGAGGCTTATTTAAAAGAACCTTCACCGTATTCGATCGTTGTATTTTCAGGAGCCTACGAAAAATTAGATGAGCGAAAAAAAATCACGAAGCAATTAAAGAAAACAGCAGCCATTGTAGAGGCAAAAAAGCTCGGAGAAAATGAATTAAAAACTTGGATCCGTGAGCGTGCGGCACTGAATGGTGTTCAGATTGATGAAGAAGCTGTTGAATTAATGCTTGCACTTGCTGGCACCAATTTATTTATGCTGACAAGTGAGATTGATAAAATTTCTTTATATGCCGATGATGAAAAACGCATAGATCAAAAAATGGTAGAGAAGCTTGTTGCACGGTCATTGGAACAAAATATTTTTGCACTGGTAGATAAAATTGTACATAGAAAAATTGATGAGGCACTGCGGATTTTTTACGATCTGCTCAAACAAAATGAAGAGCCCATAAAAATTTTAGCGGTCATTACAGGGCAATTTAGACTCATATACCAGGTGAAGGAATTAGCCAGAAAAGGTTACGGACAAAATCAGATGGCAGGTCAGTTGAAAATACACCCATTCCGGGTGAAGCTTGCAGCCGGACAAGCGCAGCTTTTTGATGATCAGGAACTATCCGCAATCATGAGTCAGCTCGCTGATGCAGATTATCAGATGAAAACGGGCGGGATGAACAAAACCATGCTGATTGAAATGTTTTTATTTAAATTAAGTGCGTTGAAATAATTTAAAAAACTGTATTTTTTCTGTGAGCGGCAGAGGGAATGCGGTTTTTTTATTAGGGGGTGAAAATGAAGACAAAATAAAAAGGCTATCTTTAGCAGATAGCCATGATTCCATAAACTTAAGAGTTTACAGAGTTTAATTTCTTCATTAAACGAGATTGTTTACGGGCAGCAGCATTTTTGTGGATAAGTCCTTTAGCAGCTGCTTTATTTAGCTTGCTTGCAGCAGCAGCAAAGCTTTCTTGTGCGTTAGCTTCGTTATTAACGATCGCAGCTTCAGCTTTTTTCACAGCAGTACGCATTGCAGATTTAGCAGTTGCGTTAGCAGCGTTGCGAGCTTCGCTTGTTTTTACACGCTTGATAGCAGATTTAATGTTTGGCATTCCATTCACCTCCTGAAAAAGCATCGAGATGATCGCAGGTTAACGGCATTTTATGCTCACCAATTGGAAGCCATAGCCGAAAAAGCCTTTACTCTAACTCGATAGTCACATTCATTCACAATTCATTAAGAACAAGTGCTATTCTACCAAACCCCTGCACATAATGCAATACTCTGCAGCCAATTATCGTAAGTTGCCTGTTCTTATTTTGTTCATTCAAAAGGAAAAGGAACGGAAACTGCTATAATTGTGAATCTTTTCCTGCTGTTCAGGACATGATACATGATATATGGAATTTGGTTAACACTTTTTAGAATGCGAGGGATCAGTATGAATGAGAAACCGGATTTAAGCAATTTTTCACTAAGAACAGATTTGGCTGTAGAGGCGAGAGAAATGGTGCTTGCTGAAAGGCAAAATGGAATTCATCATGAGGAAGATCTCTCTCAAATTGAAGGCGTCATTATAAAAGAAAAAGAAGAAGACGAAATTAAGGTTTCTTTTGTGGAAGTTACAAAAAAAGGAGCCGAAGCGATTGGGAAAAAAGAAGGCAGGTATTTAACCATTGAAGCGTTAGGTATCCGCCAGCAGGACACTCCACTTCAGGAAAAGGTGGTCGGTGTGTTTGCAAAGGAATTCTCCCATTTTTTAAAAGAGCTTGGCATTACTGAAACGGCTTCTTGTTTGATCGTTGGTTTAGGAAACTGGAATGTGACGCCGGATGCACTGGGTCCTGAGGTTTGTGAAAATGTTCTCGTCACAAGGCATTTATATCAGCTGCAGCCCGAGAGCGTTCAAGACGGATACCGCCCTGTAAGTGCCATTGCTCCTGGGGTTATGGGGTTAACTGGGATTGAAACAAGTGACATTATCTTTGGAATCGTAGAAAAGACAAAACCTGATTTTGTGATTGCCATTGATGCACTTGCTGCACGATCAATTGAGCGTGTAAATGCGACCATTCAAATTTCCGATACGGGTATTCATCCCGGTTCTGGTGTAGGTAATAAACGCAAGGAAATCAGCGCCGAAACATTGGGAATTCCAGTTGTGGCAATTGGCGTGCCAACGGTGGTTGATGCCGTATCTATTACGAGTGACACCATTGATTTCATCCTAAAGCATTTTGGTAAAGAGCTGAGAGAAGGAGATCGGCCATCAAGAGCATTAGCTCCTGCAGGAATGAATTTTGGCGGCAGAAAAAAACTGACAGAGGAAGATCTGCCGGAAGAGGGCCAGCGTCAAACCTTTTTGGGCATTGTGGGGACATTAGAGGAAGAAGAAAAGAGAAAGCTGATTTATGAAGTGCTTTCTCCGATCGGCCATAACTTAATGGTCACACCAAAAGAAGTGGATATTTTTATTGAAGATATGGCAAACGTCATTGCCAACGGACTTAATGCAGCTCTTCATCAAAACATTAATGATGATAATAGCGGGATGTATACGAAGTAAGTTCTGCTGTACTCATAAAAAAATAAAACATATTCTAGTTCTATCTTTCCTAGCAAAGTCATAAGATTTACTAGACTTGCAAGGAGAGGTGGAACAATGAGACCCCAAAAATCCAACGGGATATTGATTACAGTTCAAGGATCAAATCTAGTAAAGTCAGCGGCAGCGTTTCTATTGTTTATATTTATGATTTTTTCGATAAGCGGTGCGATTACTTCTTTAAATCCAGACCTTAGGCCATCGTCAGAATCGGTGAATAAGGCAGCATCTTTTTTCTCTGCAGACCTTTTGTACAAAATCATTGGTACGGAAAACCGGGCTTTCGCAGCAACCATGGATTTAGAGGAAGGACCTAAATTGTCCAGCTTGCTTTTTCAGCTTTCCACCAATATTAATTTGGATGACCCGAGAAGTCTGCTGGGACGGGAGCTTCCCTCTTTTACCATCTTTGATACAGAAATTCTAGTAGCGGGGGAAGGAACCAATTATACGAACATGCCGATTGAATCTGCACCTCCACAGGATGTATTTGAAGGAAAAAGCGAACCGCCCCTGCAAAATGTGGATGAGCTAGACGAAGGGGAGCCAGGTGAAGATACAGCCCCTCCACCGCAATCTACGGATGGAAAAGAGGTTGTTTATGTTTATTTTACTCATAACACTGAATCGTTCCTTCCTTATTTAAAAGGTGTGACAGATCCTAATAAAGCCTTTCATTCGCAGATCAATGTGACAAAAATAGGAGACAAGCTGAAAGAAGAGCTTGAGGGCAAAGGAATCGGAACGACTATTGATAAAACAGATGTTCAATCAAGATTGGTGAAGAAAGGCTGGAGCTATGGACAGTCCTATCAGGAGTCACGGGAAGTTATTGCCTCTGCACTTGGCTCTAATAAAGATTTAACCTACTTGATTGATATACACAGAGATTCCAGGCGCAAGGAACAAACCACAAAGGTCATAAACGGTGAAAGCTACGCACAGCTGGCGTTTGTCATAGGCGGAAAACATCAAAACTATGAAAAGAATAATCAGCTTGCACAACAGCTTCACAAAGGTTTAGAAAGTAAATATCCTGGATTGAGCAGAGGAGTTTTACTGAAAGATAAATCAGGATCTAATGGCATTTACAATCAGGATCTTTCAGAAAATGCCATCCTCGTAGAATTTGGCGGTGTAGATAATACCTTTGAAGAATTAAATCGTTCAGCAGCAGCACTTGCAGATGTATTTAGTGAATTCTATTGGCAAGCAGAGGAAGTAAACGGATCAGCACAAAATTAAAAGTATTGATAAGGTGTGATAAGGATGAAGAGGTTTACATTAAAAGCTTTGTTTCTGGCAGCCCTCATGTTTGCCTCGGTTCTATTTGGAATGCAGCAGGCAAATGATGGAATCCAGCAGATGAGAGGCTTCGATGATCCTAATTATGAAGAGGCCATAACGATTCAGGAGGCAGAGAGCGGAGAGCTGCAGGCATCCATACTCGGCAACGAGGTTTCAAGCCATGATCTCCAGAAAAAAAGAGAGCAGCTTGAAGAGATGGAAGCTTATAATTTCTTTTCCTCACTTGGAAAGCAGTTCTCAGCAACCATACAAGCCTTAATGGAAGAAACCATTCAGCTTATTACATCTCTTATCAACGGTGAATAGCGGCTGCTTTTAGCAGCTGCTATTTTTTTGCAGTGAGATCCATGCTGAATCCCTGCGCTTAACATTGAATGTTCACATTTGTACTGCTATAATCAAAAATAGTATGCCATTATAAATATTATTTTTTGAGTAGACACTTTTTTGAAGGTTTGCTCTACTCTATTAAAAGTACAAAGTGAACTTAGATCACGTTTAGCTCCGAGCGCAGCAAAATAGGCGATGAGCTTTTCTAATAGGAGTGTGTAGGATTTAATGAACAGAGAAGAAAGACTTGAGAGACAATCGAGAATTCGTAATTTCTCGATAATTGCCCATATTGACCATGGGAAATCCACTTTAGCTGACCGTATTTTAGAAAAAACAAAAGCGTTAACAGCGCGTGAAATGAAGGATCAGCTTCTTGATTCAATGGATCTTGAAAGAGAACGCGGAATCACGATTAAATTGAATTCTGTTCAGCTGAAATATGCTGCAAATGACGGAGAAACATATACCTTTCACTTGATTGATACTCCGGGACATGTGGATTTTACATATGAAGTTTCCCGAAGTCTTGCTGCCTGTGAAGGAGCCATTTTAGTCGTAGATGCTGCTCAAGGCATTGAAGCGCAGACACTTGCGAACGTTTACTTAGCACTTGATAATGACTTGGAAATACTTCCGGTTATCAATAAAATTGATTTGCCAAGTGCTGATCCTGAGCGGGTTCGAAATGAAGTAGAAGAGGTCATTGGTCTTGATGCTTCTGAAGCTGTACTTGCATCTGCCAAAGCAGGTATTGGGATTGAAGAAATTTTAGAACAGATTGTAGAAAAGGTTCCTGCACCTACAGGTGACCCGGAAGCACCGTTAAAAGCACTTATTTTTGACTCTCTTTATGATGCTTATCGCGGTGTTGTAGCATATATTCGTGTTGTCGAAGGAACTGTTAAGGTCGGCGATAAAGTAAGGATGATGGCGACCGGCAAGGAATTTGAAGTAACAGAAGTTGGGGTATTTACGCCAAAATCAACACCACTGCAAGAGCTTTCTGTTGGAGATGTTGGTTTCTTAACAGCTGCTATTAAAAATGTTGGCGATACACGTGTAGGGGATACGATTACAAGTGCGAAGAACGGTGCAACAGAGCCGCTTCCTGGCTACCGTAAATTGAACCCAATGGTATATTGCGGATTATATCCAATCGACAGCGCGAAATTCAATGACCTGCGTGAAGCTTTAGAAAAGCTTGAGCTGAATGATTCTGCTCTTCAATTTGAGCCGGAAACTTCCCAAGCTCTAGGCTTTGGATTCCGCTGCGGATTCCTTGGACTTCTTCATATGGAGATCATCCAGGAAAGAATTGAACGTGAATTTAAAATTGATTTAATCACAACGGCACCAAGTGTTATCTATGATGTCATTATGACAGATGGGGAACAAATTAAAGTAGACAACCCTTCTAATATGCCTGACCCTCAAAAAATTGATCGGGTTGAAGAGCCATATGTAAAAGCAACAATGATGGCACCAAATGATTATGTAGGGGCAATCATGGAGCTTTGTCAGGAAAAACGCGGTATCTTCTTAGATATGCAATATATGGATGAAACAAGGGTTAGCATTGTATATGAAATTCCATTATCAGAGATTGTTTATGATTTCTTTGATCAATTGAAGTCCAATACAAAGGGCTATGCATCCTTTGACTATGAGCTGATTGGCTACAAACCTTCGAAGCTTGTTAAAATGGATATTTTATTGAATACTGAAAAAGTTGATGCCTTGAGCTTTATCGTTCACCGTGACTTTGCGTATGAGCGCGGGAAAGTAATTGTTGAAAAGCTGAAAGAATTAATCCCAAGACAGCAGTTTGAAGTGCCAATCCAAGCTGCGATCGGTCAAAAAATTGTGGCTCGTTCAACCATTAAAGCGATGAGAAAGAACGTACTTGCCAAATGTTATGGCGGAGATATTTCCCGTAAACGGAAGCTGTTAGAAAAGCAGAAGGAAGGGAAAAAGCGCATGAAGCAGGTCGGTTCTGTTGAAGTGCCGCAAGAAGCGTTTATGGCCGTTCTGAAAATGGATGACAATACGCCGAAAAAGTAATTTTATTGATAGAGTACATGCAAGTTAGGTATGCTTTGTAAAAAGCATACCTAACTTGTTTTTATCATACAGAAAAGATCTCCAACACTATTAAGAAATAAAGGTTGTGTAAAAAATGATTGGAGCAGCATATATTCATATCCCCTTTTGCGAGCATATCTGCCATTATTGCGATTTTAATAAAGTATTTTTAAAAGGCCAGCCTGTTGATGAGTACCTGCAATCACTTGGCAAAGAGATGGCGATTGCTACACAAGAATCTCCGCCGGATGTTCTAAATACCATATTTGTAGGCGGAGGAACACCAACAGCATTAAACGAAAAACAGCTGGAAGTACTCTGTGAAACCATTCATTGTTATCTTCCTTTTGATGAACATATCGAGTTTACGTTTGAAGCCAACCCAGGCGATTTATCAGAAGAAAAATTAAAGGTTCTTTATGATGCTGGCGTCAACAGACTCAGCTTTGGGGTTCAGACCTTTAATGATGAATTACTGGAGCGGATTGGACGGGTACACAGGAAAAAGGATGTATTCCGATCGATCGAAGCCGCTAAAAAAACAGGCTTTCAGAATATCAGTGTTGATTTAATTTATAGCTTGCCTGGTCAGACTGTTGCAGATTTTAAAGAAACCTTGGAAACATCTTTTACACTGGATATTGAGCATTATTCTGGGTACTCCTTAATCATTGAGCCGAAAACGGTCTTCTATAACTTAATGAGAAAAGGCAAATTGCCCCTTCCTGGAGAGGATATGGAGGCTGAAATGTATGAAGTGCTGATCGAACAAATGAACAAGCATGGCTATGAGCAATATGAAATCAGCAACTTTGCGAAAAAAGGGTATGAAAGTAAGCATAATTTAACGTATTGGAATAATGAACACTATTATGGTTTTGGTGCTGGTTCACATGGTTATGTGGATGGGAAAAGACGCTCAAACTTCGGACCGCTGAAAAAGTATATGGAGCCCCTTGAAGATGGCAAACTTCCTATTATAGAAGAGCATGAGCTGTCAAAGGTTGAAAAAATGGAAGAAGAAATGTTTTTAGGTCTAAGAAAAACGAAGGGTGTCTCAATCCGTCACTTTTCAGAGAAATTTGCAGAGAATCCATTGAGCTATTTTAAAGATGAAATAAATGAACTTGTAAATAAAGACTTGCTTATGGTCGAAGATGATGACATTAAACTGACGCATCAGGGCCGCTTTTTAGGAAATGAAGTATTTCAAAACTTCCTGAAATAATCTTAAGCATCTGTAAGTGAATTAGGCTTTTTTATTGACACTATCTCATGGATTTGTTAATTTATTAGTAGAATTAGCACTCAACGATTAAGAGTGCTAACAGAGGTGATAACTGTGTTAACAGATCGTCAATTATTAATTTTTCAAGTGATTGTTGATGATTTTATTCAATCTGCACAGCCTGTCGGATCAAGAAGCTTGTCGAAAAAGGATGAGATTTCATTTAGCTCGGCAACAATCAGAAATGAAATGGCTGATTTGGAAGAGCTTGGTTTTATTGAAAAAACACACACCTCTTCGGGAAGAATTCCTTCCGAAAAAGGCTACAGATATTATGTGGATCATTTACTTTCACCGCAAAGGCTGGGCAAAGAAGATGTTTATCGAGTGAAATCCATTTTTGCAGATCGGATATACGAGCTTGAGAAAATTGTACAGAAATCTGCGAAAATCCTTTCAGAGATGACGAACTATACATCTATTGTTCTAGGACCAGATCTAGGTGAAAATAAACTGAAGAAAATTCAGATTGTCCCATTGAATGAACAGACTGCGATTGCTATTATTGTGACTGATTCCGGACATGTGGAGAACAGAATGTTTCAGCTTCCTGAAAATATTGATGCTGGTGAGCTTGAGAAGCTTGTCAACATCCTGAATGAGCGTCTCTCCGGTGTACCAATGGATCAGCTTCATAATAAGATTTATAAAGAGGTTGCAGTGCTGCTTCGCCAGCATATCAGTCACTATGATTATATGCTGCATTCCATCGCTGAAACCATTAAAGCGCCAGCAGGAGAAAAACTGTTTTTTGGCGGTAAAATGAACATGTTAAGCCAGCCGGAGTTTCATGATATTGACAAGGTCCGCAATCTGATGAATATGATTGAACAGGAAAAAGGTTTCTACGATCTTATCCGTCATCATCATTCTGGAATTCAGGTGAAAATCGGCAGAGAAAATAATAATGAAGCGATCGACAACTGCAGTCTGATCACAGCCAGCTATTCTGTTGGAAAAGAAAGACTCGGCACCATCGCCATCCTGGGGCCAACCCGAATGGAATACTCACGAGTCATCAGCCTGCTCCACTATTTCAGCAAAGACCTATCTGCTGTTCTCACAAATCTGTATCAAAATGAAAACCGCGGGTAATATTGATAGAGTGACAATGCATTGAGCGCTCTTTCATAAGAAGTAAGCAGAGCGTGATTTGAACTTAGCTTTAAGATAATAATTTGCTTTAACAACACTTGTTGATTGAAACGGAAGAGTGCGAGACTCCTGCGGGACGAGTGGGGAGCTGAGACCCCACAGGAGCGAATGCGACGAGGAGGCTCAGCACCCGCCCCGCGGAAAGCGAGTACTCTGGAGTGGAAATCAGTTTATACTAGAGTTAAGCGTAGCAGAAACCGCAAAACAATCTTTTACTCAAAAGATATTTCCGTAAAAACCCATTTTAAGGAGGTGAAAAAGTTGGCAGAAGAGAAAGACACTCTACAAGAAGAACAAAACAAGCAGCCATTTGATGGCGAAGAGCCGACTGAAGAAATTTTTGGTGAAGCAGAAGAAGAAGTTGTTGAGGCATCAGAGACAAACGAGGCCGATGCAAAAATTTCTGAGCTTGAACAAAAGCTTGAGGAAGCTGAAAATCGCTATTTGCGTCTGCAGGCTGATTTTGATAATTCCCGCCGCAGATCGAAATTGGATCGTGAGGCGGCCGATAAATATAGATCACAAAGCTTAATTACCGATTTGCTGCCTGCCATTGATAACTTCGAAAGAGCCTTACAAATGGAAGCTGATTCTGAACAGGCGAAATCAATGCAGCAGGGAATGGAAATGGTTTACCGCAGCTTGATTGAGGCGCTGAAAAAAGAAGGCGCTGAGCAAATTCAGTCCGTTGGCAAAGAATTTGATCCGCATATCCACCAAGCTGTTATGCAGGTGGAAGACGAAAACTTTGCGAGCAATACGGTAGTTGAAGAATTCCAAAAAGGGTATATGCTTAAAGACCGCGTAATCCGACCAGCAATGGTAAAAGTAAATCAGTAATACATACATTAGGGAGGTAATATTCATGAGCAAAATTATTGGGATTGACTTAGGTACAACAAACTCATGTGTGGCTGTATTAGAAGGCGGCGAAGCAAAGGTAATTCCGAATCCGGAAGGAAACCGTACAACTCCATCAGTTGTAGCTTTTAAAAACGGAGAGCGTCAAGTAGGGGAAGTTGCAAAACGCCAATCCATTACAAACCCTAACACGATTTTATCTGTTAAGCGTCATATGGGTACTGACTTTAAAGTAGAAGCTGAAGGAAAAGATTATTCTCCTCAGGAAATTTCTGCTATTATTCTTCAATACTTAAAGTCATATGCAGAAGAATATCTTGGTGAAAAAGTTGACAAAGCAGTTATTACTGTTCCTGCATACTTCAATGATGCAGAGCGTCAAGCAACAAAAGATGCTGGTAAAATTGCTGGCTTAGAAGTTGAGCGTATCATCAATGAGCCAACAGCTGCTGCTCTTGCTTACGGAATGGATAAAGTCGATGAAGATCAAACGATCCTTGTATACGACCTTGGCGGCGGTACATTTGACGTTTCCATCCTTGAACTTGGCGACGGTGTATTCGAAGTTAAATCTACTGCCGGGGACAACCGTCTTGGCGGAGATGACTTTGACCAAGTGATCATCGATTACTTAGTAGAGCAATTCAGAAAAGAAAACGGCATTGATCTTTCAAAAGATAAAATGGCACTTCAGCGTTTAAAAGATGCTGCTGAAAAAGCGAAAAAAGATCTTTCTGGTGTAACATCTACACAAATTTCCCTGCCATTTATTACAGCTGGAGAAGCTGGTCCGCTTCACCTTGAAGTAACATTATCACGTGCGAAGTTTGAAGAGCTTTCTTCTGACCTTGTAGAGCGTACAATGGGACCTACTCGCCAGGCATTAAGAGATGCTGGTTTATCTCCTTCTGAAATTGATAAAGTTATTCTTGTTGGTGGTTCTACTCGTATTCCTGCCGTACAAGATGCAATCAAAAAAGAAGTTGGCAAAGAGCCTCATAAAGGTGTAAACCCTGACGAAGTTGTTGCAATGGGTGCAGCCATTCAAGGCGGAGTCATCACCGGTGATGTGAAGGACGTTGTATTGCTTGACGTAACTCCATTATCACTTGGTATTGAAACAATGGGCGGTGTATTCACGAAGCTAATCGATCGTAATACAACCATCCCTACTTCTAAATCACAAGTATTCTCTACTGCTGCTGATAACCAGTCAGCTGTTGACATTCATGTGCTTCAAGGTGAGCGTCAAATGGCAGCAGATAATAAAACATTAGGACGCTTCCAGCTTGGCGATATTCCTCCAGCTCCACGCGGCGTACCGCAAATTGAAGTATCTTTTGATATTGATAAAAACGGTATCGTAAACGTACGTGCGAAGGATCTTGGCACAAACAAAGAACAAGCGATCACAATCAAGTCTTCTACAGGACTTTCTGATGATGAGATCGATAGAATGGTAAAAGAAGCTGAAGAAAATGCTGAAGCAGACAAGAAGCGCAAAGAAGAAGTAGAGCTTCGCAATGAGGCAGATCAGCTTGTCTTTACAACTGAAAAAACGCTAAAAGATCTTGAAGGCAAAGTAGACGAAGCGGAAGCTGCAAAAGCAACTGAAGCAAAAGATGCTCTAAAAGAAGCGATCGAGAAAAATGATCTTGAAGAAATCCGTGCGAAGAAAGATGCTCTTCAAGAAATCGTTCAAGCTCTAACTATGAAGCTATATGAGCAGGCACAACAGCAGGCACAGGGTGCACAAGGTGCACAAGGTGCACAAGGTGCTGATGATTCAGCTGCTGGCGGCAAGGATGACGATGTTGTTGACGCTGAATATGAAGAAGTTAAGGATGACAAGTAATCGTCTAAACGATTATGAAGTTGTTTGCTGATTCGTATAAAGAATAAAGTAGACGACTAAGACCATTCATTCTATTTCCCGGGTGCAGCTTAGCATATATAAAGGCTGCATCTGGAATTACCATAGTCAAAGTCAGGTCTTTCTTGGCTTTGGCTTTTATTTTTGATACAATACAATTTATGTGAATAGAATCGGGGAGTGGTAATCATGAGTAAAAGGGATTACTATGAAGTCCTTGGCGTCAGCAAGAGTGCTTCCAAGGATGAATTAAAAAAAGCTTATCGCAAGCTGTCCAAACAATATCATCCAGATATAAATAAAGAACCTGGTGCAGATGAAAAGTTTAAAGAAGTAAAAGAAGCCTATGAAGTATTAAGTGATGACCAGAAAAAAGCGCATTATGATCAATTCGGCCATACAGATCCAAATCAAGGATTTGGCGGAGGCGGCGGTTTTGAAGGCTTCGGCGGCTTTGAAGATATTTTCAGCACTTTCTTTGGCGGAGGCGGCTCGCGCAGAAGAGATCCGAATGCGCCAAGACAAGGTGCCGACCTGCAGTATACGATGACTCTTGCATTCGAGGATGCCGTATTTGGCAAGGAAACAACCATTGAAATTCCTAGAGAAGAACCTTGTGACACTTGTGACGGATCTGGTGCGAAACCAGGTACAAAAGTGGAGACATGCAGTCACTGTCAGGGATCTGGTCAGCTGAATGTGGAACAAAATACTCCGTTCGGCAGAATTGTGAATAGAAGAGCATGTCACCATTGTTCAGGTACTGGCAAAAACATTAAGCATAAATGTTCTACATGCGGCGGAGACGGCAAGGTGCAGAAACGCCGTAAAATTAATGTGAAAATTCCAGCTGGAATTGATGATGGCCAGCAGCTTCGTGTTTCCGGACAAGGAGAGCCAGGTGTAAACGGTGGTCCTGCAGGGGATCTATATGTGGTCTTTGCCGTTCGTTCTCATGAATTCTTTGAAAGAGATGGCGACGATGTTTATTGTGAAATGCCAGTGACTTTTGTACAGGCAGCGCTTGGAGATGAAGTCGAAGTGCCAACTCTTCATGGAAAAGTGAAGCTTAAAGTGCCTGCAGGAACACAAACAGGAACAAAATTCCGCTTAAAAGGAAAAGGAATTCCAAATGTGCGCGGCTATGGCACAGGAGATCAGCATATTATCGTTAAGATTGTGACACCTACGAAGCTGACAGAAAAGCAAAAGCAGCTATTAACAGAATTTGCAGAAGTAAGCGGCAGTGTACCTCAAGGTGAGCATGAGGAAAGTTTTTTTGATAAAGTAAAACGTGCCTTTAAGGGTGAATAATGGAAATGGAGTTGGTAAACGTTGAAATGGTCAGAAATTAGCATTCATACAACCAATGAAGCGGTAGAGGCGATTTCGAATATTTTGCATGAAGCAGGTGCAAGCGGAGTTGTTATTGAGGACCCGTTTGAATTAATTAAAGAAAGACAAGACCAATTCGGTGAAATTTACCAGCTCGATCCCCATGATTATCCTGAAGAAGGTGTAATTGTTAAAGCTTATTTGCCTGTGAACAGCTTCCTGGGTGAAACGGTAGATGAAATTAAAGAAGCGATTAATAACTTAATCCTTTTCAATATTGATATTGGACTCAATAAAGTAAGCATTAGTGAAGTAAATGAAGAAGAATGGGCAACAGCGTGGAAGAAATATTATCATCCTGTTAAAATATCAGAGAGATTTACGATTGTTCCTACATGGGAGGAGTACACCCCTGTCAGCAGCGATGAACTGATCATTGAGCTCGATCCAGGCATGGCTTTTGGCACAGGAACACACCCGACAACAGTAATGTGTATTCAAGCCCTTGAACGTACGGTTAAACACGGTGACTATGTTGTCGATGTTGGAACAGGCTCTGGTGTATTAAGTATTGCAGCAGCCATGCTTAAGGCTGAAAAAGTTACAGCACTTGACCTTGATGAAGTCGCTGTTCAATCAGCTAAAATAAACGTAAAGCTAAATAAGGTTCATGAAAAAGTTGATGTATTTCAAAACAACCTTCTTGACGGTGTTGAAGAACAAGCAGATGTTGTTGTCGCGAATATTTTAGCAGAGGTCATCATGCGCTTCACAAATGATGTTGCCTCAGCTGTAAAACAAGACGGCTACTTTATCGCCTCTGGCATCATCCAGCAAAAGAAGCAAGACGTTAAAGATAAGATCAGCGAAGCTGGCTTTGACATTATCGAAGTGATGCAAATGGAAGACTGGGTTGCGATCATCGCAAAAAGAAAATAATAGCTGTAATAGGGGTTGCCTGGTAAACAGCTGCCCCTATCCTTATGTATGCCTGGTCTAATTGTGACGGATTTTGCTGTTTTTAATGATGTAAAGAATTTCTATTTTTAGATGACAAAGAGGGATACTGATGCAACGCTATTTCGTGAAAGAATCTGCAAAAGACGAATATTTTACCATTACAGGCGATGATCAGCGCCATATCAGCAAAGTGATGCGAATGGCACCTGGGAATTTCATTATTTGCGTTGACTCAAAAGGCAACAGTGCAGAATGTGAAATTGCAGAAATTACCGATGAAAAAATTACGGCAAAAATAGTAAAATGGATAGAAGGTTCACCAGAACTGCCTGTACAAGTAACGATTGTGAGCGGATTGCCTAAAGGGGATAAGCTTGAGCTCGTCATCCAGAAGGGAACAGAACTTGGTGCATATGAATTTATCCCTTTTATTTCAGCCCGTTCAATTGTAAAATGGGATGCTAAAAAAGCAGACAAAAAGCTTGATAGATGGAATAAAATCTGCAAAGAAGCTGCAGAACAGTCTCATCGAACGATTTTGCCTGCGGTTACTGCTCCAGTTCAATTACAAGAGCTGATTAAATTAGCAGAATCATACGATCAAAAGTTAATTGCATTTGAGGAAAGTGCGAAAGAAGGAGAAGCCTCGATGCTCTCCCAAACATTGCAGCAGCTTAAACGAGGACAATCACTGTTAATCGTGTTTGGCCCAGAGGGCGGACTGACTGAACAAGAGGTTACAGCTCTTCAAGAACAAGGATTCATTACTTGCGGTCTTGGACCTAGAATATTACGAACCGAAACGGCGCCGTTATATGCATTAGCGGCCGTTTCCTATCATTTTGAATTAATGGGGTGAATAGAATGCCTTCAGTAGCTTTTCATACACTTGGCTGTAAAGTCAACCACTATGAAACAGAAGCCATTTGGCAATTATTTAAAGAAGCCGGCTATGACCGGGTAGATTATGAACATATATCTGATGTTTACGTTATTAATACATGTACGGTTACCAATACTGGCGATAAAAAAAGCCGTCAGGTGATCCGCAGAGCGATCCGCAGAAACCCGGATGCTGTCATCTGTGTAACAGGCTGTTATGCGCAAACTTCTCCAGCTGAAATCATGGCGATTCCTGGGGTTGATATTGTCGTAGGAACTCAGGACCGCATTAAAATGCTGGAGTACATTGAACAATATAAGCAAGAACGCCAGCCTATTAACGGCGTCGGCAACATTATGAAAAGCCGTGTATATGAGGAACTTGACGTGCCTGCTTTTACTGATCGCACAAGAGCCTCTCTTAAAATCCAGGAAGGCTGCAATAACTTCTGTACGTTTTGCATTATTCCTTGGGCTCGCGGTCTCATGAGATCAAGAGATCCGGAAGAAGTTATTCGCCAAGCACAGCAGCTTGTGGACGCAGGCTACAAAGAAATTGTCCTGACAGGCATTCACACAGGCGGTTATGGCGAGGATATGAAAGATTATAATCTTGCAATGCTTTTAAAAGACCTGGAAGCAAAAGTCCGCGGCTTAAAGAGACTGCGTATTTCTTCCATTGAAGCCAGCCAGATTACGGATGAAGTCATTGAAGTCATTGACCAATCAAATGTGATTGTCAGACATCTTCATATTCCAATTCAATCAGGCTCTAATACAGTCTTAAAAAGAATGCGCCGAAAATACACAATGGAATTTTTTGCAGAAAGATTAGATCGCTTGAAAGAAGTGCTTCCTGGTCTTGCGGTAACTTCTGACGTTATTGTCGGCTTCCCTGGTGAAACAGAAGAAGAATTTATGGAAACATATAACTTCGTGAAAGATCATAAATTCTCTGAGCTTCATGTATTCCCATATTCAAAGAGAACAGGCACGCCTGCCGCTCGAATGGATGACCAGATTGATGAGGATATTAAAAATGAACGTGTACACCGTTTGATTGCCTTATCGGATCAGCTTGCGAAGGAATATGCAAGTGAGTTTGAAGGCGAAGTTCTCGAAGTGATCCCAGAAGAAACATTCAAAGAAAACGAAGGCAGCGATCTGTATGTTGGCTATACAGACAACTACCTAAAAGTGGTTCTGCCAGCAACCGAAGATATGATCGGCCAAATTGTTAAAGTGAAAATTACAAAATCAGGCTATCCATACAACGAAGGACAATTTGTCCGCGTACTTGATGAAGTGGAAGAAGCTGCTGTTTAAAGAACTGCCCTTTGTGGCGGTTCTTTTTTTGGGCAGTGAAATTATATTAGCGTTTGGCGGATAAATGAAAATAAAGGCGGATAAAATTTTTAACGGAGGATATACCCTCTCAAACGGCGGATCTCTGCTCTGTTTTTACCTAAAAAGAACAAAAAAAGGACATATTCATACATCTTCGTGCCTAATTTCTTGTTTATCATTCAGAAAACCATCACCCTCCCTCGAGAAAAAGAGTAATCAGTCTCCGATTCCAGCTTGCTTAACGAATAAAAAATCATGCAAAGTAACAGTATGGGCAATAATATGGTTGGAACCGATTGCAATTTTTCAAAAATACACTGTAATTTTCTTATGGACAATGGTATCATATTAGAGGTACGTACAACTAGTTTCCGGAAGGAGCAATACCTAATGACAAATGTAGCAAAAATGATTGATCATACATTACTAAAAGCTGACTCAACAAAAGAGCAAATTGAAAAAATCTGTGCTGAGGCAAAAGAATATAATTTTGCATCTGTATGCGTTAATCCAACATGGGTTAAGCTTTCAAGCGACCTTTTAAGCGGAACAGAAGTAAAGGTTTGTACAGTAATTGGTTTCCCGCTGGGCGCTTCTACATCTGAGACAAAAGCTTTTGAAACAAGCAACGCAATCGAAAATGGTGCAACGGAAGTGGATATGGTGATCAATATCGGAGCACTTAAAGGCGGAGATTATGAGCTTGTTGAGAAAGACATCAAAGCGGTTGTTGATGCAGCTAAAGGGAAAGCATTAACAAAAGTTATTATTGAAACATCTCTTCTAACAGAAGATGAAAAAGTTAAAGCATGTGAGCTATCTGTTAAAGCAGGTGCTGATTTTGTTAAGACATCTACTGGTTTTTCAACAGGCGGGGCAACGGCAGAGGACATTGCTTTAATGAGAAAAACAATTGGACCTGATCTTGGTGTTAAAGCATCCGGCGGTGTACGCAGTGCTGAAGATGCTGAAAAAATGATCAAAGCAGGTGCAACAAGAATCGGTGCTAGCTCAGGTGCCGCAATTGTACAAGGTTTGACAAGCGATTCAGATTATTAATAATCAAAAGAGCCGTCCATTTGGGCGGCTTTTTCAATCCGGTGATTTTCCTCCATGAAGTTTTTCTATAAAGGAAGCAAAGGGCTGTGCAAAAGGCAAGACAAGCAAGGATGTTATCACATTAAAGAGCACACTAATATGGGCCAGCTGCGTATCGAGAGAAGAAGATAGAAGCACAGCAGCGCTCGCCAGCATAGAGATAAATGGGTAAAACAGAATTACTCCCACGCAGTTTAACCAAATATGTGCAAAAGCTGTAAGCTTTGCAGCTCTCCCTGCTCCAATTGAAGCCAGATAAGCATCAGCACACGTCCCGATATTGGAGCCAAGCATAATCGCAATTCCTGTATCCAACTCCATCAGTCCTGCAGACATAAATCCCATCACAATGCCAGTAGCAGCCGTGCTTGACTGAATGATGGCTGTTAGTATTATTCCTGCAAGAATACTATAGAAATGATGATTATCTAATGCCAGAAGAACATGATTTACATAGGAGTTTTCTTTTAAAGAAATCGCAAGAACCTCGAAGCCTCGCATCGCCGCAAAAACTGCTGAAATGCCTAAGAATGCAAATCCGGCACTTTTAATTGCTTTTTGAGGAAATAATGCCGAAGCAGTCCCAATTAGCGCAAATGGAATCAGCAGGGATTCAATGTTAAAGGTAATGAGCTCCGTAGTAAAAGTGGTTCCGATATTTGTACCTAAAATGATGCCGATGGACTGAGGAAAGGTCAGCATTCTTGCAGAAACTAGTCCAATGGTCATGACCATTAAAGTAGAACTGCTCTGCAGTACAGCCGTTAAAATAATGGCAGTGAGCATTCCTTTCCACGGTGAAGCCGTTAAGATGGTCAACACTTTATGAATAGAACTTCCGGAAAGATTAAATAAACCTGTTCTGAGGATCGTCATTCCAAAAATAAATAACCCGATAAGAAGTATAAATAATAGCAGCTGCAGCATAAAATCCCCCCTTAACACTCATCATATGGACATGTATTGAGGGACATGCCAGGAGGATAATAAATTATTTAGGGAAGAAATAAAAAAACAAACGGCAGCTAGTGCTAATTTCAGTTGACCTTCATACAGTGTTATATTATAATTGCAAGGTACATGGAATAAACCATGTTGTTGATGTAAGTGTGTTGTGCTCGGAGGGAGGGAAAGAGAATGTCTAAAACCGTCGTTCGTAAAAACGAATCGCTTGAAGATGCTCTTCGTCGCTTCAAACGTTCAGTTTCTAAAACTGGTACTTTGCAAGAAGCAAGAAAGCGCGAATTCTACGAAAAACCTAGTATCAAACGTAAGAAAAAGTCTGAGGCTGCAAGAAAGCGCAAGTTTTAAGAGAGGGTGAATGAAATGAGTCTTCTCGAGCGTTTAAATGAGGATATGAAACAAGCGATGAGGAATAAAGAAAAAGATAAGCTAACCGTTATCCGGATGATCAAAGCTTCCATTCAAAACGAAGCGATCAAGCTTGGCAGAGAGCTGTCCGGTGATGAGGAGCTTACTGTCCTCTCTCGCGAAGTAAAACAACGCAAGGATTCCCTCCATGAATTTGAAAAAGCAGGTCGTGAAGATCTTGTTGAAAAAATTCGTACTGAACTTCAGTATGTAGAATTATATATGCCTAAACAGCTGACTGAAGAAGAACTCTCTGAAATCGTTAAAGAAACGATTGAAGAAACAGGTGCTGCTTCTAAAGCCGATATGGGCAAAGTGATGGCCGCTATTATGCCAAAGGTTAAAGGCAAAGCAGACGGTTCAATCATTAATAAACTTGTACAACAACACCTTTCATAAAACGAGTTCAAAAGACCGGATGCTTAATGCTTCCGGTCTTTTTGGCTATTTAGCTAAGTTTTATAAATAGATGAGTTTTTCCTAAATAAAATTAAAATAATTGAAACCTTTTTGTATCCTAACCCGTATAACAACTAAGGATAAGATTATAAATGAGAAAGGAGGGAGGATTAATGAGATCCGTTTTTAAACATATCGCTGTGATATCATTCCTTTTTGCTTTTATTCTCATGCTTATTCCTGTCAATGGAACAAGTGCTAATAATGAAATCGTCTACACGGTTCCTGTGGAAGAAACGGTCGAAAAAGGATTATATGCCTTTTTAAGCAGAGCCGTTCATACAGCTGAGGAAGAAGGCGCTGATGCCATTATTTTTGAAATCAATACGCCAGGCGGTGCCGTGGATGCTGCTGGAGAAATTGGAAAGCTTTTAACCAGCACAGATATTAAAACGATTTCATTTGTTAATAAACAAGCATTATCAGCAGGTGCTTATATTGCATTAAATACCGATGAGATTTATATGGTGCCTGGTTCGACAATGGGATCAGCTGCCATCATCGATCAATCAGGCAACACAGCTGGAAAGAAGGCTGAGTCTTATTGGTTCTCTGCTATGGAGAGTGCTGCACAGCAATCAAATCGAGATCCAATCGTTGCACGGGCAATGGCAGACGAATCTATTGAAATACCTGAACTCGGACTTGGGAATGATGAACTGCTAACCTTAACACCAGATCAGGCATTAGAAGTGAACTATTCTGAAGCTACCGTTGCCAATATGGATGAATTAGTCCAGCAGCTTGGTTTTGAAAATGCTGAGATCAGAAGCATGGAAGAAAGTTTTTCAGAGAAATTGGCTCGTTTTTTAACAAACCCGGTCATTATCCCGATCTTGCTGTCTATTGGAAGTATTGGGCTTGTGGTGGAATTATATTCACCAGGGTTTGGAGTCCCAGGTTTTATGGGTCTGTCCGCCTTATTGTTATTCTTCTACGGACACCTTGTTGCCGGCCTTGCCGGATATGAAACCTTAATCCTCTTTGTGATTGGGATTGGCCTGTTAATCGCAGAGTTTTTCCTCCCGGGCGGCATTGCCGGACTGCTTGGAGCAGGGGCTATTATAGCCAGTCTGTTTATGGCATCTGGAAACGTTGTCCATATGGGAATTTCTATCTTGATAGCCATTTCGGCGGCAATTTTGGTTTCTATTTTATTGGTAAAGGTGTTTGGTAAAAAGATGAAATTCTTTCGAAAAATGATTTTAACTGACTCTACAAACACAGAAAAAGGATATGTGTCCAATAAAAATCGTACAGAATTAATTGGTACGGAGGGATATGCTTTGACTGCATTGCGTCCAGCAGGTACTGTTGTAATAAGCAATGAAAGAATAGATGTTGTAAGTGAAGGTGGATTTATTCAGAAAGATGCAAAGGTTCGGATCGTTAAAGCTGAGGGCTCGCGCATTGTAGTTAGGGAAGTAACTAATTTAGATAAATAGGAGGAACTTACATGTTTGAACTTGGAATGGTACTAGGAACTGGTGGTATTTTAACCATTGTGCTGATTGTACTTGCTGTCATTCTCTTGGCAGTTCTATTCACTTTCGTACCAGTCATGCTGTGGATTTCAGCATTAGCAGCTGGGGTGAAGGTAAGTATTTTTACTTTAATTGGGATGAGACTTCGCCGGGTTATTCCGAGCCGTGTCATCAATCCTTTGATTAAAGCGCATAAAGCAGGTTTAGATGTGACAACAAATCAGCTGGAAAGTCATTATCTTGCTGGTGGTAATGTAGACCGTGTTGTCAATGCGCTTATTGCAGCACATCGTGCAAATATTGAATTAAGTTTTGAAAGAAGTGCGGCTATTGATTTGGCTGGACGTGACGTTTTAGAAGCAGTACAGATGAGTGTAAACCCGAAAGTAATTGAAACACCATTTATTGCCGGTGTGGCAATGGACGGAATTGAAGTGAAAGCAAAAGCACGTATTACGGTTAGGGCCAATATTGATCGCCTTGTCGGTGGTGCTGGTGAAGATACAATTGTTGCCCGTGTAGGGGAAGGGATTGTCTCCACAATTGGTTCATCTGATAATCATAAAAAAGTTCTAGAAAATCCTGATATGATTTCACAAACTGTTCTTTCTAAAGGCTTAGATGCCGGTACTGCCTTTGAAATTCTATCGATTGATATTGCGGACGTTGATATCGGCAAAAACATCGGTGCCGAGCTTCAGACAGAGCAGGCGGAAGCTGATAAAAAGATCGCTCAAGCGAAGGCTGAAGAGCGTCGTGCAATGGCAGTAGCGCAAGAACAGGAAATGAAAGCGCGCGTCGAAGAAATGCGTGCGAAGGTTGTTGAGTCCGAATCGAAAGTTCCTCTTGCTATGTCAGAAGCATTGCGCAGCGGCAATATGGGTGTAATGGATTATTTAAACTTTAAGAACATTTCTGCAGATACAGATATGAGAGATTCGATTGGTAAAATATCTGAAGATCCGAACAATAAAAAAGATTAATGGTTCTTAGCGCTGCCCTTTTTGAGGGTGGCTGATGTAAAGAATTTCCCTTTTGGAAGGGAGGAATCGTTTTATGGAATTTATATTTGAAAATCCGCTTATACTTTTAGCGATAATTGGTTTTATTAGTTCTCTATTTACAAAAGGAAAAAAAGAAGAAGAGAAGCGCAGAAAACCAGCGCAGCGGCCTGTCAGCCGTCCGACTCAGCCACAGCAGCCGGCACAAGCATCTCCTATTGAACGAAAAAGAGAAGAGCTTGAAACGCGCGCAAAGCGGGCTGCCGCTCAAATGGAGCAGCAATATGCTGAAACAAGACAAAAGGCTGATGAAGAGCTGGAAGCTTTAAAGCAAAAGCAGCGGTATGCCGAACGGCGAACTGCAGCAATTAGAGAACGTATGCCTGCTCAGAATACAGCAAATACGAATACACAGGCGCAAGCTTTGGCTCCAGATAAACAAAAGCTAGCAGATGCGATTATTTGGTCTGAAATTTTAGGTCCTCCAAGAGCGATGAATCCTCATCGGTCAGTGAAAAGAAAATAACAGCGCTTGATTGGCGAAAAATGTGCTAGAACCTCCTTTCATTTCATACATATGAGATGAAAGGGGGTTCTTTTTTATGGCAAAAAAATGGGGGACCGTGCTGCGGAGCTGGATGACAAAAAATATGGAGCTTCCTCAAGATGTCATGATGGATTTACCCCGAATAACAATGATTGGACAAATCCATATATATATTGAAAATCACCGAGGTCTGCTTTCATTTTCAGATAAGGAAATTAGGCTTTTGCTTAAGCAGGGACAGTTATTAGTGAAAGGGAAGGCTTTTGTCATAAAGACAATAATGCCAGAAGAGATCATGCTTGAGGGGAAAATTGATCAAGTCACCTATCTCCCGGATTGAGAGGTGGCTTGAAGTCACCCTGTGGGCTGCAAATCATGAATCAGGAGGAGCGCTATGAAGAATCAATGGATTGAATTTTATAAAGGAGTAGTAACGGTAAAGGCATATGGAAAAGGAATTGAGCGTTTTATCAATTCTTTAACAAGAGATAAAATACATATCTGGAATGTCAGAAGTCACGGCACGAGTGCAATCACTTTTCAAATGAATCTGAGGGATGCAAAAAAGATTAGGAAGTATGCACGTGAAAGTGAATGTAAATTAGAGTTTCAGCAAAGAGAGGGTATTCCTTTCTTAGCGATTAGAATGCTCAGAAATAGCGGTTTTTTAATCGGAGCTTTTCTGTTTCTGGTGGTAATTACCCTGCTTTCCAATATGGTATGGGGCATCGAAATTAAAGGGGCAAATCCGGCAACTGAATATAAAATTCAGAAAGAGCTGGAGGCAATGGGTGTTAAAACAGGTAAGCTTCAATTTTTTATCGATAATGTGGAAGCCATTCAAAAAGGTCTGACAAATAACGTAAAAGAAATAACATGGGTTGGTGTGGAATTAAAAGGGACAACCTACCATCTTCAAGTCGTTGAAAAGAATGAGCCTGAAAAAATAGAAGCGCTCGGTCCGCAGCATCTAGTTGCAAAAAAGAAAGCCATTATTGAAAACATGTTCGTTGAAGAAGGACAGCCAGTCGTCAGTATTCATGATCGGGTCGTTCCAGGACAATTACTTGTTTCCGGTTTGGTTGGCAAAGAAGAAGAGCCAGAGGTCGTATCTGCTAAAGGAGAAGTTTTTGGCGAAACTTGGTACAAGTCTACGGTCACATTGCCAATCAACAGCACCTTCCAAGTCTTTAACGGCAATGAGAAGGAAAAACACTATCTTGAAATTGGCTCTTGGAAGATTCCTATATGGGGATTTGGCAAAACCGAATTTAAAGAGCACGAAAAAGAAGAGAATAAAAAGAGTCTCCGCTTTTTATCATGGGATTTACCGCTTTCTTATCAGAATGAGACATTCCGCGAGCGGCAGACAATCACTAGGACGTATACAAATAAAGAAGCCGTAGAAGTAGCAAAAGAAATGGCGCGGCAGGATATAAAATCACTGCTCGATGACAATGCTAAGATAAAAGGTGAAAAAGTTTTGCACCAATCTGCAGACAATGGTAAAGTTACACTATCAATACATTTCCAAATTATTGAGAATATTGCACAAGGACAACCATTTACCCAAGGAGATGCAGAATGACAGAAGATTTAAAAACAATGAATATGCATTTTGAAAATCCAAATGAAGCAATAGCACTGCTCGGCAACTCTGATAACAATATTAAATTAATTGAAGAAGAGTTTGAGGTTTCTGTGGTGACTCGCGGCGAATCGGTATATGTTTCAGGCACTGCCGAAAGTGTAGAGCTTGTAGGAAACATACTTGATAAGCTTCTGTATGTAATTCGCAAAGGAATTAACATCAGCGGGAGAGATGTCGTGTATGCCATTGAAATGGCAAAAAAGGGAACACTTGAATACTTCAGCGACTTATATGAAGAAGAAATTACAAAAAACGCAAAAGGCAAATCCATTCGTGTTAAAACGTTAGGACAGCGTCAATATATTAATGCAATCAGAAAGCATGATCTTGTCTTTGGTATTGGCCCAGCCGGTACAGGTAAGACATATCTTGCGGTTGTCATGGCTGTCAGTGCACTAAAAACGGGCCAGGTCAAACGCATTATTTTAACAAGACCAGCAGTTGAAGCTGGCGAAAGCCTTGGATTTTTGCCTGGTGACTTAAAGGAAAAGGTCGACCCATATTTGAGACCGCTTTACGATGCTCTGCATGATATCTTAGGAGCAGAGCATACTCAGAGGCTGATTGAAAGGGGAACGATTGAAATTGCTCCTCTAGCCTATATGAGGGGCCGTACCCTTGATGATGCATTTGTTATTTTAGATGAAGCACAAAATACAACACTTGCTCAAATGAAAATGTTCTTAACCCGCTTAGGTTTCGGATCAAAAATGGTCATAACAGGTGACAGAACACAGGTTGACCTGCCAAAAGGCGTTAAATCCGGACTAATCGCAGGGGAAGACATTTTAAAAGGTGTTCAGGGGATCTCGTTCATTCATTTAGAGCAAAGTGACGTTGTTCGTCATCCGCTTGTAGCCAAGATTATCCAGGCTTATGAAAAATCTGAATAATATTGAGTTAATGCCGCCAGGAGACTGGCGGTTGTTTTTTTGCTTCAATAAAAGCAAGAAGATAACGGCTCTCCAAGTTTAATGGATCATTGTCCTCTATTCCGAATTCAGATATCCTATTGGTATAATTTGCTATTACCTATCAGGATAGGTTACCCTAATAGTAACGAACTATGAAAACTTTCTGGCATTTTAATGAAATTTGTCTAAAAAGCTGATATTATTTTACATAATTATAGTTCTAGCGCAACCGTCATATTGTGGTATGGTAGGAGGGATCTTTTTTTGGAAAAGCTGCAGCGGAATATGGCTAAAATAAGAAATTTGCTTAATGTTAAACTATTTAAATTATTGCTGTTTGTTGTTTTAGGAATTGTTTTATACTTTTCAATGTTCGCGAATGTGAGACCAGAAATGCTAAATTTGAGTTTGTTTTCAGTCTCTGAGCAAACCATCCGATCTCCTATTACGGTTGAGGATAAAGAAAGCACTGAATTAAAGAAGAAAGAGGCGGAGAACCAAGTACAGGATGTTTATGTGGTCAAGAAGGAAATTGCTCAAAATCGAGTTGACCTTGTTACATCCATTTTTAGTTCTGCGACTGAAGTGAATGATGAGATTGAAGAAGATATGGCCGATAGGGAAAGAGCTCAAGAGGAATTGGCTGAAAGCACGGATGATGAAGCAGCTGAAATTGAAGAGCCTACAATTGATGAGAAGCTTTCCTTGATGAAAGAAAAGCTTACTGAGGGTGTAACAAAGGAAGTATCCGATCAATCTCTGCGCGCGCTTCTGCAGGCAGGGCAGGACGACTTAAGCATAGCTCAGGATTTAACGGTAACGACGATCAATAATGTGATGCAGTCACGTATTCCTGCTGATGAAGTCGAAAATGCAAAGAAAAGGCTTGAGGAAGAACTTAAGCTGACAAGTATGAGCACAGGATTAAAGACTGCAGCCATTGAGCTTGGGCGGTATGCTATTTATCAAAATGAATTTTATGACCCTGCAGCTACACAGGAAATGCGTCAGCAGGCAGTTGAAAGTGTAGAGCCTGTAAAAATACTGCAAGGCCAAATCCTGGTAGAGCAAAATCAGCTTATTAGCCGGGATGTTTATAGACAGCTGGAGCTTGTAGGACTGACAGATAATGAAAACTCGATTCAATCCTATATTGGATTATTGCTCATGATTCTCCTTATTTTAGGAGCTATCTACTATTATTTCCACGAGCATAATGTGAGTGAAGAAAAGAAGCAAAGCCAGCTATTGCTGTTTAGTTTGATTCTTATTCTATCCACATTGCTAATGAAAGCAATTAGCTTTTTTCATGATCTCGATTACTCTGAAATTGTATACATATTCCCTGCAGCAATGGGAGTCATGCTCATTAAGATATTGATTGATGAAAAGCTGGCAATCTTTTTTACCATTATAAGTACAGTGTGCGGCTGTATTATCTTTAATGAAGGCATCACAGGTACACTGCATGTCACAGCAGGAATTTACATTTTATGCAGTGGAATGGCAGGCATTCTTTTCTTAACGAATCATAATCATCGTTCGAAAATTTTGCAGGCTGGTTTGTTTGTATCGATTGTAAATATTATCGTGATTTTTTCATTGCTATTTTTGCGCAATGGCCAGTATGATCCGCTTGAATATGGTTTTTATTTTGCTGCTGCTCTGATTTCAGGCATTGCCTCAGCTGTCTTAACGATTGGGTTTCTTCCCTTCTTTGAGACCGGATTTGGCATGCTTTCAGCGATGAAACTGATTGAGCTTTCCAACCCGAACCATCCGCTTTTAAGGAAGATTTTAACAGAGGCGCCTGGGACCTACCACCATAGTGTAATGGTCGCTAATTTATCTGATTCTGCTTGTGAGGCAATTGGGGCAGACGGCCTTCTTGCACGGGTAGGCTGTTATTATCATGATATCGGCAAAACCAAGAGGCCGCAATTTTTTATTGAAAACCAGATGAATATAGAAAATCCTCATGATCGTCTGCCGCCGCAGACAAGCAAAAATATTATTATTGCACATGCAGCGGATGGTGCTGAATTGCTGAGAAAGCATAAAATGCCGAAAGAAATTGTTGATATTGCCGAACAGCATCACGGAACCACCTTGCTTAAATTTTTCTACTTTAAGGCGAAAGAGAAGGGCCTGGATGTGAAAGAGGAGGATTACCGTTACCCTGGACCAAAGGCGCAGACAAAGGAAGCCGCAGTTATTGGGATTGCTGATAGTGTCGAAGCAGCAGTAAGGTCCATGTCAAATCCTACACCAGAGCAAATTGAGGAACTGATTAAGAAAATTATTGCCGATCGTCTGCAGGACGGCCAGCTGAATGAATGTGATTTAACATTAAAAGAGCTTGAGATTGTGGCACAATCATTTAGTGAAACATTAAATGGAATATTCCATTCCCGTATAGAATATCCAGAAATGACGAAACAGAAGGTGAAGGAAGCATGAGTTTAAATATTGATTTTTTAGATGAAACAAATGAGATTTCTGCTCAGGATCAAGAGCAAATCGAAAGACTGTTAAATTTTGCAGCTGTTAAGGAACAGGTGGAAAATGAAACGGAAGTATCCGTTACATTTGTCACGAATGAAAGAATACAAGAAATAAACCGAGAATACCGAGACAAAGACAAGCCGACTGATGTGATTTCATTTGCTATGGAAGAACTGGGAGAAGGCGAAGTAGCTCTATTGGGTATTGAAATGCCCAGAGTGCTTGGGGATATTATTATCTCAGTTGAAAAAACGAAAGAGCAGGCAGAGGACTATGGCCACAGTTTTCAGAGGGAGTTAGGATTTCTTGCTCTGCACGGCTTTTTGCATCTGCTTGGCTATGATCATGAGACTGAAGAAGACGAAAAAACAATGTTTTCCCGTCAGAAGGTTTTGCTGGATGAATTCGGCCTCGAAAGATAAAAAACATAAATGGATTAAGGCTGTAGCCAAATCGTTTTCTTATGCTGCTGAGGGACTTGTTTCCTCAGCTAAAACAGAGCGTAACCTAAAAATCCATCTTGCCGTTATGCCGCTGATAGCTGCGTGCGGATTTATCTTTTCTATCAGCAAGGCTGAATGGCTCATTGTGATCATCGTCATCGGCGGCATGATCGCGCTTGAGCTTATGAATACCGCTGTTGAACGAGTGGTTGATCTGGTGACGGACCAGTACCATCCTTTGGCAAAGCAGGCAAAAGACATTGCAGCAGCGGCTGTTCTTGTCTATGCTATAACCGCTATTTTGATCGGTGTCATTATCTTTTTGCCGAAAATTATAGCTAGTATGGGGTTGTAGAGACTGTCATTTTTGGCAGTCTTTTTTTGGGGTGGATAAAGAAGGGAAAGCGAGGACGTGGTGTCGTGAAAAGAACCGAAACACACTCTTGATATCCAGATAATGGAGGATAGAGTCGTGATAAAAACCGAAACACACCCCTATTATCCAGAAACTAGTAAACCATGTTACAAAACAAACCAAAACAAGCCTCCATTGAGAAGATACTGGCATTCCGATCACAATTAAAGCCCGAACACCCCTCTCAAATAAAACCTTTAGTGGTTTCCGCTACCAAAATGAAATACATCCATCAAGCAAGTTGGTCAGTAAAATCCCCACGCCTTCCTATCCATTTGTTAAAGAACCGCAAAGATTTTGTAAACACCGCTACAACCTATTTGAAACCGTTGCCTAAATCGGCTAAAATAACAGAACAGCAAACAAATAGGGCTAATTCATTAACTGAATTTTCAATTTTTTTATTACAATTTGACAACAACCCATGTAATTGCTTTTGAAATGATGTAAAATAAGAGTAAGGCTTCGGTCTTGGCATTGAAAGGAAGAATGTATAGTGGAAATCACACAATTAATCGAAGAAGCAAAATTAGCAAGAGAAAAAGCATATGTACCTTATTCTAAATTTAAGGTTGGCGCCGCTCTCCTTACGGATGAAGGTACCGTTATACATGGCTGCAATATCGAAAACGCAGCATATAGTATGACCAATTGCGCAGAAAGAACAGCGCTTTTTAAGGCATACTCTGATGGAATTACTAAATTCAAAGCAATTGCAGTAGTAGCAGATACAGATGGGCCTGTCGCTCCTTGTGGTGCATGCCGCCAAGTAATCTCTGAACTATGCAGCAAAGATACAAAAGTCATACTAACAAATTTAAATGGAGCTATTAAAGAGCTTTCAGTAGAAGAGCTGTTGCCTGGCGCATTTTCACCGGAGGATTTACATGAATAACGAACAAACGCATAAATCAGGTTTTATTTCGATTATTGGCAGACCAAATGTCGGAAAGTCCACTTTCCTGAACAGAGTTATTGGTCAAAAGATTGCCATTATGAGCGATAAACCGCAGACAACAAGAAATAAAGTGCAGGGAGTTTTAACAACGGCGGATGCCCAGTTTATTTTTATCGATACACCGGGTATTCATAAACCAAAGCATAAATTGGGAGACTTCATGATGAAGGTAGCCCAGAATACGCTGAAAGGCGTGGATGTTGTGTTTTTTATGGTAAATGCCGAAGAAGGTTTTGGAAAAGGCGAAGAGTTTATTATCGAAAAATTCCAATCCGTTCAAACACCTATTTTTCTTGTTATCAATAAGATTGACCAAATTCACCCTGACCAGCTCTTATCGGTAATAGAGTCATACAAAGAAAAGTATGATTTTAAAGAAATTGTTCCGATTTCGGCCTTAGAAGGAAATAACGTTGATACACTATTGGAGCAGCTGAAGGAATATATGCCGGAAGGTCCGCAATACTATCCTGCTGACCAGGTTACCGATCATCCAGAGCATTTTATTGTTTCTGAGTTGATTAGGGAAAAAGCACTTCATCTGACACGTGAAGAAATTCCACATTCACTTGCAGTTGTGATCGACAAAATGAAAAAGAAAGATGACAAAGACATTGTTCATGTGATGGCTACCATCATTGTTGAGCGTGATTCGCAAAAAGGAATTGTCATCGGCAAGCAAGGGAAAATGCTGAAGGAGATCGGACAGCGGGCCCGACTGGATATTGAAAATCTGCTTGGATCTAAGGTGTTCTTGGAGCTCTGGGTTAAGGTGCAAAAAGATTGGCGCAATAAGATGACACAATTGCGCGACTTTGGTTTTAGAGAAGACGAATACTAATTCTCTTATCTACATTATTAATGTTATTCATAATCAATGAACGATTTTAATTTACAAATTTTTCGTCTTATGATTTTCAAAAGACAGGCTATGATAAGGTTAAGGAATCATAATTTGCATTGCTAGTTAAATACGGAAAGGTGGGGTTATCGATGATGGAATTTACCTGGAAGGTTTTCTCGCAAACAGGTAATATTGACACATATCTTCTTTTTAAGGAATTGCAAAAGGATACAAATGATATACCCGGAAATCAGGACGAAGAGCTAGCAGAGGTTGATTTTCCCATCTCATAGGATTGTCTAAATATAGGGATGGTGACGAATATGCTTGAAAAATGTGAAGGCATAGTCATTAGAACAGCGAATTATGGAGAAAGCAATAAAATCGTTACCTTATATACGCGCGAATGGGGAAAGGTTGGGATGATGGCACGCGGAGCGAAAAAGCCGAATAGCAGGCTCTCCGCCGTCACCCAGCCTTTTACATATGGATATTTTCTTATGCAAAGAGGGAGCGGGCTGGGCACGATGCAGCAAGGAGAAATGATTTCCTCAATGCGATCGATTAAGGAAGATATTTTCCTTACGGCTTATGCTGCGTATATTGTAGAACTCTTAGATAGAAGTGTTGAAGATCGAAAGCCAAATCCATTCTTGTTTGAGCTATTATTTCAATCGCTGAATCTGATTAATGAAGGCTATGATCCCGACATTATTATGAATATTTTCGAAATGAAAATGCTGAATACGCTCGGTTTATATCCGGTGCTGAATCAGTGTGCGGTTTGCGGAAGCACAGATGGGCACTTCTCTTTTTCAATTCGGGAGGGCGGTCTCATCTGCCATCGCTGCCTTGAAAAGGATCCGTACCATTACAAACTATCTCCTGCAGCGGTCCGGTTGTTAAGGGTGTTTTATTATTTTGATTTATCCAGACTCGGAGATATTTCAGTGAAAGAAGAAACAAAGGCAGAGCTGAAGAAAATCATTACAGCTTATTATGATGAAAACTCTGGCTTAAATTTAAAATCAAAAAAGTTTTTAAATCAAATGGAGAAATTCGATGGCTTCTTAAAGTAATATTTGACTTTAAAAATGATTTTCGCTATGATTCAAATATTAATAGTTGCGATGACGAAGAGGAGTACTTAATTCAGTCTATAAAAGCGAACCTAGGGTGGTGTGAGCTAGGTGATAGAAGGATTAAGGAAGGGCACTTTACGAGCGACATGACGTTGAAAGAGGCTGAAGCTTTTGCTTTGGCAAATAGGGTGGAACCGCGGGTTAACTCTCGTCCCTATGCCGTATTTAGGCATAGGGACGGGAGTTTTTTAGTTTTTTAACGATGAAGTCCCTGATGTCTAACATCAATTTTATAAAAAAGGGTGAGATGTGAGATGAATATTCAGAACATGATTCTGACATTGCAAAAGCATTGGTCAGAGCAAGGCTGTATTCTAATGCAGGCTTATGATGTGGAAAAAGGAGCGGGCACAATGAGTCCGTATACATTTTTAAGGGCAATTGGTCCGGAGCCTTGGAATGTAGCTTATGTCGAGCCTTCCCGCCGTCCGGCAGATGGACGCTACGGTGAAAATCCTAACCGCCTTTATCAGCACCATCAATTTCAGGTGATTATGAAGCCTTCTCCAGATAATATCCAGGAGCTGTACCTTGATTCACTTAAGGCATTAGGAATCGATCCGCTTAAGCATGACATTCGTTTTGTTGAAGATAACTGGGAAAATCCATCTCTTGGCTGCGCAGGTTTAGGCTGGGAAGTTTGGCTTGATGGCATGGAGATTACACAATTTACGTATTTCCAGCAGGTGGGCGGTCTAGAATGTAAACCGGTATCTGTTGAAATTACCTATGGGATTGAGCGTTTAGCCTCTTATATTCAAGATAAAGAAGATGTATTTGATTTGGAATGGACAAACGGCTTTACTGTAAGAGATATCTTCCTGCAGCCGGAATATGAGCATTCTAAATATACGTTTGAAACGAGCGACCCTGATATGCTGTTTAACTTATTTAATATTTATGAAAAAGAAGCACATCGTCAAATGGATGAAGGACTTGTGCATCCTGCTTATGATTATGTACTGAAATGCTCACATGTGTTCAATTTGTTAGACGCAAGAGGCTCCATTTCCGTCACAGAAAGAACGGGATATATTGGACGCTGCCGAAACTTAGCAAGAAAAATAGCAAAAACATTCTATGAAGAGCGTGAAAAGTTAGGATTCCCAATCCTGCAAGCAAAGGAGGAAAATTAAGATGTTTAAAAAAGATCTCCTTTTAGAAATTGGTCTTGAAGAAATGCCAGCTAGATTTGTTACAAATTCAATGAATCAGCTTTCTGATAAAATTCAAGCTTGGATGGTGGAAAAAAAGATTGATTTTGATCATGTGACTGCATTTTCAACACCTCGCCGACTTGCTGTAATGGTGGAAGGCATCAGTGAAGCACAAGAGGATGTACATGAAGAAGCAAAGGGTCCAGCTAAAAAAATCGCACAAGACGAAAATGGCGAGTGGACGAAGGCTGCCATTGGATTTTGCAGAGGGCAAGGAGCAACAGTCGAAGATATTTTCTATAAAGAAATTAATGGTGTTGAGTATGTTCATGTGAAAAAGTTTATACAAGGACAACAAACGATTTCGCTTTTACCAGAGCTGCAGCATGTCATTACGTCCTTGTCTTTCCCTAAAAATATGCGCTGGGCAGATGAAGAGCTCAAATATATCCGTCCGATAAAATGGATCATCGCATTATTTGGATCTGAAATTGTTCCATTTTCGATTGCTGGTGTACAGACATCCAATTGGACAATGGGTCACCGTTTCTTGGGTGAACGCACGGAAATTACCAGCCCAGATGCTTATGAGAAAACATTAATGTCTCAGTATGTGCTTGTTAATTCGGATGAACGAAAAGAAGGCATCCGCAATCAGCTAAAACAACTTGAGGAAGAGCATGACTGGGTCATTCCAGTCGATGAAGATCTACTTGAAGAAGTAAACAACCTGGTTGAATATCCAACTGCTCTTTTTGGAAAGTTTGAGGAAGAGTTTTTGCAGATCCCACAGGAAGTTCTTATTACATCAATGAAAGAACATCAGCGTTATTTTCCTGTTAAATCAAAAGATGGAGAGCTCCTTCCTTTCTTTGTTACGGTGAGAAATGGCGGGCATGAGCATCTTGAAAATGTGGCAAAAGGAAATGAAAAAGTATTAAGAGCAAGACTATCTGATGCAGCTTTCTTTTATAATGAAGATCAAAAAACAGCGATCAGTGATTCTCTGAAAAAGCTGGAATCCATTGTGTATCATGAGGAAATCGGAACGCTGTCACAAAAAACAGCAAGAGTGCGCAAGCTAACGAATAAGCTTTCAGGATTATTAACCTTTAATGAAAATGAAACTGTACAGGCAGATCGTGCAGCTGAAATTGCAAAGTTTGACCTTGTGACACATATGGTATATGAGTTCCCGGAACTGCAAGGGTTTATGGGTGAAAAATATGCTTTGCAAAAGGGTGAAGATCCTGCTGTGGCCCAAGCCATTAATGAGCATTATATGCCAAGAAATGCTGAAGACTCGACGCCAGAAAGCAATGTGGGGGCATTATTATCAATCGCTGAAAAGATCGATACGATTGCTGCCTGCTTTGCCATCGGTATTATCCCAAGCGGTTCACAGGATCCTTATGCTTTAAGAAGGCAAGCAACAGGCATTGTGCAAATTCTTTTAAATAAACAATGGGTACTGCCGCTTGAAACGATTATTGATCTTGCTTTAGAGCTTGTTCAGGAAGATAATATCGCGAAAAAAGCTTTAGAAGAGATACAAAAAGATCTTTTTGCATTCTTTAAACTGCGCATCAAGCATATCATGCAAGAGCGCGGCGTTCGATATGATCTCATTGATGCTGTTCTTGGCAATGAATTGGGTTCAATGCCTTCATTGGTTAAGCGAGCAGAAGTATTAGAAAATGAGAAACAAAACCCGGATTTCAAAGAAAACATGGAAGCGCTTGGCCGTGTATTAAACATCTCTTCAAAAGCAGTACATGTTGGGGAGGTAGAAGAGAATTTATTTGAGAATAACTATGAAAAAGAATTGTATAACAAATATGAGGAAGTTCGTAATCAGCTGCAGAACATTGCAGATGAGAAAAGTTTATACGACTTGCTTGTGTCATTAAAGCCTGCTATTGATGGTTACTTTGAGCATACAATGGTAATGGCAGAACAGGAAAACATCCGTTCAAACCGTTTAAGCCAAATGGCTAAGCTGGCGGAGATCATTCGTCAATTTGCGAATGTAAATGAGATTCTTGTGAAATAGAGATGCAGTTCCACTGTTTTGGCAGAATGCTCTTACTGAACAGAAAGATATTCTGGCTTCAGAGAATAGATCGATTGCAGAGAAGTGAAGAGTACCTCAAACTGTCTTTTGTGAAAAACCATGAAAAAAATTGTTGGATGAGCTTGTCTTAGCGGCAAGCTCTTTCATATTGCTGAATTGAACTGTTTTCTTCACATTTTAAAAGGAATCTATTCTGTTCATTTTGTGCAAATAGTATATAATGTTTCTATAATAGTATGTCTTATTGAATCGTATACACGTACATAGATAGGTGGTGAGTGAAATCGAACTGAATAAAAGACAGGAAAAAATTCTGGAAATCGTTAAGGAAAATGGCCCAATTACAGGAGAAAATATAGCGGAACAGCTAAATTTAACCAGAGCTACATTACGGCCGGACTTGGCGATTTTGACAATGGCTGGCTACCTCGACGCCAGACCCCGGGTGGGTTATTTCTATACAGGGAAAACGGGAGCGCAGCTTCTGACTGAAAACATGAAGAAGCTGTTTGTGAAGGACTATCAGTCAATCCCAGTGGTAGTTAAGGAAAATGTGTCCGTGTATGATGCCATTGTAACGATGTTCTTAGAGGATGTTGGAACATTGTTTGTTATAGATGAAAAATCACTGCTTGTGGGTGTTCTCTCAAGAAAGGATTTATTAAGAGCCAGCATAGGCAAACAGGAGCTATCGGCCATTCCGGTTAATATCATTATGACAAGAATGCCCAATATTACTGTATGCAAGAAAGATGATTTATTGCTCGATGTGGCTCAGAAGCTGATTGATAAGCAAATTGACTCCTTGCCGATCGTTAAAGAAACAGACGAAGGTCTTGAAGTATTAGGAAGAATTACAAAAACCAATTTGACAAAAGCATTTGTCGCACTTGCTGGAGAAAAGTAATTTTGGACAAAGGAGATGGGGATCAAGGATGGGGAAGATGCCAATAATTTATGTTGTTTCAGATTCTGTAGGTGAAACAGCGGAACTCGTAACAAAAGCAGCTACAAGTCAATTTAATGGCGGTGATGTCATTATAAAACGGTTTCCATATGTTGAGGAGCTAACACATATTGACGAAGTAATCTCACTTGCCAAACTGGATAATGGAATGATCGCTTATACCCTGGTAAAGCCAGAAATCCGCCAATATATGAATGTGTCAGCACAGGATGCAGGGATTTATGCCTGTGATATTATTGGGCCGCTTATGGACCAAATTCAGACATTTTGCGGGACTGAGCCTTTATACGAGCCAGGATTAGTACGAAAACTCGATGAGGATTATTTTAAAAAGATCGAAGCCATTGAATTTGCTGTTAAATATGATGATGGAAGAGATCCGCGAGGTATTTTAAAAGCAGATATTGTTCTTGTTGGCGTTTCACGAACTTCCAAGACACCACTGTCTCAATACTTGGCTCATAAAAGACTTAAGGTCGCCAATGTTCCGCTTGTGCCTGAAGTGGACCCGCCAGAAGAGTTATTTCTTGTTCAGCCCGAAAAATGCTACGGCTTAAAAATAAGTCCGGAAAAATTAAATAATATTAGAAGAGAACGACTCATTTCATTGGGGCTCAGTGATAATGCGAGCTATGCAAATATTGAAAGAATCAAAAATGAAATCAATTACTTTGAAAACATTGTAAACAGATTGCAGTGCCCTGTCATTGATGTAACAAATAAAGCCGTGGAAGAAACAGCCAATGTTATATTGAATCATTATCGTAAAAGATTTCCAGCTACTTAGCACATATTCAATATGTGCTCTTTTTAATGAAGTGACGTCAGTTTGAAAAAGCAAATCGTCTAAATAAAAAAAATGACGAAATTTGCAATTATCATCTATTTATTAATGGAAAAACCAGCAATTATGTACTATAATAAAAAATTGTGATAAAAATGTCTTCTAAATAGGTTTAGAGTTGAGAGTGAACGAATAAACTATTTAAAGGAAGATGTCAAGGAACCAGCCGAAAAAAAATTCGACAAATATCCCTTTTGAAAAATTGAGCCAGTAAGAAGGAAAATGCGGAGTGATGTAGAATTAATAAGTCATTAGGCACAACTGCCATCTTTGTGGATGCAGATTCTTGTCCAGTTAAAGATGAAATTGTCGAAATTGCAAAAGCTTTTTCAATTAAAGTTGTATTTGTTGCTTCATATGCTCACATGAAGAATGAAGTTCAGGAAGCAGAATGGAGGTTCGTTGATTGTGATCAGGAAGCAGCCGATCTCTACATAATGAACCATACATCATCTCGCGATATTGTCATTACTCAGGATATCGGGCTGGCTTCTACTTTGCTTCTTAAAAACATGTATGTGCTGTCTCCTAGAGGAACACTGTACGAAGAATCAAATATCCGGACGATGCTTGATATGAGATACCTCTCTGCTAAAGCACGCAAAAAAGGGATTTATGGGAAAGGCCCTAAACCTTTTACGAAACAAGATCGAATACATTTTATTAACACATTAACAAAAATTTTGTCGAAAGTTGAAGGGATTCCATAACTTTTATAGAATACCTCTTAGAACTAGTAGGAGTTGTTCTTATGGCAGATCTTATTGCATCAGAAAAAATTGATGAAATTCGCAGGTCTGTAGATATTGTTGATGTAGTTGGCGAATATGTCCAGCTCACCAAAAAGGGTCGCAATTACTTTGGATTATGTCCCTTTCACGGTGAAAATACACCATCATTTTCTGTATCAACAGACAAACAGATTTACAATTGCTTTGGCTGTCATGCAGCTGGGGATGCCTTCTCGTTTTTAATGGATATTGAAGGGTATTCCTTTCAGGAAGCTGCTGTTGAACTTGCTGAAAAAGGCAATGTGAAACTTGATATTGAAGCTCCAGCGGCGGCAGCTGCTAAGTCCATGTCACCTGACTTTCAGCAGATGGTTGAAGCACATCAGCTATTAAGTAAATTCTACCATCATTTGCTTGTAAACACAAAAGACGGTCAGCATGCCTTAGAGTACTTGCTGAATAGAGGCTTTACAAGAGAGTCGATTGATAAGTTTCAAATTGGCTACAGTCTAAACTCTTGGGACTTTGTTTATAAGTTTTTAACGAAAAGAAAGTTTCCTGAAGGGTTAATGGAACGAGCCGGACTAATCATTAAGAGGGAAAAAGATGGCACCTACTTCGATCGTTTTCGTGATCGAATCATGTTTCCGATTAATGATCGCAACGGAAATACGATTGCATTTTCTGGAAGAGCACTGGGGGACGATGATCCAAAATATTTAAATAGTCCAGAAACGCCAATCTTTAATAAAAGCAAAATATTATATAATTTTCAATCGGCAAGAGCTCACATGAAAAAAATGCAGAGAGCCGTTCTGTTTGAAGGGTTTGCAGATGTGATTGCAGCTGATCGTGCTGGAGTAGAAAACGGTGTTGCCACAATGGGAACATCTCTAACTGACGAGCACATTGCATTATTAAAAAAACAAGTACAATCCATCACTGTTTGTTATGATTCCGATAATGCCGGGAAGGAAGCTGCTTTTCGTGCTTCAACCATGCTATCTGACGCAGGATTTCAAATAAGAGTGGCAATGATGCCTGATGGATTAGATCCTGATGACTATATTCAGGCAAACGGTGCGGAAAAATTCAGAAACGAAGTAATTGATGGAAGCTTGACGCTCATGGCCTTTAAAATTCTTTATTTGCGCAGAGGGAAAAGGCTGCAGGATGAAGGAGATCGTCTTCTTTATATAGAAGAAGTATTAAAGGAGATTGCAAAGCTTGATAAAGCTGTAGAGAAAGATCTCTATATAAGGCAATTAGCAGAGGAATTTTCTGTTTCACTCGATGCACTAAAGGAACAGCTCGAGGGAATGGAAACGAAGCATTCCAGCAGCAAGAGCCAAAAAGAGCATGCTGGACGCTCGAATTCACCCATGATGATGAATCCACCGGCAGCTTCAACATCAAAAATTCGGCCTGCTTTTCATACTGCAGAAAGAAATCTCATTTCACATATGATGAAGGATGCAGACATTGCTTATAAGGTTCAGAGCCTTCTTGGCGAAAATACCTTTAATATCGATGAACACCAGGCGATTTTCACTTATTTATTAGGATACTTTGAAAGCGGTCATCCGCCAGATACTAGTGCATTTATACATTTTATTAACGATGATAAGCTTCGTAAGATTTGTGCTGAAATTGCTTTAGTGACTATTAATGATGAAGTCAGTGAACAAGAGCTGTCTGATTATATTAAGCAGGTGTTGAATTATCAAAAGATGTTAAAGATAAAAGAAAAAAAGGCTGAGGCAAAAGAAGCTGAAAGGCAAAAGGATTATGTCAAAGCTGCATTAATCAGCATGGAAATTATTCAGCTGCAAAAGTCATTATAATCAGCTGTTTAATATATATTTTATTAAATTACGGAAACACAGTAGAAGAAGTTTTGAGTGAAAGCTCATTTCTATATGGCATTAATGGTATGAAGACAATGCGGTTCTTCAATCGCGTTGTGTGATTTTTGGAAGGAGGGGGACAAATGGCTGAAAAATCGGCCCGTTCAAAAGAGGTTGATTCAGAATTGACCCTTGAACAAGCAAAAGAACAAGTGTTAGAGGTAGGAAAGAAGACTGGTGTTCTCGCCTATGATGATATAGCAGAAAGATTAGCCAACTTTGAGTTGGATTCACACCAAATGGATGAGTTTTATGAGTTCCTTGGAGATCAGGGAATTGAACTTGTCGGTGATAATGACGACGCTGATCCAAACATAAAAGAACTTGCAAAAGGTGAAGAGGAATTTGACCTCAATGATTTAAGTGTACCGCCTGGGGTGAAAATCAACGATCCAGTCCGCATGTATCTGAAAGAAATTGGCCGTGTTGACCTACTGACTGCAGAGGAAGAAATTTCATTGGCAAACCGCATTGAAGAAGGCGATGAAGAAGCAAAACGCCGTCTTGCAGAAGCCAACTTGCGACTAGTAGTTAGTATCGCCAAACGTTATGTCGGACGCGGTATGTTATTCCTGGACTTAATTCAGGAAGGAAATATGGGTCTTATTAAAGCTGTTGAAAAGTTTGATTATCGTAAAGGATTCAAATTCAGCACTTATGCTACTTGGTGGATTCGTCAGGCTATTACGCGTGCGATTGCAGACCAAGCAAGAACAATCAGGATTCCTGTGCATATGGTTGAGACGATTAACAAGTTAATTCGAGTACAGCGCCAGCTGCTTCAAGATCTTGGCCGTGAACCTTCTCCAGAAGAAATTGCGGAAGATATGGATTTAACACCTGAAAAGGTACGTGAAATCCTAAAGATTGCTCAAGAACCTGTTTCACTTGAAACGCCGATTGGCGAAGAGGATGACTCACATCTTGGCGACTTTATTGAAGATCAGGATGCAACTTCACCTTCAGAGCATGCTGCCTACGAATTATTAAAGGAACAGCTCGAAGACGTTCTTGATACATTAACGGATCGTGAAGAAAATGTGCTTAGACTTCGTTTTGGCCTTGACGACGGCCGTACACGAACGCTTGAAGAAGTCGGCAAAGTATTCGGGGTAACGCGTGAGCGTATCCGCCAAATTGAAGCAAAAGCACTTCGCAAACTTAGACATCCTAGTCGAAGCAAAAGACTTAAGGACTTCTTAGAATAGGAAATTGCACCTATTGATCCTAAAAAAATTATGATTGCCATAGAATAGTTTACTTCTTACAATAGAAGTAAACTATTTTTATTTTAAAGAAAATGTAGCAGTACAGCTAAAGTAGATAGGGTGTGTACATCATGCAGCATAAAAGGAAAAGCATCATTATTAACGAAATTAATTATTGGAAGAAGAACAGGCTCTTGCCTGAACAGTATTGTGATTATTTACTTGCCTTTTACAGTGAAGGGAATCAGCCGAAGGAAGACAGAAAAGACGTTAATGGGAAATTACTGAAAAGTGTTAACCTTCTTTTCTTGCTGCTTATTCCAATGTCTGTGTTTTTATTATATTTTACTGAATTATCTATCATTTTGCAAACTGCCTTTGCTATTTTATTTATTTTTTTAGGTGCAGCATTATTTTTTTATTTTTCTAGAAAAGAAATAATTTTACATATTCCCATTATTACTTCGGCATTGCTTTTGCTATTTTATTCTGTTGATCTAACGGCAGCATTTTTTTCGAATCAATCGCTGCCCCTTTATATTAACCTAATCTGCAATTGTCTTATTTGGATTCTAATTGGCTGGAAGTGGCGCCTTGTGTATTTGTCGATCTCTGGTGGTCTGGGGATTATAACCGTGCTTGTTTCTATCTTTATATAATATTCTATTTTTAAAAATTTTTAAATGTTGAGAAAATTAACCATTCCCCTATATAATAATAATGAAAGCGTATACAAAACACTGAGGGGGATGCAGATGAATTTTGATTTTACATCCGAACAAGAAATGATTTATAAAACGATAAAGGAGTTTTCAGAAGAAGAAGTGGCTCCTGGAGCACTTGAGCGGGACAAAACAAAAGCATTTCCCGAAGAAATATTTAAGAAATTGGCGGACTTAGGACTAATGGGGCTGCCTTTTCCAGAAGAGTATGGGGGAGCAGGAGCAGACACAATTAGCTTTGCCATCGTAACAGAGCAATTAAGCAAGGCTTGCGCTTCCACAGGGATTACATACTCTGCTCATATCTCGTTAGGTGGCGCTCCATTAAATTTGTTTGGCACTGAGGAGCAGAAGCAGAAATTTTTAGTCCCAATTTGTACAGGAGAATCATTTGGCGCATTCGGATTAACTGAGCCTAATGCTGGATCAGATGCTGGAGGAACAAGAACTTCAGCGATTGAAGTAGACGGCGAATATATCATCAATGGCAATAAGTGTTATATAACGAATGCTAGCTATGCAGATCATTTGGCACTTACTGCAGTAACTGGTGAACACAATGGAAGCAAGGAAATTAGTGCCATTATTGTCCCCACAAATGCTAAAGGGTTTAAAATTATCGATAATTACGAAAAAATGGGCCTGCATTCGTCTAACACAACCGAACTGGTGCTGGAAGATGTCCGGGTACCGACTGAGCAGTTGCTCGGGAAAAAAGGTGAAGGCTTTAAACAGTTTCTAATCACACTTGATGGCGGCAGAATTGGAATTGGGGCTATGGCTGTGGGCATTGCTCAGGCTGCATATGAAAAAGCCTTGCACTATGCTAAAGAGCGTCAGCAATTTGGCCGTTCCCTTTCACACTTTCAGGCGATTCAATTTAAACTAGCTGATATGGCCCTTAAAATTGAATTAGCACGAAATATGGTATATAAAGCTGCATGGCTGAAGGATCAGGGGAAGCCGTTTTCAAAGGAAGCTTCAATGTGTAAGCTTTATGCCTCAGAAATTAGCATGGAGGTTGCTGATCAAGCCGTTCAAATTCATGGCGGATATGGCTATATGAAGGAATATCATGTAGAACGCTATATGCGCGATGCGAAATTGACAGAAATCGGCGAGGGGACTTCTGAAATTCAAAGAATGGTAATAGCCCGTCAAATCGGCTGCTGAAACTTGTATATTTTTAGGGGAATTGAAAACTCTACTGGTAACGGTAGAGTTTTTTGTACGAACAGAAACATACATGAGCAGCAAAGATGAAAACTCGAGCGCAGTAGCTCATTCCAGGAATGTGGTACATGTGCAGCTAAGGCCTGGTGGTAAGCACTGCAGACTTTGCCATTAGGCAAGTTTTTTTGTCAAATTTATGAATAAGTAGTGACAACTTTCACTTTAGGTCTTTTCCTTCACGTCATTTTCAAGTAAAATAGAGTTTGTTTGTATGTGCTTAACTTTATTGAATGTGCTTCTTACATAAGGGGGGTTAAATGATGAACCGTAATCCAATTATTCCATTCGTCCTTATAATGGTCATTGGAATTGGTGCTATGTTCTTGCTTTCATTTAAAGGAATAGGTGACAATGAAGATCTTGCAGCGGAGCTTAGCGGCGAAGGTGGAGAAACAACCGAGGAGACTGCACAAGCAAATCCTGAGGAAATTTACCAGCAAAGCTGTATCGGCTGCCACGGTGATCAATATCAAGGTGGTGCAGGTCCTGCATTAACAGGTGTTGGTGATAGGCTGTCCCAAGATGAAATCGTTGACATTTTAACAAATGGTAAAGGCGCTATGCCTGGCGGGTTAGTTTCCGGAAATGAAACGGCCATGGCAGAGTGGCTTTCTGAATTGCAGTAAAACTAAGAATATCATTTGGACAGGCATTGTCTAGCATATCGGAATGTGTAATGTCTGTCTGCCCTGATACAAAATAAAAAGCCCTTTACTCGATGAAGGGCTTTTTTGGCGCTCCAAAGCGTTTGTAAGTGGCGGCGGGTTGACAAGAGAAGGGATCATTTATAGGATTGAAACAGGACTGCTTAGCAGACGAACTACATAGTAAAGTGGTGGCAAAATGAATACAGATAAGTTATCAAAGCGGCTTGAATCAGTTGCGAATTACATAAAAGAAGACTCGGCAATAGCGGATATTGGCTCAGATCATGCATATTTGCCTTGTTATGCGGTAAAAAAAGGTCTTGCTAAACGGGCGGTTGCCGGTGAAGTGGTAGAAGGGCCATTTCAATCAGCAAAGAAGCAGGTGCAGAGCGAAGGGCTGGGAGATAGGATTGCTGTGCGCAAAGGCAGCGGCTTAGAAGTAATTGAAGCTGGTGAAGTTGATTGCATCACCATTGCAGGCATGGGAGGTCCTTTAATTGCCTCTATATTAGAAGACGGCAAACATAAGCTTACAGGAAAAGAACGATTAGTTCTGCAGCCTAATATTAGTGCGATTGCCATTCGTGAATGGATGTTAAAGAATGGCTGGAAGCTTATAGCTGAAGAGATTTTAGAAGAAGATGGAAAGATCTATGAAATTCTTGTGGCTGAAAAAGGTGATCCTGAAGCACCATATCATCATTTAGAAAAGGAATTGCTGTTAGGGCCGTTTTTAATAAATGAAAAATCTCCTGCGTTTGTGAAGAAATGGGAAGGGGAATTAGTGAACTGGCGCAAAATTCTTGTGAATTTAGAAAAAGCTTCCGGCAGTGAAGAAAATGAAGAGAAAAAACTAGCACTCCAGAAAAAAATCCATTACACAGAGGAGGTAATACAGCAATGAAAAAAGTGAACGGACATGAAATCATTGGCCTATTTGAACAATTCTCTCCGAAATCTTATGCGATGGAAGGAGATAAAATCGGTCTGCAGCTTGGCAGTTTAAGCAGGACGGTGGAAAATGTTATGATTGCCTTAGATGTTGTCGAAGAGGTTGTGGATGAAGCAATCGCTAATAATGTACAGCTTATCATTGCTCATCACCCTCCGATTTTTAGACCGCTAAAAGCAATAAATATGGATACGCCTGCTGGCAGGCTGCTTGAAAAATTAATAAAGCATGATATTGCTGTGTATGCTGCTCATACGAACTTAGATGTGGCAGTCGGCGGTGTTAACGATCTGTTAGCTGAAGCGCTTGGTCTGCAAAATACAGAAGTGCTGTACCCTACATATGAAACTGTCTTAAAAAAGCTGGTTGTGTATGTGCCGGCTGAAGATGCGGATTCTTTAAGAAAAGCCTTGGGTGATGCTGGCGCTGGAGCAATCGGCAAATACAGCCACTGTACCTTCTCTTCCTCAGGAATGGGGCAATTTCTGCCGAATGAAGAGGCAAATCCTCATATCGGGAAAGTAGGCACTCTTGAATCTGTTGCTGAAGAACGCATTGAAACCATTTTTCCAGAGCACTTAGAAAAAAATATCTTGCGGGCCATGTTTAAAGCTCACCCTTATGAAGAGGTAGCTTATGATTTGTATGAACTAGACAATACAGGAGAAACACTGGGTCTTGGGCGGATTGGACAAATTGAAGAAATGACGTTAGAGCAGTTTGCGGAGTATGTGAAGAAGCATCTAGAGGTTAAAGGGATAAGAGTCGTTGGGAACCTAAACGATAAGGTTAAAAAGGTCGCAGTGCTCGGCGGTGACGGCAATAAGTACTACATGTCTGCGAAGCAAAAGGGGGCAGACGTATATGTGACAGGTGATATGTATTACCATGTTGCTCATGATGCGATGCTTGCAGGCTTAAATATCGTAGATCCTGGCCATAATGTTGAAAAAGTTATGAAACAAGGGATTTCACAAAAGCTTACTGAGATGGCTGAATTAAAAGGCTGGAATGTAAAAGTTTTTCCATCCGCTCTGAATACAGATCCATTCCAGTTTTTATAAAGTAAAAAGGTGCCCTGCTAAGGGGCACCTTTATTATTTTACTTGTTTAATTTTTGGCAGAATTTTGTTGAGCGGAACTTGTTTTTCTGTGACCCATGTAGACTCGTCAAGCGGATTAAATTGCTGAATAAAATTAATTACTTCTTTTGTAATAGGTGTAGGAGTAGAAGCACCAGATGTTACCCCTACAGTCTCAGCGTCTTTAATCCAGTCAATTTGAAGCTCTGAAAGATCAGCAATTCTATATGCCTTAGTGCCTGCAATTTCTTCAGATACTTGAGCGAGACGATTAGAGTTATTGCTCTTCGGATCTCCGACAACAATGACAACATCTGCATCTCCAGCCTGTTTAGCAACAGCTTCTTGGCGGACCTGTGTTGCCAGGCAGATTTCTTTATGAAATTCAGCGTGTGGGAATTTTTCTTTGATCTGGTCCATTACATGACCAACATCCCATTGGCTCATCGTTGTCTGATTGGTTACAAGCACTTTCTGCCCAAGCATATCCAGCTTGTTCACATCTTCAATGGTTTCAACAAGGTGAACAATGTCTGGTGCAACACCGATTGCACCTTCAGGTTCAGGGTGGCCTTTTTTACCGATATAAATGATTTGAAAGCCTTCGTCTTTTTTCTCTCGAATTAAATCATGTGTTCTAGTGACATCTGGACAAGTCGCATCTATCGTCACTAGTCCTTTTTCTTTCGCTCGTTTGCGAATTTGTGGAGAAACACCATGAGCTGTAAAGATGACGGTTCCCTTTTCAACCTTCTCTAGAATTTCTTCCCGGTCTTTTCCATCTAATGTAATAATCCCTTCTTCTTCAAAGGCATCTGTTACATGTTTATTGTGGACAATCATTCCCAGTATATATATAGGTCTCGGCAGCGTTTTATCTAGGGCTGCGTTGCGCGCAATCACCATTGCGTCAACAACTCCATAGCAATAGCCGCGTGGTGATATTTTAATAAGATTCATTTTATTTCCTCCCCAAGTGAAACGTTCTATCTCTCAGATCGCTGCTTCCAACCTGAAGATAATTGATACCGATCAATACTACACTATTATATAATAACTTACAGTGATATTTCAAAGATCGTCTATTTCAGCTTAGTGAAGGGTATATCTTTGAATAAAAATAAAAACCCGCCAAAAGCGGGTGATGCAATTAGATATATAATTTAGGTGAGGATGAACCTTTTTTTGCCTTTTTATCTGGAGTGAATTCAACAGATTCTTCACCTGCAAATTCAATATTTTGTGAAGTTTTCTTCTGTTTGCTTTTCACCGGTTTTTCTTTTGTTTCTTCCTCTGTATCATCTGCATCTGGCATATCTTTTAATCCGCGATAAAGCTTCCACATGGCGGGAAGATTTTTTACCATGGGTCCGTATTGCTGTACCATGGGTCCAATTTGATTAGCGGTATGAAGCACCTTCTGGGTGTTATTAAGGAATCCGCTAATGGCAGCAGGATTTGTCAATGTCTGCAAAAAGCCTCCGCTTGAAGCTGCACCAGCACCGCCAGCTGCTCTGCTTCCCAAAAGCCCGGCTGCTCCGCCAGCTTTATTGCCGCCACCGCCTAGAATTTTTGCAAGTAAACCACCGCCACCGCCGCCTTGGCCGCGCATTGGTGCTCTCATCATCTGCCCCATATGAGGCTGTCCGCCCATCGGTCCCATAAACGGACTGCGTGGCATACCTCCCTGAAAAGGACCGCGTTGTCCTGGAAACATTTCTTTTCCCCCTTTCAAAAACCAAAACTTTCTATTTGCAATTAGAGTGAATCGCCTATTGTGATAAATGACTGCTTTTTAATAAACTATGCGCCAATATGAGAATGGTTTAGGTTTCAGCGGAAAAAAAAGCTTTTCTTGTTAAAAAAACAAGAAATAGACCAACATAAATATTTATGCAATGAATAGGTGGTTATTTACACAAAACTTTATTATAATAACATGATGACCAGAAAAGCGGATGGCGCTTGCCCAGGGGCGACAAGCTTAAGGCAAGCCAGCTGGGAGGTCGTTCTTTGACCTTCAAGCTGGCTTGCCTTAAGACCTCGAGCCCCTAGCGCCAGGAGCTGGACAAAGAAAAGCGCTGATAGCCTTCTGAATTACATCTGAACGTAATTCAGAAGTTTCTATAGAGCCATTATATGTTGTTGAAGTGTTTTTGGAAGAATTGAACCTTAAGGAGTTTATATAATGTCAACAAAATTTGAACGTTTTCAATTTACACCGTTTATTAATGATGCTATAAAGGATTTGGGTTTTTATGAGCCAACGGAAATCCAGGAAAGGCTGATCCCATCCATATTAAAAGGGGAAAGTGCTATCGGGCAGTCTCAGACAGGAACAGGTAAGACACTTGCTTATGTGCTGCCAATGCTGCAAAAAATCGACCCTTCTAAAAAGGAGCTGCAGGCAATTATCACGGCTCCTACAAGGGAACTTGCCAACCAGATTTATCAGGAAGTCTTAAAAATCACGAAGCATTGTAAGGAAGACGAAGAAATTGCCGCGCGCTGCTATGTTGGCGGTACGGATAAGCAAAGAACGATCGAGAAGTTAAAAAACCAGCCTCATATTGTGATTGGAACACCTGGCAGAATCTCAGATTTGGTTAAAGAAAATGCGTTGTTCGTACACACAGCACATATGCTTGTGGTGGATGAAGCGGATCTAATGCTGGATATGGGCTTTATTGAAGATGTAGATGTGATCGCGGCAAGAATGCAGGAGAAGCTTCAGATGCTTGTCTTTTCAGCGACTATTCCAGAAAAATTAAAGCCATTTTTAAAGAAGTATATGGAAAATCCTAAATTTGTCCATGTTGAGCCGAAACAAATGGCTGCAAGCAAAATTGAACATATTTTGCTTCCTTCACGACACCGGAACAAGGTTAACCTTGTATATGAAGCTTTAAAGGCATATAACCCGTATTTAGCGATCGTTTTTACAAATACGAAGAAAAAAGCAGATGAAGTGGCAGATGGGCTCATGAGCAAGGGGTTAAAGGTCGGAAGAATTCATGGTGACCTGAATCCGCGTGAACGTAAAAAAATGATGAAACAAATAGTTGATTTAGAATTTCAATATATTGTGGCAACTGATTTAGCTGCCAGAGGAATTGATATTCAGGGAATTAGCCATGTCATTAACTATGAGCTTCCAACAGATCTTGATTTTTACATTCATCGTGTGGGACGTACGGGGAGAGCAGGCTTTTCAGGAATGGCTCTGACTGTCTATGAACCAGCCAATGAAGATGCATTAAATAAGCTGGAAAAAATGGGCATTACATTTAAACATGTTGATTTGCAAAATGGCAATTGGACTGAACTGGACGATCGCAATAAACGGAAAAATCGTCAAAGACAAACAGACGATACAGACAAAAAGGCACAGTCACTTGTCCAAAAGCCGAAAAAAGTAAAACCAGGCTATAAAAAGAAAATGAAGTGGGAAATGGATAAGATTAAAAAACGCGAAAGAAGAATTAAACGCAAGTAAGCTGGGGGGAGAAGATGATGCTTAAAATTGGTTCGCATGTTTCAATGAGCGGTAAAAAAATGCTGCTGGCAGCTAGTGAGGAAGCAGCATCCTATGGTGCAAATACCTTTATGATTTATACAGGAGCACCGCAAAACACACGCAGAAAAAAAATCGAAGACTTGAACATTGAAGAAGGTCTTAAGCATATGCAAGCTAACGGGATGGCTGATATTGTTGTTCATGCTCCGTATATCATCAATATCGGCAATACCACAAACCCTGCAACATTTGAGCTTGGTGTAAATTTCTTGCGATCAGAAATTGATCGCACAGAGGCATTAGGAGCGAGACAAATCGTTCTTCATCCAGGTGCCCATGTTGGTGCTGGAGCGGAAGAAGGGATTAAAAAGATTATTGAAGGTCTTAACGAAGTCCTAAATGGGGAAGAACACGTTCAGATTGCTTTGGAAACAATGGCCGGAAAAGGATCTGAGTGCGGAAGAAGCTTTGAGGAATTAGCGATGATTATGGAGGGTGTTACCCATAACGAGCATTTATCCGTTTGCTTTGATACTTGCCATACGCATGATGCTGGCTACAATATTGTCGAAGATTTTGATGGTGTGCTGGAAAGCTTTGATAAAATAGTCGGTTTAGATCGATTAAAAGTGCTTCATATTAATGACAGCAAAAACGAAAGAGGCGCTCGTAAAGACCGTCATGAAAATATTGGCTTTGGCCATATCGGTTTTAAAGCATTAAATTATATTGTTCATCACCCGCAGCTGTCTCATATTCCCAAAATATTGGAGACACCATTTGTCGGAGAAGATAAAAACAGCAAAAAGGCGCCTTATAAGCATGAAATCGCTATGCTGAGAGAACAGTCCTTTAATGAAAATCTGCTGATTGATATTCAGGGTTCATAATGAAAAAGAGGAGGCTGACTAAATTCGGCTTCCTCTTTTTTGATTTCTCGAAAGTAATTCAAGAACGGAGCATGATTGCTTCAAACATATGCTTAAATGGATTCAATGATCATCATTAACTGTATCAGACTGGCAAAATCCCTTTTATAGTAAGTATTGTTTTACTTGGAGAACATTAAAAATAATTTATTTACTTGTTTTGCCGTATCAGGACCAGCGATTTTGGCAATTTCCTTAATAACTTTTGCACGGTCAGTATCGTTAAATATATTAATTTTTTTACCCCGCAAATATTGTGCAATCTTCTCTGCATCTGCTTTCGCAACGGAAATCTGGAATTGATTCGCATATTTTAATAATTCGGCACCAGTAATATTGCTTAATTTATGATTAATAATATTTTCAAACAGTTTCAATGTCATCCCTCCCATTGTACTCTATGACGTAAAGCTAAAAATCGTGACATTTTTATAATGTATAGGTGTGGTAAACAGAAATAAGCAATTTGTAAGCTGACATGGTGGTTTAAGATGATCATTAAAATAAGACAAAAAAGCAGAGTTCTCTTTCAAGGACTGCTGTCATTCGGCAAGATTTCTTTACTTTTAAAAGAGCATGGGGTATACTACGGTTTGTTAAAAATCGTAATGATTCTTAAGTGATAGGTGATTTAGATGGGGAATAAACAATCCGTTATTCAAATAGATGATGTTTCATATCGTTATGAAAAAGAAAATGTGCTCGAAAATATTCAGCTGACAGTAGAGGCTGGCTCTTTTTTAGCAATAGTAGGTCCAAATGGCTCTGGTAAATCCACTTTATTAAAGCTTCTGCTGGGCCTTTTAAAATTGCAAAGCGGCAAAATCAAGCTGTTTGGCCAGGATATTGCCAAGTATAAGGAATGGCATAAAATTGGCTATGTCTCACAAAAGGCCAATTCGTTTAACACTGGCTTCCCTGCCACTGTATATGAAGTGGTTTCAAGCGGACTGACTACAAAGATCGGCCTTTTCCGTTTTATGAGAAAGTCTGAAGAAAAAAAAGTACTGCAGGCGATTGGCTCTGTCGGTTTGCTGGAATTTAAAGATCGTAATATAGGAGAACTTTCTGGGGGGCAGCAGCAGCGTGTGTTTATTGCGCGTGCACTGGTCAGCGACCCGCAAATCCTGATCTTAGATGAACCAACAGTCGGCGTAGATGCACAGAATGTAGAATCCTTTTATGCCATGCTGGAACATTTAAATAAAGAGCTTCAAATAACACTTTTATTGGTTACACATGATATTGGGGCTGTCTCTGATAAGGTTTCCCATGTTGCATGCATGAATAAAAAACTCCATTTTCATGGAGAAACCGAGGAGTTTGAACAATTAGATATGAAAGATATGTCATTATATTATGGACATGATGTTCAAATTCTTTCCCATGATCATGGTCATCATCATCACCATCATGGAGGTGGCCATGCATGATTGAAGGATTAATGCAGTATGAATTTCTGCAGAATGCTTTTCTAACAGGGATCATTATTGGGATTATAGCGCCTTTGTTAGGCGTATTTATTGTGGTGCGCAGGCTTTCTCTTATTGCGGATGCGCTTAGCCATGTCACGTTAGCAGGGATAGCAGCAAGTTTGCTGCTGGAAAAAAAGTTTCTTGGATTGTCCGGACTTAATCCACTATATATGGGAATGGTTTTTTCTGTTGGAGGATCTTTGTTTATTGAAAAGCTGCGCGGTGTCTACAAACATTATCAGGAGCTGGCGATTCCCATTATTTTATCTGGGGGCATTGGGCTGAGTGTAATTTTTATTTCAATGGCGGACGGCTTTAACACAGATATATTCAGTTATTTATTTGGCAGTGTCAGTGCTGTGAGCAGACTGGATTTATGGACCATTTTAGTTATTAGTGTGTTTGTGATCTTAATAGTTGTTCTTTTATATAAAGAGTTATTTCTGCTTTCATTTGATGAAGAACACGCAAAAGCATCCGGAATGTCAGTGAAAAGTCTTCATTTTATTTTTATTGTAATGGTTGCTCTTGTTATTGCTGCTTCTATGAGGATCGTGGGAATTTTATTAGTGTCTTCTTTAATGACCATTCCGGTTGCAGCGAGTATGAGAATTGCAAAAGGCTTTAAACAAACGATATTTTATTCTATACTATTTGGAGAGATATCCGTAATTGGCGGATTGGTTATTTCTTATTACGCAGATTTGGCACCAGGCGGAGTAATTGTTGTCATTGCTGTCTGTATTTTAATTTTAACAATCTTTTCAAAAAAAATAATGGCAGCACGGTCTGCTTAATATATGATAGATATAAATTATTGAAATGCTTTTTTAGAGGTGATTACAATGAATACACAAGAGGCACTTGATCTTTTAAAGGATAAAGGCTATAAGATCACTGGCAAAAGAGAAGAAATGCTAGAGCTTTTTGCTGCCAGTAATAAATATTTAACGGCTCGAGATGTGATTGAACATATGAAAGACAACTATCCGGGACTTAGCTTTGATACCATTTATCGAAATCTGTCCCTATTTGCAGAGCTGGAAATTTTTGAGATGACCGAGCTTTCAGGCGAAAAGCACTTCCGCTTCACTTGTTCACATCATCAGCATCATCATCATTTCATTTGCTTAGATTGCGGCAAGACGAAAGAGATTGGCACTTGTCCTATGGAAGGCTTGAGCGAAAACTTAAAAGGGTACGATATTTCGGGTCATAAGTTTGAGATATATGGAAAATGCCCGGAGTGCAGCTGAAAAACAGCATTAACCATTTTGGTTAATGCTGTTTTATTTTTATCGGGAAACTTTATCAGCAGCAAGCCAATTTTTCACCCAGTCCTCAGCTTCCTGCCAGCTGTATACACGGATTACTCCTTCTGGAATTGGGTCTCGATTGTATGGAGTATCAAAAAGCAGGACAGGAATTCCGCATTGCTCATGGATCATTACGGCGTTATCGTGTTTGTCCTCAAAAAAAATATCTACATTGTAATTTTTTGCTGCCGCGATTTTATCATGGCTTCCGATTAATTCAATATGGTGAAAGGTTAGTTCATTCTCCAAGAACCATTTCTTGGTTACCTCAAGCAGATGGCTCCCTCTAGCACTTATAAAATATAATTCATACTCATCCTTCCACTTTGTTAAGACTTCCCCGGCACCTTCTGCCATTGGGGATTCCTTGTAAATCACCGGTTCATTTGTGGTGAACCACTCTGCAAACTCTTCTTCGCTTACATTGACAAGCGGCATTAAGTCATATTGCTTAATATCCTCTAACGTTAAATTCAACTGAAAGGAGGAATTTAAAAACGGAATCATCGAGGCTGGACAGGTAACTGTGCCATCAATGTCAATCCCAAAACGTTTCTTCATTGTGTGCTGCTCCTTTTATATGTAGTTGAAACCCTTATAAGGTTATCTATTCATGACTAGAAATGACATCTTAAGACATGATTACCTCTCATATCTTAACAAATGATTTGTAAACGCGAAAGAACTCAGTTCAATTTGGCGCAAAAGTGGATAAACAGCCAGTATTTAGCATTGTAAAACGTTCAAAATTGGTCATAATAATAACTGCTTCACCTGATACACTTCAGCAGTGATAAGGAAAGCGAGGGATTTTGATGGCAGATCAAGATCAGAAATTCGATGGAAAAACAAATCATCGATATGGCACAGATATTGGAGAAGTTGGAGAAGTAAAGCAATATGGTGCCTATGGAGCGGGAGACTTTACCGAAGAAACATCAGCAGAGATTGCGGCTCCTGTCACAACTTATAACCGCAGCAGGTCAGAGGTTAAGGATCAGCCTCAAGCAGGCGAAGGAAAAGGTGTTGGCTATACAGCCCTAATCCTTTCAATTCTTTCCCTATTCATCTGGCCGGTTTTAATGGGAGCAGCGGGAATTGTTTTAGGCTTTGTTGCAAGCAGAAGGGGTTCTAAAACCCTCGGAGGATGGGCAATAGGAATTGGAGCAGTATCCATCATTATAGGTCTGTTCATATTGCCATTCTTTTAAACAACAGATAAAAAAAAGAGTCCGGCTTTGCAGCCGGGCTCTTTTCTTGATTATTGAGAAATGATTTCTTCTTTTTCAGCTTTTGCTTTTTCTTCGGCTTGTTTTGCGAAGTATTCTTCAGCAATTTTATCAATTTCTACTTTTAATTCTTCTACCATGGTTGCTTCAGGTACTTTACGAACAATTTCTCCTTTGCGGAAAAGCAAGCCTTCTCCACGGGCACCTGCAATGCCTATGTCAGCCTCACGAGCTTCACCAGGACCGTTAACAGCGCAGCCTAATACAGCTACTTTGATTGGAGCTTTGATTGTTGAGATATACTCTTCCACTTCGTTTGCGATTGAAATTAGATCAATTTCAATACGACCGCATGTAGGACAAGAAATAAGTGTTGCGGCATTAGAAGAAAGGCCAAATACTTTTAGCAGTTCCCTTGCTACCTTTACCTCTTCAACAGGATCAGCACTTAAAGAAATACGAAGGGTATTCCCGATTCCTTTACTTAAAATGGCTCCTAGGCCAGCAGCACTTTTTACAGTACCAGCAAAAAGGGTTCCTGACTCTGTGATGCCAAGGTGAAGCGGGTAATCAAAAGCCATAGATGCTTTTTCATAGGCTTCAATAGCCAAGTTTACATCTGAAGCCTTCATGGACACGATAATATCGTGGAAATCAAGATCCTCAAGAATTTTAATGTGATGCAAGGCACTTTCTACCATGCCGTCAGCTGTTGGATATCCATATTTTTCCAGAATTCTTTTTTCTAAAGAACCTGCGTTTACACCAATTCGAATTGGAATTCCTTTCGCTTTTGCCGCTTTTACAACAGCTTCTACTTTTTCGCGTCTGCCGATGTTACCAGGATTGATTCGGATTTTATCTGCTCCGCCTTCAATCGCTTTTAAAGCGAGCTTATAATCAAAGTGGATATCGACAACCAGTGGAATATTAATTCTCTTTTTAATTTCAGCAATCGCATTAGCCGCTCTTTCATCAGGGCATGCTACACGGACAACTTGGCAGCCTGCTTCTTCTAGACGTTTGATCTCTGCAACAGTTGCCTCAACGTCATGTGTCTTTGTTGTTGTCATGCTTTGTATAAATAATTCGTTGCTTCCGCCAATAGTTAAAGGACCAACTTTTACTGGTCTCGTTTTTGTACGATGTATCATCTCAGTCAATGGAGATTCGCTCCTTTTTTTATTCATAAATTTAAAAGAACTATGAAAAGAAAGTTCACTTTATTGTATCAATGAAAGACTGATGTTGACAAGAATGATGCAATGAAACTCTTATGTTTAACACTGCCTTAATATTATTTGTTTATTTATAAGAAGGGAATTTGTAAGTTTTCCCATTTTGTATTTGCTCAGGCTGTATGCCGCTATTTAAGGTTTGGAAATCATTCACAACCGTTTCGATAGCTACAGGAACTGGCCCGCCCAGCTCGGCTTCCATAATAGTTAAAACAGTTTCCCCTGGACCGACTTTCTTTTCAAAATATTCAAGGCCTGCTGATTGATGATTGGCTGCAGAGGCTTCTGCGGCTATCTCTTCTTTCTGATTTGGAAGTGTACCGTTTGTTAAGTCAAAGTAGATAGCGTAAATACAAAGAATGGATAGGATGAAAGCTGACAGTCTCTTCATATTGGCTGGCCCCCCAGGAATAATATTCGTGCTTATCCAATATGTATGCCCGTCCATTCCCATTTATTCATTAAATCGTTCAATAAAGAAAAAAACGCGCAATGCGCGTTTTTATCAAATATGTTAAGATTTTTTTGGCTGAGGGACCTCTTTAATTGCAAGCAGCAGCACAATAACTCCCACAAGCCAGCTGATCATTGCTCCGTTAGGCACAACGGTTTGCAGTGAAGCCATAACGGTAAAGAAAACAGTTGATAATGTTACACTGTATGCAGACATGCGCCAAGTGTGGCGATATTGGAGATTGCGGTTTAGCATGCGTTTGATTAAGAGGCCAATTAAAGCAAGAATGGATACCTCAATAAATCGCAGGCCAGCTGAGAACAGATAAATAAAAATAGCCATAATCGGCAGTACAATAACTAAGAAAGAATCCGCTGCTGCTAAATATTCTGTAACTTCTTGTTTAGAGAAGGTCATTCCAGTCAGCATGCTGTAATCATAGGTTTGTACTTGGCCGCCAGCAACAAAAACAAATTCATCTTGTAACAATGCAACCGTATTTTGGTCAGAACGAATATCTGCACTTGTTAGTGTTCCGGTGGAATCAAATTGGATGGTCATATCATCTGCAGGAATTGTTATTGGTTTGTTTTCATCCGAATGCAGCTCTCCATCTTCAATGTAAAAGTCCGGAAATTTATTCTCAATGCTGTTTTTAATTTCTTCAACACTATTCACAATCGAGGTGCTAAGAAAATAAATGGTCGGAATAACAGCGATAAAAGTGAGGAAAAATACATACAAAATGGTTTTCCCAATTCCTTGAAAGCGGAATAAACTAATATCTTTTGGAGAGTATAAGCTTTTAATAAACTGTTTAAAAATATTCATCTTCATTTAGTTGTAAACACACCCTTTTTCGTATTCACTGCCTATTCTAGCTTGTTCATTAATGATGTACAAGTAAATGGAAATGTCTAAATAATGAAACATTTGTAATTGTTTTGTAACATAAACACCGAATGTTAAGCTAATGTAAATTTAACTTAATAATTCTTTACTTTTGGTTGTACACCCATAATAATTGTAAGGGGTTTTGAAGAATATTGTCGATTGATTATTAAAAGTAGGGGTTGAAATTTTTGGAGCTAGATGTTCAGCAAATGATATTCCAATTTCTTGGAGGACTCGGGATTTTTCTTTATGGTATTAAAAGTATGGGGGATGGACTCCAAAAATCTGCTGGTGATCGATTAAGAGATTTACTTGACAGGTTTACGACAAATCCGTTAATGGGGGTATTAGCGGGTGTACTTGTTACGATTTTAATACAAAGCAGTTCGGCAACAACAGTTATTACCGTAGGTTTAGTAAGTGCAGGATTTATGACACTGCGTCAGGCGATTGGTGTCATTATGGGTGCAAATATTGGAACAACTGTTACAGCATTTATTATAGGAATTGATGTCGGTGAGTACTCATTGCCAATTCTTGCTTTAGGTGCAGTTCTTATATTCTTTATAAAAAATAAAAAGGTAAATAATATAGGGCAGATTTTATTTGGCTTTGGAGCGCTGTTTTATGGGTTAGAATTGATGAGTGGCGGAATGAAGCCATTGAGAACATTGGAAGCATTTCATGACTTAACTGTCAGCATGAGTTCAAATCCAATTCTTGGTGTTGTAGTAGGAACCGTCTTTACTGTTATTGTTCAGAGCTCCAGTGCAACAATCGGTATTCTGCAAGGTTTATTTGCAGAAGATCTGATCCGTTTGGACGCTGCCTTGCCTGTTTTATTTGGTGATAATATTGGAACAACCATTACAGCTGTTTTAGCTGCTATCGGTGCATCTGTTGCGGCAAGAAGAGCTGCAGCTGTCCATGTAATTTTTAACATCGTTGGAACGACCATTTTCATGATTTTATTAACACCATTTACTTATTTAATTGAAAGTTTACAATCTGCTCTGGGTCTGAATCCGCAAATGACGATTGCGTTCTCGCATGGTATTTTTAATGTATCAAATACCATTATTCAGCTTCCGTTTGTAGCTGTGCTGGCATATATCGTAACAAAGCTTATACCTGGTGAAGATTCAGCCATAGAATATAAAGCGAAGCATCTTGATCCTGTTTTCATTCAGCAGTCACCATCTATTGCCCTGGGACAGGCTAAGGAAGAAGTACTGAGAATGGGACAATTTTCTGTTAAGGGACTAGAGGAAACTCATGAATTCCTGATAAATGGACATCAAAAGCATTCTGAAAATGCCTATCAGCTTGAAGAAGCCATTAACAACCTGGACAGAAAGATTACAGATTACCTCGTATTGTTGTCTACAAGCTCACTGTCAGAACATGAATCTGAAGAACATACTATGCTGATGGATACAGTTCGTGATATTGAGCGGATCGGTGATCATTTTGAAAATATTATTGAACTGATTGAATTTAAGAAAGCAAATAAAGTGTCCATCACAGATAAGGCGATGAAGGACTTACAGGAGATGTTCGAGCTAACCATCTCTACCGTAAAAGAAGCGCTTCAGGCATTAGATCATAAAGACAAAGACGCTGCCATTGATGTCGTTAAAAAAGAAGAACAGATTGACCAGATGGAGAGAAAACTCCGCAAGCAGCATATCCAGCGCTTAAACGAAGGATTATGCACAGGTCAATCAGGGATCGTATATGTAGATATTGTCAGCAATCTCGAAAGAATTGGAGATCATGCCGTCAATATTGCTGAAGCAGTACTTGGTGAAGCAAAGTAATAAAGGTAAATATTACTCGAAAAGCAAGAGGAGGATCCTCTTGCTTTTTTTATGTGTTCTTTTTTTGCTCCTTACTTTTCAAGTGGTGGATGAAATAGTACAATAAGAAAGATTTTACAACGGATTTTATTGGCAGGGAGCTGATCAGATGGAGGCCATCAATTGGATTATTATTGGTGTCTTGTTTGTTATTGCATTTGTAGGACTTGTATATCCCATTATTCCAAGTGTTCTTTTTATAGCCGCAGGTTTTGTGCTTTATGGATTTTTATTTTCTTTTGAACCATTTAGCTGGCTGTTCTGGAGTATTCAGATTCTCTTTGTCATTCTGCTTTTTACCGCAGACTATGCAGCAAATTTAATTGGTGTTAAAAAATATGGCGGCAGCAAAGCCGGCATCTGGGGAAGTACAATTGGCTTATTAGTTGGACCGTTTGTTATTCCAGTTCTGGGAATATTAATTGGTCCATTTTTAGGTGCCGTTATTGCTGAAGTCGCTGTTCATAGAAAGAACTTGAAAGAGGCTGCGAAAGTCGGATTTGGGTCAGTTGTTGGCTTTGTCAGCAGTGTCGTGACAAAAGGAATTATTCAAGCGATTATGATTATTTATTTCTTTTTTGTCGTCTTGTAAATGTTAAAAACATGCAGGCTTCAGCTGTATGCTGACGCCTGCATGTTTTTTGCGTTTTAAAGTATTTAGTTAACGCCACAAATTTCTATTGGGCAGTGCTGACAGTCCACTTCTTTTTTCAAATGAGACATATCTTTTATAATAAATTTTTGATTTTCATAGGAGATAATTCCATCTTCACGTAATTCCTTCAGAAGTCTCTGCACAACCTCTCGAGTTCCGAATGTTAAGTTTGCCAGCTCCTGATGTGTAAGAATGAGGTCAATTAAGATTCCGTCTTCGGTTCGAACTCCATAGCTGTTAGCGAGACGGATCAGCATTGAGTATAGTCCGCCTTTTTTTCCATTAATAATTAAGTCTTGGCATTTCATTTGTGCTTTTAGATAACGGGTGCTGAGCCATGAGGTTAAACTTGCCAGGAGTTTCTTATCATTTAAGAGGTATTCCTCAAATTGTTCTCTCTTAATTTTAAGAAGTTCACAGTCGCTTAGCGTCTTGACGAAAAAATGATAGGAAGGATTATCTTTAAATAATTGGTACTCAATAATAATTTCTTCGTCCTTTAAGATTTTTAAAATAAATTCTTTGCCCTTAATATGGTGCCTGCCCAGTGCCAGGTTCCCGGACATAAGCAAGTAAATATAATCAACAGGATCTTTTTCTTGAAAAAGAATTGTATCCGCCTTGATATGCACGATTCTTTCATTTGCTATAAACTGCTGAATCAGCAGGCTGTAAAATGAGATATTAAAATCAGACATTTTGTCACTTCCTTATTGGATGCTATATCTCGATTTAAAGCAAAAGTTGTCATGGTGTCAATACAGTTAAGGTGCTGATTTACCTAGTTTATGAACGATTCTCTGCATAGAATATTGACGCAGAAACATTTAGGTCATATTTGACAATTTAGCGAAATTTGCTCATTTTCATGCTCTTAAGAGAATATTTGCGAAAAAAAGGGGTATTTTAACTTTGTCAGCAAAGCGTTTTGTTTGAAAGAACAGGCTATCTTTGGTAATCTAACTTTAAAGTTCTTAAAGTTTCTTAAAATAAAGTGGCTTTGAGACTGAAACTATTCATATACATAGGGAGGAATTTAAAATGGCTTTTGAATTACCGCAATTACCTTACGCATACGATGCTTTAGAACCTCATATTGACAAAGAAACAATGAATATCCATCACACAAAACACCACAACACATATGTGACAAACTTAAATAATGCGTTAGAAGGAAACGAGGAGCTTCTTTCTAAATCAGTAGAAGAAGTGATTTCTAACCTTGATGCAGTTCCTGAGTCAGCTCGTACTGCTGTGCGCAATAATGGCGGCGGCCATGCTAACCACACTCTTTTCTGGCAAGTAATTGCTCCAAATGCAGGCGGAGAGCCAACTGGTGAGCTTGCAGATGCAATCACTGGCAAGTTTGGCAGCTTTGATGCTTTCAAAGAAGAGTTTGCTAAAGCGGCAACTACTCGTTTCGGTTCTGGCTGGGCTTGGCTTGCTGTAAACAATGGTGAGTTAGAAGTGACTAGCACACCAAACCAAGATTCTCCATTAATGGAAGGCAAAACTCCAATCTTAGGATTGGATGTTTGGGAGCATGCTTACTACTTAAACTACCAAAACCGCCGTCCAGAGTATATCAATTCTTTCTGGAACGTTGTAAACTGGGATGAAGTTTCTAAACGCTATAGCGCTGCAAAATAAAATCGTTAAATCAAAAGCACAGCAGATTTTCTGCTGTGCTTTTTAAATTCTAAAGTGCATTTTTGCATAATGCATTGCTCTATGTTAAAAACTACCCTTAGAACCAAAGGGGAGTTTTTTTATGAGCAGATTTAAAAAGATACTAGGTGATATAGAAGTAACAAGGGATTTAACTTTATTGCTGCTGATTGGAGGATTGTATTCTTTAAGTATTGCCCTTTCCAATACATTTGTGAATATATTCCTTTGGAAACAATCAGGAGAATATTTCGACCTCGGTTTATACAATTTATCCATTGTTGTCTTACAGCTGATTACATTTACTATTGCAGGAAGATGGGCGAAAAAGATTGATCGTGTAATTGTTCTTCGAATCGGAGTTATTTTTCTTGGCACCTTTTATTTGGCAGTACTGATTGCAGGTGGAAATGCATCGGCGTATTTGCTTCTATTAGGCGCTTTGCTTGGAGTAGGCTATGGTTTTTATTGGCTTGCATTTAATGTTTTAACCTTTGAGATTACAGAACCCGAGAATCGTGACTTTTTTAATGGGTTTCTCGGTATTTTAAATTCTGTAGCAGGGATGGCTGGACCAATTGCTGCCGGATTCATTATTTCGAAAATGGAAAAGTTTACAGGATACTCTATAATATTCGGTATTTCACTCACCTTGTTTTTAGTGGCAGTCATTTTAAGCTTCTTCTTAAATAGGAGACCGGCAAGCGGAAGGTACTGGTTTAGCCGAATCCTCAAGGAGAGGAAAAATAGCTTTAATTGGCGTATGATTACGAATGCCCACTTTTTTCAGGGGCTGCGCGAAGGAACATTTGCCTTTCTCGTTTCAGTCTTCGTTTTTATCTCAACAGGAAGTGAACTTGCTCTCGGAACTTTTGGTCTTGTCAATTCGGGCATTTCTTTTGTTGCCTATTATATTGTCTCTAGAATGTTAAGGAAACATCAGAGGAAGAAAGCGATATTAATCGGCGGAATTCTGTTGTATGTGAGCATCTTTTTTATCTTGGCAAACATTACATTTCCAAAATTAATGATCTATGCAGCTATTATTGCAGTTGGATACCCGATCCTGTTTGTTCCTTACGTTTCTATGACTTATGATGTAATCGGCACTGCCTGGAAGGCTAGGGAGATGAGGATTGAGTATATTGTTGTAAGAGAGCTTTATTTAAATATAGGCAGAGTTGTTTCTGTGCTGGCATTTTTAGCTGGGATCGCCATTTTTAAACCCGAAAATAGCATTCCTGTCCTTATCATCATATTAGGAACAGGACATACGCTTATTTATTATTTTATTCATAAAGTAAACCTTGCTGCTTAATGGAAAACATTACATCGAAAAAGACTAGTTATTAATAGAATTTTTTTCTCACTTCTTATAAAATAAGACTAGAAACTTTTTAGGGGAAGTGTGGTTACATTTTGAACAGAAAGAATAAAAAGAAGAATCATGTTCCTTTTCGTCTGAATTTACTCTTCTTTGTTGTATTTGGTCTATTTTCTGTTTTAATTCTGCGGTTAGGATTTGTACAGATTGTTTATGGGGACGATTATAAACGGGAGATTGAACGGACTGAGGATGTTACAGTAAACAACCCTGTTCCGCGTGGGAAGATGTATGATCGAACAGGGCAAATTATTGTTGATAATACACCGCAAAATGCAATTACTTATACTAATAATGGTGCCAATCAGGAAGAGATGCTTGAAGTTGCCGAAAGATTGGCTAAGATGATTGACAAAGATACAGAAAAGGTAACGGAGAGGGATCAAAAGGATTATTGGATAATCAAAAATCCAGAGCGTGCGAAAGAAAAAGTGTCAGAGAAAGAATCAGATGCGTTAGCAGAAAAGTATGAGGGCACTGAACTCAATAATAAAGTGTACCAATTACAGTTAGATCGTATTACAGAAGGTGATCTTGCAGAATTATCACCAGAAGATATTGAAATTCTTGCGATATACCGTGATTTTTCAAGCGGCTATGCCCTTACACCGCAAATCGTTAAGAATAAAGATGTTACAGATGAAGAATTTGCGATTGTAAGTGAAAATCTGCAAATATTGCCTGGCGTTGATACTACAACGGATTGGGAAAGAGCTTACACTTATAACAACACATTAAAATCTGTGTTAGGAAAGGTTACTTCTTCTGATGAAGGAGTGCCTGCAGAACAGCTAGACTATTATTTGGCTAGAGATTATAGCCGTAATGACCGTGTTGGCAAAAGCTATATTGAGCTTCAGTATGAAGAGGTGCTTCACGGGCAAAAGGCAAAGGTTAAGAATGTAACGGACAAAGCCGGCAATGTACTGGAAACTATTCCGATCAGCGAGGGACAGCGAGGAAAAGATCTTGTTTTGAGTACAGATATGGAACTGCAGCTTGAAGTGGAAAAGATTATTGAAGAAGAACTTCGTGCAGCAAAAACATCACCTGGCACGACTTTGCTTGATCGTGCATATGTAGTCTTGATGGACCCTCACACAGGGGAAATCTTAACGATGGCCGGAAAAAGGCTTGTTAAAAACGAGAAAACAGGTAAAACAGAATTGCAGGATGATGCTTTAGGCAATATTACGACAACATATAATGTTGGATCTGCTGTCAAAGGTGCAACCATATTAACTGGATACAATGAGGGAGTCATAAGTCCAGGGACAGTCATTACAGACAGACCATTGCTTATTAAAAATACTCCTCCAAAAAAATCATGGAAAACATTTGGTCCGATTAGCGATGTAAATGCTTTAAAAGTATCTTCAAACGTTTATATGTTTGAAACAGCTATTCGAATTGGCGGAGGGAGATATCAGCCGAATCAGCCGCTTCCATTGAACACAGAAGAGGGCTTTAGTATTTTTCGTGATTCCTTTGCTCAATTTGGTCTAGGTGTCAGAACAGGCATCGACTTGCCTAACGAGCAAACAGGATTTAAGGGCGCTAGCAATCTGCCTGGTTTCATGCTTGACTTCTCCATAGGACAGTACGATACGTATTCGAACATGCAGCTTGCACAATATGTTTCGACGATTGCCAATGGAGGCAATCGTATGGAGCCTCATATGGTAAAGGAAATTCGTGAACCAGTTATGGAAGAAGACCAGCTTGGACCGCTTGTTCAAGAAATTTCTCCAGTTGTTTTAAATCGCATTGATGCCAAGCCTGAGTGGATGAAATTAGTCCAAGAAGGATTTAGACGAGTCATGCAAGAAAGAGATGGTACAGCATATTCCTTTTTTGGCAGTAAAGCATATAAACCCGCAGGAAAAACGGGTACTGCTGAAGCCTTCTATGATGGACCGTTGCGCAGCAATTATGGAAAAGAACCGCCAGAGGTTATGAATTTAAGTCTTGTGAGCTATGCTCCAGCCGAGAATCCTGAAGTGGCAATGGCAGTTCTGGTACCATGGGCCTATCAGGGGAGTGTGGATCATAGAGCTAATTTGAAAATTGGAAACCGTGTAATGGATGCGTACTTTGACTTGAAAGCAAATGATAAGAAAGCTTCTAATACAGAGGACACTGAAAATACTGAAGATGATACAGAAGAATAATAGAAAGAGCCGCTCCTGCCTATGGAGCGGTTTTTTTCTGTTTTATGGATTTTTTGGACTAAAAGAAAATAGGTCAAAGAGCCTGTGTTTATATAAAATTCACAATGAATTTACAATAACTTAATAAAAAGCTGTGATAATGGAAGGGGAACTTTAGCGAGAGGGCGTGTCTTTTTGCAACTTATTAAGCAGAAATTAGCACATTTGTACCAGGAGGCGAGAAACCAAAAATTTTCGATTCCATTCAAAATGACCATTCAAAGAAAAATTATTCTGACATTTTGTTTGGTACTGTTCATTTCAGGCGGTCTTGCCGCTTATTCCATTGTTAATACTGCTAAGTCTAATGAACTTGCGGAAGAATTAATACTGGCAGAATCTGTGGAATTGAACCTGATGCAAAATATTCGATTTAATATGTCCGAGCGGCTGCGCCTCGTGACGAATTATTTGCTCGAGGGTTCACCGCAATCGATTGAAGATTTTGAAGCAAACGCAGCAGATAGTGAAAAGGTTGAAACAGATCTTCTTCAGCGTATGGAAGGGAAGGATACCGAAGAAGAAATACATAAGCTGGTTAGCTATGGAGAACGCTGGACTGATATTATGCGAAGCAATGTCATTGGAGTTTATGATGATGGAGACCAGCGTAAGGCTTTATTAAATCTCGGAGCTGAACAGGAACAGGCTCAAAATACAATGACAAGCTTGAAACAGTTAGCAGATGAAAAGCAAAACAATGTATCTGAGCTGGGCAGTACAATAGTGGCAAATGGAAAAAAAGTTACCTATATGACAGTGGTGCTAACGGTTGTTATGGCGATTATTTCTATATTAGTTGGTATTTTACTTGCAAGGTCAATACATTTATCAGTTAAACGTATTTCTGAAAGAATTCAAACTATTACAGAGGGTGACTTGAGTCAGCCGGAGATTAAGATTTATTCAAAGGACGAGCTTGGAGATCTAACATCTTCAATTAATAGGATGGTGTCTGATATAAAACAGCTGATCCACCAGGCTACTTTAACAACTTCTCATGTGCTCGATTCTGCTGACGAATTGACAGCAAGCTCATCTGAAACAATGAAAGGCACAGAGCAAATTACAGGGTCTATCCAAGAAGTCGCCGCATCATCAAGCAAGCAGCTTAATACAGTGAATGAAATAATTGAGACAATTAAACACTTGCAAGAACGTCTGCAAATCTTAACCGCATCTGTCCAAACACTGGACTCTGTTGCATATCAGGTAGCTGACATGTCAAGACTTGGGAATGATGTAGTTGGAAATTCTATTTCAAAAATGCAGCAAATTAATGAATCAGTTCATAATGTTTCCTCTTATATAGATGAACTAGGGGAGAACTCTGTAAAGATAGGGACCATTACAGATGTGATTACGAATATATCAGAACAAACCAATTTATTAGCACTCAATGCAGCCATTGAAGCAGCAAGGGCTGGCGAGCATGGCAGAGGTTTTGCTGTAGTTGCTGATGAAGTAAGAAAGCTTGCTGTTCAATCTCGGGAGTCTAGCAATCAAATAACGGAACTGATTTCTCAGATTCAAAATGGAATACGAGTAACTTCTCTTGCTATGAAAAAAAGCACGGATGAAGTTCAGGATGGTACTAAAGCTGTTAATGAAGCTGGTGCCTCATTCCAGAATATTAGTCAGTCCATTACAGAAATGAACAAAACGATCTATTCCATGAATGATATGGCTGCTGAATTTTCGAATAGTACAGAAATGGTCGCTGAGAATGTGAATGTTTTGACCGAAATGGCCAAAATTAACTCCTCATACTCTGAGACTGTTGCAACATCAGCGGAAGAGCAGCTGGCATCTAGCGGCGAAATAACTAATTCCGCTAAAAAACTCAATGACATGGCAGCTCAGCTGCAAATTGTACTTAATAAATTCAAAATATAGTAAGACTGTTTATATTGGTCATGGATCAGCAAATGACCTCTGACGTCAGTGATAAAATTGCTTAAAGACCTCTATTCCTTAGCGGATTTCTTTAAAGGAGAATTCTGTCTAAGGAATAGAGGTCTTTTTTTCATCTGGGATACATGAGCTCTTGCATAAGCAGTATAAGCAGATAAAATGCGGAAATACATAAATTATTCAACTTGAAACAGTAAGAGCATTCAAATTGGATACTATTCTTGGATGTTTAAAATAAGGATTTGGTTCACTTCTAGTAACTACCTTTTATACTAAAAACTTTGCTAAAAGATCATTTTTCGACTTATCTTACTGCTTAAATTATATATTATTACCGGATTTCGACATATTTACACAACAATCAACGAAGTTTACAAAACATTTACATTTGATTAAAACGAGATTAACAGAACACCTTTATTCTATTACTTGTAGGACAAAACATTGATAACTCTTAGGGGGAATTAAGAAGATGAAAAGCTTGAAGAAACTTAGCATGTTACTATTGCTTGCAGCTGTAATGACAATCATTGCTGCTTGCGGTGGCGGAGACACAGAAGAACCTGCCGAAGATAACGCAGGCGGAACAGATGGCAACACTGAAGATCCAGCTCCTGCTGACGAAGAAACTGCACTAGAAGGTAGCGTAGTAATCGACGGATCTGGTACTGTTTATCCATTCATGGCTAAAATGGCTGAAAACTATATGACTAACGAGCAAGAAAACGTTTCTGTTGAAGTTAGCCGCGCAGGTACATCTGCTGGTTTTGAAAAATTCTTAATTGAAGACGGAACTGATTTCAATGACGCATCTCGTCCAATCAAAGACGAAGAGATTGCAAAAGCTGGAGAAGTTGGCTTTGAACCTTTAGAGTTAAAAGTTGCTTTAGATGGTTTAACAGTTGTGATCAACAAAGAAAATGACTGGGCTACTGAACTTACTGAGCAACAAGTTAAAGATATTTTCCTTGCAAGCTCAGGTGTTAAAAACTGGTCTGATCTTGACCCATCATTCCCAGATGAGCCAATCGTAACAATGGGACCAAACGAAAACCATGGTACTTACGAGTTCTTCTGGCAAGAAATTCTTGAAGAGCAAGATTTAGTTGAAGGCGTTAACCTTCAGCAAGATTACTCTACTTTAGTTGATCTAGTATCAAAAGATAAAAACGCTATCGCATTCTTTGGTTATGGTTACTATGAAAGCAATACTGATAAGTTAACTGCTGTATCTGTTGATTTCGGTAATGGCGCGGTTGCTCCAAGCTTAGAGACAATTGGTGAAAGCGAAGACTTCGCTTACTCTCCATTTACTCGTCCAGTATTCACTTACTTAAACCCAGAAATGGCTAAAGAAAAACCACAAGTTCTTGACTATGCAATCTACGCTATGGAAAATGCTGCAACTGTAGCATCTGAAACTGGATTCGCTCCAATTCCAGAAGAAGAGATCCAAGCTAACATTGAAGCTTTAGAAGGTTTACAATAATTAACATCTATTAAACAAAGGTGATAGGAAGATGGGGGCTCTTAAGTCTCATCTTCCTATCTGTTTGATTAAGTATGAAATACCAAATTGGATGAATGGTTTTGGTGAAGGGGGTTTCACAACTTGAATAACAAGTTAGAAAAAAATGCAGTGCGTGAAATGGTTGCGAAGAATAAGCAATCACGATCCGTTTCTGCTATTTTTGAAAAAATAATGCCTAAACTGCTATTAATTATCGCTGTGATTTCAATCTTAACAACAATAGGGATTGTGTTTACATTATTAAGCGAGACAATTGAATTCTTTAAAATTATACCATTCTTTGAATTTTTCACTGGCACTGTCTTAAAGCCATTGGGAGAAAATGCGGAATTCGGGGTACTCCCATTGCTAGCCGGTACAATTATTTCCTCTGCTATAGCTATGATCGTAGCTATTCCAATCGGTTTAATGACAGCTATTTACTTAAGTGAATATGCATCAGAAAGAGTAAGAAGAGCTTTAAAACCAATACTTGAAGTTCTTGCTGGTATTCCAACAATCGTATATGGTTTTTTTGCTTTTACTTTTGTCACTCCTCTATTGAGAGCAATTATTCCTTCTTTAGAGCCTACGAATATCCTCAGTCCGGGGATCGTGATGGGAATTATGATTATTCCAATGGTGGCATCATTATCAGAAGATGCAATGAGTTCAGTGCCATATTCAATGCGTGAAGGAGCCCTTGCACTTGGGGCAACGAAGTTAGAAGTAACATGGAGAGTTATTGTTCCAGCAGCCATGTCTGGAATCATTGCTTCCTTTGTATTAGGAATTTCAAGAGCAATTGGTGAAACGATGATTGTCACCATTGCAAGCGGAAGTAATAAAAACTTCACATTTGATGTTACACAGTCCATGCAAACAATGACAGCTTATATTGTTGAAGTTACTGGCGGGGATGCTCCTGCTGGCTCTACCCTTTACTACAGTTTATATGCTGTTGCCATGACATTATTTGTCTTTACGTTAATCATGAATTTAATCGCACAGTATATTTCCCGTAGATTTAGGGAGGAATATTAATATGAAGTATATCGATAATAAATTAGTTGAAAAGAAAATGGGAACAAGACTGACTACCAATACAGTTGCAAAAAACATCTTTTTAGCTGCGACGCTATTTGGGTTAGTTGTTTTAGTTATCTTAATATATCGTGTAGTTGCAGATAGTATTGGTTGGATTGACTTTGAGTTCTTAACGAACAAGCTGTCAACAGATGCTGAAAAAGCTGGAATTATGGGTGCGATTTCGGGTACATTTTGGCTGATGATTGTTGTTGCACCTGTTACGTTGATCCTCGGAGTCGGGACAGCTATTTATTTAGAAGAATATGCGAGAAAAGGGCGACTTCAAGCCTTTATACAAACAAATATTTCCAATCTTGCTGGTGTACCTTCCATTGTATTCGGAATTTTAGGTCTAACTGTATTTGCCCGTGCTCTTGGATTAGGTAATATAGTATTAGCAGGTGGTTTAACAATGAGTTTGCTTGTTTTACCTGTTGTGGTTGTTGCAAGCCAAGAAGCCATTCGTGCAGTGCCTCAATTTTTAAGAGAAGCATCCTATGGTATGGGAGCAACGAAATGGCAAACCATAAAAAATGTGGTTCTGCCAGCGGCACTTCCGGGTATATTAACTGGAGTCATCTTAGCACTTTCTCGTGCTATTGGTGAGACAGCGCCTTTAGTAGTTCTTGGGATTCCTGCATTGCTGATCCCGCTGCCAGACGGTATTTTTGACAAGTTCACTGTTATGCCTATGCAAATATATTACTGGACATTAGATTCTGCCCTTGTTGCAGAATATGCTAATCTTGCTGCTGCTACAATCGTTATTCTATTAATTGTGTTATTCATAATGAACTCGATAGCAGTGTTGATCAGAAATAAATTCCAGAGAAGATTCTAACGACGGGAGAGATTCAAACATGACAGTTTCAACTTTTACAGCTAATAGTGCTGCTAATACAGTGAAAGATAAAACAGAAAGTAAAAAGGGTATGGTATATAATACAAAGGATTTGAACCTTTGGTACGGAGAAACACATGCTCTTAAAAATATAAACCTTGAGATTCAGGAAAATGATGTAACAGCGATTATCGGTCCTTCAGGATGCGGAAAATCAACTTATATTAAAACATTAAATCGCATGGTTGAATTGACTCCGATTGTAAAGATTTCGGGTGATATTCAATATCGTGAAAAAAGTATTTTTAATAAAAACTTTAAAGTAGAAGATTTGCGTACACATGTAGGAATGGTATTCCAAAAGCCGAATCCATTTCCAAAGTCAATTTATGAAAATGTTGTGTATGGTCCTAAAATCCATGGCATTCGCGACAAGAAAGTCTTGGATCAGATTGTTGAGAAAAGTTTGCGTGGCGCAGCGATTTGGGATGAAGTTAAGGATCGCCTCCATGAAAATGCATATGGCTTATCTGGCGGTCAGCAGCAGCGTCTTTGTATTGCACGCTGTCTAGCAATTGAACCTGATGTTATTCTAATGGATGAACCAACATCCGCACTTGACCCAATTTCAACTTTAAAAGTTGAAGAGCTTGTACAAGAGCTTAAGAAGGATTTTAGTATTATTATCGTTACACATAATATGCAGCAGGCAGCAAGGATTTCAGATAAAACGGCTTTCTTCTTAAATGGTGAAGTAATTGAATATGCAGATACCGATGTGATCTTTTCGAATCCGACTGATAAGAGAACAGAAGACTACATTACTGGTAGATTTGGTTAATAGGAGGCCGCTATGTCTGTACGTGAAAAATTTGATGATGAATTAATCCGTCTTCAACAAAAACTAATTGAGCTTGGCGAATTTGCTGAGTCTGCTTTATCAAAATCAATTCTGGCCCTAGAAACAAAAAATATCGAATTGGCGATTGAAATTATGGAAGACGATATTAAAGCAGATGTGCTTTATGAAGAAATTAATGACTTTGCCATTCTTTTAATTGCGAAGCAGCAGCCTGTGGCTATTGATTTACGTCGTATTATTGTGGCTATTAAGATTGCAACAGATATTGAAAGAATCGCAGATTTTGCTGTGAATATCGCCAAATCAACGATTCGTATCGGTTCTGAGGAGCATGTTAAGCCAATTGTTCACATCAAAGAGATGTATTCAATTATGATCAAGATGCTCAAGCTATCTTTAGAAGCCTTTAATGAAGAAGATATTGTAAAGGCGAAAAAAGTGGCAGATATGGATGATAAGGTAGATGATCTTTATGGTGAAACCATTATGGATCTGATGAAAATCAGCGTCAGCATGCCAGATCGCCTTCCGCAAATCACTCAGCTTTCTTTTACTTCACGTTATTTAGAGAGAGCAGCTGACCATGTAACAAATATTGCGGAACATGTTTTCTACCTTGTTAAAGGACGTCAATATGATTTGAATTCGTAAATAAAAAAGCTAAAGGTCGCTGGCCTTTAGCTTTTTGTTATGGTTTTAGCAATTTCTTCAATACTCATCCCTTGTTTAATTTCAAATGTGCCAGGCTGGATTTTTGTGCTATATTTATTTTCCTCCATATATTGTGTGAACGCATACGCATCCTCTACTAAACCAACTTGAACTAATATTGATGCAATTTGGCCAAGATTCATCCCACTGCTAATCTCCAGTTCAAAGGAAGCATGAGGTTCCTCCGGAGCTGAATCTTCTCCCTGTGGCTGATCAGGATTACTGCCCGCCTCGTCGCCGTCGTTGCTTTCAGTGCTTTGCTGCTCTGTCTGTTTTTCAGAGGAGTCAATCGCATTATTCAATTCTTCCTCAGTAAAAACGGTGTAACCAGCCTCTTCTAGGTATGCTATGGCTCCATCTTCTGTATAGGCAGTTTCTTCATGTTCTGGATCTGCTATGAACGTGTAAATAGCAACAACCAGAACAGAGAAGAAGATGCCAAATGAAAAGGAACGTACATTTCTTTTATGCATAGTAATCACCTTTTAGCTTCATTGTCCGTAAGATGTTTTCTACTTCTTCTGCAGTCAATGAAGATTGCCTTGCAATTTGGTCGATGCTTAAGCCTTGTTTACTAAGAACAAGAACTTGATTTTTAATAATATCATGGATTTCTTTCTTTTCGGGTTTCGGGGCAGATGTCTGAGCTTTAACTGTGTTCAGTATTTGTGGCATGACTTGTTCATCCAATAAGAGCTCTTCTTCTAGTACCTTTAGCTTCTTTTTAACCACGTACATATCCTGTACCTGCTGCATGGTGAGCTGATCAATATCTTCTCTTAAGTTTTTATAGGGATCCTTTAAGAAAATGGACACGGTGAATAGCAATAAAGAAAAAACTAGTAAGGCAATTAAGACATATATCAATGTTTTTCAACTCACTCTCTGTTTTATAGACAAAAACATTCTATCATATGAAGACGACAATTTTCGAATGAAGTTAGAAAAAAGGGTGAATCTGTCGTTTTGAATAGCTGATCTAGTCGAAAGAACTTCTTTTTCCAACCTAATAGATTTTTGTTAAAAATATTTTTGTATATATAGTATGCCTTGAGTGCCTATCATACAATTCCCGACAAATTCCGTTCATTGCTGGTGTGCTTGTTGGATGATAACATTAACTTACAAAACAAAATTAATAGAAATCAAAATAAATTCAGTTTTTCATATAGTAAACATTCTAAGTGAGAATGAGAGTGAGGTGCAAAAATGATTGAAGACATTATTGCGTTAAAACGAAGCGGATTATCCTTCCGTAAAATTGCAAAAGAACTTAATACATCAGTTGGAAAGGTACAATATCAGTGGGTAAAGCTAATCAATCACAAAAAAGGTGAAAAGGATATAAAGATTGCAGACGATCAGCAGACATTTGAAAGTTATATAAATAATAACTATTTATCCATGTCCTTGATTTCGCCTCAGCAAGTGTTTTTATATTGGGATGTATGTGACAACACCAGAGAACTTGTAAAGCAGTATTTTTATTTAAACGACTTAAACCTTGTTATAAGGTTAAACGACGTCACCTGCATCATTTATGATGGTTCTAATGCCCACTCAACTACTGAGATTGGAATCACGGAGAAGGATTCCCATTGGATCATCTCTGAATTAAAGGCTAATCATTGTTATGTTGCTGAAATTGGCATAATGTTTTCAGATACATATTTCTTCCCTATTGTAAGGTCCAATTCTATTCATGCCCCAAGAAACAGTATGGAGCAGACTGGACACCTAGGTCATGATGTTCAGCAATTTCTGCTTAACTGTAAAGAAATGCCAAAATGGGTTGAGCATGTGAGCACATATAGCTATTACGAAAAGGAAACGAAGGTGAATTAAATGATGGACAAGCAGCCAATTATGATCATACTTCAGCCTGATGTTCATTATTATCCCAAGCAGGTGGAATACTGGGCGGACTTATATCCCTTCGTAAATAAGCTTCTGCGGCTGTTTCATCATTTGGAGAAAACTAAACACGTTGTAAGCGTCCAGATCGCTTTATCGTCTTCTTATTACCAGATTTTTGCGAGTCCTGAATTTCAAAAAGAAATGGACAGCTACTTAAAGCAAGATCAAGAGGTACTCCAGTATTGGCATGTTGTTGATAAAAATATTAATAAGCTCATATCAGCATTGCTGCTAGGAAAGAGCATACAAGTTTTAGCCACTTCAACAGGTATCCTTCCTTATACAACAACCTCTGTTGGAACACAGCTGCAGATTAGAGATAGTTTAACTTGTTTGCAGAAGCACTTGCAGATTAAACCAGAAGGATTTTGGTTTCCTTACGGAATGTATGCACCTGGACTAGATTTATTCTTAATGGACCATGGGTTTTCTCATACTTTTATAAGCTCTGAAACCATAAAATTTGCTGATCCCCCACCCATCCATGAGGGAAGAAGGATTGTAAAGTCACCTCATGGTTTAACGATACATCCTATTCATACTGATTTTTCAGAGCAATTCAGCAATCAAAAAATAGAGATGAAAGATTGGTTGGCTCAAACTTCTGCTTCTTCTGAAGAAGCAGTGATCTATTCCGATATTTCTACTCTCCTGGCACGATTGGATGAACTTGAAAAAAAGAATCTTATTTTACAAGAAAGTGAAAGAGAAAACCTCTCTCAAACCGAAGAGAATGTTCACTTGTGTCAATCGTTTCTGCCAGAAGTGACTCCGCATTCTCTATTTTCGAAAGATTTGGCATATTCGTGGACATATGTTCACAAAATGGAGCAATTGGTTGAGAGAAACTCCTTATACCATAAGGGAGAATCAATAATGGATGAGCTTATTGAAGAATGGCTTGACGCAACTGGAAGAATTTCAACAGGTCTCACTATAGATAAGAACTCTTACAAAAAGTTTTATCCTTTAAAAGATGAGCATTTGGAAAGGAAGGAACAAAAGAGAAAGGTTCTTCTGCTATCTTGGGAATATCCTCCTAATCTTGTTGGCGGTTTGGCAAGACATGTTGGTGCCCTGGCAGAAAACCTTGTAAAGATAGGTTTTGAGGTTCATGTCCTTACAGCTAATACAGGAGAACTTCCTGAAATAGAGGCAGTAAACGGAGTCTTTATTCACCGTGTAGAGCCATTAAATAGCAGAGATCCTGATTTTTTAAGATGGATTGGCGGTTTGAATCTGGCAATGGAAAGAAAAGCAAGAGAGTTACGCTTCATCCATTCCTTTTCATTAATACATGCGCATGATTGGCTGGTTGGAGCTTGTGCAATGAGTCTAAAAACGCTGCTGAATATTCCCCTTGTTACGACCATCCACGCAACGGAATCGGGCAGAAATGGCGGAATTTTTACGGAGATGCAAAGCTTTATACACAAAAAGGAAAAACAGTTGATTGAACACTCAGAGCACATCATTGTCTGCAGTGTATATATGAAAAATGAAGTTATTGATTTGTTTCAGTCTTCTGAAAATAAAATGACGATCATTCCAAACGGCGTAGAACATGTATCTCATCATCAGACAAAATACTCTACTATCGGAATGCCTTTTGTGCAGGAAAACGGAAGACTTATCTTTTCCATTGGAAGGATGGTACAGGAAAAGGGATTTGAAACGATTATTGATGCAGCGAATGAGCTTTGTGCAACTTTTAAGGATATTTATTTTGTTATTGCAGGCAGAGGTCCGCTATTAGAAGAATATCGCAGCAAAGTGAAAGAGTATAAACTGGAGAATCATTTTTATTTTCCTGGCTTTATCAGTGACCAGCAGCGTGCAGAGTTTTTCTCAATGTGTGAGATGGCTGTATTTCCAAGTAATTATGAACCTTTTGGGATTGTGGCTCTTGAAGCAATGGCTGCAGGAAAGCCAATTATCGCTTCAAATACAGGGGGATTAAAAGGGATCGTGCAGCATGGTACTACTGGTTTATTGATGAACCCAGGTGATCGGGACAGCCTGATAGACCAAGCATCTTTCCTTCTGGCGAATAAAGAAGAAGCCCGCACACTCGGAATAAATGGAAAGAGAGTAGCAGACAGCCTTTTCAGTTGGAATCGTACAGCTGAATTGACGAAGCGTGTATACGAAGAAATATTGATTGAAAGCAAAATGGTTATACAAAAATAAAGAAAATAGGTGTCCTGAAATGAATACAAATTCTCTTAGAATAACAGATCATGATCCTCTATTTGAAAGTGTTAATAGAAAACTGAGAATGTTGCCTGGCATTAGGGTCGATGGAGTCACCTATTGGCTAAACGGAGGGCTTCAGCAGACACTCCATGAGATCGGCTTATCGATTCATGTGAAAGAAGTGCACATTCACTCAAAGGTTCGCTATTACAAAGTGTATGTCACAAACCATTACCCTTTTTCAAGGAAAGTAAATGTATTGCTTCAATATAGACACGAAACTCATTCGAGAGAACATGTTTCTTTTGTTTCGCCTGTTGATAACCTTGTATACCATTTGGCTGATCAAACTGTTTACTTAGTTAACGGGTTTCTGGAGAATGAAAAAATGAGCGAATGTACTATCCAGCCTTATTGGAATATTCATACTGATAATATTTGGGCGGAATCAGCCAGCGGAAAATTAAAATATCTCCCGATGGTAAAAGGAAATGCAGTCAGTCTGTATACAAGAGAAATTGAATTTGACGGAAGGCAAACTTGTGAAGGCGAGTCTTGGATAATTAGCGGCGGCAGCAAAACTGAATTACAGAACTTAAATTCTGTACTTTTAAAAAACACACTAGCATTTCAAACTAAAAAGTGATATTATAGAAAAGTCGTATGAACGAACTAGTCATCTATAGTTTGGAGGGAAATTACATGCGTGTGAATATTACGTTAGCTTGCACAGAATGTGGAGATCGTAACTATATTTCTAAAAAAAATAAACGAAACAATCCAGATCGTCTTGAGCTTAAGAAATATTGCCCAAGAGATAAGCGTTCTGTTACACATCGTGAGACAAAATAAGCAGCGGGATCATTCCTGCTGCTTTTTTTGTATGTAAAAAAACACTAGAGCGTACAAATGAAATAGCAGATAAAAGGAGGACAGGAGGATGGAACTGGATCAGCAAAAAAAAGATTTACGCAAGTATATAAAAAATACTCTTGCCCAGTTAACAGAAGCTCAATATATGCAGCGTTCTGAAATCATTGCTCATAAACTCTTTCAGCAGCCGGCATGGGAGAAAGCATCAAGTATAGGCATTACCATTTCTCTTCAGCCAGAAGTCGATACATATGCAATAATCAAAAAAGCATGGGAGGAAGGAAAAACGGTCTCTGTTCCGAAATGTGAACCAAAAGAGCGAAAATTGATATTCCGTACCATTACAGATTTTAAACAGCTGGAACGAGTTTACTTTCAATTGTTAGAGCCCATTGAAGCACAGACAAAGGCAAAAAAAGCGGAAGAGATGGATTTATTAATTGTGCCTGGTCTTGCCTTTACTGCAAGCGGTGATCGCCTAGGTGTAGGGGGCGGATATTATGATCGCTTTCTGTCCTTTTATGGAGGTAAAACCATTGCGCTTGCATTTGATGAACAAATCGTGAGAACTTTGCCAGTCGATGTGTACGATCAGTCTGTTATGCAAATAATAACGGATGCGAAGGTTTATAATTCAAATGTCTAATGTATTTATTCTCATCTTCATCATTCTCGCCGCTTCACTCGGCGGGTATAGGTTAAAGGTTCTTTCTTTTTCAGGTAGCATATGTGCTGTTGTCGTAGGGATTAGTATTGGCTGCAGCTTTGGTTATAAAGGTTTGCTGATCCTTGGTTTGTTCTTTCTTTCATCTAGCATCTTGTCTCTTTTTAAGAAGCAAAAAAAAGCGGCGATAGAGGAAATTGTACAAAAAGGCTCCAATCGGGATTGGCAGCAGGTTGCCGCAAATGGCGGGGGTGCTGCCGCTGCCAGTCTGCTTTATTTGCAGAATTCTAATGAAGCATGGCTGATTGCTTTTTTAATTTGTATAGCAAGTGCCAATTCGGATACATGGTCATCAGAAATTGGTTCTCTCAGTAAGCAAGCACCTTTATCAATTAGAACATTCAAAAAGGCACAGGCAGGTACATCTGGAGCAGTTAGTGTTTTGGGTACACTTGCGGGTATTGCAGGTTCATTTGTCATTGGGTTAGCTGGTTTACTTTTATTTGATCTGGAGTTAGCTGGCTTCTGGCTTGTCTTTTTATTTGGATTTATAGGCAACATACTCGATACAGTAATGGGAGCCTATTTCCAAGCTGTTTATGTATGTAATGTTTGTGGAAAACAAATGGAAAAGACTGTGCATTGTCAGACAAAAACGCTACTGCAAAAAGGGTCTGCGTTTCTTAACAATGATTCAGTAAACTTTCTATCAGGATTTATTGCCGCTCTTCTAGGTTTAATATATTTTCAATTTACAAATAGTTAATAATAAACTGATACAATAATTGAAATAGTAAGGAGGAGATATCGTGTCAAAAAGAGTGAATCGGGTAGCATTAATTGGAACTGGATTTGTCGGATCCAGCTATGCTTTTGCGATGCTGAATCAAGGAGTAACAGAGGAGTTAGTGCTTATTGATCTGAATAAGGAGAAGTCAGAGGGAGATGCCATGGATTTAAATCACGGCCTGCCTTTTGCTCCTTCTCCTACAAATATTTGGTATGGAGATTATTCTGATTGCCGAGACGCAGATATTGTTGTGATTTGTGCTGGAGCCAATCAAAAACCTGGCGAAACCCGTTTGGATTTAGTAGAGAAAAATACGAAAATTTTTAAAAGTATTGTAGACCAAGTGATGAACAACGGCTTTGACGGCATTTTCCTTGTTGCAACCAATCCTGTTGATATTCTCACTTATGCGGTTTGGAAATATTCCGGATTGCCAAAGGAAAGAGTCATCGGATCAGGCACTATTCTGGACACTGCTCGTTTCCGCTACTTGCTTGGAGACTATTTTCAAGTGGACTCCCGAAATGTTCATGGCTATATCATAGGAGAGCATGGGGATACAGAGCTTCCGGTATGGAGCCATGCAGATATTGCCGGTAAAACGATCGCTGATTGGGTGAAAAAGAAAGAGCAATATAAGCAAGAGGATCTGGATCAGTTATTTTTAAATGTAAGGGATGCCGCCTATCATATCATAGAACGCAAAGGGGCAACCTACTATGGCATTGCTATGGGACTGGTTAGGTTAACAAAAGCTATTCTGCAAAATGAAAATTCTGTCTTGACGGTTTCCGCTTACTTGGACGGCAAATACGGACAAAGTGATGTGTACATTGGGGTTCCTGCTATTGTAAATAGAAAGGGAATACGTGATGTAATCGAACTTCACTTAGATCAAGATGAACAAGAGAAGTTTACACACTCTGCCGAAGTGCTTAAGAAAACGATGAAACCATTCTTTTCAAACAATTAATAATGATAGAAAAAAGAAAAAGGCCGCTCTGGCCTTTTTCTATTAGAAGATTACAATCTAACGGAAGACCGAATTCATCATGCGATCGCGCATTCCGGGCATATTTAGAAAAGACCCGACAACAAATCTGCGCAGCCATACATTGCTTAAGACAAAGTTTAATAATCGATAGCGATTTTGAAAAAATAAATAGCCGCTAAGACCAATAACAAAGATCGAAACCAATTTTCCCATGATCCAACCTCCTGTTTTTTTTATTAGTTTGAATGAAAGACAGCATTTTTATCCAAATTTCTTCCTGAATTTATAAAAAGACACATAAGGGTGATATTGCTTTACAATTCAAAGTGTTTTTTTCTATAGTTAAAGGATAAGTTATCCGTAAAGATACAAAATTAAATTAATGCAAACGCACACGCACACGAAGGCAGCATGCAGCCTGTTCTTTTAGAAGCTGTATCGAAAAGCTGGATCAAACCTATCTTACTAGCCTTGTCTAATGTGTGTTTTTTTCGAAAAGTTAATATAGAGTGGTGGAGATCTTATGCAAGAAGAGTATATGTTTTGGAGATTAGCATGGTATTTTATTTCAGATCATGATTTTCGCATTGTTCAGTTAGGGGAAGGCGATAAAGAACTGTGGCTTGAAAAAATGGAAAATAAACAGCTGCAGGTGATTCGATTGCTGCGGTATGATCTTGACTGGAGCAGCTGGATGGAAAGGGATATTGAACATACAGCTGCAAATGGTGAAAGAATTAGAAAGCAGCTGGCGAAAAAGCAATTAGGCATTTTAAATATTTATGTTTCCCCTTACCCTCCTGTTGATGATTATGAATATCGTTTGGAGGCACCGTTTCAACTCCAGGAAGGCAGTAAAACAGAAGTTACAACAATGATTATGGCTCCAGTTCTTTATGAAAAAGAAACAGCAAAGCTTAATAGCTTATTCTCTTCTCCATTTGACATTCCTGCAGAGATACATACCGAGCCTGAAGAAATAGAGAACCTTAAGCAAAAAACGCTGTCAGGAGCAGTTAAAAAGGAAAAGGAAGAACAAGCTGTTTTTCGGGCTGGAAAACCTCTGTTCACCTATGCTTTTATCGCTATTCAAGTTCTTATGTTTCTTTTACTCGAATGGAAAGGCGGCAGTACAAACACTTCCACTTTAATTCAATATGGTGCAAAGTTTAACCCGCTCATTCTTGAAGGGGAATGGTGGAGGTTTTTCACTCCCATTGTTCTGCATATTGGCTTGGTGCATTTATTAATGAATACACTTGCATTATTTTATTTAGGTGCTGCAGTGGAGAGAATTTTTGGCAGCATACGCTTTTTGCTGGTTTATTTGATTGCTGGTTTTTCCGGCACGCTGGCCAGCTTTATTTTTAGCGACGGTCTTTCTGCAGGAGCGAGTGGAGCCATTTTTGGCTGCTTTGGTGCATTGATTTATTTTGGCTTTATGTATAAAGAATTATTTTTTAGAACCATTGGGATGAATATCATTGTGGTATTGGGAATTAACCTTGTACTGGGATTTGTGATACCAGGAATTGATAACGCAGGCCATATTGGCGGTATGATTGGAGGCTTCCTCGCCGCAGCGATTGTCCATCTGCCTAAAAAGAAGAATTTGCGTTTGCAGGTGCCTGCATTGCTCTTAACAGCGATGCTCTTTGGTGCACTTTTATGGTACGGATTTAGCGATCATTCCAAAGTGGTCGATGAACAATCTTTAATGATTGCTGCAAGAGAATATATTGATGCGGGAGAACATGAAAAGGTCATAGAACTGTTAGAAGATCCTGCACAGTCAGAAGACGCATCAGCTAATGTGTTGTTCCAGCTGGCCTATGCTGAGATTCATACAGGAAAAATTACAGAAGCAAAAGAGCATCTTCAGGGTGTTATAGAGAAAAATGATCAATTTCATGAAGCGTATTATAATTTGGCTTTGATTTATTTAAACGAAAATAATGTTGCTGAAGCAAAGGAGCTTGTGACACGGGCGGTTGAATTGGAAAATGATGAAGAGTTATATACAAATCTCTTAGAGCAAATCAATCAATATGAAACCGGAAACTGATTACATTGCTAAAAAAAATCCTCATTTTATCTAATCATACCAGGAGATGGTATGATTTTTTTTCTGTATGTCAATGCTGATGAATATATGCATTGAAAATGCTGGAAAATCATATTGAGGTGGAGAATTTGGAAGAAACAAAGAAAAAACAAGTTTCTGCTAATCTTAAAGAAAACATCGCATATTTAAAAGAAGCTTTAGGAGTAGAGAAGAGCTTTGATATTATTCAGCTTGATGTGGAATATGCGGAAAGGGAAATGGCGCTTTATTTAGTGGATGGATTTGTGAAAGATGATATTCTCCATTATTTAATGAAAATGCTCTCTGGCCTTGATCCAAAACAGCTGGAAGGCGATACATTATCTAAATTAGTTAAAACGTATATCCCATATGTAGAAGTTGAGACAACAACAGATCTTGATGCAGCTATAAGTGCTGTACTTGCAGGGCCAACCGCACTCGTTGTCGATGGAGTTCCGGAAATTATTTTAATCGATGCTCGTACATATCCTGTAAGAGGGCCGCAGGAACCTGATACAGAAAGAGTGGTCAGGGGATCAAGAGATGGATTTGTTGAAACACTTGTATTTAACACAGCCTTAACAAGGAGAAGAATTCGAGACAAAACCTTGCGGATGGAATATATGCAGGTGGGCAGACGATCAAAAACTGATATCGTAGTTAGTTATATTGAGGATATAGCAGATCCTGCGATTGTAAAAGAAGTAAAGGATGCTTTAGCCAAAATTGATACAGATGGACTGCCAATGGCCGAAAAAACAATCGAGGAGTTTATATCTGGAAGGCATTGGAATCCCTATCCTCTCGTGCGTTATACGGAAAGACCTGATACGGCAGCCACCCATTTATACGAGGGACATGTCTGCATTATTGTCGATGGTTCACCAAGCGTCATCATTACACCAACTACGTACTGGCATCATTTACAGCATGCTGAAGAATACCGCAATAAGCCATTGGTTGGAGCCTATTTACGCGCTGTACGATTTTTAGCTGTATTTGCGTCCCTTTTTTTGCTGCCATTATGGTACTTACTTGCTGTAAAACCGGAGTTAATGCCAGCTGGACTTCTCTTTTTGGTCCCAGAGGATACAGGTCATCTACCATTGCTGCTGCAATTTCTGCTAATTGAAACAGGCCTTGATATGCTTAGGATGGCAGCAATTCATACCCCTTCCTCCCTGGCAACAGCACTGGGTTTAGTTGCAGCATTAATGATTGGTTCTGTTGCTGTTGATGTGGGTCTCTTAATTAATGAAGTGGTATTGTACTTAGCAATCGCAGCAATTGGAACATTTGCAACGCCAAGCTATGAGATGAGTCTTGCAAACCGGCTGATTAGAATAGGACTCTTGCTCATGACAAGCTTATTTCATGAATATGGATTCATAATCGCGATCGTACTGCTGATCATTATGCTCTCTAGAATGAAGTCATTTGGCGTACCTTATTTTTGGCCGTTTATTCCTTTCAACCTGCGAGCCTTCCGGGATGTCCTAATCCGCTCCCCTATTCCTTTAAAAAATAGAAGACCACGGATGATCCATCCAAAAGATCCTGACAGATAAATACAAGGATGAAAAAAACTTCTCTTTTAAATAGGAGAAGTTTTTTTACGTTTGTAAGGATAGAAAGGGCACCTTTACGTTGAAAAAAGTATATAGCAGCTGATTCTAACCCTTGAGAGGACAGTAGCTTTCGATTATACTTTAAGTTGGGCAGCAAAGGCGGAACTTGGCTTATTTAAGATCCTTCTGTCACGAAATGGCAAGATAACATTATTTTTATGTTTTTATTCAGATGAAGTTCTTTCAATTATGCAAATGTTTAAAGCGCTTCACTTTTCCAGTAAAGGAGCAACTATGAATACGATTTATGATGTTCAGCAGCTGCTGAAGAAATTTGGCATCTTTGTTTATATAGGAGATCGTGTCGCTGATTTGGAGTTAATGGAAGCAGAGATACAAGATTTATATGACTCCTTGCTAATAGAACCGCAGCAATACCAAAGTGCGATTTTGCTGTTAAGGCATGAAGCACAGCTATTAAAAGAGAAGCAGCAGAAGGGTGAGTAGGGTTATGGAGAGATGGTTGATTGGAGTAGATTTAGGAGGCACTTCTACCAAACTGGCACTGTTAAATACATATGGAGAAATTCAGCATAAGTGGGAAATTCCGACTGATAATAGTGAAGAAGGAAGAAACATTACCGTAAATATAGCTAAAAGTATTGATGAGAAGCTTGAAGAATGGAGTATTGAAAAAAGCCAGGTCCAAGGGATTGGGATGGGGGCACCAGGACCAGTTGATCTTGATGCAGGAATTGTATACCATTCTGTAAACTTAGGGTGGCAAGATAACTATCCGGTAAAAGACTTGCTTGAAGTTGAAACAGGTCTTTCTGTTGTGGTAGATAATGATGCAAACTGTGCAGCTCTGGGAGAGATGTGGAAGGGTGCAGGCAATGGCGGTAAGGATCTTGTTTGTGTTACGCTTGGCACCGGTGTTGGCGGCGGAGTTATTGCCAATGGGGATATTGTACAAGGTGTAGCAGGATCAGGGGGCGAAATTGGCCATATAACAGTTATCCCAGAAGGCGGTGCTCCATGTAACTGCGGCAAAACAGGCTGCCTTGAAACGATTGCATCTGCAACAGGAATTGTTCGACAGGCGACCGAAAAAATCAAAATCAATGAAAATATGGAAAGTGAGCTGCTCTCGATTTATCAGACTGCTGGAGCTATTACAGCAAAAGATGTATTTGATACAGCACGAAGCGGAGATAAGCTTTCATTGGAAGTGTTAAAGGAAACAGCCTTTCACCTTGGTTTTGTTCTCGCAAATATTGCGAATACCTTAAATCCTGAAAAGATTGTATTAGGAGGGGGAGTTTCGAAAGCAGGAGATATTTTATTAAAACCTGTTATTGAACACTTTCAAAAATACGCTTTTCCAGGAGTCAGAAATACAACAACAATTGATTTAGCCATTCTGGGAAATGACGCAGGTGTTATTGGTGCAGCTTGGCTGGCAAAAAATAAATAATATATAACAGAAAAGCGCCTTTTATCAAGGTGCTTTTTTTTGCAGGTCATTTTACTTCATATTGAACAGGAATGTATAAAAGCCTGGAGGTTCCTATTTATTTTAATAAATGATGTAATATTCGAAACTTTTCAAGGTCTCAAACGTCTATTAATTAAGCCTTTTTTTACATATTAATATTTGCGAAAAAACTGCACAGTATGGAAAAGCCATTAAATTATATGTGATCATTTTAAATGCAAGGAGGTCTGCATAATATGAGCAAAATAAAAATGCCTGCAATTTCGATTATCTCAATTGCAGTATTCTTACTTTGGATCAAAACATATATCGTTTATAAAACTAGTTTTGATATACAGATTGATAACTGGAAGCAGGAGTTAATCCTGTTTATAAATCCATTGAGTTTTTTGTTAATTGTTTTAGGTATTGGCTTGTTTTTTAAAGAGAGGACAAGAAATATTTATGTATTAGCATCAAGCTTCCTGATCTCAGTTGTTCTTTTTGCAAACGTTGTCTTTTACCGATTTTATAATGATTATATAACACTTCCTGTTTTGTTTCAGACAAGCAATATGAGTGACCTCGGCAGCAGTGTGAATGAACTCCTTCGTTTTAGTGATCTTCTTTATTTTACAGATGTTGTCCTAATAGTTCTTATCATTCTTTTAAAACCAAAATTTGCATTATATAAAAAGTATACGAAGATCAAAAGGGCAGCTTTTTTTATTGCAGCGGCAGCACTTGCTTTCTTTAATATTGGCCTGGCGGAATCACAATGGTCAGATCTTCTGACCCGCACCTTTGATCGAGAAGTGCTTGTGAAAAATATAGGAACATATAATTATCATGTATATGACTTGTTTTTGCAGACAAAGTCTTCTGCACAGCGTGCAATGGCTGATGGAAGTGAACTTGCGGATATCGATAATTATATACATGCTGGCTATGACCTCCCAAATGAACATTTATTTGGAGCAGCTAAGAATAAGAATGTTTATCTGATTGCGATGGAATCTGTCCAAAGTTTTGTGGTTAATCAGAAAGTTAAGGACCAGGAAATTACACCATTTTTAAATGATTTTATAAAAGAAAGTTACTATTTTGATCAGTTTTATCATCAGACCGCACAAGGCAAATCGTCTGACTCTGAGTTTTTAATTGATACATCATTGTACCCGCTGGATCGGGGTGCCGTCTTTTTTACACATTCAGGTAATCAATATGAAGCAATGCCTGAGATACTGAGAGATCATGGATATACAACAGCTGCTTTTCATGCTAATAATAAAAGCTTTTGGAACCGTGATATTATGTATAGCGCATTAGGATATGACCGATTTTATTCATTGCCATCTTATGAGGTGAATCAAGATAACTCTGTAGGCTGGGGGTTAAAAGATATTGAATTCTTTGAGCAATCTATTGAGCATATAAAAGAAATTCCATCACCATTTTTGGCTAAGTTTATTACTCTTACAAATCATTTCCCCTTTGAATTAAAAGAAAGTGATCAGCTGATTGAATCCTATGCATCAGGGGATAGTATTGTAGATAATTACTTTCAAACTGTCCGTTATACAGATGAAGCGGTTAAGACTTTTGTTCAAAAGCTGAAGGATGAAGGCTTATATGAAGATTCGATCATTGTGCTTTATGGTGATCATTACGGATTATCAGAGCACCATAATAGCACATTGAGTGGATTTTTAGGTAAAGAAGTTACTCCGCTCGTAAATATGGAGCTGCAGCGAGTACCGCTGGTCATTCATATTCCTGGCCAAGAGGGGAAAACGATCTCATCAGTTGCTGGTCAAATTGATGTAAAACCAACACTGCTCCATTTACTTGGGATTAATACGAAGAATGGCTTCAATTTTGGTTCCGATCTTTTTTCAGAAACTCGTTCTCAGTTTACGGTGCTGAGGGATGGCAGTTTTATATCCGAAAAATATGTCTATACGCGGAATACTTGTTATGATCAAACCACAGGAGAACAGGTTGGAGAAATAGAGTGTTCACCATTTATTGAAGAGGCCAAACGTGAGCTTGAATATTCAGATTCTATTATAAATGGTGATTTGCTTCGATTTTATCCAAATAAACAGAAATAGAAACCTATCCGCTTAAGGCACTTGACCTCATAAGCAGTGCCTGCACCAATGGTTGTTCATAGTCATTTTTCTTCTCTTTCTTTCATACAGTATGAATGATGAAAAGGGGGAGTAGAATGAAGATCATTGTTCGTTCAGGTGACTCATTATGGTACTATAGCCAGCTGTTTATGGTTCCGTTAAATTTAATTATTGATTCTAATCCGAATATAAATCCATCTGCTCTGCAAATAGGGCAGGAAATTCAAATCCCTGGTTTTTCGATAGAACGTTATACAGTCAAAAGAGGGGATACATTTTGGAAATTAAGTGCAGGACGGCATCTTTCTGCAGATGCATTATTATTGCTGAATCAAAATATCAATCCAAATCAGCTCGTTATTGGATCAGTAATTAATTTGCCTAAAAGAATGATCACTCCGTCGCTCAATCGGCGCATGAATTATACATTTGAATCCCTGCAGACGGATTTGACTTCCCTGAAAGAAGTTTTTCCTTTTATACAAATAAACACAATCGGAAATAGTGTTCTTGGGAAGCCTATACAAGAAATAAAAATAGGCACTGGTCCTAAGAAAGTGCAAATTAATGCTTCCTTCCATGCAAATGAATGGATTACAACGCCCATTTTAATGGCTTTAGTTAACAATTATTTACTTGCTCTCACCAACATGCGCCCGATTAGAGGATTAAATGTGCTGCCATATTATCAGAATGTCAGCTTATCCATTGTACCAATGGTTAATCCTGATGGTGTTAACCTAGTATTGAAAGGACCTCCTGCCGAGATGAGTGAACAGGTTCTGCAGATTAACAATGGCAGCACAGATTTCTCAGGCTGGAAAGCCAATATCCGTGGGGTAGACTTAAATAATCAATATCCAGCTAAATGGGAAGTGGAAAAAGAGCGCAAAGAAGAAAAATCGCCTGCTCCAAGAGACTTTCCAGGAACTGCACCATTAACAGAGCCTGAGGCTATAGCGATGGCAGAGTTTGCCCGTGAAAATCAATTTGACAGAATGCTTGCTTTTCATACACAAGGAGAAGAATTTTATTGGGGATACGAAGGGCTGGAACCCCCAGAATCTCAAGTCATTGCAGATGAATTTGAACGAGTCAGCGGATATACATCCGTACAGTATATTGACAGCTTTGCAGGGTATAAAGATTGGTTTATTCAAGAATTCCGCAAGCCAGGATTTACAATTGAGTTAGGAAAAGGCATTAATCCGCTGCCATTGTCCCAGTTTGATGAAATATATGAAGAGGTGCTGGGGATCTTTCTAGCTTCATTATATATGTAATTAACGCTTGTATTTTGGGGAGGAAGGACAGTATAATAGCTTGAAGTCCTTATTACTCTAGTCCAGTTAAGCAAATAAACAAGGGTATACGGACACAAAAACTATAATCGCAGTTAGTACAAAAAGCCGATTTCGGCTTTTTGTTGTTTTTTTAAAATATTTTTGAAATAATTGAAACATTTTTAACATATTTACGTACAAATTAATAGTGGATTAAGGGGGAAAGAAGATGAGCGGTAATCAGGGGCAAAAGGCGAGAGGCTTTTTAACATCTACATATCTGTATAAGGGCTTTTTTCTGATGCTGGCTTTTTCTCTTCTTCTTTTGGCAGGCTGTCAAAAAGACGATGACAGCGAATTTGAAAAAGATGGCGATGCAGCGCCGGAAAATACAGTAGAGTCTAAGCAAGAATTGGTTCCTATAGAGGTGAATGACGGGCAATTTTCAGGAATTAGCGGCTGGCTATCGAATGAAAAAGTTGTTTATACCGTATCAAAAGGCAACACTTCTGATATCTATGAATATAACATTTATTCAGGTGAGAAATCATTATTGTTCACATCAGAGCTGCCTATTGTAGATGTTTTAATCAGTCCAGACAAAAAGAACCTTATTATACACACATCCGTTTCTACGTATGAAGGACTGCTGACGGTTATTGATCTGCAAGGCATGGTCCTGAATACGCAATCTTTGACTGCTGCTGAACTAACCTATACATGGAATCCTTATGATACAAATATGATTCTCATTTCTGCTTTTTCAGAGGATTGGACTTTTACTCCTTATTTAATGAATATCGAAGAAGAAAGCTTAAGTGAATTGTCTTTAAATGAACCCTTTGTGCATTGGCTTAATAGCGAAGAGATAGTATATCTTGACTGGAGTTCAGAAAATCCAGCTCTTTTTGCACCCCTTGTTAAGCATTCAATTTTTAATGATCAAAATGAAACAATTCTTGATCGAATTTTTCAAGTAAAGAGATTTGATCAAGGAGTTATGACGATATCTGCTGAAAATGGTAAAATGGACGAAGCGGTCTATACGTTTATGACAGAACAATTTGAAGTATTATCCTCCTTTTCTGTCCCACAATTAACGAACTATTCAGATTGGCTAATTCCTTACTCTGACTTCATTGGGAATGAATCTTTCCTCTCTTTTCAGCCTTTACATAGCTCTGAGGCAGATTTATATCAGAATGGATTTCAGCTAATCAACACAAAATTGAGCAGCGGAGAAAAGGAAATCCTTCTCGAAAACGCAGATAATGAGCCGCTCAGCTGTTCACCTGATGGAAAAGCCTGTCTGTATGGTTATTATTTTGAGAAGCTGATCCACTTGGAGAGCGGTGAGATTATTTCTTTAATGAAAGAGGAAATTTTATAAAAAGGGGACGTAATGCATATGGCAATAGTTGATGTAACAGTCATTCCAATTGGAACGAAAACACCAAGTGTAAGCAAGTATGTGGCAGAAATACAAAAAATCCTTGCCTCCTACCAGGAAGCCGGGAAAATTCATTTTCAGCTGACACCAATGAATACCATTATTGAAGGGGATCTTCCAGTATTATTTGAAGTCATTCAAAAAATCCATGAAGCACCTTTTCAGCATAATATTGAACGGGTTGCTACTAATATTCGAATTGATGATCGTCGTGATGTTCAAAGGAAGATGGAGGATAAGGTAAAGAGAGTTCAGTCTTTATTGGAAGAATAAAAAGAAGAGGGTTGCCATTGTGGCAATCCTCTTCTTTTTAATGTCTTAGTGTACAGCAGGATACCCGCTATTGATTAAAGTCATAACCGCGAACCAGCCAAAAACAGCCAGTGTTCCTCCGCCAAAGACAATTCCAAGTAAATTTTTGTTTTTTAGTGCACTAATTGTTCCAAACAGTGCCAGCAGTGCTGTTAAAGCAAAAATGATTACAAGTCCCATTCAGTTAACCTCCTTTATGTTTTTGCAGCAGGCAAAAGCCTTGTACAGTTTTACTATGTACTCTTTTTGTGCCATGGCTAAACGTTTATAATTTCTTCCATGTATTCCAGTGAAGAAAGCGTAGATTAAACGTTTACAAAACGGCAATGGCTGACTGCATTTTTAAGAAGTATTTACCTTACTATCAATTTGCATTCGTTATTATTTTATAAGTTTTTCGAGAATTTGTCGAGGTCTAAAAATGACACTTATTTGTCTTTAGGGGCAATGCATTATGTCACTTTAAGAAGGATTTTAAGTTTTATTGGCATGTAAGGCTAATGAGGAGCATTAATTACTGCATGCTTCTCTTTAACATCTTGTATGATCTAGTGTAAAATGAAGGGAACAAACGGACTAGATGGAGGTAGAGAACATGAAATGGCATTGTATTCCTTTAGGTGCTTTACAGACAAATTGCTATGTCTTGGCTATAGACAATCAAAACTGTTTAATTGTAGATCCAGGCGGAGATGCTGAAAGGCTAATCAGCTTTGTGAATGAAAAAAAATATCAGCCACAGGCGATCTTACTGACACATGCTCATTTTGATCATATTGGTGCCCTTGATGAGGTGCGTGATTACTTTGATATTCCTGTCTATATACATGAACAAGAGGCCGGATGGCTCTTTGATCCATCTCTAAACGGCTCCCAATTTTTTCAAATTGGCACATTGATACGCATGAAGCCGGCAGATCATATTCTTACAGAAGAAAAACATATGCAAATTGGCGACTTTAAGTTCCAGTTACTTGAGACACCTGGACATTCACCTGGCAGTGTGACTTTTTATTTTCCAGAATCATCAATTGCTGTTTCAGGGGATGCTCTTTTTCAAGGAAGTATTGGAAGGACAGATTTGCCGGGCGGCAACCATGCACAACTGATAAAAAGTATTCATGATAAGCTTTTGGGACTGCCTGAAGAAACAATTGTACTATCAGGACATGGACCTGCTACGACGATCGGAGAAGAAATGGATTCTAATCCATTCTTAAATGGATTTTAATCGAGGTTAGCTTACTGCAAATAAAAAAACGATGAAATCATCATCGTTTTTTTATTTGTGCTTTTTAAATTAAAGAAGCTAGAACAAAAGCAATAACGCACGGTAATCATCGAAGCTATTAGTGCAGTTTGCCGATTACATTGCTGCGCACTAAGTCAATCTGATTAGTGGCCGCCTGAACCCGGGATCATCATAAATGTTGACCAGTACGTAAACCCAACGAAAAACACTGTTAAATAAGCTCCAAATACATAGATATACATACGTTCGGAAAGCTTTAAATAGCTTAGAAGCAGGAAAAATCCTGTTTGACCGAAAAAGATTAAGGACGTAGTATACATGTCGCCTACATAGAACATTATAGCGAATATGCCAGTCCAGAATCCCAGTACTCTGTACATACGATCCATATGTATCCCTCCTTTAAAACGCATACAATTGCATACGATCTTATTATAAGGTAAATGTTAGATAAAAGTAAATAACATGTTATCAGTTTGTCAAGACCGTCTGATAAGAGCAAAAATCACAGCCTTTAAGCATATTGGATTTTTCCATTAGCTCCACATCCGGAAAGACAGATGAAAACATTCCATTTAAGAATTCATAATGCATGTGACAGACTGACTCGGGATGTGCTGCAGCAATTTCCTTAAACGGACAATTGTAAACTTGAAAATAAACAGATGTTCCATCTTCATTGACTTCAAATTCAGGATGAAAGCCAGATATCGTTGCTGCGTTTTTAATCAAGTTCAACTTATGATCAAAACTGGATATGCTCATATTGCTGTGTGGACGCTGATTTTCCTGATCCATTAATCGCTGGCCAAACTTTTTGCCTGTCACATATAAGGCAGCTTTGCCTGCTTCTCCAAGGGACATTAGGGTTTCAAGTGCAATCTCTGAAAGGAGCTGGTAATCTCTGAAAGGGAATTGAAGCTGAATAACTTCATCAGATAGGCGATATAGTCGGCTTGGACGTCCGCCTTTTCCGGTTTTCTTTGTTTCAGAAATAATCATATTTACATCTTCGAGCTTTGATAAATGCAGTCTTGCTACGTTTGGATGAATGGAAAAATTGTCGGCAATCTCCTGAACCGTCACATCACGATGTTTTTCGGAGATATATTGATATATATAATAGCGGGTTGGATCAGATAATACATTCGTGATCTTTAATGTTTGTTCCACTAGAATTCACCTCAGACTGAGTATTTATTCCATTATAATACAGCCATTTGAGGTAAACACTGTTTTCACCATAAGTTTAGAAAATGTTCACATCTTCACGTTTTTTGGAGAATGTTGAAAAAAATTCAAGAAAAAAGAAGGGAAAGGCAGAAAACTGTCGAAATTTATTACCATCCTAAATAAGAAGGTGGTGTACAACAGCGGTGAGCAATATCGAAAGGCTCGCAGAAAGTATTATCCGTGATGCTGTCCAAAAACAGGCGACAGATATTCACATTCTTCCCCGCAAAAACGATACATTGATTCAGTTTCGCTTAGCCAGCAAACTGATTCCCAGATTTCATTTGCCAAGAGAGGATTGTGACCGTCTCATCTCTCATTTTAAATTCACTGCATCCATGGATATCGGTGAAAAGAGACGTCCGCAAAATGGAGCCAGCTCTTACACGATGAATGGTTATCAGATTGGCTTGCGCTTTTCCACTCTTCCTTCCCGTTTTTCAGAAAGCCTTGTTATCCGCATCCTTCCCGCACATCAGAATATTCCTTACTATCACATTTCATTATTCCCTGAGACGACAAGAAAAATGCTAGCACTATTAAAACATGCTCATGGACTGATTATTTTAACAGGTCCTACAGGCAGCGGCAAAACAACAACCTTATACTCACTCCTCAACGAAACCTCACATATTTACAATCGAAATGTAATCACATTAGAAGACCCAATAGAGAAAGAAAATGATCAGGTTATGCAAGTGCAGGTAAATGAAAAAGCAGGAGTTTCTTATGCCACCGGTTTAAAAGCCATTTTACGCCATGATCCGGATATTATTATGGTTGGAGAAATTAGGGATGCTGAAACTGCGCAAATAGCGGTGCGTGCTTCGTTGACGGGACATTTAGTATTAACAACGATGCATACAAGAGATGCACAGGGAGCGATTGTAAGACTGCAGGAGTTTGGGGTGAGTTTACTGGAAATTCAGCAAACCCTGATTGCTGTTACAGCTCAGCGGCTAGTGGAGCTGATTTGCCCTTATTGCGGCGGAGAGTGTTCTCCTTATTGCTTGAGTTATGGTCAGTTAAAACGTGCTACTATTTTTGAACTTTTAACAGGCAAAGCGCTGCATAGTGTCATCAATCATATGAATGATGGGGGAACATTTGTTGAATATCGGACATTGAAGGATCATATCCGCAAAGGAATTGCCCTTGGATTTGTTAAGGGATCGGAGTATGAACGGTGGGTGATGGATGATGCAAAAGAATAAATGGAGCCTTCAGGAACAGGGGCTGCTATTAAAATGGATTGGTGACCTCTTGAAAAGAGGTTATCCATTATCAGAGGCGATTGAGTCAGTCACTCTGCACCTGCCGCTTCACAAAAGGTCGGCAATGGAGCTATGTCTACAAGAATTACGTGAAGGTTATTCCTTATATAATGCCTTCTCAAAGCTTAAATTTAATGAAGATGTCATTGGGTATGTTTATTTTGCAGAGCAGCATGGCGGATTGGCAGAAGCGTTTAGAGATGGAAGTGAGATGATTTTAAAGCGGGATGAAAATTGGCAAAAACTCAAGAAGCTGCTTATGTATCCTATTTTTTTAATATTGGTTACGATTGTACTGTTTTTGTTTGTTATACAAATCTTGCTTCCTAAGTTTTCATCCTTGTTTCTGTCATTGGATTTGGAGGCTAATTTTTTCACAAATATTGTATCTGGATTCGGTAACTTATTTCCTATTATGCTGAGTGTGACCTTCCTTCTAGTCATTGTGCTCCTATGTTATTATTCCTTTCGCTTTAAACGTTTAACGTATTTAAAGCAAAAGACTATAATCTCCTCTATTCCAGTGTTCGGGGTATTTTTAAAACTATTCTATTCACATTATTTTTCAGTACAGCTTCATTATTTGCTGCAGGCAGGATTGTCTGTATTTGAGGCCCTGCAGCTATTCGAAAAAAATGAAAAGCAGCCACTTTATCAGGAGCTGGGTTATGAATTGCAGAGCGGCTTATTAAGAGGGGAAGCACTTGAAGTGTTAATTCAAAAGTATTTTATTTTTGACTTTGAGCTTTCCCGAATCATTGCACATGGACAGAAAAACGGAAAGCTGGCAGAGGAGCTTGCTTTTTTTGGCGAGCACTGCATGGAGAGATTGGAAGAAAAGGTGGAAAAGACAATTAAAACGATACAGCCGATCATTTATTCTTTTATTGGGTTTCTGCTTGTTTCTATGTATTTGGCGGTTTTATTACCAATGTTTCATTTAATGGAGGGATTTTAATGTTAAAAAATCAGCGTGGTTTTACTCTGATTGAAATGATGATTGTTCTGCTGGTGATATCTGTATTATTAATTATCACAGTACCGAATGTAACACAGCATAATTCAAAAATTAATTCTAAAGGCTGCGATGCTTTTGTTCAAATGGTGCAGGCTCAAGTCCAAGCATACGAATTGGATGAAAAGAAATTGCCGGCAACCATTCAAGAGCTTGCTGATAAAGAATACTTAAATGAAAATCAGCTAACATGTCAAAATGGTGATGAAATAATCATTTCCGCTGATGGAGAAGTATCATCCAAATCGCCTTCATCATGAAACTTCATACTGAGTCTGGTTTTACTTTAATCGAATCATTAATCGTATTCTCTATTGTATTAATTATCCTAACAGCTTCAGTTGTAAAAATCAGTCCAATGACATACACACTTTTAGAGAAGCAGTTCTTTTCTCAGCTAAAATCCGATCTCCTCTTCGCTCAAAGCTACGCTATTTCTCACCAAAAGCAAATCCGCGTGTATATTCAGCCTGAAAATCATATGTATTATGTAATAGAAAACAGTGAAGAAATTCTATTCAGCAGACAATATTCCAAAGATATTTCCATTCAAGAAGGGAGCATGGACTTGTATTTTTCCTTTTTGTCTGATGGGAATGTCAATCAATTTGGACAGTTCTATATTTTCTTCAATGAAAAGAGCTTTAAGATGACCTTTTTAATCGGGAGAGGACGATTTTATGTTGCGGAAATGTGATGGCTTTATTCTAACAGATTTGTTTTTGTCCCTCTCGGCTCTCTTTCTTATTGGTGCGCTATTAATGCCATTACTATCAAAAATTTATGAGTCACAGCAGAATGTTCAAATCCATCATATAGCTGTCAAGCTATTATATGAAAGTTTGATGGAAAGTGAGGCTGCAATGATGTCTCCTCGTTCGGAAACCTTTTTGAAAGATGGTGTGGTATACAGCCTCATTTTAAATAAGGGGGAGGTGTGTGTATTTTATGAAAGGAACGGCGAAGCTGCTGGGCAAGTATGTGAATCAATCGACCAATGAAAAAGGATTTACAATGCTTGATGCTCTATACGGTTTTACTGTTTTTCTGCTCATTATGAGCTTAATTCCCTTGACCATGAATCATATTATTCAAAGTTCCGAGACAAATAAGATCATTGCCAAAATGGAGTGGAATATCTTTATTCAGCAGCTGAAAAAAGAAGTGCGCTTATCAGAAGGAGGAATTGAGGTTGCAAATGGAAAATTGATTGTGAGAAAGAATCAGCAGCAAATCAGCTATGAAAAATACGGAAGCAATATTAGAAGGCGGGTTAATGGAACTGGACACGAAATTGTAATGCAAAATGTGAGAGATGTAACATACGAAGAACAAAGAAAAAGTTTGGTAATTAGAATGATAGATACAAAGGATGAAACACATACCAGTCTAATAACACCTTTTATTACAGGAGCATCTCAATGATCAGAAATAAGAACGGGTTTACGTATCCGCTTACGTTAGCGTTATTGCTGTTAGTGTCGTTTCTGCTTACATTGCTTTTAGAATTATATTTAAATGAAAAACGGATCATTGTAGAAGAAAACGCACTTCTGCAGCAGGAATATTATTATTTTCGTACTCTCCATCATGTTGAGGAATTATTGCAGACGGAGAATTACAATATGAATGGTGTTCTTGCTTTTAATCATGGACGAGTTGCCTATCATACAGAACAGATGAACGATAATCAGCTCAGAATAATATATGAACTGAATTTGGAGGATGAATATCAGCTTACAGCTTATAGTTTTTATGATCAGGATACAAAGCAGATGACAAGATGGATAGAGCGGAATTAGCCACTATTTCCCGGGAAAGATGGTTCAGCTGTTTAGAAAAATTGGACGTGGACATACTTGTTACTATATGGGGAACAATTTGCACTATTTATTTCTGCAAAGAAGGTGACAAAATGAAATCCAATGACTATGTGAAGTTTATGACAGAAACCTTTGTTAAATATATGGATCAGCCAAAAGATGAACGGAAGAAATATAGGCAGCAGAAGAAGGTTGAAAAAGAACCCTTTTTATTTCGCTGGTTTGGTGTCATTCCGTATGTGTTTTATTATGGATTGAAAACGAAACGGAAAGATTAGTATTAAAGATAGAATTTCATAAAAAAGCAAGAATGCCATAAACAGCATTCTTGCTTTTTCTTATGAAACTGCATGATCTGTTAAATAAAACAATCCTCCATTGACCATTGATATTGATATTTTTGGTTCGTATTGCTCCTGCAGTGCTTTTTTTTCAATTTCATAGCTGTCGGCTTTTTCTTCCTCATCCTCATAAAAATGTTCGAGCAGATCAAGATCCTTGCTCCACCGTTCTCTCGCTTCTTCTGCCCATGTATGGTCTTCTTGAAGAATGCTGTTTTGCAGGAAACCCGCGACTCTCGTCATTCCGCTTTTGGGCATGATGATAGGCGAAAGCGTGAAAGAATAGTCAGGGATTTTTGGTGTTAAGTTCATTGTTAGCAGCTTATCATGAAAGTTTTCAATCATTTGGCCATTAATAAGCTGCAGTCCAATGGATTTAAAGATATCTTTTTTACGGTCACATTGATACGAAATACGGACGTTCATCCCAAGCCATGGGCGCAGCGGTATTTGGGTCCCATTTTGATGCTGATGGTTTTCATATAGGCGGATATAGCCTGCTAAGCTTCTGGCTGATTGGAAAATTTGATGCAAGCGAGGGGAGCCAAAATGGATGACCTCGCCTTGCATATTTTCAGGTGCCAGCATTTTATTTGTGATTAATGTTAGCTGCATAGGATTTGGTATTCCGCCTGTTTTCTCAAGATAATGCCAATAAAACGGCCTGTTCATTAACTCTTTATCAAGCTCAATCGTCAGCTGTACTCGTAAAAAACCAGGACCCTGCTCAATTATTGCGCATTCATTGGCCTGAAAGTATTTAACGAGGAAACTATGTATTTCATGTTGCTGCATGTATATTCCCTTCCTTCATATCTTCTGCGAATTGGATCATGCTTGTGAGATTGTCCATTTTAATCTTCATCTCGCCTTCAGAAGAAGATTTTCCAAAGATATCAAGCAAATGATCTTCAATATTGCCAAACTCAAGTTTCGTCAGGATATCGTCCAGTTCGCCAACCACCTTCTCAAACAGGTGTATCTTTTCATGAAGAAGCTTTAGAATATGTTCCTCTACCGTATCTTTAATGGCAAAGTTATAGATCATAACATCCTTTTCCTGACCAAGGCGGTGAACACGGCCGATCCGCTGCTCAAGACGCATTGGATTCCAAGGAAGATCAAAATTGATCATATGATTACAGAATTGAAGGTTAATTCCTTCTCCGCCGGCTTCTGTCGCAATAAGGACTTGCGCATGTTTTTGAAAAAGCTCTCTCATCCAGTCTTTTTTGCCCCGTTTAAAGCCGCCTCTAAATGGAACTGATGTAATTCCATGCTGCTTGAGATACCATTGCAGGTAAAGCTGTGTTGAGCGATATTCGGTAAAAATAATGACTTTGTCGTTAATTTTTTGAATTAATTCAAGTGCTTTTTCTGCTTTTGAATTTTTATCAACCGCTTCGACGATGGAGACCAGCTTTTGTATGCTGCCTTGAAACTGAGCAGATGGATTTTCTTGTTTGGTCAGCATGTTTCTGAGGGTGTAATAGACAGCTTCTCTGCTGCTGCATGCCTCACGCTGCAAAGTCATGATAGAGAACTGGCTGGATGACATTGTTTCATCTGAGCGAATAGCGGATACAGCATCATATAAGGCTCTTTCTTTTTCCGAAAACTCAATGGGTATTGTTTCCACATGCCTTTTTGTCCATTCAATGCCTGTATCTGCTCTGCGGTTGCGGATCATGACTTTATTGACGAGTTCCTTCAAATGATCATGGTCATCCAGCGAACGTGCGTCCTTCTTATACTTCTCATAAAAGGCAGCTTCATTGCCTAAATGCCCTGGTTTCAAGAGTGAAACAAGATTAAAAATCTCGCTGATTCTATTTTGAATGGGTGTTGCTGTCAGCAGTAAACAAAATTTCTTCTTTAAGCCCTGTACAAATTCATAGTTCTTTGTTTTATTGTTTTTCAGTTTATGAGCTTCATCGATAATAATGAGATCATAATCAAGGTTATTAATAATATCCCGGTGGGGATTTCGTTTAGCTGTATCAATCGAGGAAACAACGACATCACATTGCTCCCAAACATAGCTTTTTTTCTGGGCAATAGCAGGAATGAAAAATTTACTGTTCAGCTCGATTGCCCATTGAGAAACAAGGGAAGCCGGGACTAGAATCAATACTTTCTTCACAAGCCCGCGAATCATATATTCTTTTAGTATTAACCCTGCTTCAATCGTTTTGCCCAAACCGACCTCATCAGCAAGAATTGCTTTGCCATTCATATTTTCTACAACCTGCTTGGCGACTTCCAGCTGATGGGGAAGCGGCGTTAAATTCGGAAGATGCTCAGGTGCCTGCAAGCCTTCAAATTCCGGAATGGTTGTATGATTCTCCACCTCAATTGCTAGTTTGTAAAGTTCCCAATTCCCCCAGGGTCCATCAGAATCAATTCTCTTAAAAAATTCTTCTTCCCATGATGAATCAAACTCAATTTGCACAGACATAAAAATGATTCTCTCCTTTCAGATGAAGCAAAGATGCAGAACATAAATATATGAGAGTATATTCGCGAATATTTAATTATGTTATGTATTAAATGTTCGTGTTTTGCTATTAATATTTGTTAGGATGTCTATAAATATGAATATAATTAAGAGATTACGGATGATTTTCTTATTTCTTCTGATAAAAATTGTTGCTCAATTTACATGGAGGTGTTAGGATGTAAATAGCTTTGAAAGTTTTGAAATTTGTCACATTATGAAAATGGCTGACATCTTTTTTTATGAAATCTTGATTGATTCCATTAACTTTTTAGTGACCGGTATGAATATTGAAATGCTAATGCAAGATGGCATGATGCGTTATTTCATACGAGACATTTTTGCTTATCTATCAGTATGACCATCTTGGAAAATTTTTATAATGCGAATGACAGCAAGGGGAGAGACTGCTATTTAAGCAGCGCCGAAGGAGCAAGCATTCACATGTGAATCTCTCAGGCAAAAGAACTCTTGCTTGACGCATCTCTGGAGAGAGTCCATAAAAGGGCCACCCAAGAGGACAGCCATGCATATGGTTAAACTTTCAGGTGAAAGGACAGAGGTCTTCTCAGATTATATGAGGGGATTTTCTGTCCTTTTTTGATGAATTTTGCTGTTCCTGAATTTTCTAAGTTTTCACTTTCAAATTAGAGGAGGACAAGTAAATGTCACAATTAAAGCGCACACCTTTGTTTGATGTATATAAGGAATACGGTGCGAAAACAATTGATTTTGGAGGCTGGGATCTTCCTGTCCAGTTTTCCAGCATTAAAGAAGAGCATGAAGCAGTAAGAACTAAAGCTGGATTATTCGATGTATCCCATATGGGAGAAATTGAAGTGAAAGGACCAGACAGCCTAAGCTATCTTCAAAAAATGATGACAAATGATGTTTCGCGTCTAAAAAATGCTGGTGCCTTATATACAGCCATGTGCTATGAAAACGGCGGAACAGTTGACGATTTACTTGTTTATAAATTAAAAGATGAACACTATTTGCTGGTAGTCAATGCAGCGAATATTGATAAAGATTACGATTGGCTGAAACAGCATGAAGAAGGAAATGTAGAGGTTATTAACTTATCAGAGCAATACGCACAGCTGGCACTGCAGGGACCGCTTGCAGAAACAGTTTTGCAAAAGCTGACAAGCGATGATTTATCTTCAATCGGATTTTTTAAATTTCAGGAAAATGTTGATGTAAATGGTAAACAAGCGCTTGTTTCACGCACAGGCTACACAGGTGAAGATGGATTTGAAATATATTGCAAAACAGAAGATGCAGCTGCTATCTGGAAAGATATTTTAGAGGCCGGAAAGGAAGATGGTGTTTTGCCATGCGGACTAGGATGCCGGGATACTTTGCGTTTTGAAGCCAATCTTGCACTTTACGGGCAAGAGCTCTCCGCAGATATTTCACCGCTTGAGGCAGGCATCGGTTTTGCTGTGAAACTGAATAAAGAAGCTGACTTTATTGGAAAAGCAGCTCTAGAAAGTCAAAAAGAAAACGGCATCCCGCGCAAGCTTGTTGGAATTGAAATGATTGAGAGGGGAATTCCCCGTCATGGCTACCCTGTTTACAAAGGCGATGAAAAAATCGGCGAAGTAACAACGGGTACACAATCACCAACATTAAAGAAAAATATCGGCTTAGCCTTATTAAAGACAGAACATGCTGTTGTAAATGAAGAAGTAGAAGTGGAAATTCGCGGAAAGCGTGTAAAAGCACAGGTTGCCGCTACACCTTTTTATAAAAGAGAGAAGAATTAATAGGGGGCCAAACACATGAAACATCGCTACTTACCGATGACAGAGTCAGATAAAAATGCCATGCTCGAAGCAATCGGCGTTCAATCAGTAGATGAGTTATTCAGTGATATTCCAGAAAGAGTTCGTTTTAAAGGTGAATACAATATTAAACCTGCAAAACCGGAAACTGCCTTAATGAAAGAACTGACATTACTGGCACAAAAAAACGCTGATCTTAAAACACATTCAAGTTTCCTTGGTGCTGGAGTTTACGATCACTATATGCCTGTCATCGTTGACCATGTATTGTCCAGGTCCGAATTTTACACAGCTTACACACCTTATCAGCCTGAAATTTCACAAGGAGAATTGCAGGCGATCTTTGAATTTCAAACGATGATTTGTGAGTTAACAGGGATGGATGTAGCAAACTCTTCTATGTATGACGGCGGAACAGCTTTAGCAGAGGCTGCCATGCTTTCAACAGGGCAAACTCGCCGCAAAAAGGTGCTCGTTTCAAGTGCTGTGCACCCAGAATCCAAGGAAGTTGTTAAATCATATGCAAAAGGCCAGTATGTTGAAGTAATTGAAATTCCTCATAAAGATGGTGTGACAAATCTTGAAGCATTAAGCGCTATGATGAATGATGAAATTGCAGCTGTTGTCGTGCAGTATCCGAACTTCTTTGGCCGGATTGAGCCGATGAAGGAGCTTGAGCAAATCATTCATGAACATAAAGCAATGTTTGTTGTATCGAGCAACCCTCTTGCGCTTGGTGCACTAAAGCCGCCTGGTGCCTTTGGAGCGGATATTGTAGCAGGAGATGCACAAGTATTTGGCATTCCTACTGCATTCGGAGGACCACACTGTGGATATTTTGCAGTCAGCAGCAAATTAATGCGTAAAGTTCCTGGACGTTTAGTTGGGCAGACAGTGGATGAGGAAGGCCGCCGCGGCTTTGTCTTAACATTGCAGGCACGTGAGCAGCATATCCGCCGCGATAAAGCTACATCGAATATTTGCTCTAATCAGGCATTAAATGCACTGGCAGCTTCAGTAGCCATGACGGCACTTGGGAAAAAAGGCGTAAAAGAGATGGCTGCAGCGAACATGCAAAAGGCTTTTTACGCAAGAAATCAATTCAAAAAAGCTGGATTTGAGATTGCTTTCGAAGGACCTTCTTTTAATGAATTTGTGGTTAAGCTAAATAAACCTGTTAAAGAAGCAAATGTTGAGTTATTGAAAAAAGGAATAATCGGCGGATATGATCTGCACAGAGATTATTCAGAGCTGGCTAATCACATGCTGGTTGCAGTGACAGAATTAAGAACAAAAGAAGAAATCGATACTTTTGTACAAGAATTGGGGGATTATCATGCATAAGGAAGATCAGCCGCTTATTTTTGAACTAACAAAGCCAGGACGTATTGGCTACAGCTTGCCGGAATTGGATATACCTGAGGTTGATATGAGCGAAATGCTGCCGGAAGAATACTTGCGCGTGGAAGAAGCCGATCTTCCGGAAGTTTCTGAGCTTGATATCATGCGCCACTATACGGCCTTATCAAAGCGGAATCATGGTGTAGATTCAGGTTTTTATCCTCTAGGTTCTTGTACAATGAAATACAATCCGAAAATCAATGAAAATGTTGCGCGCTTCAATGGCTTTGCACATGTTCATCCGCTTCAGGACGAAAGCTCTGTTCAAGGTGCTATGGAATTAATGTACGACCTGCAGGAGCACTTAAAGGAAATTACAGGGATGGATGAAGTAACACTTCAGCCTGCTGCCGGAGCACATGGCGAATGGACTGGGCTAATGATGATCCGTGCTTACCATGAAGCAAATGGCGATACAAATCGCACAAAAGTCATCGTGCCTGACTCAGCTCATGGAACAAACCCTGCTTCTGCAACCGTTGCAGGCTTTGAGACAGTTACTGTTAAATCCAATGAACATGGATTAGTGGATTTGGAAGATTTAAAGCGTGTAGTGGGAGATGACACAGCGGCACTCATGCTGACGAATCCTAATACTCTTGGATTGTTTGAAGAAAATATTCTTGAAATGGCTGAAATCATTCACGGTGCCGGCGGTAAGCTTTACTATGATGGAGCCAATTTAAATGCCGTTTTATCTAAAGCTCGCCCTGGAGATATGGGCTTTGATGTAGTTCACCTTAATCTTCATAAAACATTCACAGGCCCGCACGGCGGCGGCGGTCCAGGATCTGGTCCGGTTGGCGTTAAAGCAGATCTGATTCCTTATTTGCCAAAGCCAGTTCTTGTGAAAAAAGATGATGTATTTACTTTTGATTATGACAGACCAGATTCAATTGGCCGTGTAAAACCATACTATGGAAACTTTGGCATTAACGTACGTGCCTATACGTACATTCGCACAATGGGTCCAGATGGATTAAAGGCTGTTACGGAATATGCAGTATTAAATGCAAACTATATGATGAGAAGATTGTCTTCTGCCTACGATCTGCCATTTGACAGACATTGCAAGCATGAGTTCGTTCTAAGCGGAAAGAGACAGAAAAAGCTTGGGGTACGCACACTTGATATTGCCAAACGCCTGCTTGATTTTGGTTATCATCCGCCAACCATTTACTTCCCGCTTAATGTCGAGGAGTGCATCATGATTGAACCGACAGAAACAGAATCAAAAGAAACGCTCGACAGCTTTATTGATGCTATGCTGCAAATTGCAAGAGAAGCTGAGGAAAATCCAGAAATCGTTCAGGAGGCTCCTCATACAACGGTTATTGGCCGTCTAGATGAAACTCTGGCTGCCAGAAAGCCTGTATTGAAGTACGTAAAACAATAATATAAATAGAAAGGGATGCTGCATCAATGCGGCATCCTTTTCTTTAATGAATAATTATCTATAGGCGCTTTCGCATGTGTTGGCTTGCGGCTCGTAGTAACAATGCTGTTTAAACTGCCCGGCAAATGGCTGGCCATACCATGTTGGCGGACATGGCGCATAAGGATTAAAATACCAAAGAGCATATTTTGAAGGATGCTGCCGCCAATTTTTCACCACTCTGCGTGCCAGTTCTCTCTCAACCTCTCTTGCCGGGCTATAAAATAAATTGCCTTTTTGTACAGCTTCAAATGAATAATTGCCGCCTTGAACTTGAAAAATGACATCCCTTATCGTTCTTACATCCCTAAAATCTAAACAATCAGCTGCAGCTCGATTGACAATAACATTTCCAACCATCAGCATCCCAAGCTGTCCTTCACCCTCAGCTTCTGCTCTCATCATTCTTGCAATTAAATCAATATCTTTACTGGTATACCTTACTCTTGTCACGGCGATCACCTCTAAAATATTGTATGAAAAAACCGTTCATACATGTTAGCTTTTCGTAATTTTTCTTTGCTGAAAACCTTATGTAACAAGCTGTATATTACTTTGTATATAAATAAGCCCTGCTGAGATTTCTCTCAGTCAGGGCATTCTAATTGGGAACAAGCGAGCTGTCTCCGTTTAACTAAATTGATTCACTTGCTTGTTCACTTTTCTTAACCTTCCAAAATTGTTCCTGTTTTTTAGGCAGCTTTCCAAATAAGAAGCTAGCATAAGGCAGATATGAATGTGCCAGCCAGATGATTAAATAACACAAAATGACAGTAATTATATACTGTAAGGGAATCATAATATGAAAAGATAAACCTGTTCCCCTTGTAGGAAGTAGATTCATTACTTGATATAACACAAGTGGATGAAGCAAGTAAAAACCAAATGAATAGGATGCTACATTTTTAAATCTTTTTGTCGTGGTCTCACTAAATGCTGTACTGAACCTTTCTGACATGTAAAAGAAAAAGAAGCTTCCTCCTACATAAAAACCCATAACAAGTAATTTATAGACACTATCAGGAATGGCAATCTGTTCAATGAAAGAATTTTGGTAACGAATGTATATGACTGATATGCTACATGCTAAAAATAGAATGGCGAAGGTACACATTTTTTTCTTTGTCATTTTCGCTTTTATTTCGTCATAATGAAGACCAATCCAGCCCCCAAGTAAAAATGCACCTAACGAATTAACAAAACGGAAATTATCCCAGCCATAATTCATTCTCATCATAAAGAAAAAGAATTCGAGAATAATCCCAATGAGCCAAAGGTATTTTTTTAGGAGATGAGACTTTTTGACAATCATGATCATAAAAGGAAGCAGTAAATAAAATTGAACGACTAAATAAATAAAATGCAGTTGATACTTGCTGCCTCCGGATAAAATATTCTCCCATATATTAGGGATACTAAAAACCCTTGTTCCTAAATACAATTGTTCCATCTCGTAAATAAGAGACCAAATGATATAAGGCACCAATATAAAGATGACACGTTTTTTCCCATATTGATAAAGTTCCTTAGGGGTAAATGATTTGTTTCTATAAATATAGAAAAAAACAATTCCTACCAGCATAATAAAAATTCCAACTTCGACACGAACAAAGTTATTCATAAAATGATAAAACTGATGCTGAATCGAATCTACCGTAAATAAGTGCCGATATTGAGCAGTAGTGTGAACAAATACAACAAAAAGCATAGCGAATACTCTTAGATAGTATACGGATAAAATCTCTTTCTTCATAACCATGCCCCTTTTTATATAGTTTGTTAGTTATAAGTATGCATACCCATTAATTTAAAGTATTAGTATACTACTAGACTCCCTTTACATGCTATTTTTTGTAAAAGGTAATATAATCCAAGCTATATTAGTATAAATCTCAACCGAAAAAGGGATATTTTACGCAGGTATTCTTGAATGAAGCCATTAAGTGGATACATCTGCTGCCAATCTGTAACTGCAGTGGCGGCAAAAAGATGAAAGAAGGATTCCGGCAATGATTGTTGAAATTACTTAATATGTAAATTTTATAGAAAAATAGAGGTGGCAAATGCTCATTTCCGAATTAGATGCTGAAAAGCTGACAGATTTTCAAATGTCCAAATTGTTATTTTCGGGTATTGAAGATGATCAGAAAAATGGGGATTGTATATTTGTAGCAGGCAGCAGTAAGGCAATCCAGTACCGTCTGCCAAAAGCTGTTGATTTATATCGTGACGGAAGAGCGGATAAATTAATTTTTGCAGGCGGAGTAAAGTGGAATGGAAACAGTGATTCAGAGGCAGAATTGTTAAAAAAAGAAGCCATTAGATTAGGGATTCCAGAAAAAGATATTTTAGTGGAAGATGTGTCCTTACATACATTAGAGAATGTTCTTGCCTCACTTCTTTTATTAAATAGAGAATTTCACCTGTATAAAATGAAGCGGCTGCTAGTTGTCACTGCTTCTTGGCATATGAGAAGGCTGCATTTAACGTTAAAAACCTATATGCCTAACTGGATTGAATACACCCTGTGCTATGCTGAAGATCAGAATACAAGGGAAGATAACTGGTTTCTTAGCGATATTGGCAGACAACGTGTGAAGAGCGAATGTACAAAAATCATTCAATATGTAAAACAAGGGGCGTTGTTTGATCAGGAGATAGAGGTGTGACATGTACCGATCATCACAAAATGAAGAGTGAGTGTGCATATTATACCTAAAACTTGCCTAAAACCATGAAGTGACCTTAGACTGATTAGTATGTTAAGAAGTGAAAAAACACAAAGACTGCATTCAATCAGAAGAGGAGGGTACTTATGTTTAAAAAAATATTAAAGCAGATTACAAAGATGTCCCGTGACAGCAGTGATCGAAGACGCCATAATCGCCGCTACAGCAGCAGTGACCGGAAATACTATGGCCGGGGAAGCAGTAGCAGCAGTCGAGGCTACAAACGCAATCCGCTGGGCGGAAGCAAATATTATAAACGGAGAGGCAGAAGCAGCAGTTAATCGGGTTCCCTCTGTGCTTCTAATGCTAATTGAAGATCTGCTGAAATTTCAGCAATGTTTCCGTAGGGAGCCTGAATTTGCAAAAGCCTCTTTAACAAGATAGTTGTTTCTAATTTTATTGAAAGTTCTTCTGTCCATGGAAGAGCTTTTTTATGTTTAGATGTATAAGTGGTGTACAGTAAATATAACAGAATCTCTCCTAAATCATAATAATCCTGCAGCTTCATTTCCAGCTTGTCATCGTGATTTTTGGGTGACTGTGCTAATCCTAAATCAATTAAATAATACTCCTCTTTGTTGTGAATGACATTTGGGATTCGTATATCTTGATGGTAAATGTCTTTTTCGTGAAGATAGTTTATGAAATGAAGCAGATGAGTAAGGACGAGCAGGGATTCTTTTTCATTAAAGGTAGTTTTTTTACTAAATATGAGATCCTCTAAATTATCTCCTTCAATTAAGTTCATGACGTAAAACACAGTTCCATGACTTGCAAACGTATCATAAACCTTCGGGATATAAGGATGGTCTAGACTCCTTAAAATAGAAACCTCATTTTTAAATAGTTCTATTTCCTTTTTGTTCTGATATTTACTTGGACGAAGCTGTTTAATCACTTTTTTCTCGACCGTTAATCGGTCAATGCATAAGTACACAAGTCCATAACTTCCTGCACCTATTATATTCAATACTTCATAGTGCTGGTTAAGCACGGTTCCTTTGTGAATCGGTTTATCGGTAAAAAATTGATGGATTTTTCGAATGAAACGCACGATAGTATCCCCTTTAGGATTGTTCTCTGTTCTTGTTCAGAAGAGGAAATTTCAATATCAATGTTTTAAAAATAAAATAAACGCAAAAGAGGCTCCTTCACAGAAAAGGCAGCCTCTTGCTGTTTTATACTTTCAAAAAATAAAATTGCTGACAAGCAAAATTTCAAATATGAAGTATAAGTGCAAAGTGCACGAGTTTATTTTTTCTTAACCTTGCCGCTCCATTTTTTGAAGCCGCCCTGCAGATGACTAAGGTTTTTGTAGCCTTTTCTGTTTAAAAGTTGAGCCGCTCTGCCGCTTCTCATGCCGCTTTGGCAATATAGATAAACAGGCTTATCAGGACGCAGTTCCTGAAGTCTCGTTTTAAGCTGTGATAATGGGATGTTTCTTGCACCGAGAATATGTCCAGCTTCGTATTCGTTTGGCTCGCGGACATCAATCAGCTGTGCCTTGCGGTAGCCTTCCCGGAATTCTTCCTCTGTAAGTGTTTTAACGATTCTCTTCTGAATTAGCCAGTTAACGACAGAATAAACAACAATCGCACCAAGCATAATCAAAAGGAAATAAAGGATATCCAATGTGTCTTTCTCCTTTCACACATATGATAAGACAAGTATAATTATATAAGGCATCACTATATGAGTAAAGAAAAACAGATAAATTTTTATGTGAAACACAATTGCTTTTTTTCTAAATGGAAGTTTGCTAAACTTTGGATTGACAGCAAGTAAATAACAATTCGTAAAAGAGGGTTTAAAATGGCAAAGGAAGTATGGCGGTTTATTGATTCAGGAAATCATTCGGCAGCATTTAATATGGCGCTTGATGAAGCGCTTCTTGATTGGAACAGCGAAGGAAAAATCCCGCCGGTTATCCGTTTTTATGGATGGGAACCAGCGACATTATCAATTGGTTATTTTCAAAAAGTCGAGAAGGAAATAAATATGGACATGGTCAAACAGCATGGGCTTGGATTTGTGCGCCGCCCAACTGGTGGCCGAGGTGTCTTGCATGAGCATGAACTTACATATAGTGTTATTGTTTCAGAGGAACATCCTAAGATGCCTAAAACGGTTACGGAAGCTTACCGTGTTATTTCAGAAGGAATTTTAAAAGGATTCCACAATCTTGGAATGGATGCTTATTTTGCCGTTCCTAAAACAGAAGCAGACCGCGAATCCTTAAAAAACCCCCGTTCAGCTGTTTGTTTTGATGCACCAAGCTGGTATGAGCTAGTTGTAGAAGGACGTAAGGTAGCTGGAAGCGCACAAACGAGACAGAAAGGGGTCATCCTGCAGCATGGCTCGATTCTGCTGGATCTTGATGAAGACAAGCTCTTTAGTTTATTTAAATATCCCAATGAGCGCGTAAAAGAAAGAATGCAAAAAGCATTCAAAAGCAAAGCAGTGGCAATCAATGCAATTGCTAAAGAGAACGTAACCATTGAAATGGCAAAAAAAGCGTTCAAAGCAGGTTTTGAGGAAGGCCTGGATATTGAACTTGAGCCTTATGAGCTAACAGAAGAAGAATTGGCATACGTCTATAAAATTGCAAAAGAACGATATGAAAGCGATGAGTGGAATTTTAAAAGATAATATAGCAACCGAGAGAGGCTGGAGGATCGTCGTATCCCAGCCTCTCTCTTTTTCTTTAGGATTTCCTCACCCAAGCCACTGAACCAATTTATATCTTTATTTTAAATATCACTCCAATGCTGAATAAATAAAATCGTACTATTTTCCATTACCACTGCTTAAAGATGTAATAGGCGAGTTCTGCGCAGGGGGTGGCAAACATGTTTATTGATGGCGTGTTTTCAGGGGGAGGCATTAAAGGTTTTGCGTTAGTTGGTGCTTATGAAGTAGTGGAGAAGCGGGGCTTCCGCTTTAAAAGGGTAGCTGGAACAAGTGCCGGGTCAATTGTGGCAGCCTTAATTGCAGCTCAATATACAAGTGATGAAATCGCTGAATTAATGAAGGAACTGGATGTTAAGACATTTATGGATGATCGGAAAGCATTTATTCCGTTTGCTGTGACAAAGTGGATTTTCTTGTATTGGAGATTGGGGCTTTACAAAGGCGCAGAGCTTGAAAAGTGGATGGCAGAAAAGTTGGCAATTAGAGGAATTAAGACGTTCTCTGACTTGCCGCCACAGGCTCTTCGGGTGGTTGCGTCAGATTTAACGAACGGCAGACTTGTTGTTTTGCCAGATGACCTCCCGAATTATGGAATCGACCCAGGGTCATTTTCTGTTGCAAAAGCAATCCGAATGAGCTGCAGTCTTCCTTATTTTTTTGAACCTGTTAAATTGCATGCCCAGAATCAAACAAGTCTGATGGTAGATGGCGGTGTATTAAGCAATTTTCCAATGTGGCTTTTTGATAAAGAAAATGTAAAAAAAGTGCGGCCGGTACTTGGCGTTAAATTAAGCCACAATTTAAATGAGCGTGAGCCTAAGAAAATTAATAATGCTTTTAAGTTGTATGAAGCATTGTTTGAAACGATGAAAGATGCACATGATGCTCGTTATATCTCCAGGAAACATGCGCAAAATATTATTTTTATTCCGACAGATGGCGTACTGGCAACTGAATTCGAATTGACAGAGGAAAGAAGAAATGATCTGCTTGAACTGGGAAGACAGTGTGCTCAGGAGTTTTTTTCAAAATGGAGTTATTAAAAACATAAAAACGGGCTTCTTTATAAAGATGCCCGATTTTTTCTTTTGCTCTTTTTTCCTTCTATAACAGTGAGCTGTACAGATGATTTTTTCTTTGGTTTTTTGATAGAGGTTAGGGAAGCAGTTTTTGTTTTGCGGCTTGCACTTGAAGTCGCGTCCTTTTTCATAAACCGTTTTTTGGATTTTCTGGCAGCTTGTTTAAACGCATGGTTTTCTTTATTGCCAGTATTACTGGAGGTTACACGCGTAATCAGAAAATAGATTATTGCGATGACAATCGCAGCTATGGCGACTGTGCGCAAAACGCCAGCTGGATCAGAGAATACACTGACGGCAATTCCCAATACCCCCAAAATAATGAGTGCTGCAACAACATAAAATGAAACTCGATTCTTCAAGAATGCCACCTCCTTAGGTACTTGTTATTCAAAGAATTTTGCATAACAATTTCAGGCACGATATACTTCTATATATTTTTTCCATAAAAGACATTTTTAAACGATAAAAATGAAGGTTGTATTCGTTATTATAATAAATTCTCTTTTTCTGCGTCAAAACCTTTAGAAGAAATAAAAATATGTTTAAGAAAAGAGGTTTAATGCTCGTTTCATGTCATCCAATAATCATGCAGCACCAAACATATGCCTTATTAAATTCTATTGAACATGCAAAGGAATAATTGCAGCGGGACATACTAGGTGTGGAGGTGTTTATTTTGGCTGATAAAGATAACAAAAAACTGGAGCAAAATCAAAAAGAAAAGCCGATGTCATTTTTAATGATGACGGTTTTAACTGGCCTGGTAGGCGGGATACTCTGGAGTGGTGTAGGTTATATTGCACATGTTTTTAATTTTACAGAGATTCCTGCTAATACAATATTAGAGCCATGGACAATTGGAGATTGGAAAGATGGCTGGCTGGGGATCGTCATCTCAATTTTACTTATGGGAGCGATCTCCATTGTTGCTGCTCTCATTTATTATGCTCTATTAAGAAGATTCTACAGTATCTGGATCGGAATGGGGTACGGAATTGTCTTATTTTTATTAGTATTTTTGGTGCTGAATCCAATTTTCCCAGGGATTCCTCCGTTCGGGGAGCTGGAAAGAAATACAATAATAACTTCAGGTTGTTTATACATTTTATATGGAGTGTTTGTGGGTTATTCAATTTCTTATGAAAATAGCGAAATAAAGAAAATGGAACAAAAGGCAGAAGAAGCCGATGCGCGCAGTTAAAGGTCTTTTGGATGCAGATAAAAACCTGTTCTGAAGATCATTTCAGAGCAGGTCAGATCAGATCAAAATTATAGGCACGTTTTAAATCTGGAGCTAATGCTGTATTTCTTCACCTTTGGTCTCATGCCAACTGGTAGTCTTTCTATTAAAATTCATACCTGTTTTGAACATTCTTTCGTGTCTCAAACTTTCTTTTTTATTCAATTGCCATAATTGTGATAAAATAAGAGTGTTGTATAAATTGTTTGGCAGAGGTGTGGGGAATGAAAAAAATTCTGTTGCTGAATGGCCCGAATCTGAATATGCTCGGGAAAAGAGAACCTGGCATTTATGGTGCTGTCACTCTTTTGCAGATCGAAGAGCAAATGAAAGAAGCTGCAGCAAAGCATGGAGCCGAGCTTTCTGCATTTCAGTCCAATCATGAGGGAGCTTTAATTGATAAGCTGCAGGAAGCAAACGCCTCTGATTGTACAGGCATTATTTTTAACCCTGGTGCTTATACCCATTATAGCTATGCCCTTAGGGATGCTATTGCAGGAATACAAGTTCCTGTTATCGAAGTACATATATCAAATATCCATGCAAGAGAATCTTTTCGCCATACGTCTGTGCTTGCACCTGTTTGTAAGGGACAGATTACTGGCTTAGGGATAAAAGGCTATAAGCTGGCCCTTCTTGCATTATTGGATTTATAAAGGAGAGAGAAACATGGGGAAAAAAATTGAAAAATTGCGTTCAAAGTTTACTGAATTAGGCATTGATGGAATGCTGATTACGAGTTCGTATAATCGCCGTTACATGTCTGGTTTTACTGGAAGTGCTGGTGTGGTTTTAATAAGTGAGGAAAAATCACTTTTTATCACTGATTTCCGTTATGTTGAACAAGCAGGCAAGCAATGCGAGGGCTATGAAATTGTTCAGCATACTGGCGTGATTCCTGCTGAGGTAGAAGAACAGGTGAAAAAGCTGGGCATAACAAAGCTTGGATTTGAACAGGACTATGTATCATTTGCCAGCTTTAAAACGTATGAAAAAGCTGTTTCAGCCGAACTTGTACCGATTTCCGGTGTTATTGAAAAGTTGCGCTTGATTAAGGATGCATCTGAGATTAAGATATTAAAGGAAGCTGCGAAGATCGCGGATGATGCTTTTTCGCATATATTAAACTTCATTAAGCCAGGCAAAACGGAAATTGAGGTTTCGAATGAGCTGGAATTCTTTATGAGAAAAGCTGGTGCTACTTCTTCGTCATTTGATATTATTGTTGCGTCAGGATACCGTTCAGCTTATCCGCATGGTGTGGCAAGTGATAAAGTCATTGAAAGTGGTGATTTTGTCACAATGGATTTTGGTGCACTGTATAACGGTTATATTTCAGATATCACTCGTACAGTTGCTGTTGGACAGCCGTCAGATCAGCTTGCAGAAATCTATAACGTGGTTTTAGAAGCACAATTAAAAGGAATGAATGGAATTAAACCAGGTCTTACTGGAAAACAAGCTGATGCCTTAACTCGTGATCATATTACTGAAAAAGGCTTTGGCGAATACTTTGGACATTCAACAGGTCATGGAATCGGTCTTGAAGTGCATGAAGGCCCAGGGCTTTCCAGTAAATCAGAAGTTGTTCTAGAGCCAGGCATGGTCGTAACAGTAGAACCAGGAATTTACATTCCAGGCGTAGGCGGCGTTCGTATTGAAGATGATACGATTATTACAGCTGATCATAATGAATCGCTTACTCATTCTAAAAAAGAATTAATTATTTTGTAATGAAAATTGGAGGATTTTTTGCATGATTTCAGTAAATGACTTTCGTACAGGATTGACAATTGAAGTAGATAACGGCATTTGGCGCGTACTGGATTTCCAGCATGTTAAGCCAGGGAAAGGTGCTGCTTTTGTTCGTTCAAAGCTTAGAAACCTGCGTACAGGTGCAATCCAGGAAAAAACATTCCGTGGAGGAGAAAAAGTAGCAAAAGCGCAAATTGATAACCGTAAAATGCAATATTTATATGCAAATGGTGATCAGCATGTATTCATGGACAATGAATCATATGAGCAGATCGAACTTCCTGCAACTTCAATTGAGTACGAATTGAAGTTTTTGAAAGAGAACATGGAAATTCATATTATGTTGTTCCAAGGCGAATCTCTTGGAATTGAACTGCCAAATACAGTTGAGCTTGTTGTAACTGAAACAGAGCCGGGCATTAAAGGGGATACTGCTTCAGGCGGTACAAAGCCAGCAATTATGGAGACTGGTTTAAGTGTTCAAGTGCCATTCTTCATTAACGAAGGCGACAAACTGATCATTAATACGACTGATAGTTCTTACGTATCTCGTGCATAATCAATAGCATCAGACAAAAATCCCGAGGGTTATTTGCCCCTCGGGATTTTCTGTTTATGAATAATAAGAAAACTCTGCAATTATACTGCTTTTTATTGTTAGTTCTCCCGGCTGAATTGGAACTGCTTCCGCTTTAGCCATTAGAGCCGTACTGCTGAAAGGGGTTATTCCATCAGTATGAAATTGTTCTGAGACACGCAGCGGTGTTTTATTCAATTGAACACCCATGCTTCTGGCAATAGCTTCTGCTTTTTCAAGAGCATTAAATACGGCAATTGATAGTGCTTGCTGCTTATAGGCATTTGGGGGTGAAGAAGTAAACAGAATGCTGTTCACTAAATTTGCCCCATTCTGTACAGCTGTATCAACAACCTCTCCTGTTTTTTCTAATTCCTTTACTGTAATCTGCAGTAGATGTTCAACTTGATAGCCCCGCAGAACTTGTGTACCCTCATGATAGTCATAAACAGGGAACACTTGATAACTTGCCGTTTGAATCTGTTCCTCAGGAATGCCTTGTTCTCTTAGCCCTTTTATAATTCTTGTCACCTTAGATGTGCTGAGAGCTTGAGCCTCATTTAGTGTCTTCTGTTCCTCTCTCACGCCCAGCTGGATTTGCGCCTCGGTCGGCTGTATTTTCCATTCTCCCACGCCGACAACCGTTATTCGTTTCTTTGAAGCAGAATGTCCAGTTTCCCGATAAAATGATTGACCGTATACCATTCTCTCTCTCCTCCACTTGTGATTATTGTTGGTCTTATCTATTTTATTCAGGGAGATGTCTTCGTTTCCCTTTAATGAATATCTTCTAATTCGTAATATTTCTTCCTCTGCTTGAGTCACAGCATTGCTCATAAGAAGGAATGCCACGGTTAAAATTGCATGAACACTGCCTCTCCTTAATATCCACCTAAAAAAATTCAAACAAGGTCATAAAGTCCATTCCCAAGCATACATTTTAAGTAATGAAAGCTAGTCCAATAGCTGTTGAATTTTTAAAGGGAGGCACTGCGTTTTGGAAAACATTCTAGCCTATTTGCCAAATAACATTTCAGATCATTGCAAGCATATTCCTCCAGATCATCTATCACAGCTTGAAGAAATACGTGTTCGAATTCATCGTCCGCTGGAATTGACTTGGAAAGGTGAGACAAGCTTCTTGCCCTATATCGCTACACATGATGATGCTGTTCAGCTTTTAAATAAAATCAGTCACCATTCGATCTACACATTAGAAGAAGAGTTGAAGAGAGGCTTTATTACGATCGAAGGCGGTCATCGCATTGGTCTAGCCGGAAAAGTCATCCTTGAAGGAGGGAAGGTGAAAGCCATAAGAGATATTTCCTCTTTCAATATTCGAATTGCCAAAGAACAGCTTGGCATAGCAGAAAAATTAATTCCTTTTATTTATAACGGCGGCTGGCAGCATTCAATGATTATCGGTCCGCCGCAAACCGGAAAAACAACCCTGCTCCGTGATATTGCAAGGATCATTTCAAGCGGAGATCCTTCGGGGCGGTTTCAAGCTCAAAAAGTCGGGATTGTTGATGAAAGATCTGAGATTGCCGGGAGTGTAAACGGTATTCCAGAAATGACATTTGGACACCGTCTTGATGTTCTCGATGGCTGTCCAAAGGCCGAGGGTATGATGATGATGATCCGGTCCATGAGTCCAGACGTATTAATCGTGGATGAAATAGGATCTCATGAAGATAAAGAAGCGATCATGGAAGCTGTAAATGCTGGAATTAAGCTGATTATGACTACACATGGCACCTCTTTTAAAGAAATCAGGCAGCGTCCTACCTTAGCCCCGATCATAGAAGCAGGCATATTTGAGCGATTTATTGAACTGGATCGTAAGCATGGACCGGGCGGTATTAAGGCAATTAGAGATGGACAAGGTCTGCTTGTGACATCTGAAAAGCTGGCGATGACAAAATGGTAAAGGTCATCGGTGCCATTTTAATCATACTTGCTACCTCGTGGATCGGCTTTGAAGCCTCAAGGCATCTAAGTGAAAGGCCTCGGCAGCTGAGACAGCTAAAATCAGCTTTGCAGTCGCTGGATGCAGAAATCATGTATGGCCATACGCCTCTGCATGAAGCGGCAAGAAGGCTATCCGCGCAGCTATCTAATCCATTGGCTTCATTTTTCTCGTCATTTTCTAATAGGTTAACAGAGACAGAGACGACGGTTAGAGACGCGTGGGAGGATAGCTTAAAAGAGATCTGGAGCAAGACGGCATTAAAGCAAGGGGAATTTGAGATTATGAAACAGTTTGGTGAAACGCTGGGCAGACATGATCGCATTTCTCAGCAAAAGCAGATCATGCTTGCGCTTGCTCATTTGGAAAGAGAAGTCAATGATGCACATGAAAAACAGGCGAAATATGAAAGAATGGCCAAAAGCTTTGGATTTCTTTCTGGTCTGCTCATTATCATCTTATTAATATAATATTCTTCAAATCAATCTAAATGAACCAAGAGGGCGAGACCTTAGGAGGAGTAAATAATGGGCTTGGAAGTTGATATTATTTTTAAAATTGCTGGTGTAGGAATTGTCGTTGCCTTTCTTCATACTATTCTTGATCAAGTTGGCAAGAAGGAATATGCGCAGTGGGTTACATTATTTGGTTTTATCTATATTTTGTTTATGGTTGCCTCTATCGTCGATAACCTATTTCAAAAAATTAAATCGGTCTTTTTATTCCAGGGCTAAGGGAGGCGGCTGCCATTGAAATTCTTCAAATAGTCGGTCTCGGTCTTGTTGCAACGTTTTTAGTTCTGGTTGTAAAAGAGCAAAAGCCCAATTTTGCTTTTTTTATCGTTATGTTTGCCGGCTGCGCCATTTTTTTATTTTTAATCGACCAAGTACATGCCATCATCATGATGATTGAAAAGATTGCTGTAAATGCAAACGTTAATATGGTTTACCTGGAAACGATTTTAAAAATCATCGGCATTGCTTATATTGCAGAGTTTGCTTCACAAATGACAAAGGATGCCGGCCAGGGAGCGATCGCCAGCAAAATTGAACTGGCAGGAAAAATATTAATATTAGCCATGGCTATTCCGATTTTAACAGTCTTAATCGAAACAATTGTTCAGATGATCCCTAATTAGTTTGAAGCACTGCACCAATAGACGCAGCAATAGTCGTAATTCCTTTAAAGAGGTGTCCATATGAAGCACTATATCCGGAACGTGCTGATGTTAAGTATTTTTGCTTTTTTCCTATTCATTCCGAGTGTACAAGCCTCCCCGCAGACAGATAATGCCGAAGCAGCCATTCATGCTGAAGACTTGCTTGACAGCCAAATAGAATCCTTGAATCTTGATGAATTAAAGACCTTCTGGGAAGAAATCAGCACCACATACGGAGGCTTCCTGCCAGAAAGTCAAAAAGGAAGTTTATATGAATTTATTAAAGGGGACAAGCAGTTTTCCTTTCAGGAATGGGCTAAAGGGGCTCTAAAGTTTGCTTTTCATGAATTAATTGTCAATGGAAAGTTGCTCGGAACTTTAATTCTGTTAACGGTTTTTAGCATGTTTCTGCAATCTCTGCAGAACGCTTTTGAACAAAGTACGATCAGCAAGGTTGCTTATGCAATAGTGTTCATGGTTCTGATGATTATTGCGTTAAACAGCTTTCACGTTGCCATGCAATATACACAAGATGCCATTAGCACAATGATTTCATTCATAATGGCTCTGATTCCCTTGCTTTTGGCACTGATTGCTACATCAGGAGGAATTGTATCAGCCGCTTTTTTCCATCCCGTTATTCTCTTTCTAATGAATATAAGCGGATTGCTCATTCAGTATGTGATTTTGCCGCTTTTGTTATTATCAGCCATTTTAAGCATTGTCAGTGCTTTATCCAATCAATATAAAGTAACGCAGCTGGCTAATTTATTGCGTAATTGGAGCATTGGTCTGCTCGGTCTGTTTTTAACTGTTTTTTTAGGTGTTATTTCTGTACAGGGGGCATCTTCAGCAGTGACAGATGGCATTACGATCAAAACGGCCAAGTTTATCACTGGAAACTTTATCCCGGTTATTGGTCGGATGTTTACAGATGCAACAGATACAGTGATTAGTGCTTCTGTCCTTTTGAAAAATACAGTCGGTATTGCAGGAGTAGCGATTTTAATTATTATTGCAGCATTTCCGGCAATCAAAATTTTAATGATCGCCTTCATTTATAAATTTGCTGCAGCCATTCTCCAGCCCCTTGGCGGCGGACCAATCATCACTTGTCTGGATATTATCAGCAAAAGTGTCATTTATGTATTTGCAGCATTGGCGGTTGTTTCTTTAATGTTTTTCCTTAGTTTAACCGTTATCATTGCCGCAGGAAATTTAACGATGATGATCCGGTAAGGAGGCAGAAGATGGACTTTATTAAAGAGTGGATTACAAATATTATCCTATTTATTCTCATTGCAACAGTCATAGATATGCTGCTGCCGAATACAAAGCTGCAGAAATATACGAAGATGGTCACCGGATTGCTATTAATTGCGATAATTCTTACTCCAATCCTGCAATTTATATCAAAGGATTTTGAACAAGCATTTGCTGATGTGCCCTCCTTTCAGGCTGTAAATGAAAATAATATGGAAAATTCGATAGAAATGAAAAAAAAAGAAATACAAGCCTCACATGATGCATATATTTTAGAAAACATGGCTGTCCAACTGAAAATGGACGCAGAGGAGGAGTTGATGGCACAATACGGGCTGCAAATCGCTCATATCGAAATAATATCTGATGAAAAGGATGAAAACGACATTCCCGTCCTGCAGCAGCTGATTGTACAGCTGGAGCAGGCACAAGAGGAAAGCGAAGCAGTTGAAGCGGTAGAACCGGTTGATATCAATACCGGAAAACCACTGCCTTCACGTACGGAGAATCAAAACTCTGATCGTATTGCCTCACTCCTTTCCGAATCATGGGATGTAGATGGAAAAATAATCGAAGTATTGGTGGAAGGGGGGGCATAAACAGCAATGGACAAAGATAAAGGGCCCATATCGTTGTTGAAAAAATGGCTCTCAAAGGAAAATCAGCCTGATAAAAAGCCTGGGAAATACCATTATCTACTGCTTGTTCTCCTTTTTGGAGCTGCCATCATGCTGGTAAGCAATATGTTTTTCAGTGAAGAAGAGTCAACCTCAGAGCTTCCGGTGTTTAATAACAGTGAAGAAGATAGCAGCAAAGAAGATGTAGCCACATTTGGCCAGAAGCAGGGAGAAAGTACAGGCGCTATAACGGACTATGAAAAGATGTATGAATCACAAATAAAAGAAGCGCTGGACACCATTGCAGGAGTTGACGATGTATCAGTTGTCGTCAATGTGGATGCAACAGAGAAAAAAGTGCTTGAAAAAAATAGAACAAGCCAAACTCAAACAACAGACGAAACGGATCGTGAAGGCGGAAAGAGGGTTGTTGAAGATACTTCTAAAGAAGAACAGCTCGTCATCATCCGTGAAGGAGAAAAAGAGGTTCCTATTGTGATAGAAACGAAGAAACCAGCCATCAGAGGGGTCTTAATCGTTGCCAAAGGAGCTGAAAATATCCAAGTGAAAAAAATGATTATCGAAGCAGTAACAAGAGCACTTGATGTGCCTAGCCATAGAGTATCTGTAATGCCTAAAAAATAAGAGGAGGAATCATAGATGTTATTAAAAAAACAAACGGTTTGGTTATTAACAATGTTAAGTTTAGTGGTGGTATTATCGGTGTATTACATTACGTCTCCAGAACAAGGAAGCCAGGATTTAGCAGGAATTGAAGAAGCAGAAAATGCGGAAGAAAATGCAGAAGAAACAGGAACTGCTGAAGAAGAAGCTGAGATGCAGGAGGAAAATGCAGATGCAACTGTTTCAACAGTAGAATCAGATGAAATGTTTGTTCAGCTGCGCTTGGACTTAGATGACCAAAGAAGCAAAGAGAAAGAGGCATTAACAGCGGTAGTTGCTTCAAGTGAAGCTACAACTGCCCAAATCAGTGAAGCGAAGGATCAGATTGAGCAATTGAATGAAATTGCCACCAAAGAACACACATTAGAAATGCTAATCAAATCCATGAACTATGAAGATGTGCTCGTCCGTGCTGAGGGTGAAGAAGTAAGAATTACTGTAAAAGCTGAAGAACATTCTAAATCAGCAGCAAATGAAATTATCCGTGCAGCGAAGAATGAAATTGAAAATCTAGGAGCAGTAGCAGTTGAGTTTCAAGTAAAATAAAATGACTTAAAAGCAGCTGGCGGTCGCGTCAGCTGCTTTTTGTTTAAGAGAGAAAAGGCAAATTTAAACCGTATTCACCATAAATTAAGGAATTTACAAACACCAAAGGAATCATGATCGAAAATAGAGAAAATAATAAGAGAACAATAATACAGTTGAATTAACATAAGGTCTTATCGTATGATTATAGTAGCTAGTCATAAATTATGCACTTCTTCTTTAAGCTTTTGATTGAAGTGAAGTGCCAAGTGAACAAGGGGTGCATTAAATGTTAAAAGTAGAAGAAATTCGCGAATTAATTAAGCTTGTTGACGATTCAACGATTGATGAGTTTGTATATGAGCATGAAGGCTCCAAAATAAAAATGAAGAAAAATACATCCGAAACGATTGTGTCTGCCGAGTCTTTCAAACCAATTGCGCAAGCGCCGCAAGTACATACTCAGCCAACTGTACAGCCTGCAGCTGCTGTTGAAGCACAGCCTGCTAAAGAAGCTGAACAGCATAGCGCGTCAGCAGGCAATGAAGGAAACCTTCATAAAATCGTTTCTCCAATGGTTGGTACATTCTATCAATCCTCTTCACCAGAAGCTGGTCCATATGTAAGTGCCGGCAGCAAAGTGTATAAAGAAACGATTGTATGTATCGTTGAAGCAATGAAGTTATTTAATGAAATCGAAGCAGAAGTTAATGGTGAAATTGTTGAGATTCTTGTAAAAGACGGACAGTTAGTAGAATACGGTCAGCCATTATTTTTAGTGAAGCCTGAGTAAGGGGTGCTGACAGGATGAATACAATGATTAAAAAGTTATTAATTGCCAATAGAGGAGAAATTGCGGTTCGGATTATTCGCGCCTGCAGAGAAATGGGCATTGAGTCTGTTGCTGTATATTCAGAGGCAGATAAGGATGCATTGCATGTACAGCTTGCAGATGAAGCGTACTGTATTGGACCGACACTGTCTAAAGACAGCTATTTAAACTTTACAAATATTATCAGTGTGGCTAAGCTGACGGATTGTGACGCAATTCATCCGGGCTATGGATTTTTAGCAGAAAATGCCGACTTTGCTGAACTCTGCCGAGAGTGCAACATTATATTTGTAGGACCAACACCAGAAGCCATTTCAAAAATGGGCACAAAGGATATTGCCCGTGAAACGATGAAAGAAGCTGGGGTTCCTATTGTCCCGGGATCAAACGGGATCATTAAAGATGAAGAAGATGCGAAAGCCCTGGCTAATCAAATTGAATATCCAGTGATCATTAAGGCAACTGCCGGCGGCGGAGGAAAAGGGATTCGTGTCGCTAAAAATGAGCAGGAGCTTATTAAAGGAATTACGATCACCCAGCAGGAGGCACTCACAGCTTTCGGTAATCCTGGTGTTTATATTGAGAAATACATTGAGGACTTCCGTCATGTGGAGATCCAGGTGCTTGCTGACTCACATGGAAATACTGTTCACTTAGGAGAACGGGATTGCAGCATTCAGAGAAGGCTGCAAAAGCTGCTTGAAGAAACGCCTTCACCTGCATTAGATGGTGAAACCCGTGAAGAGATGGGGAATGCTGCAGTAAAAGCTGCACAGGCAGTTGATTATACTGGAGCGGGAACAATCGAGTTTATTTATGACTATAAAAATAGAAAATTCTATTTTATGGAGATGAATACGCGTATTCAAGTGGAGCATCCCGTAACTGAGATGGTAACAGGTGTGGATTTAATTAAAGAACAAATTAAAGTGGCATCAGGGGAAAAGCTGGCATTTAATCAGGAGGATATCACGTATTCCGGCTGGTCTATTGAATGCAGAATCAATGCAGAGAATCCGGAAAAGAACTTTATGCCTTCAGCTGGAAAAATAGACATGTATCTTCCGCCAGGCGGTTTAGGTGTTCGTGTAGATTCCGCTGCTTACCCTGGTTATGTGATTCCGCCATTTTATGACTCTATGATTGCAAAAGTGATCACTTACGGCGATACTAGAGAAGAGGCAATATCCCGAATGAAGAGAGCACTGAGTGAATTTATTATTGAAGGTGTTCACACAACCATTCCATTCCACTTAAAGCTTTTAAATCATGAACAATTTGTGGAAGGAAATTTTAATACGAAATTTTTGGACATTTATGATGTAATGGGTGGTAAAGAATAATTGGAGGTGCTTTAGATTGAGTGAAAATCAAATGCTGGAAATGAATCAAGAGCATACGGGTTTAGGCAAAGTAGAAATTGCACCAGAGGTGATTGAAGTAATTGCCGGGATTGCAGCAGCAGAGGTTGATGGAGTTGCGCAAATGCGTGGCAACTTTGCAACTGGTGTCGTTGAAAGACTGGGCAAGAAAAATCATGGCAAGGGTGTCAAAGTAGATTTGACTGAAGCTGGCATTAAGGTGGATATTTATTGTTTAATGAAGTTTGGCATATCCATTCCAAATGTCGCTCAAAAGATTCAAGATAACATTCGGCAAGCCCTCCTGAATATGACGGCACTTGAAGCGAGTGAAGTAAATATTCACGTTGTTGGTGTATTATTCGAAAACCAAAAGCAAGAGCCGGAATACGATCAGGAAATGTAAGCTCCCGAAAGCCAAGGACCAATTGTGTCTTTGGCTTTCATTATGTTATTAAACAAATAACGATATGCTAAAAATCATAATCATGGAGAAATTAAGTACATAAGTGCGCATAATGGTGACATATGCTATTATCTTGTTATGTGTTTTTTTCGATGACGCGTAAATTATGTGAAATAAAAGGGGTTAATGATAATAAATGAAAAGAAGAACAGCAAGGGAAAAAGCTTTACAAGCATTATTTCAAATAGATGTTAGCGAAACAGATATAAACGAAGCAATTGAACATGTACTTGATGGAGCCCCTCATGATCAATATTTAACGATGGTTGTTGAAGGAGTTACAAAGTATCGTGATGAAATTGATCAGATGATTCAGAAGCATCTTGAGAAATGGACGATTGAAAGGCTGGCAACTGTTGATCGCAACATTTTAAGAATAGCGATATTTGAATTCAAATATACGGAAGAAGCGGTTCCTGTTAATGTGGTACTTGATGAAGCCATTGAAGTGGCTAAATTATTTGGTGATGACAAATCACCTAAGTTTATTAATGGTGTCTTATCAAAAGTAAAAGCAGATATGCAGTGACACGTATTCTGATATTTGGGGTGTCAGCCATAATGTAAAATGATACTCCAAATATTTGCTTTTGTGGGCTGAATTTGTGCCAGGTGAGGAGATCATTTCTTATGCAGGAGGGTATGATGGGTACAGAGCGTTATTTAACTGTCATTGCATTAACAAGATATATTAAGAGAAAATTTGACAAGGATCCTCATCTCCAAGACGTGTTTGTAAAAGGTGAAATTTCAAATTTTAAACAGCACTCAAGCGGGCACATGTATTTTACGCTAAAGGATGAAAAAGCACGGATTCTAGCTGTCATGTTTTCCCGCTATAATCAAAATATGAAGTTTCAGCCTGAAAATGGGATGAAAGTTCTTATTAGGGGCGATCTGACGGTTTATGAGCAGAGCGGCCAATATCAAATTTACATAAAAGAAATGCAGCCGGACGGAATTGGAGAATTGTATTTAGCTTATGAACAGCTAAAAGAAAAGCTCGAAACAGAAGGCCTATTTTCTCCAAAAACGAAGCAGGATATTCCGAAGTACCCTGAATGTGTAGGAGTCATTACTTCACCTACAGGAGCGGCAGTAAGGGATATTATAACGACAATAAGAAGGCGCTATCCAATTGCAAAAATCATTGTGTATCCTGCCTTGGTTCAAGGAAATCAAGCTGCGCCCTCAATCGTTAACTGTATCAAACAGGCAAATGCAGACGGGCAAGCTGATGTGCTGATTGCTGGAAGAGGCGGCGGTTCGATTGAAGAGCTATGGGCTTTTAATGAGGAGATTGTGGCTCGTGCAATCTATAAGTCAGAGCTTCCGATTATCTCTGCAGTGGGGCATGAGACAGACTTTACCATTGCTGATTTTGTTGCTGATCTTCGGGCTCCAACACCGACAGGTGCAGCAGAATTAGCTGTTCCGCATATAGATGAGCTGGCTGAAAGAATATGGAATCGGCAATCAAGACTTATTAGAACGATGAGAGAAAGCATGTCGCGGCAAAATATCAGACTAACAAGGATTCGTAAATCCTATGCTTTCAGGAATCCTCAAAAATTGTACGAGCAAAAAATAGAGCAAGTTGATAAATATGCTGAACAGCTAAAACGCGGGGCGGAAAAACTGTTTCTTATAAAACAGGAAGAACAAAAGCTCCTCCTTAAAAGGCTAGATCGTGCCAGACCGCAAGAACTGCTGCAGGAAGCAAAACAGCACTATGAAAAATCAAACAAATACTTAACGAGAAATATACAATCGATTATGCAGTCTAAGCAGAAGGACTTTAAACATATCCTATCCTCTTTAGAGGCGATGAGCCCGCTGAAAATTATGGATAGAGGCTATAGTCTCGTGTATTCTGAAAACGGCGAGTTAGCAAAATCGGTAAAGGCAGTAAATGTGAATGACAAGGTGAAAATTCAATTTTCGGATGGGTCGGCAGAGTGTACTGTCGTTGATACGGAGGGGAAATCAATATGACAGCTGATAAAAAGGTAACATTTGAAGAAGCAATGGAACAGCTTGAGGAGATTGTCGAACAGCTTGAAGAAGGCGATGTTCCTCTAGAGGAAGCCATAGACATTTATAAAAAAGGCATGGAGCTTTCTAAGCTATGCCATGATAAGCTGAAAAATGTAGAAGCTCAAATAGCAGAAATGATTACCGAGGATGGGAAGAGAGAGCCATTTGCCATCGCTGAGGAGGAATAGTTTTATGGGGGCAACGTTTAAGGAGTTTTCTAATCAATATAAAGAATTGCTGGAGAGCAATCTTCGGGCAGAAATGCAAACACTGGAAACACCGCAAATTTTAAAGGATGCAATGATCTACTCTTTAGAAGCTGGAGGAAAAAGAATCCGTCCTCTTTTACTTTTTGCCACATTAGCTGCTTTTAATAAAGATCCTAAAATGGGTCTTGAGACAGCTTCAGCAATAGAGATGGTACACACTTATTCGCTTATTCATGATGATTTGCCAAGTATGGATGATGATGACTTGCGCAGAGGTAAGCCAACAAATCATAAAGTTTTCGGAGAAGCGGCCGCTATTCTGGCCGGTGATGCTTTATTAACATACAGCTTTCAGCTAATCTCTACAATTCAATCTGCGCAGACAACTGCAGACACGAAGCTTGCTTTAATTGCTGAATTTGCTAAAGCTGCTGGTGCAGAAGGCATGGTTGGCGGACAAGTTGCCGATATGCAGGGGGAAGAAAAGCAATTAAATCTTGAAGAACTTGAATATATTCATGTACACAAAACAGGGAAGCTGCTTGCTTATAGTGTAATTGCTGGCGCATTGCTTGCTGAAGCAGATGACAGTTTAATTGATAAGCTTAGAGCGTTTTCCTATCACTTAGGACTGGCTTTCCAAATCAGGGATGATATTCTTGATCTCGAAGGCACCGAAGAAATGATTGGGAAACCCGTTGGCAGTGATGAAGATAACCATAAAAGCACTTATCCTTCTCTTTTATCAATGGAAGGAGCAAAAAATGCCCTAGAGGAACACATTAGTGCAGCGAAAAAATATCTAAGAGAAACAGCTCTAAACACAGCTTATCTCGAAGACATTACCGACTTGATTGCTGTAAGAGACAACTAGTATAAAAGTTTCTATTTGGAAATTGAAGCGAAATCATGTAATCTAATGATACTGAATCTATATAAACACTCTGTGGAACTTGTTTATTCAACAAAATGAAAAATGTGAATAGCAGTAGCCCGGATACTGTATGAATAAGATGATGAAAGTGAGTGATCCATACATGGATCTTTTAGACATTAAAGACCCAAAATTCCTAAAAGAACTTTCTATTAAGGAACTCGAGGCGTTAAGCGCAGATATTCGTTCATTCCTTATTGAAAAGCTATCTGTAACAGGAGGGCATATTGGCCCCAACCTGGGAGTAGTTGAATTAACGATTGCCCTGCACAAGTGCTTTGACAGCCCTAAGGACAAATTTCTATGGGATGTTGGACATCAATCGTATGTTCATAAAATTCTTACTGGGCGTGCCGGTCAATTTGATACGTTAAGACAATATAAAGGATTGTGCGGTTTTCCGAAAATGGTTGAAAGTGAGCATGATGTTTGGGAAACAGGACATAGTTCAACTTCACTTTCTGCTGCAATGGGAATGGTCATTGCACGTGACCTGAAAAAGGAAGATTCACACATCATACCTGTCATTGGTGATGGAGCGCTAACAGGCGGAATGGCTCTGGAAGCATTAAATCATATTGGACATGAACAAAAGAATATGATTGTAATCCTAAATGATAATGAAATGTCCATTGCGCCAAACGTGGGAGCGCTTCACAATGTGCTTGGACGTCTGAGAACAGCCGGCAAGTATCATTGGGTTAAAGATGAGCTTGAAATGCTCCTTAAAAAAGTACCTGCTGTTGGCGGGAAATTAGCTTCCACAGCTGAAAGGCTAAAGGATAGCTTAAAATACTTGTTCGTTTCAGGCATGTTTTTTGAAGAGATGGGTTTTACTTATTTAGGTCCAATTGACGGGCATAATTATGAAGAACTGTTTGAAAACTTAAGATATGCCAAGAAAACGGAAGGGCCAGTCCTTTTGCATGTAATTACGAAAAAAGGGAAAGGCTATGACCCGGCTGAAAGTGATACGGTTGGAACATGGCATGGTACAGGTCCATATAAAATCGAGACAGGTGATTTTGTAAAGCCTGTAAATCCTCCTCCGGCATGGAGCAAGCTTGTCAGTGAAACGGTTAGGAAGCTTGCTCGCAAGGATGAAAGAATTGTAGCGATTACGCCTGCAATGCCTGTCGGTTCAAAGCTGGAAGGTTTCGCCAGTGAGTTTCCGGACAGAATGTTTGATGTAGGAATTGCAGAACAGCACGCTGCAACTGTAGCAGCTGGACTGGCTACGCAGAAAATGAAGCCATTTTTAGCGATATACTCAACATTCCTGCAGCGTGCTTATGATCAAGTGCTGCACGATATTTGCCGTCAGAAATTAAATGTATTTATTGGCATTGACCGTGCCGGCTTGGTTGGAGCTGATGGTGAAACACACCAAGGTGTATTTGATATAGCTTTCATGCGTCATTTGCCAAATATGGTATTGATGATGCCGAAAGATGAAAATGAAGGACAGCATATGGTTAATACAGCTCTTACCTATGAAGATGGGCCAATTGCAATGAGATTTCCCCGTGGAAACGGCATTGGAGTACCAATGGACGAAAACTTAAAGCAAATCCCAATTGGCTCTTGGGAAGTTTTAAAGGAGGGAAAAGATGCAGCCATCCTAACGTTTGGAACGACCATTCCGATGGCGATGGAAGCTGCAGTTCTTCTTGAGAAACAAGGCTATTCGATTAAAGTAGTGAATGCACGATTCATTAAGCCGCTTGATGAAAAAATGATGTCCGAGCTATTGGGCAGCAATATGCCTATATTAACTATAGAAGAAGCTGTCCTGCAGGGCGGATTTGGAAGTGCTGTGCTTGAATACGCACATGAACAAGGATTCCATCATGCTGAAATAGACCGTATTGGAATTCCGGATGAGTTCATTGAGCATGGAAGTGTAAATGAACTCTTAAAGGAAATTGGCATGACTACCGATGAAGTAGTGAAGAGATTAGTGATGCTTGCCGGAAAAAAACAAAAAAGGGCTTAACGGATGAAAAATAAAAAAGAGCGTTTAGATATACTTCTTGTGGAAAGAGGTCTTGCGGAAACAAGAGAAAAAGCCAAACGATCAGTAATGGCAGGTCTTGTTTTCAGTAATGAAACCCGGCTCGATAAACCTGGGGAAAAAGTGGACTCAGAGATCCCGCTGATGATTAAAGGCAAAGCGATGCCTTATGTCAGCCGCGGCGGATTAAAGCTTGAAAAAGCATTGCAAGTGTTTGATTTAGATGTGAAAGACAAAATTCTTTTGGATATTGGTGCTTCAACAGGCGGATTCACAGATTGTGCATTGCAAAATGGGGCGGTCATGTCTTATGCCTTGGATGTCGGTTATAACCAGCTCGCATGGAAGCTGCGGCAGGATGAACGGGTACATGTGATGGAGAGAACCAATTTCCGTTATGTGACCCCTGCTGACCTTCCAAAAGGAATGCCTAATTTTGCATCTATTGATGTTTCATTTATTTCTTTGGAACTCATTTTGCCTGTTCTTAAAACTCTCCTTGTTCAGGGCAGTGACGTTGTCGCGCTTATAAAGCCGCAATTTGAGGCTGGCCGTGATCAAGTGGGCAAAAAAGGCATAGTCCGGGATCCGAAAGTACACAATAGTGTCGTTGAAAAAATCATTCAGTTCTCCTTAAATATTGGGTATGATGTTAAGGAATTATCCTTTTCGCCTATAACGGGCGGAGATGGCAACATTGAATTCCTGCTTCATTTGTATTGGTCAGGTGAAAAAGAAGCTGGTCAAAATGACTTAATGACGAATGTAGAAGATGTAGTTAAAACTGCACATGAAGAACTGAAATCTAAGAAGAAGAGTGATGAAGGATAAGCCTTGAGGGGCTTATCCTTTTTCATGCTTTAAAAAATATTGCAAGTTGTAATTTCTAATTAGAGTTAAAGCAAAGAGAAGTTAAGTCTTTTTTCAACTTGCTGTTTGTCCAATCGGCCATTTTTTTATCTTGCAGTCTTGAATAGTTTCCCTTCTTGTTCTTTAATATTATTGTACAATATTGCTAAAATCGGCTAACATATGTAATAAAGGCAATGATCTTTACTTGTACACAATACAGTTTATATATAGAAAAATTTCAAGAATATTGAGGTGGTAGTTTCATGAATAAAGGACAGCGCCATATAAAAATACGGGAAATCATTACCATGAATGATATTGAAACACAGGATGATTTAGTGGATGAATTAAAGAATGCAGGGTATAACGTAACACAGGCAACTGTTTCAAGAGATATTAAAGAACTGCATCTTGTGAAAGTGCCATTGCTAGATGGACGATACAAGTACAGTCTGCCGGCTGATCAGCGCTTTAATCCGCTGCAAAAACTCAAAAGAAACCTAATGGATGCTTTTGTACGAATTGATATGGCAGGACACCTTCTGGTCATGAAAACATTACCGGGAAATGCCATGGCGATCGGTGCCTTAATTGATAATCTAGACTGGGATGAAATTCTCGGCACCATTTGTGGAGATGATACGTGTTTAATTATTTGTAGAACTCCTGAAGACACAGAAGCGATTTCGAATCGCTTTTTAGATATGCTGTAATTTGGGGTGAGGTTACATGTTAAATGAGCTTTGTATAAGAAATTTTGCTATTATTGAAGGCTTGGAAATTTCGTTTGAAAAAGGATTAACCGTTTTATCTGGAGAAACAGGAGCAGGTAAATCAATCATAATTGATGCTATTCACTTGCTGGTTGGAGGCAGGGGTTCGAGTGAATTTGTCAGACACGGGGAAGATAAAGCCGAAATTGAAGGACTCTTTCTCCTCGATGACAAAAATCATCCCAGCTACAAAAAAGCAGCCGAATTTGGGATTGACATTGACGATGGCATGGTTGTTTTGCGCCGTGATATATCTAAATCCGGCAAAAGTGTGTGCCGTGTAAACGGTAAGCTTGTGACGATTTCCACATTAAGAGAATTCGGAAGTGCATTAATTGATATACATGGACAGCATGAGCATCAGGAGCTTATGGACGAATCCTTGCATTTGAACTTGCTGGATCAATTTGGCGGAGAAAAAATCCGAGCAGCCATTCATGAATATGAGGACATCTACCACTCATATGAGGAAACAAATAAAAGACTAAAAAGTCTGAATGAAAATGAGCAGCAGATGGCCCATCGCCTGGATTTAATTCAATTTCAATTAGAAGAAATTCAATCAGCGAATTTAAAATTAAATGAAGATGAAGAATTGCTTGAAGAGAAAAGGAAACTGACCAATTTTGAAAGCATTTACGACGCCATGCAGACTGGCTACAATGCACTGCAGGGAGAACAAAGAGGAATTGACTGGCTGAGTCTTGCTGTCAGCAATTTGGAGACTGCTGCTGAACTGGAGCCGAAATACAAAGAGTTAGCAGAATCTGTTTCAAGCAGTTTTTATCAAATGGAAGATGCGGTCAGAACCATTCGCAATGAATTGGATTATCTGGAATTTGATCCGGGACGGCTCAATGAAATTGAGGAAAGATTAAATGAAATTCATCAACTAAAGAGGAAATATGGCAAAAGTGTCCTTGATATTTTAGAATATGCCTCTAAAATTGAAGAAGAAATTGAAACGCTCCTCAATAAAGAAACACATATTGATCAGCTCGAAAAACAAGCTGCCATGCTTAAAAAAGACCTCTTAGTGGAAGCGGAAGAACTAAGTAAACTGCGAAAAAATGCAGCTGTCCAGCTAACAAAATTAATTCATAAGGAATTAAAAGAGTTATATATGGAAAAGACTGTATTTGAGGTTGTTTTTTCAAGTGAAGAAGACCGATTTTATAAAAATGGCATAGATGAAGCTGAATTTTATATATCAACAAATCCTGGCGAGCCTTTAAAGCCGCTTTCGAAAATTGCTTCAGGCGGAGAACTTTCGCGGATTATGCTGGCATTAAAAAGCATCTTCTCCAAACATCAGGGCGTTACTTCGATCATTTTTGATGAGGTGGATACCGGTGTAAGCGGAAGGGTCGCTCAATCGATTGCAGAAAAGATCCATCATGTTGCAATTGGCTCACAGGTGCTCTGCATATCCCATCTTCCACAAGTGGCGGCGATGGCAGATACACATCTCTTTATTGCGAAAAATACAAAAAATGGACGAACCAAAACAACGGTAAAGCCTTTAACTGATGAAGAGAAGGTAAAAGAAATTGGAAGAATGATTTCAGGTGTTGAAATTACGGATTTAACGAAGGAACATGCCAAGGAATTACTGAAGCTGGCCCGTCAAATTAAAATACCATGAAAAGCTATCCAAAGGTGGGTAGCTTTTTTTATCGGCTTGGAGGTTATAAATGCAAGTGAAGCAGGCAAAATTATAGATGTAGCCATTTCGTGTTGGACTAGAAGCGAGGAGAGTGAATTAAATTGTCATATGATGTTTTGCGAAAAATAGTTGGTGGAATTCTCCTTGTTTCATTAATTGCAATTGGTTTCTCTAAACCCTTTCAGGAGTATATTCAAATTCCAAAAAGCATCACCATGTTTGAAGGAGATCAATTGGAATTTTCAAAAGCAAGACCTGTATCCGGAACATTGGCACAGCCAAAGAATAGTGTCTCCATTGAGCAGAGTACTGATTCAATCGCTATAAATGGGCTGGAAAACGGCAAAAATGAAATGCTGCTTGAACTTGCAGGCTTTCCGGTTAAAAAAGTTGATGTTAACGTCTTAAAGGATTTTAAAGTAATACCTGGCGGCCAATCCATCGGTGTCAAACTCAATACGGTAGGCGTATTAGTTGTCGGACATCACCAAGTTAACACAAGCAATGGCAAAACTTCTCCAGGCGAACTCGCAGGAATTAAGGTTGGAGATATTATCACTGAAATTAATGGCAAAACGATTGAAAAAATGGCTGATGTAGCTCCATTTGTTCAAGAAGCCGGTAAGTCGGGCAACCCTTTGCAGATCATTGTAACCAGAGAAGATGGTAAGGTAAAAACACAATTAACTCCTCTTAAAGAAGAAAATGAAGAATTGTATAAGCTGGGCCTTTATATAAGAGATTCAGCAGCAGGAATTGGAACAATGACATTCTTTCATCCTCAATCAAAAAAATATGGCGCACTTGGCCATGTCATATCAGATATGGATACGAAAAAGCCAATTGTAGTTGATGATGGCCAGATTGTTCGATCAACGGTCACATCCATTGAAAAAGGAAGCAATGGAAATCCTGGTGAAAAGCTGGCCAGATTTTCCTCAGATAAAGAAGTAATTGGTAACATTGTCAGAAATAGTCCATTTGGCATCTTTGGTGAACTGAATCGCGGCATTAAAAATGGCATTATGGATAAGCCGATGCCAATTGCTTTATCACACCAAGTAAAAGAAGGACCTGCTAAAATTCTGACGGTTGTTGAAAATGATGAAGTGAAACTTTTTGATATTGAGATCGTTAGCACCATTCCGCAGAAATTTCCAGCTACAAAGGGTATGGTCATTAAGGTTGTTGATGACGAACTCTTAAATAAGACAGGCGGAATTGTTCAAGGAATGAGCGGAAGTCCCATTATCCAAAATGATAAAGTAATCGGAGCGGTCACACACGTATTCGTTAATGACCCAACAAGCGGGTATGGTGTTCACATTGAGTGGATGTTAAATGAAGCAGGCATTAACATATACGAACAGCCTGAAGAAAAGGCTTCATAAAAATAACGGGGAATAATCCCCGTTATTTTTATTATTTCATTTATTAAATTTGTTGCTTTTAGGGAATATGCTGTTAGGTGGACGTGTGGACTTCAGTGAGAACATGGAACCGCAAAGGAGAATGGGGTATTTGATTTGAGGTTATATCAGCAGGCATCTATTCAATTTATTCCACCTATGCTATGATTAAATAAAGATTTTTCGACAAAGTGTTAATCGTTTTGAATTAAATAGCGAATAAGGTCGAAAATAAGAGAAAATAGAAGGAAATAAAAGATTTTATAGGTTTTTTAAGAAATATTAAAAAAACTAGAGGATTTTATGTTGCATTGTCGAAATTGTACTTTAGAATAAAATATATAAATAAAAAAACTTGCCGTCTGCTTTTTGCTTACTGCTCAAACAGTGGTGCAGGTTTAACTGCACTTTATACGAAAATAAATTAGCTACTTCCCAGTTTTGCTTCTGCGCTGCTAATCACAATATTTATAAAGTGTAAGAAAAGAGACCACAAATGGATCGAGGAGGAAACAAGTAGTGAAGAATATTAAAGTGTGCGTAGTTGACGACAACCGCGAGCTTGTCGCTTTATTAGAGGAGTATATGTCATCTCAGGAAGATATGGAAGTGGTAGGAGTAGCCCATAATGGCCAAGATTGTCTAAATATCATTGAAGATACAGAAATTGATGTTCTTGTTCTTGACATCATTATGCCTCATTTAGACGGATTAGCAGTTCTTGAAAAAATGCGTGAGCTGAATAAGCCGCTTCCCAATGTCATTATGCTGACAGCTTTCGGCCAAGAGGATGTAACAAAGAAAGCAGTTGATCTTGGAGCATCTTACTTTATATTAAAGCCTTTTGACATGGATTATCTTGCGAGTCATATCCGTCAGGTCAGCGGAAAAACAAGCCCTGTGATGAGAAAGCCTTCATCGTCATCAGTACTCCGTTCTTCACACCAGACAGAAGCAAAGCCAAAAAATCTTGATGCAAGCATTACAAGTATCATCCACGAAATTGGTGTCCCTGCTCATATTAAAGGATACTTATATCTACGTGAAGCCATTTCCATGGTTTACAATGATATTGAACTGCTTGGATCAATTACGAAAGTTCTTTATCCTGATATTGCAAAGAAATACAACACAACGGCTTCACGAGTGGAACGTGCGATCAGACACGCGATTGAAGTTGCATGGAGCCGCGGTAACATCGATTCTATTTCTTCCTTATTTGGCTATACAGTGTCAATGTCAAAAGCGAAACCAACGAATTCAGAATTTATTGCGATGGTCGCTGATAAGCTGCGCCTGGAGCATAAAGCTTCATGAGAGGGTAAGAATTAATCATACACAAAAATTGTCTTTATATTTTTATATGTACTAAAAAAGCATCATGCTCCATCTTCTGATGGAAGCATGATGCTTTTTATATCCTTTGAGTGAAAGTAAGCAGAAGAAACTTTATCTTACTCTTTCGGATCGATTTGTTCAGAGGCTTCTTTGTTTAATTCTGCCAGCTTTTGAATTAAGATATGCTGAGGCATATGCATAATTTGTTCGAGCGGCAGATTTAGCCTTTCTGCCAGCTTTAAGGCAGTACTCGGACTGATTTGCAGTGGTCTCATGAATTGCGCTCCCTTCCGCTAGGTCTTTGAAAGCGGGTTTGAACTTTATTTTTTTTGCGGTCACGATGCAGGATAAAACCTGCCACAAACCCAAGACCTAGTATAAAAAGGATGAGACCGGCAATAAACTGCATCCATAAATACGGAAATGGAGCTTGCAGGATTCCAAAAACCATATCCCGCATCAGTTTGATTCCATAGGCAGCTAACGCGCCAGGTATGAGCAGTACGATAAGTGCAATTATTCGGATCATATCGATATTCCCTCAATTATCATCTAGAATTTTTCTATATAGTAAAAATGATAAATCAATGCTGTCATTTGTCAAGTGCCTGCTAAAAGGATACAATATACTGTGAAAAGATTTGCGCAGCATCTTGAAAAAAATTTCAAGCTGGAGGATCGTGCATTTATGCAAAAGGTATTGATTGTAGGGGCCGGTAAAGGCGGAACAGCCATATTGAAATTGATTAAATCACTCAGTGTCCTTCAAGTCGTCGCAGTGATTGATAAGAATCATGATGCACCGGGTATTCTGCTGGCAAAAAGCGAAAATATTTCTACGGGTACAGATTGGAAAGCATATATTCATCAGGATATTGACATTATTGTAGAAGTGACTGGGGATGAAAAGGTGTTCACTGATTTGCGTGATGCCCGCAGCAGGAATACAGTATTGATCCCTGGTACGGTAGCTTTTCTCATTTCGCAGCTTTTGGAAGAAAAAGAAAGTTTAATTACAAGGCTGAAAAATCAAACACATAAATTTGATTTAATCTTCAACTCAACCGATAATGGGATGATTGTCATCAATAGAGACGAAGAAATCATTCTCTTTAATAAAAGTGCAGCCACTATGACTGAAGTTAAGCAAGACACCGTTATTGGCAAGAAAATAACGGATGTGATTAAAGAAAGTCGATTGCCATACATACTGAAAACTAGAAAAGCAGAAGTAAATCAGGAATTTACACTTAATAATGGGCAGAAAATTATCACAACCAGAATTCCGATTATTGGAGATGAACAAGAATTAATTGGTGCCATTGCTATTTTTAAAGATATTACCGAGATGGTTAGTCTGGCTGAAGAAATAACGGATCTAAAAGAAATAAAGACAATGCTCCAGGCGATTATTCAATCTAGCGATGAAGCCATATCTGTTGTTGATGAGAATGGAAAAGGGATGATGATTAATCCTGCCTATTCCCGAATAACGGGACTGTCAGAAACAGAGATCATTGGCAAACCTGCAACTGCCGACATATCTGAAGGAGAAAGTGTTCATATGAAAGTTCTCCAAACTAGAAGAGCAGTTAGAGGAGTTGCGATGCGGGTTGGACCGAAGGAAAAAGAAGTAGTTGTGAACGTGGCTCCAGTTATTGTTGATGGAGTTCTAAAGGGAAGTGTCGGTGTCCTTCATGATGTATCTGAAATGCAGAATCTTAATAGAGAGCTTTCAAGAGCAAGACAGCTGATTCGTACTCTGGAAGCCAAGTATTCGTTTCAGGATATTATTGGGAGCTCAGAGGAAATGACAATAGCGATTGAACAGGCAAAGCTAGGGGCGAAGACTCCGGCTACTGTTCTGCTCAGGGGAGAATCAGGAACAGGAAAAGAGTTATTTGCACATGCCATACATAACGCAAGTGATCGGAAATATAACAAATTTGTACGTGTAAATTGCGCGGCAATATCTGAGTCACTGCTGGAAAGTGAACTATTTGGGTATGAAGAAGGAGCATTTTCCGGTGCAAAAAGAGGCGGAAAGCGAGGCCTTTTTGAAGAAGCAGATAAAGGCAGTATCTTTCTGGATGAAATTGGCGAGTTAACAGCCAATACCCAAGCCAAACTATTGAGAGTACTGCAAGAGGGTGAAATTACTCGAGTAGGAAGTACAAAGCCTATTCAGATTAATGTTCGGATCATAGCCGCAACAAACGTTAATCTGGAAAAAGCCATTGCTAATGGAGCCTTTCGTGAGGACCTCTATTATCGGTTAAACAGAATGCCTATTCATATTCCTTCTTTAAGAAAGAGAAAAGAGGATATTCCGCAATTATGTGAACATTTGCTGCAAAAGATCAATCAGGAATATGGCCGCAATGTTGAAGGATTGACAGAGGGAGCCGTTGCTAAACTTATGGCTTATGATTGGCCAGGAAATGTGCGGGAGCTAGATAATATCCTGGGCAGAGCCATTATTTTCATGGGTTATCATGAAACCGAAATTGATGCTTCCCATATCCCCGTGCTGGTCAGCTTTTCTAAATCACAGGGCAAGGAAGTATATCATGAATCAATTGATCAAAAATTGACCTTATCACAGCTTGTAGAGGACTTTGAAGCCAAACAAATCAGGCTAACCCTTTTGAAGGCCAATGGCAATAAAACACTTGCCGCCAAAATGCTTGGTCTGTCAGTCCGTAATCTGTATTACAAGATGGAAAAGTATAATCTTGCAAATAATAGCATGCAATAATTTGCGTACCGTGCAAAAAACTTCATGGAATTTAAGTGGATATAAAGCGTTTTCACTGATTTTTAAGTTGGCACGCTTCTTGCATATTATTTAAATGGTGATAACAACCTCTCGTTTTTTCTCATAAGATATGCACAACAAAAACTGATACTTATTTTCATGTTAGGGGTTGAAGCAATTGAAATTGGATGTGCTTTTAACAAAGGCAGCCCAAATTGAAGGGAAAACTGTAGCTGTTGCTGCTGCAGAGGACCACGAAGTATTGCAGGCTGTTGCAGGTGCGCTTGAAAGGAACCTTGCTCATTTTTTGCTTTTTGGTAATCAAGTTAAGATCGCAAATATTCTCAGTCAAATAGACGACAGGCTGATTACGAATGACAAGGTGAAGATCATTCATGCTGATACACCTTCTATAGCATCAGATCTTGCTGTAAGGGCAGTAAGCCAAAAAGATGCAGATGTGCTTATGAAGGGTCATGTCAGTACAGCAGTTATTTTAAAGTCTGTATTAAACAAGGAGTTTGGTCTTAGAACAGGTAGTGTTCTTTCCCATGTAGCACTCTTTGAAGTGCCAGGGTTTCAATCTTTAAAAATTGTTACAGATGCTGCGATGAATCTTGCTCCAGATCTAAATCAGAAGGTGCAGATCACAAATAATGCTGTAAGTATTGCTAGAAGTATTGGAATTGAATTGCCTAAAGTGGCAGCCATTGCAGCAGTTGAAGTTGTCAACCCTGCTATGCAAGCAACACTTGATGCTGCAGCATTAACGCAAATGAATCAGCGCGGACAAATAAAAAATTGTCTGATTGATGGTCCGCTTGCACTCGATAATGCTGTTTCACTGCAGGCAGCCGAACAAAAGGGCATTCAAAGTGGTGTAGCTGGTCAGGCTGATATTTTGCTTGTACCGACCATTGAAGTTGGGAATACTCTTTATAAATCACTTATTTATTTTGCGCAGGCCAAGGTTGGCGCCATCATCGCAGGAGCAAAAGCTCCAATTGTTCTGACTTCAAGAGCAGATTCAGCTGAAAGCAAGCTCTATTCATTAGCTCTTGCCATTTGCTCTGTACAAAAATAAAATTTAAAATGCTTTGCTGAACATAAGGTTGATACACAATTTTTTGTTCTTAAATACTTAATAAAACTTCCTGGGGAGGATTTTACAAATGGAAATTTTCAAATATCTAGAAAAATATGATTATGAACAAGTCGTTTTTTGTCAGGATAAGCAATCAGGATTAAAAGCTATTATTGCTATACATGATACAACACTTGGTCCAGCACTTGGCGGAACGCGGATGTGGACATATGCATCCGAAGAAGATGCAATTGAAGATGCATTGCGTCTTGCAAAAGGAATGACTTATAAAAACGCTGCAGCTGGATTAAACCTTGGCGGAGGAAAAACAGTTATTATTGGAGACCCGCGCAAAGACAAGAATGAAGAAATGTTCCGTGCCTTTGGCCGCTACATTCAAGGACTGAATGGCCGCTATATTACGGCAGAAGATGTTGGAACAACAGTTGCAGATATGGATTTAATTCATGAAGAAACAGATTATGTAACAGGTATTTCTCCAGCTTTCGGTTCTTCAGGAAATCCTTCTCCTGTAACGGCATATGGCTGTTATGTAGGCATGAAGGCGGCCGCCAAAGAAGCATTTGGAACAGACTCATTAGAAGGAAAAGTTGTAGCTGTACAAGGCGTTGGAAACGTTGCTTATCATTTATGCAAGCATCTGCATGAAGAAGGGGCACAATTAATCGTAACAGATATTAATAAAGAAGCAGTTCAGCGAGCAGTAGATGATTTTGGTGCTAAAGCGGTTGAGCCAGATGAAATCTATGGTGTCGACTGTGATATTTATGCACCTTGTGCACTCGGTGCAACAATCAACGATGAAACGATTCCACAGCTGAAAGCGAAAGTGATTGCTGGTTCTGCCAATAACCAACTGAAAGAAGAACGCCATGGTGACATGATTCACGAAATGGGCATCGTTTATGCTCCAGATTATGTTATTAATGCTGGCGGAGTTATCAACGTTGCAGATGAGCTTTATGGCTACAACGCTGAGCGTGCCATGAAAAAAGTAGAAGGTCTTTATGACACGATCGCTAAGGTAATGGAAATTTCTAAACGTGATGGCATTCCAACGTATAAAGCTGCAGATCGCATGGCTGAAGAAAGAATTGAAAGAATGCGCAATTCCCGCAGTCAATTTCTGCAAAATGGCCACAATATCTTAAGCCGTCGCTAATAGGGCTTGCTTCAAGAAGAAAATACAAAGCGCTGAACTGAATTTCAGCGTCTTTGTCTTTTGAATAAATAAATGCGGATTTATTGCCGCGAATTCACTGGAGGTTTAACCGTGCAGGAGCATATAAATCGAATCCTCGTCATTAATCCGGGATCTACATCAACGAAAATTGGCGTTTTCGATAATGATCAATCTATTTTTGAAAAAACCATTCGGCATGATACAGAACAGATCAGTTCGTTTGAACAGATTATAGATCAATATGAATTTCGCAAAAATGCCATATTAGAATCCTTAGACAGCGAAGGAATGAATATTTCCAAGCTTAGCGCAGTATGCGGGCGCGGTGGATTATTGCGTCCAATTGAGGGCGGAACATATTCTGTTAACGACGAAATGTTAAAAGACCTGCGTGCAGGATTTGCGGGACAGCATGCCTCAAACCTTGGCGGAATTTTAGCATTTGAAATTGCTTCAGGTTTGAATATTCCATCATTTATCGTTGATCCGGTTGTAGTGGATGAATTAGAACCAATCGCAAAAATTTCAGGTTTTTCTCTGATTGAAAGAACAAGTATTTTTCATGCTCTGAACCAAAAAGCAGTTGCACGAAGAGTGGCGAAAGAGCTTGGGAAGCCTTATGAGCAGTTAAATTTAATTGTGACACATATGGGCGGCGGGATAACGGTTGGAGCACATAAAAACGGCAAGGTAATTGATGTAAATAACGGACTGCATGGAGATGGTCCATTTAGCCCTGAACGTGCCGGAACGGTGCCGGCTGGTGATCTTATCTCTTTATGCTATTCCGGAAGCTATTACCGCGAGGAAGTTATGAAAATGTTAGTAGGACAAGGCGGACTTGTGGGTTATTTAGGTACAAATGATGCCATTAAAGTTGAAGAAATGATTAAAAATGGCGATGAAAAGGCTAAGCTTGTATATAATGCCATGGCTTATCAGGTGGCGAAAGAAATTGGATCTGCCGGTGCGGTGCTCAGCGGCAAGGTTGACGCCATCATTATTACAGGCGGCTTAGCTTACGGCAAGGATTTTGTGAAAGAAATAAGCAATCGCATCAGCTGGATTGCAGACGTGATTGTTAAACCGGGAGAAAACGAACTGCAGGCTCTGGCAGAAGGAGCATTGCGGGTATTGCGCGGTGAAGAGAGAGCGAAAGATTATCCTGGTACAATATCAAGCAGAACGGCTGTAAAATAGGAGGAACGAACATGGCACAAGAATATGATCTTGTCATTCTTGGCGGAGGTACAGGCGGTTATGTAGCAGCGATCCGCGCATCTCAGCTTGGTTTAAAGACAGCGTTAGTTGAAAAAGGAAAGCTTGGCGGCACATGTCTGCATAATGGATGTATTCCGAGCAAGGCTTTGTTAAGAAGTGCTGAAGTATATGCAACGGCAAAGCGCAGCGATGAATATGGCGTTATGACAAGTGATGTAACAGTAGATTTCGGCAAAGTACAAGAGCGTAAAGGGAAAATCGTTGAGACTCTACATAAAGGGGTTCAGCATTTAATGAAGCAAGGGAAAATTGATGTGTATGAGGGTCTTGGCCGTATACTGGGACCATCGATCTTCTCACCCATGCCTGGGACCATTTCCGTAGAGATGAACAATGGCGAAGAAAATGAAATGCTGATTCCTAAGAACGTGATTGTCGCAACAGGTTCCCGCCCTCGCACATTGCCAGGATTAGAAATTGGCGGAAATGTTATGACATCTGATGAGGCGCTTAAGCTGGAGGAAATTCCTTCTTCTATTATCATCGTTGGCGGCGGTGTAATCGGGATAGAGTGGGCATCGATGTTATCGGATTTTGGTGCTGAAGTGACGGTCATTGAGTATGCAGACCGCATTATTCCGACAGAAGATAAAGAGATTTCAAAAGAAATGCAGCGTCTGATGAAGAAAAAAGGCGTTAAAATCGTAACAAATGCAAAAGTATTGCCTGAAACACTATCACAAGGTGATCAAGTAACCATCTCTGCTGAAGTAAAGGGCGAACAGAAACAATTTTCGGCTGAAAAACTGCTGGTTTCTGTCGGCAGACAGGCAAACACTGAGGGAATTGGCATTGAAAATACCGATATCCAGGTTGAAAAAGGCGCTATTCTTGTTAACGAATATTATCAAACAAAAGAATCACATATTTATGCGATTGGAGATGTTATCGGCGGCTTGCAGCTTGCACATGTTGCTTCACATGAAGGCATTACAGCAGTTGAACATATTGCCGGAAATAATCCTTCACCGCTGGATTACCGTTTGATTTCTAAATGTATTTATAGTTCACCGGAAGCGGCAAGTGTGGGCTATACAGAAGATGAAGCGAAGGAAAAGGGATACAAAGTCAAAACTGGCAAGTTCTCTTTCCGTGCGATTGGTAAAGCGCTCGTATATGGTGAATCAGATGGCTTTGTCAAAATCATTGCTGATGAAGAAACAAACGATCTTTTAGGCGTGCATATGATTGGGCCGCATGTGACAGATATGATTTCTGAAGCTGGACTTGCAATGGTATTAGATGCAACACCATGGGAGGTTGCACATACGATTCATCCTCATCCAACTTTATCAGAAGCAATCGGGGAAGCTGCTCTTGCTGTTGAAGGCAAGGCTATTCACGGCTAGTACCGACATTACATATATTTAGGAGGTTATATAATGGATAAAAACCGTCATAAAGCATTAGGGTTAAGTGATGAACAAGTTCTTGAAATGTATGAAACAATGCTGCTTGCTCGCCGAATCGACGAGCGGATGTGGCTTTTAAACCGTGCAGGTAAAATTCCTTTTGTTATTTCATGTCAGGGGCAGGAGGCTGCACAAGTTGGAGCCGCATTTGCCTTAGATCGTGAAAAAGATTATGCGCTTCCGTATTATCGCGATATGGGCGTGGTATTAGCTTTTGGCATGACTACAAGAGAGCTTATGCTTTCAGGTTTTGCAAAGGCGGAGGATCCGAACTCAGGCGGCCGCCAGATGCCAGGACACTTTGGGCAAAAGAAAAATCGAATTGTTACAGGATCTTCACCTGTTACAACTCAAGTTCCGCACGCAGTCGGAATCGCATTAGCAGGAAAAATGGAAGGCAAAGATCTTGTTACGTTTGTAACCTTTGGAGAAGGTTCTTCCAACCAGGGTGATTTCCACGAAGGCGCCAATTTTGCAGGTGTACACAAACTGCCTGTCATTTTTATGTGTGAAAATAACAAATATGCGATTTCAGTTCCAATTGAGAAGCAATTGGCATGTGAAAAAGTATCTGATCGTGCTATTGGCTATGGGATGCCAGGCGTTACGGTTGATGGAAATGATCCATTAGCGGTTTATGAAGCTGTAAAAGAAGCAGCTGACAGAGGACGCCGCGGAGAAGGGCCAACATTAGTTGAAACCGTTTCTTATCGTTTAACACCGCACTCTTCTGATGACGATGACCGCAGTTATCGCGCACCAGAAGAAGTAGCTGAAGCGAAAACAAAGGATTCTATCATTACTTTTGGTGCGTATTTAAAAGAAAATGGAATCATGGATGATGCAAAGGAAAAAGAAATCAATGACCGTATTATGGAACTGGTGAATGAAGCAACGGATTACGCGGAAAATGCGCCATATGCAAATCCAGAAGATGCATTAAAATACGTTTACGCTGAATAGCAGGGGGGAGAAAACATGGCTGTTATTTCTTATATTGATGCGGTTACAATGGCAATCCGCGAAGAAATGGAAAGAGATTCAAAGGTATTTGTATTAGGTGAAGATGTAGGGTTAAAAGGTGGAGTTTTTAAAGCGACACAAGGATTATATGATCAATTTGGCGAAGCGCGTGTAATTGATACGCCTTTGGCTGAATCTGCCATTGCAGGGGTTGGGATTGGCGCAGCAATGTATGGCATGCGTCCAATTGCCGAAATGCAGTTTGCTGACTTTATTATGCCTGCTGTTAACCAAATTATTTCGGAAGCTGCCAGAATTCGTTATCGTTCAAATAACGATTGGAGCTGTCCGATGGTTATCCGTGCTCCTTATGGAGGCGGCGTGCATGGTGCATTATATCATTCTCAATCCGTTGAAGCGGTTTTTGCTAACCAGCCTGGATTGAAAATTGTCATGCCTTCTACTCCTTACGATGTGAAAGGCTTGCTGAAGGCTGCGATTCGAGATGAAGATCCAGTTTTATTCTTTGAACATAAGCGTGCGTATCGTTTGATCAAAGGCGAAGTCCCAGCTGATGATTATGTATTGCCAATTGGGAAAGCAGACGTTAAGCGTGAAGGTGAAGACATAACGGTTATTACATATGGTTTATGTGTACACTTTGCACTGCAGGCGGCTGAAAGATTGGCAAAGGACGGCATTTCCGCTCATATTCTTGATTTAAGAACGATTTACCCGCTTGATAAAGAAGCGATCATCGAAGCTGCTTCGAAGACTGGGAAAGTGCTTCTTCTTACTGAGGATAATAAAGAAGGAAGCATTATGGGTGAAGTGGCTGCTATTATCGCAGAAAACTGCTTATTTGAACTGGATGCGCCGATTAAGCGATTAGCAGGTCCAGATGTACCGGCAATGCCATATGCTCCAACGATGGAAAAATACTTTATGGTAAACCCAGACAAAGTAGAAAAAGCAATGAGAGAGCTAGCTGAATTTTAAATAGATCGGATGCAGGTCAAATACAAGCGGCATAGGAGGTCAAAGCATTGGCAATCGAACAAATTAAAATGCCTCAATTAGGGGAAAGTGTAACCGAAGGAACAATCAGCAAGTGGCTGGTTGCTGTTGGGGACAAAGTAAATAAATATGATCCATTAGCAGAGGTTATGACAGATAAAGTAAATGCAGAGGTGCCTTCATCCTTTGCAGGAGTGATTAAAGAACTTATCGCAGAAGAAGGCGAAACATATGAAGTTGGAAAAGTAATTATGACGATTGAAACAGAATCTGGCGGAAGTTCAGATGCTTCTTCAAATCACTCAGAACCCGTAAAGGAAGAACCTAAAACGGAAGCGGCATCAGAGAAAGCGCCAGCTGTAAAGCAGGATCGTACTGCTGGAAGCAAGGTCCGTTATTCTCCAGCAGTTTTAAAGCTTTCACAGGAACATGGCATTGACTTAAATCAAGTATCCGGTACGGGTGCGGAAGGAAGGATTACAAGAAAAGATTTAATGAAAATCATTGAATCCGGTCAAATCCCAACTCAAACTGCAGCGAAAGAAGAAGTGAAAGAACAGCAGCAGGCTGCAGAAACGAAAGCAGAAACTCCTGCTCCGGCATCGAAAACACCAGCATCAGCAGCCAATGTCCCTGTTGTTCCAGGCGATATAGAGATCCCTGTTACTGGTGTCAGAAAAGCAATTGCAGCTAATATGCTGCGCAGCAAGCATGAAGCACCACACGCTTGGACAATGATGGAAGTGGATGTTACAAATCTTGTAGAATATAGAAACTCTATTAAAGATGAGTTCAAAAAGAAGGAAGGCTTTAATTTAACATTCTTTGCCTTCTTTGTAAAAGCAGTTTCACAAGCACTGAAGGAATATCCGCAAATGAATTCCATGTGGGCAGGCGACAAAATCATTCAAAAGAAAGACATCAATATTTCCATTGCCGTTGCCACAGAAGATGCTTTATTTGTGCCGGTTATTAAAAATGCCGATGAAAAAACGATTAAAGGAATCGGCCGCGAAATCGGTGAACTTGCAGGAAAGGTTAGATCCGGCAAGCTTACATCAGCTGAAATGCAAGGCGGCACATTTACAGTTAACAATACAGGTTCTTTTGGCTCTGTCCAATCAATGGGCATCATTAATTACCCTCAAGCTGCCATCTTACAGGTTGAGTCGATTGTCAAACGTCCAGTAGTCATGAACAATGGCATGATCGCTGTTCGTGACATGGTTAACCTATGTCTGTCACTTGATCACCGTGTACTAGATGGTCTTGTATGCGGAAGATTCTTACAGCGTGTGAAAGAAATTCTTGAAAACATTTCAAAAGAGAATACGTCTGTTTATTAATAGAAATGCCGCTGCTTTCTGCAGCGGTCTTTTATTATTCAAAGTAAAAAACCCCTTATTCATTTATCAGTCTTGTCAGTCTTAAGTTTCCTTAAATGCAAAAAAAGACCAGTGCCTCTGCAAGCACTGGTCAATCTAGGGAGTATTAGGGGTATGGATCTTGATGTACATATATACTTCCCCGATCAAGAGGATGTTAAACTTTTGTGGCAAAAAACTCTCTTCATTGTAAAAACAGTTGTTAAATTGGTATGATAGATAATGTAAATAAGCATATATATTTTATTAAAGGAGTGCTGGAGATATGAATATGGATTTTAACTTTTTAATGAATGACGTCGTTCAGCAGGCTCGCAAAGAAATTGCTGCTGCAGGATATACAGAATTAAAGACGCCTGAAGAAGTAAAAGAAGCGTTTGCTAAAGAGGGCACAACACTTGTTATGGTGAACTCTGTCTGCGGCTGCGCAGGCGGTATCGCACGTCCGGCTGCTGCTCATTCTGTGCACTTTGATCAGCGTCCTGATCATCTGGTAACTGTATTTGCGGGTCAGGATAAAGAAGCAACAGAGCTTGCGCGCACCTATTTTACAGGTTATCCGCCATCCTCACCATCATTTGCACTATTAAAGGATGGCAAGCTTTGCACAATGGTAGAGCGTCATGAGATCGAAGGCCACCAGCCAATGGAAGTTGTGCATAAACTGCAAAGTGCATTTGAAACACATTGCTCAGAACTTTAATATAGGTAAACAAAATAATCTCTGTATGGAGATTTTTTTGTTATTTCATTTATACAGAAAGCAGAAATCAGCAAACAGTAGAATATTCCTAGTAAACTGTTCAGTGATAAGAGACTATAGGCAATCTCTCTATTCTCAATTTCTCTCACTTTCCAATTAGATAAAAAGTTCTTAAGTCATGAAATTTAAACATATAAATAGAAAGGATTTTGCTTGCTATTATCTGAATGTTCAATTATTATTTATATTATTAAAATTATATTGCATAAATATAAACTTGTGTTAAAATACATTTAGATGAATATTTATTACATCTTTATGCATAAAAATTATTTTAATCATATAATATTTAGGGGGAAAATAAAAATGAAAAAGCTATCATCCTTAATGCTAATGTGTGTATTATTTGCAGGCATTTTAGCCGCATGCGGAACAGATGAAGGAGATTCAAGCAACGGTGCAGATGGCAATGATGCTGAAAAGAAAGAATTAGTTATGGGAACATCAGCTGACTATCCGCCGTTTGAGTATATTGACACAGCTGAAGGCGATGATATCATTGGCCTTGATGTAGATATTGCAAAGGCAGTGACCGAAAAGCTAGGTTATGAGTTTACAGTTAAAGATATGGACTTTGCTGGTCTAATTCAAGCATTGCAATCTGGACAGGTTGATTTTGTCCTTTCTGCCATGTCAGCAACAGATGAGCGTAAAGAAAGTGTTGATTTCAGTGAAATCTACTATACTTCTAAGCATATGATCGTTTCCCAAGCTGGAAGCGGCATAGAATCAGTAGAAGATTTAGCAGGGAAGACAGTTGGCGTACAGTTAGGTTCTATCCAGGAGAGCAAAGGGGATGAGCTGGCTGAAGAAGTTGATATGACGATTGAAAGCAGAAATCGTATCCCTGAACTTATTCAGGAAATTAAAGCGGGCCGCTTTGATGCTGCAATTATTGAAGATACTGTAGCACAAGGCTACTTTGAGGAAAATGAAGATCTTGATGGATTTACAGTAGAAGATGCAGATGGCGGTTATGCAATTGCTCTTCCAAAGGACAGTGAATTAACAGAAGAATTTAATGGTGCTCTTCAAGAAATGATCGATAACGGTGAACTTGATGAAATCATTAAAAAATGGTTTGAAGGGGAATAATAATCAGCAGCGTTCAGGAGAGTTTTCTCTTCTGAACGTTTTCCCTTGAAAGAAAGAATGCTGGTTTTGGGAATTCCTATATAAACAGTCCGGCTCAAATCCTATGCAAATTCGTATACAGCATTTATATAGGATTTGAGCTGTCATAGAATTTCTAATTACATTATTTCAATATGAGAGGATTATTAACATGACATTAGATTTTACATCTATCCTCCCATCCCTGCCGTTTATCTTAAAAGGTATTTTGGTCACACTTCAAATTGTCCTTTTGGCAGGAGTAATTGGGTTTATACTCGGTATTATTTTATCGTTATTTAAAATTAGTTCTATTAAAGTTCTTGGCGTTATCGCAGATATTTATACATCCATCTTTCGGGGTACACCATTAGTACTTCAGCTGATGATTATTTATTTTGGCTCGCCGCAAATATTCGGCTATCAAATTGAACCAGTTACTGCTGCAGTAGCTGCATTTGCACTGAATTCAGCTGCATATATCTCAGAGATTATTCGTGCAGGCATTCAAGCTGTGGACAAGGGACAAAGCGAAGCCGCAATGGCGCTTGGAGTGCCTTATCGTCCGATGATGCTGAATATTATCCTGCCGCAGGCTATGAAAAACATTTTACCTGCACTAATGAACGAGTTTATTACACTAACAAAAGAATCAGCTATTGTCACAACAATCGGTGTAATGGATATCATGCGCAGAGCGTATATTATTGGTGCTGATAAATTCAGATTTATTGAGCCGTTATTATTAGCTGGCTTGATTTATTATATTATGGTTATTACGTTAACCTTCCTCGGCAAACTCGTCGAAAGGAGAATGAAGCGCAGTGATTAAAATTGAAAATTTGCATAAAAGTTTTGGATCTCTGGATGTTTTAAAAGGGATTTCAACAACAATTAATGATGGAGAAGTTGTCGCGATTATCGGGCCATCTGGATCTGGGAAATCGACGTTTCTACGCTGCATTAATTTATTGGAAACACCAACAAGCGGAAACATTTGGATCAACGATCAGGATATTACAAACAAAAAAACTGATATTATGAAGGTACGTGAGAATGTAGGAATGGTATTTCAGCATTTTCACTTGTTCCCTCATAAAACAGTACTTGAAAACTTAACATATGCACCAATGAAGGTAAAAGGGAAGTCCAAGCAGGAAGCAGAAAAAAAAGGAATCCAGCTGCTGGAACAAGTTGGCTTGGCAGCAAAGGCAAATGAATATCCAAACCGTCTATCAGGCGGACAAAAGCAGAGGGTTGCCATTGCCCGGGCGCTTGCTATGGAGCCGGATTTCATGCTGTTTGATGAACCAACATCTGCACTTGATCCAGAGATGGTAAAAGAAGTGTTAGATGTAATGAAGTCACTTGCACATACAGGGATGACAATGGCCATTGTGACGCATGAAATGGGATTTGCGCGTGAAGTTGCAGACCGGGTTTTGTTTTTAGATGGAGGCAATCTTGTTGAAGATGCTCCACCTTCACAATTTTTCTCAAATCCTGCAACAAATCGTGCAAAAGATTTCTTGCAAAAAATGTTGTAATGGTTATATGCTTATAGTAAAAGATGGTCAGATGATGATCATCTTTTTGCTTTTTGTCGCAACAATGCAACCTTAATTGTAGGTTTTTAACTGACCAATAGGCTAATTTCTGTAATTAATCATAAAATACAGATAAGGTTATCCTTTGCAAAAAAAGTGTGGTCAAGACATTTGACTTCAGTTAAAAATACATAAATACATTCATTAATGAACATATGGGAGTTTTGCTATGAAGTTTCGAATTGGCTACAGAACGATTAAAACGGCTGTTGGCACATCAATTGCGATCATGATCGCGCAAATGTTTGGGTTAGAAAATTATGTATCAGCCGGCATTATAACCATTCTTTGCATTCAAGTGACGAAGAAAAAATCATTAATGGCTTCCTGGGCCAGATTTTTTGCATGCCTGATGTCAATGGTTTTTGCTTCCCTCTTTTTTGAATTGATCGCGTTTCATCCGCTAGTCATTGGACTGCTGCTGCTGTTTTTTATTCCTATTACGGTCATGATGAAAGTAAATGATGGGATTGTTACTAGTTCAGTTATTATTTTGCATATTTACAATGCGGGTGAAGTCTCAAGGGAACTGTTAATCAATGAACTAGGACTTATTACAATTGGTATTGGAGTTGCGTTGCTCGCAAACCTTTATATGCCAAGCTTGGATGGAAAGCTGATTGAGTATCAGCAGCAAATTGAAGAGAACTTCAAAATCATCTTTGAAGAAATTGTAAAATATTTACGGACAAATGAAAGCAATTGGGATGGAAGTGAACTGACCGAGACCTATGCCCTCATTGAAGAAGCTCGAGCACTAGCCAATAGAGACACAGAAAATCGGTTTATTCAGCAGGAGAATTTATATTATAGTTATTTTCGCATGAGGGAAAAACAATTTGAAATTATTGAACGGGTATTGCCAAGTATCACCTCCATTTCGCTTCAGCTTGAGCAGGGGGAAATGATCGCTGATTTCATTGAAGAGCTTTCAGAGCATATTCATCCAGGCAATACGGCGATTGTATATATCGAAAAGCTGCTGCGCATGAGACTGCAATTTCAGAATATGGAGCTTCCAAAAACACGTGAAGAATTTGAAGCACGTGCTGCCTTGCTTCATTTTACACAAGAAATGGAACAATATTTAATCATTAAAAGTAACTTTAAAGGGTTAAAAATGAAAAAGGAGCTGAATCAAAAACAGGTGAATGAAGCAAACTAGGAGAAAAATGGATGGAGTGAAAACGTATGATGAAATTCCTTACATCCTTGCTTCTATTAGGAGTAATTTCACCTCTATGGCCTCTTGGGCAGAATCCGCTTCCAGGCGATCCTTTTGTTATTGTTAATAAAGAAACGAATGAGGCAGCTTATATAAACGAAAATAAAGTCCAAACTGTATATCGTGCTGCCACAGGCAAAACAGAGGAATTAACACCCGAAGGTTTATTTACCATAACAGTTAAAGCCTCAGATCCTTACTACCGGAAAAAAGATATACCAGGCGGCGATCCGAACAATCCGCTTGGAACACGCTGGATTGGCTTTGACGCAGAAAATTCAGATGGGCGAACATACGGTATTCATGGCACAAATAATCCTTCGTCAATTGGGACCTATGCTTCTTTAGGCTGTATACGGCTGCAAAATGAACATGTTGAAGCACTTTATGATGTCGTGCCAATAGGAACAAAAGTGCTGGTACTTTCAACAGATCTAAGCTTCGAAGACATCGCGAAGGAATATGGAGCAATAGAATGATAGAGCAGATACTACACGAAAAAAACCGCTTGAGGCTCTAAGCGGTTTTTTATTTCTTTAGTTTATGTACCAAATGTCAGCTTTCACGAGAAAAGATTTACTCTTCTTGAACGTCCAGGTTTTTATAGAAGTCATTTACAATTGGAAATATATCTGGCTCTGTATAATAATAATGGTCATTTACTGAACTAAGCGAAAATATAAAAGGGGCCACTCCATCCTGATGCAGTGACAAAGAATACGTAAAACCACTTCGCTCTTCTTGGTTTTTATCAGGTATAAACGTAGTATCTTTAATCTCACTTAAAAACTCATCTATCAATTCTTTATCCTTTATGATTTTTTTATATCCCGTACTTCCATCAAGAATGTTAATTTGATTTACATCTTCCAGACTGTTCTCATAAAATTCGGAAAGCGTTTTTGTTTCTAATCCACATCCTGTAATGAAAGAGCAAAATATAAGCAAAAGAATAAATTTAATTTTCAAGAGTAACCCTCCCTTCTATATTATAGACGGAAAATCATGGGTTAAGTTACACTTTCTGAGCTACCATTGAAACCGATCTGGAACCCAAAAGGCAATATCATTTCCTGGTGCAGAAACAACAAGCCATAACTCCTCTTCATCTTCCACACCAGCCTGCCAGCATTCATACATATCATTACAGCCGTTTAAAAAGATCGTATAGCCGTTCTCTAGTGTAAGCAGCAAATGGAGAGCTGTTTCTCCTAATTGTACATTGGTCACTTTCTGCCTTCGGATCCGGTAAATCCTATTATATTGTTCAGCCTCTGTATAATCTTCTATTTCATTTTCATTAGCTGGATATTCTATAGGCGAATTCTCGAATAAGCTCCATTTTGTTTCATTATTCAAGTATAATTGGCCGCCGAAATCCTCAATCTCCTTGTAGTTTGTAAAATAAAGCTTAATTGCCGAAGAGGATAAGCCAAATTGTAATCCGTCCACCTGCGTCCCCATGAAAAGATGCTTTAATACTTGTTCAGCCTGAACTTTGTCCTTTGCATTCAACATAACAGCACTCCTTCACTTTAGAACAAAAATAAAGCGTGATTCAAATTTGAATACACGCTCCTTACATACGAATATTTTCATTTAGTTCCGGCAGTGAAATACCTTTATTAAAATAGCATCGATAATCCCATTAGTAATGTGGATGCGAGCATGATAAAGATCATAACGTAAACGATAATTTTTTGTGCTTTTTTAGACAACGGTCATCCTCCTATCATTTTGGATAATTATATTTTACTAGGTATTGAGAAAATCGCAAGAGTTGTGGGCAAAACTTATTCTGGTTATGCCCAGATGAATGATTTTGTCTATTTTGGTACATATTAACATCGTTAAAATAGACTTTTTCTCCAACCATCATAAGAGGTGACTGGACATGATTAAGAAGATCGATCATATTGGCATTACCGTATCATCACTTGAAAAAATATTACCTTTTTATATAGACATTATGAAGCTTGAGCTTTTGCATATCGAGGAAGTAGAGAGTGAAGGGGTAAGGATCGCATTTATCGCGGCTGGTGAAACAAAAATTGAGCTTTTAGAACCGATAAATGAAGAAAGTGCTGTAGCTCGTTATATTCGTAAATATGGTGAAGGAATGCATCATATTGCGTTTGCGGTAAATTCAATTGAAGAAAGAATAGAAGAAATAAATGAAAAAGGAATTAAAATGATCAGCAGCCAGCCGAAAACAGGAGCCGGGGGAGCGGCTATTGCGTTTATGCATCCGCAATCTACTGGCAGAGTATTGGTTGAGTTATGTGAGAGAAAGGAATGATATCGTCCATTGGCTGACATCTATGAAAAAATACGCGAACTAAACAAGCGCCGCCAAGAAACGGAGCTAGGCGGCGGTGAAGAACATTTGTCCCGCCAGCAGGCAAAAGGGAAGCTTACTGCCCGTGAGAGAATCAAGTTACTAGTAGATGCTGGCACATTAGTAGAGTTGAATCCATTTATGGAGCATCGGAGCCAGGAGTTTGGCTTAGATCAGCAGAAGATATCAGGTGATGGAGTAGTGACCGGATATGGAAAGGTAAATGGTCGCCCAATTTTTTTCTTTTCTCAGGATTTTACTTGTTTTGGCGGTGCTCTTGGAGAAATGCATGCCAAGAAAATCGCTCATGTAATGGATTTAGCTGCTGAAAACGGGGCACCGATTATTGGATTAAATGATTCAGGAGGAGCACGAATTCAAGAAGGAGTAATGGCGCTTGATGGCTACGGTCAGATTTTTAGAAGGAACGTCCTGTATTCTGGAGTCGTTCCGCAAATTTCTGTCATATTGGGGCCTTGTGCAGGAGGAGCCGTTTATTCGCCGGCTCTAACAGATTTTGTATTTATGGCAGAAAAGATCAGCCAAATGTTTATTACAGGTCCAAAGGTGATTGAAACCGTTACAGGGGAAAAAATTTCAGCAGACGACTTAGGCGGTGCGTATGTTCATAATTATATTAGCGGCAATGCGCATTTTTGTGGAGAAACAGAAGCAGAAGTCATTGGACAGGTGCGTTCTCTTTTAAGCTATTTGCCGCAAAATCATACGGAAAAGCCAGTAAAATTACCTTATCACGAATCTGATGAATACCGTAAGCAGCTGACAGAGATCATTCCTTCTGATTGTACAAGAACGTATGATGTCAAAACGGTGATTCAAGAAATAGTGGATGTTCAATCTTTTTTCGAAGTACAATGCGGTTTCGCCAAGAACTTAGTCATTGGCTTTGCACGGATTAAAGGGGAAACAGTGGGACTGGTTTGTAATCAGCCGAAAGTAATGGCTGGCGGCCTTGACATTGATTCCTCTGATAAAGCAGCAAGATTTATCCGTTTTTGTGATTCGTTTAATATTCCGATTATCACCCTTGAAGATGTAACAGGATTTTTTCCAGGAGTTAAACAGGAACACGCAGGCATTATTCGCCATGGCGCAAAAATTCTTTATGCTTATGCAGAGGCCACTGTTCCTAAAATAACGGTGATCCTGAGAAAAGCATATGGCGGAGCCTATGTAGCTTTAAATAGCAAGTCCATTGGTGCAGATTTGGTTTTTGCATGGCCAAATGCAGAGGTAGCTGTTATGGGTCCTCAAGGAGCGGCAAATATCATTTTCTCCAAAGAAATTAATGAAAGTAAATATCCATCAGAAACAAGAGAACAAAAAATTCAAGAATATCGGGAAACGTTTGCTAATCCATATATTGCAGCAAAAAGAGGAATGATTGATGACGTGATTGACCCTCGGGAAACGCGGATCAAGCTAATTCAGTCTTTGGAAATGCTTCAGCATAAGAAAATACAGAGACAAAATAAAAAGCATGGGAATATCCCATTATAAACTTTATTTCAAAAATTGTATGGGAACTGGAATTTTGTATAGCAGTTAAAAAGGGTTTTGCCTGTAAATCTATTTGCTGACATGTTTTGATAAGAGTATACTTAATAGATAAGAAGCTTGAATCTCTTTTTTTAGATTCATCTTTACATAATCATAAGCTTACTTGGAGGTTGGAGAATGATTAACGAGGAAAGATTGTTAAATGAATTTTTGGAGCTTGTTCAAATTGATTCAGAAACAAGATTTGAAACGCAAATAGCAAAGGAATTAAAGAAGAAGTTTCGTGACCTTGGGGTAGAAGTGTACGAAGATGATACAACGGATCAAACTGGTCATGGAGCAGGAAACTTAATTTGTACGCTTCAAGGAACAAAAGAAGGAGTAGACCCCATTTACTTCACTTCTCATATGGATACTGTTGTTCCTGGCAATGGGATCAAGCCTGCCATTAAGGACGGTTATGTGGTAACAGATGGTACCACAATCCTTGGAGCGGATGATAAGGCAGGACTTGCTGTTATGCTTGAGATTGTAAAAGTGCTGAAAGAGCAAAACATTGAGCATGGTACGATCCAATTCATTATAACTGTTGGGGAAGAATCTGGTTTAGTTGGTGCAAAAGTACTGGACCCAGCTTTATTAAAAGCGAAGTTTGGCTATGCGCTTGATAGCGATGGAAAAGTCGGCAATATCGTTGTTGCTGCTCCTACACAAGCAAAGGTAAAAGCTAGAATTATTGGGAAAACAGCACATGCTGGTGTTGCTCCTGAGAAAGGCATTTCTGCGATTACCATTGCGTCTAAAGCGATTGCAAGAATGCCGCTTGGCAGAATTGATGAAGAAACAACTGCAAACATTGGCCGCTTTGAAGGCGGACAGCAGACAAACATCGTATGTGACCGTGTCGATATTTTAGCGGAAGCTCGTTCCTTAATTGGTGAAAAGATGGAGCAGCAGGTTGCTAAGATGAAGGAAGCTTTTGAAAGTGCTGCTGAGGAAATGGGCGGAAAAGCCGAAGTGGAAATCGAGGTTATGTATCCTGGCTTTAAATTTGCTGCAGGAGATCATGTAGTTGAAGTGGCACGCAAAGCTGCAGAGAAGATCGGCAGAAGCTGTGACCTGCTTCATAGCGGCGGCGGAAGTGATGCCAATGTCATTGCAGGCTTTGGTGTTCCAACAGTGAATCTGGCAGTAGGCTATGAAGAAATTCATACAACAAATGAACGCATGCCAATTGAAGAATTAAACAAATTAGCAGAGATGGTCATTGCGATTATTGAAGAAGTATCCGCTTAAAAGATAAAGAGAATAAATGATTCATCCGATAAAAACCCGAACAATCAGCAGATATTGGACTATCTGTCTGATTGTTCGGGTTTTTTGATTTTTGGAGATGGTACTCGTCTTTTGCAGAGAAGTACAGGAAAGCTTCTTAGGCTGTGCAGTGTAAGAGAATTGAGATTATCTCATGAGAATGAGTTTTCTGATGGAAGTACTTTTTTAGGTCTTTTGACTCAAGAGTAACGACCCTATTTGTACTGTTTAGGTGTGAAATATGGTATATTGGAAGTAACATCATTCAAGCAGGGGGATACGAAATGGCTGAGAGCAAAAAAGTTGTTGTATTTCGAATTCAAGGGGAAGAGTATGCTATTCCTATTGAATTTGTCATATCTATTGAGAAAATAGCAGGGATTACGCCAATTCCCCATTTGCCTCATTATGTGAATGGAATTGCGAAGGTAAGAGACGAGCTAATCCCGGTCATTGACTTAAAGCAAGTTCTCTATCATCAAGGCACAAATCTTGAAGAAGCTTCTAGGAAAATAGTTCTGCAGACAGAGGAATTGTCAGTTGGGATCATTGTCGACGAGGCGAAAGAAATTATTGATATTCCAAATGAAGCTGTGAAACCATTAGGGCTTGCAGCCTACCAAAAAACATCCTATTTTTCAGGAGTGGCGAACCTAAACAGCAAGCTGATTACCTTGATTGATCCTTCTGTGCTCGTTGAATCATTGGAAGGAATTAAGGATATTAAGGAATATATGAAAAATCAAACACAAATGCAGTAAGGTAAAGAGGAGATCATTTGAAATCTCCTCTTTTTCTATTATTAAACGCGTCAGTTTGTATGTAATGAGGTCTGCTATTTGATAAAATAATGATAAACAAGGAAACGGGAAGTGTGATAGATGTATCCAAAAAACGGAAGGGTCATTTTGCATGTCGATATGAATAGTTTCTATGCCTCTGTTGAAATGGCTTTTGACCCTTCATTAAAGGGAAAGCCATTGGCGATTGCGGGCAATCCAGAGGAAAGGCGGGGCATTATAGTAACATGCAGCTATGAAGCTCGTAAATATGGCGTAAAAACGACGATGCCACTTTGGGAGGCTAAAAAACTTTGTCCGCAGCTTATCATTATGAGACCCAATTTTGAGCGTTATCGGGCGGCATCTATTGGCATGTTTGAAATTCTTGGACAATATTCTGATCTTGTAGAACCCGTATCCATTGATGAAGGCTATGTGGATATAACCGACAGTCAGGAATATGGAAGTCCTGTGCAGATTGCCGAAACCATTCAAAAGAGAATATTTGAACAGCTGGACTTGCCGTGCAGCATTGGAATCGCACCAAATAAGTTTTTGGCAAAGATGGCTTCGGATATGAAAAAACCGCTTGGTATTACGATTCTACGAAAACGGGATGTTCCGCGGATTTTATGGCCGCTTGAAGTAGAAGAGATGCATGGAGTCGGCAAGAAAACAGGTGAAAAGCTGCGCAGTTTTGGCATTCAGACAATCGGAGACCTCGCAAAGGCGGATTCCATACAGCTGAAGGCGAAATTAGGTATTAATGGGCCGAGGCTTAAGGAAAAGGCTAATGGGGTAGATAGACGGCGGGTAGATCCAGAAGCTGCAGCAGAATTTAAAAGTGTTGGGAACTCAACGACACTACCGAGAGATACAACCAATCAGCAGGAGCTATTTACCGTGTTTGCCGGTTTAGCTGAAAAAGTGTCAGTGCGGTTAAAAAGGAAGAAGGTATTAGCCACAAGCATCTCCATTATGATCCGATACAAGGACCGAAAAACGATTACAAGAAGCAAGCAGCTGGACCAGCCAATTGTACAAGTGGAGGATATCGCAGATCAGGCCAAAGCGTTATTCAGAAAGCATTGGAACGGCAACGCCGTCAGATTACTTGGAATAACTGGCGGAGATTTAGTAGAACAAGGTTCTGCGGTTATGCAGCTGGATTTATTTAATTTTGAAAAAGAAGCCAAGAAGGAGCCTCTCTTAAAAGCAATGGAGGAGCTTAAGCTTAAATTTGGAGCAGATATTATTGATCATGCAGGTGCAATCAATGAAATGAAAAATAAAAAAGATGATGTTGGAACAGCTACTAGTTTTAATAAAGATTTTTTGCAGATGAGAAAACATACTGAGAGATAGTGTAAATATTAAAGTATCCGGCTGAGATTAATACTCCTATGAAAAAGGGCGAGTGAATTGTACCTAATTCCCTCACTCTTTTTTTCTATTCTTAATAGCTTGATTATAAGCTTGCTTTTAAGAATGAGGAGAGATGCAATAAAATGCTGCGGTTTATATTAACTTTAATTGAAATCATTTTATCAGATGTTTTTGAAATAGTTGAAGAGGTCACGCAAATAAGAGGGCAAACAGGTCCAACAGGGGAACGGGGTCCGACGGGAGCCACAGGATTACCTGGTAGACCAGGTCCAAGAGGACTAAGGGGAGCGACCGGAGTAACCGGCCCAACGGGAGCGACGGGAATACCAGGAGTAACGGGTCCAACCGGAGCGACGGGAACACCAGGAGCAACCGGTCCAACGGGAGCGACGGGAACACCAGGAGTCACCGGTCCAACGGGAGAGACAGGAATACCAGGAGTGACGGGTCCAACCGGAGCGACGGGAATATCAGGTGCAACCGGTCCAACGGGAGCGACGGGAACACCAGGAATCACCGGTCCAACGGGAGCGACGGGAACACCAGGAGTCACCGGTTCAACAGGGGCAACGGGAACACCAGGAGTCACCGGCCCAATGGGAGCAACAGGAACACCAGGGGTCACTGGTCCAACAGGAGCAACAGGGACACCAGGAGTCACTGGACCAACAGGAGCGACGGGACTATCTGGAATGACAGGTCCAACCGGAGCGACGGGAACACCAGGAGTAAACGGTTCAACAGGGGCAACGGGAGCACCAGGAGTCACCGGCCCAACAGGAGCAACAGGACTACCAGGAGCAACCGGTCCAATAGGAGCGACGGGAACACCAGGACTAACGGGTCCAACAGGAACGACGGGAATACCAGGAGTAACGGGTCCAACGGGAGCGACGGGAATACCAGGAGTCACCGGCCCAACGGGAGCCACAGGACTACCAGGAGTGATAGGTCCAACGGGAGCGACGGGAATACCAGGAGTAACGGGTCCAACCGGAGCGACGGGAACACCAGGAGTAACGGGTCCAACAGGAGTGACGGGAATACCAGGAGCAACCGGTCCAACGGGAGCGATGGGAACACCAGGAATCACCGGTCCAACCGGAGCGACGGGAACACCAGGAGTAAACGGTTCAACAGGGGCAACGGGAGCACCAGGAGTCACCGGCCCAACAGGAGCAACAGGACTACCAGGAGCAACCGGTCCAATAGGAGCGACGGGAACACCAGGACTAACGGGTCCAACAGGAACGACGGGAATACCAGGAGTAACGGGTCCAACGGGAGCGACGGGAATACCAGGAGTCACCGGCCCAACGGGAGCCACAGGACTACCAGGAGTGATAGGTCCAACGGGAGCGACGGGAGCAGCAGGAGTAACCGGTCCAACGGGAGCGACGGGAACAGCAGGAGTAACGGGTCCAACGGGAGCGACGGGAATACCAGGAGTAACGGGTCCAACCGGAGCGACGGGAACACCAGGAGTAACGGGTCCAACAGGAGTGACGGGAATACCAGGAGCAACCGGTCCAACGGGAGCAACCGGTCCAACGGGAGCGACGGGACTACCAGGAGTGACGGGCCAAACAGGGGCAACCGGAACACCAGGAGTAACCGGTCCAACAGGAGCGACGGGAACAGCAGGAGTAACGGGTCCAACAGGAGCGACGGGAACACCAGGAGTAACGGGTCCAACAGGAGTGACGGGAATACCAGGAGCAACCGGTCCAACGGGAGCGACGGGACTACCAGGAGTGACGGGCCAAACAGGGGCAACCGGCACACCAGGAGTAACGGGTCCACCGGGAGCGACGGGACTACCAGGAGTGACGGGCCAAACAGGGGCAACCGGAACACCAGGAGTAACGGGTCCAACGGGAGCGACGGGACTACCAGGAGTGACGGGCCAAACAGGGGCAACCGGAACACCAGGAGTAACAGGTCCAACGGGAGCGACGGGAACAGCAGGAGTCACCGGTCCAACGGGAGCGACGGGAACACCTGGAGTCACCGGCCCAACGGGAGCAACCGGTACACCGGGAGTCACCGGCCCAACGGGAGCCACAGGACTACCAGGAGTGACGGGTCCAACGGGAGCGACGGGAACAGCAGGAGTCACCGGTCCAACGGGAGCAACCGGCACACCAGGAGTCACCGGCCCAACGGGAGCAACCGGCACACCGGGAGTAACCGGCCCAACGGGAGCCACAGGACTACCAGGAGTGACGGGTCCAACAGGAGCGACGGGAACAGCAGGAGTCACCGGTCCAACGGGAGCAACCGGCACACCGGGAGTAACCGGCCCAACGGGAGCCACAGGACTACCAGGAGTGACAGGTCCAACGGGAGCGACGGGACTACTAGGAGTGACTGGCCCAACAGGAGCGACGGGACTACCAGGAGTGACTGGCCCAACAGGAGCGACGGGAACGCCAGGAGTTACCGGTCCTACGGGAGTAACGGGTCCAACAGGAGCGACCGGAACGTCAGGAGTAACGGGACCAACGGGGGCAACGGGCCTACCAGGAGTAACGGGTCCAACAGGGGCAACGGGAACACCAGGAGTAACCGGTTCAACAGGGGCAACGGGAACAACGGGAACACCAGGAGTCACCGGCCCAACGGGAGCAACCGGAACAGCAGGAGTAACCGGTCCAACGGGAGCGACGGGACTACCAGGAGTAACGGGTCCAACAGGAACGACGGGAACAGCAGGAGTGACAGGTCCAACGGGAGCGACGGGAACAGCAGGAGTCACCGGTCCAACGGGAGCAACCGGCACACCAGGAGTCACCGGCCCAACGGGAGCAACAGGACTACCAGGAGTGTCAGGTCCAACGGGAGCGACGGGACTACCAGGAGTGACTGGCCCAACAGGAGCGACGGGAACGCCAGGAGTTACCGGTCCTACGGGAGTAACGGGTCCAACAGGAGCGACCGGGACGTCAGGAGTAACGGGACCAACGGGGGCAACGGGCCTACCAGGAGTAACGGGTCCAACAGGGGCAACGGGAACACCAGGAGTAACCGGTTCAACAGGGGCAACGGGAACAACGGGAACAACGGGAACAACGGGAACAACGGGAACACCAGGAGTCACCGGCCCAACAGGAGCAACCGGTCCAACAGGAGCGACGGGATTACAAGGAGTAACGGGTCCAACGGGAGCGACGGGAACGCCAGGAGCAACCGGTCCAACGGGAGTAACGGGAACACCAGGAGTAACCGGTCCAACGGGAGCGACGGGAACGCCAGGAATAACGGGTCCAACCGGAGCAACAGGACTACCAGGAGTGACGGGTCCAACAGGAGCGACGGGAACAGCAGGAGTAACCGGTCCAACGGGAGCAACCGGAACACCAGGAGTCACCGGCCCAACGGGAGCCACAGGACTACCAGGAGTGACGGGTCCAACAGGAGCGACGGGAACAGCAGGAGTAACCGGTCCAACGGGAGCGACGGGAACACCAGGAGTAACAGGTCCAACCGGTGCAACCGGAACACCAGGAGCAACGGGCCTAACAGGTCCAACCGGATCCCCTGGTGCTGGTTCCGTTTTAAATTTCACTCAAACAGCAACTTCAGCCCCAATTGCTCTTACACAAGGTACTGAAACAACTATACTGACTATTCCTATCACTGTTACAGCACCTTCAGAGAGGCTGAAAATTGATGTATCAACTCAAATTAATACAGTTACTACAGCAGGAAACCCTTCACTTAGATTTTTTATTCGAGTTTATAGAAATAACACTCTAATAGAGAATCTCGAAGTTTCAAGAACGTTTCAAGGGGGCACTTCAACCCAAATATTCCTGCCAGCTGCAACATATGTTGATCAGCCTGGTTCAGCAGGAACATATACGTATCAACTTAGAATTGCTCCACAAACCTTTGCAAATATAACATCTTTAACAGCGGAAACTCGAGCAATGAACATTATATCTTTTTTATAGGGCTAAAACGGTAAAACCTTTAAACTTGTTTTAGTTTAAAGGTTTTTTTATCCGATTTTGGTTTTAAACGGTTTCATAGATGTTTGCTAATATATAAAGAAATAATCCATTTAAAGGAGTTTTTCTTTATAAATTAGCAAACGTTAAGAAACGAGTATATAACTTTTTAAGATTGATTAAAGTAAAGTATTATATGTGTCCGCTTTCATATGCCGATTATTTAGAATGAATCCTGTTTCGCTCTTTTTTATTTGCACATTACATGTCTTATTGCTAAAGTAAAGTGGGATTAATATATTATTGATAATGTAAGAAGGGAAGATATAAAATATGGCAAAATCACAATTTGGTGTCATAGGTTTAGCTGTAATGGGAAAAAATCTCGCAATGAATATTGAAAGCAGAGGCTATACGGTTTCTGTTTATAACCGTTCATCAGAAAAAACAGATGAAATGCTGCGTGAAGTTGAAGGCAGACAGTTCACTGGTACATATTCAATGGAAGAATTTGTAGGTTCTCTTGAGAAGCCTCGTAAAATCATGCTAATGGTCAAAGCGGGCGGACCAACAGATGCAACAATTGAACAACTAAAACCTCTTTTAGATAAAGGAGATATCTTAATCGATGGCGGAAACACGTTTTTCGCAGATACACAGCGCCGTAATCAAGAGCTGAGCGAGCTTGGCATTCATTTTATCGGCACAGGTGTATCCGGCGGTGAAGAAGGAGCTTTAAAAGGTCCATCCATCATGCCTGGCGGTCAAAAGGAAGCATATGAACTTGTGGCTCCTATCTTCAAGGATATTTCTGCTAAAGTAAACGGAGAGCCTTGTACAACATACATCGGTCCAGATGGTGCAGGACACTATGTGAAAATGGTCCATAATGGGATCGAATATGGCGATATGCAGCTGATTTCTGAAGCTTATTTCCTTTTGAAAAATGTTCTTGGTCTAGATGCGGATGAATTGCATGAAGTATTTGCTGACTGGAATAAAGGCGAACTTGACAGCTATTTAATCGAAATTACAGCCGACATTTTTACGAAAAAAGATGAAGAAACAGGCAAGCCGCTTGTAGATGTTATTTTAGATACAGCTGGTCAAAAGGGAACAGGGAAATGGACAAGCCAAAGTGCTCTAGACCTTGGTGTACCGCTTCCGATCATTACAGAGTCTGTATTTGCCCGTTTCATTTCTGCTATGAAAGATGAACGTGTACATGCAAGCAAAATCCTCTCTGGTCCTCGGCAACAGGAATTTAAAGGTGATAAAAAAGCGTTCATCGAAGCAGTCAGAAAAGCACTTTACATGAGCAAAATCTGCTCATATGCACAAGGGTTTGCCCAGATGCGTGCAGCTTCTGAAGAATACAACTGGGATCTCCAGTATGGTGATATCGCGATGATCTTCCGCGGAGGCTGTATCATCCGTGCTCAATTCCTGCAAAAGATTAAGGATGCTTATGACCGTGATGCTGGCTTGAAAAATCTTCTTCTTGATCCTTACTTCAAGGAAATTGTAGAAGGCTATCAATCAGCAACTCGTGAGATCATTGGTGTTGCCATCCAAAATGGTATTCCAGTGCCAAGTTTCTCGGCTGCTCTAGCTTATTATGACAGCTACCGCACAGAAACATTGCCTGCAAACCTGCTTCAAGCACAGCGTGACTACTTTGGTGCACACACATATCAGCGTGTTGATAAAGAAGGAGTATTCCATACAAATTGGATGGAATAATCATTCAGACTCCCGATAATGAACATTTTATGTTCATTATCGGGGTTTTTTTATTCCTTTGAATGAATACACTATTTGCTGGATATTAAAAAGATACGCAAACCAATCTGCGTATCTCCTTTAGGTGTCTATATTATGATAACTTCGCTAAAATCTCGCGAATAAAAGCTGGTTCATCTTTGGGTGTGCGTGATGTTACGAAATTTTCGCTAACGACTACTTCTTCATCTCTGTAATCTGCTCCGGCAAGTTTTACATCATCGCGAATTCCGGTGTAGCATGTTGCAGCTTTTCCTTTTAGAACATCCGCGCTTATCATTACTTGTGGTCCATGGCAAATACCCGAAATTAACTTGCCTTGTTCATTCAATTCTTTCACAAAACGAACGACATTCTCATCGACCCGCAATGCTTCTGGTGCTGATCCGCCTGGGATGACAACACCGTCAAAGTCACTTGGGTCAGCTTCTGAAGAAGATAATTCAGCAGTATAGGAGACTGTCCCTTTTTTTCCTTCACAAACAGCGCCTTTTTCCAGGCCGATAATCATTGTTTCGTGACCTGCTTCTTTGATTGCTTCATAAGGGTTTTTCATTTCGGAATCTTCAAAACCGCCTGCTAAAAGAAATGCTACCTTTGCCATATGGATAATCCCTCCAAAAATAAATTTTTACAATGTAACTATAATAAACATATCTGTTTTATTTCAAATGGTTTGCTCCTGATAAAAATATTTGATAAAAAACAGCACGCTTCAGTAAATAAGCGTGCTGTTTCAATGGTGGAGATTAAAAATTTAACAATTTTCCACATCTAAATCTGTCACTGGCCACCAGAAGAACCCATCTTTTTCGAGAAGGAGATCCGCTCCGCGCGGGCCCATTGTGCCTGATTCATAATTCGGGAAGTTTTCTGCTTTTGTGTTTTCCCAAACCTCAGAAATGTTATCAACGAAGCTCCAGGAAAGGGCAACCTCGTTCCAATGTGTGAAGTTTGTGGCATCACCGCGCATACAGTCATAAAGAAGACGCTCATATGCCTCAGGTGTGTTCATGCCAGCAGTGCCTTTGTTCGCGAAGTTAAGCTTAACAGGTGTTGCTTCCATGTTTTGTCCTGATTTTTGTGCATTTAAATATAAAGTAATGCCTTCTTCAGGCTGAATATGAATGACAAGCAAATTTGGATTTAATGTTTGTTCTGTCCCGTAGTACAAATTCATTGGTATATCTTTAAACTGGATAACAATCTTTGTTGACTTGGCAGCCATTCTTTTTCCTGTTCGGATATAGAATGGGACGCCAGCCCAGCGGAAATTATCAATTAAGAGCTTGCCTGCTACAAATGTTTCTGTGTTAGACTCTGGGTTTACCATTGTCTCTTCACGGTAAGCAGGGACAGCATTTCCATCTATTTCTCCAGCTCCATATTGTCCGCGCACAAATGCATCCTTAACTTCGTCGCCCTTAATGGTGCGCATGGCTCTAAGCACCTTTACTTTTTCAGAACGGATTTCATCTGTATTGAGGCGAATTGGCGGCTCCATTGCCAGCAAGGCAACCATTTGCAGCATATGGTTTTGCACCATATCGCGGAGCGCTCCGCTTGTTTCATAATATCTGCCGCGTTCCTCTACTCCAAGCACTTCGCTTGATGTTACCTGGATATTGGAAATATAACGGTTATTCCAGAGCGGTTCAAAGATGGCGTTAGCAAATCGGATCACTTCAATATTTTGTACCATTTCTTTTCCTAAGTAATGGTCGATCCGATAAATCTCATCCTCAGAGAATGCCTTTCGAATACGCTCATTAAGCTCTTTGGCTGATTCTAAATCATGTCCAAACGGCTTCTCGATCACCAGTCTTTTAAAACCAGAAACGTCTGTTAGCCCATCTGTTTTTAAATGCTCAGCAATTGTCCCGAAAAATTCAGGGGCCATTGCCAAGTAAAAGATCCGATTTCCTTCTAAGGAATAGTGGCGATCTAAATCAGATGCGATTCCTTTTAATGTCTGGTAGGAACTTGAATCTGTCACATCATGTGAATGGTAATAAAAATGAGAGACAAAGTCATCGAGATCTTTGTGATCTTCTATTGCATTCTCTACTGATGTTTTGACGCTAGCTTGAAACTCCTCGTTCGTAAGCGGCCGGCGGGCAACACCAACGACTGCAAATTGCTCGGAGAGATTCCCTTTTTTATATAGCCTGTATAGTGAAGGAAACAGCTTTCGTTTCGCCAAGTCACCTGTTGCCCCGAAAATCATAATTAACCCGGCTGGTTTTTCCGTATGTTTCATTTAGGCCGTACCTCTTTTCATTAAAATTGGCTGTGGTATATGTATGACAATTTAGTAGCCTAAAATAATGTACCCACTCAAGTATAAAATTTTAGCCTTTTCTTGCAAAAACAGCAACCATTATGATCTTAGTTTTTGCATAATCTGATGAACTATCCGTGACACTGTCGTGAAATGGCTTTGCAATTATAGTATGATGAATATAAAGAAAGGTACAAGGGAGGAGTTTATTTGGACATTTTTTTCTTGGGTACTGGAGCAGGAGTCCCTGCAAAGCCCCGAAATGTGACGGCCATTGCCTTAAAGCTTCTCGAGGAAAGGGGAGCCATCTGGCTTTTTGACTGTGGAGAAGCGACACAGCATCAGATCTTGCATACAAGCATTAAGCCGCGGAGAATTGAAAAGATTTTCATCACGCATCTGCATGGTGATCATATATACGGCCTTCCTGGCCTGCTTTCGAGCAGATCTTTTCAAGGCGGAGAAACGGAAGTCGTTGTCTACGGTCCTAAGGGATTGAAGGAATACATACAAATATCACTTTCGATCAGTCAAACATATCTGAAATATCCGCTTTCCATTGTTGAAATCGAGCAGGGAACCGTGTTCGAAGATGAGGAGTTTAAGGTGGAAGCAGAGCTATTGGAACATGGAATACCCTCCTACGGTTACCGGGTAACAGAGAAGGATCGACCGGGCACATTGCTGGCGGATAAGCTGTTAGAGGACGGGATAAAGCCAGGACCGATTTATAAAAAAATTAAAGCAAAAGAGAGCGTTGAGCTGGAGGATGGCCGCCTTATTAATCCACATGACTATATTGGTCCTGATCAAAAAGGAAGAGTCATCGCCATCTTGGGTGATACAAGAAAATGCGATGCAGCAGTTCGGCTGGCGGAAAACGCAGATTTATTAATTCATGAAGCCACGTTTTCCGCTGGAGAAGAGCAGCTGGCATATGACTATTTCCATTCAACCACCACCCAGGCAGCCGAAATTGCCGGGCGTGCTAACGTCTCAATGTTATGTTTAACACATATTAGTTCCCGTTATGAACGGAGCGAATGGAGAACACTCGAAAAAGAAGCTCAGGAACTCTTCCCGAACACGGTCATTTCTGAAGATTTTAAGGAAATTCATATCGAGGCGAAAAAGGAGCAAATCCAATGAAAACCATTTATGTGATTAGACATGCTAAGGCGGAAGGTCAGCACTTTGATGCAAAGCTTACAGAAAGCGGAAAAGAACAGGCTCAATTATTAAAAAGTTTTTTCAAGGATAAACAGATTGAGGTCATTTACAGCAGTCCTTTTATACGTGCAATCGAAACGATTAAGCCGCTGGCACAAGATCGCGGATTGCAGATCGTAGAGGATGCGAGGCTGGGAGAGCGGGTCCTTAGTTCAGAAATGTTTCCGGATTGGCAGGACAAATTACAGAAAAGTTTTAATGATTTTGAGCTTGTGTATGAAGGGGGAGAATCACAAGCCTCTGGCATGAAAAGGGCTCAAGAGATGATTCAGCATATTTTACAACTGGATGAAAACAATATGGTGCTTGTCAGCCATGGCAATCTAACCACCCTGTTGCTTCGGTATTTTGACCAAAAAATTGGTTTTAAAGATCTAATGGAGATGAGCAATCCAGATGTCTTTGAAATTACTGTAGAGAATGAGAAAACGGCACTGCGCAGACTGTGGGAGGAACAGCAATAGTCAGTAAGGTATGCCGCCTAAATATGACAGTTACGGGAGTGATCTTGATTTATGGCAGAAATGAATACAATTATGGCTTGGACCTTTCATGAAGAAGTACCTGTGCCCGAAGATGTCCAGCATCTATTAGTTGAGGGTGAATATGCAGAGACGGCGTATAAAACCATCCGTGATGTTGCCGTTATCACAAACAAACGGCTGATTATTGCAGATCGCCAAGGAATCACAGGCAAGAAAACAGAGATTTATACCATTCCTTTTAAATCAATTGTGATGTACTCCACCGAAAACGCTGGCAGGCTCGACTTTAATGCAGAGCTTGAGCTGTGGACCAGAGCGGGCCATTTTAAATTGAATTTAAACAAAAAAGTAGATATTCGAAAGCTAGATAAGCTGATTGCCAAATATATTTTATAAAAAATGATTCTGAAATAACCTTTTATTGTATCTGTATTTATAAATGGGCATCAAGCTCGTTTGTATTTTTATTAAAAGAATCGAATATTTTCAAAATTTTATCATTGACTCTTACTGCACTCCATACTATAATCACATTTATACTTTAAAACATCATATGATTTAAGCGATGATAAGAATCCTATTAAGTCTTATTTCCCTGTTATAGAGAGCCGGCGTTTGGTGAGAGTCCGGCACATAAATAAGATGAATTTCACTCTTTGAGCTTTCCTTGTCGATTACACGCGTGTTTTTTCAGACAAGGCGGTTTTAACCGTTATATTTTCGAGTGGAAAGTCACATGCTTTCAAAAAGGGTGGTACCGCGTGCAATTTGCACGTCCCTTTCAGGATGCATTGTGGCTTTTTTGTGTTTTCAAAAGTATAAATACAACTAGGCCATTGGCATTGCCCTTTTAGGCTAGCCAGAGGCAGGTTTAAAAAAGATAGAGGAATAATCAAGGAGGAATACACATGCAGCAAAATGAGCAATGGTCATCAAGAATTGGATTTATTTTAGCTTCTGCAGGCTCAGCCATCGGGCTTGGAGCAATATGGAAGCTTCCGTATGTAACAGGAATGAGCGGTGGAGGCGCATTTATTCTTTTATTTGTATTATTTTCTGTTTTAATCGGTTTGCCGCTGCTGCTTGCAGAGTTTATCGTTGGACGAAGCACTGGCAAGGAAGCAATTTCAGCATATAAGCAAATTGCACCAAATACGAAATGGCATTGGATTGGCTATTTAGGAGTGTTTGCCTGTTTTCTTCTTTTGTCCTTTTATAGTGTAATTGGCGGCTGGATTATTCAATATTTGTATTATGCAGTGACCGGAGCGGGAAGCAGCTATGAAAATGGGTATGAGGAATTATTTAATCAAGCTGTTTCGAATCCATACACAGCGATCGGAGCTCAAGCTCTTTTTCTAATCTTAACCGTTCTTGTTATTTCAAGAGGAGTGCAAAATGGAATTGAAAAAATGAATAAAGTGTTTATGCCTGCTTTATTTCTTTTATTTGTCATTTTGATTGTACGCTCTTTAACATTAGAGAATGCAATGGAAGGTGTGTCTTTCTTTTTAAAGCCAGACTTTTCAAGTATTACGTCTGAAAGTGTTCTCTATGCAATGGGTCAATCATTCTTCTCGTTAAGTGTTGGGGTATCGGTTATGGTAACGTATAGTTCGTACTTATCGAAAAAAGAGAGTCTTGTGCAGCCGGCTGTTTCTGTAGTAGGGATGAATTTATTTATTTCAATTCTATCTGGTTTAGCGATTTTTCCAGCAGTCTTTTCGTTAGGCTTCGAACCGGAACAAGGTCCAGGACTATTGTTTATTGTTCTTCCATCTGTCTTTAATGAACTGATGTTTGGACAAGTATTTTTACTTTTATTCCTTCTATTATTTTTGTTTGCTACGCTTACCTCTGCGTTTTCCATGCTGGAAATTGTCGTCGCGGCGATCACAAGCAAGAATCCTGGCAAGTCGAGAGGGAAAATGGCATGGTTGATGGGAGCAGCAATTTTTATTGTCGGTATTCCGTCGGCGCTATCTTATAGTGTGTTATCAGACTTTATGATTTTTGGAAAAACCATTTTTGACGGTGCGGATTTCCTTGTCAGCAATATACTCATGCCAATTGGTGCTTTCCTTATCTCTATTTTTGTATCCTTTAAAATGAAGAAGGATCTTTTGACAAGCGAAGTCGTTCAAGGATCAAAATCTTTACATGGCCTGTTTAAGGTTTGGTTTATCCTTATTCGATATGTTGTTCCACTCGTTATTATTGTTGTATTTTTGGATGTGCTAGGAGTCATTTAAAACGTTTAACCTTATTAGGGCGTACCGATTCTGTAGAATTGGTGCGCTTTTTGATTTATCTGGTTTCCTGTGATGTACTAATTGGAATTTGAAGCGAAAAAGTTTACGAAAAATTAAAACTATTTAAAGGATATTTGATTTGTTTGGAGAAACAAACTGCGATAGTCAAAATAAGGAGGCCGATTATGAGCAAATACAGTTTGTTTGGCAAGTTTACTGTAAAAGAAGGCGAGCGTGACACGATGGTGGAAATTTTGCTGGAAGCAGCAGAGTCGATGAGGGATTTGGATGATTGCGAAATCTACCTAGTGAACACCGCTGACGGCGAACCTGATTGTGTATACGTGTATGAAGTGTGGAGCAGCGAAAACGCTCATCAAGCCTCTTTAAAGCTTGAAGCAACTCAAACGTTAATAAGCAAAGCGAAACCAATCATTTCCGGAATGGAGAGGATCAGCACGTTAAAGACAATGGGCGGCAAAGGAATCTGATTGTAGCCGGCTGTTATAGCTTTTGCGGCTGAGGTGCTGTTTCGAAACTTTTAAAAACAGAACCATATAGCATTACGCCTGTTGAGGGAATAGAGGTGATCTGAATGTTAGACAAAATAATCAGCCAATTTGGTGTGCAACTATTGTCTGTTAATGAGGTTGATGATTCTTTTAGTTCGGCCGTATATAAATGTACACTGCTTAATGGAGAGACTGTTTTTATAAAAATTCCTTATACCCAATTGAAATTTCAGCGGGAACTGGAGGCCTATGAAATTCTGAAAGGTCAAGTAGCTATTCCTGAAATGCTCGATTATTGGTCTGGAGATGAGGAATGTCCTGGCGCTTTTTTATTATCACAATTAAAAGGGAATGTATTAACTGCGCAAGCTTCACCGCAAGTTGCCTTTCAGGTGGGAGTCATTCATGCCAAAATGCATTCCGTACAGCCTCCCGCTGGGAAAGTGCTGACTGGTTTGAAAAATGAATTTTCAGACTGGCCGATTTTTATTGAAAAGCAATTTAATAGTTTTGCTGAGGATGTAAGAGAAGTGCTGGATAAGGATTTATACAATAAAGCTATATCAAAGTTTCTGAAGATGAAGAAGGAACTTCCTTCACCAGATGGACCAAGCTTTATACATATGGACTTTCGCCCAGCTAATATTATAGTAGATCATGATAAGGTTTCAGGCATACTCGATTTTGAAAGTGTACGATTTGGTTCCACCGAAATCGATTTTACTAAACTATACCGTGATTTTTTAAGTTTGGATTCTGCGAAATACAAAGCATATAAAGACGGCTACAATAGTGTCAGAACCTTGATTGATTTAGAGGCAGTATTGCCTTTTTATCGTTTTACAGATGCGTTTAATAGCATCGGCTGGTGCAAACGGCGCGGGATGAAGGCGAATGCTGCTTTTTATGAAGAAAACCTGGAAATCTTAAAAAAGCTACTGTAATACCATTTTTGTGAGATAAGATAAACGCACAGCAATGTTTTACTGTGCGTTTATCTATGCAATCATCTATTTTACTGATAAATTATTTTACAGCCACCCTCGTTCATACTGCTTCGGCGATTCAATCTCTGCGCCAAGTTCTTTGGCTGCTGTACGCGGCCAATAGGGGTTGCGCAGCAATTCCCGTGCAATAAAGATCATGTCTGCTCGTTCATTTTGCAGGATTTCTTCAGCTTGGATGCCAGTCGTGATTAGACCGACTGCTCCAGTTGCAATGTTTGCACCGTTTTTAACTGTTTCAGCAAATTTCACCTGATAACCTGGATAGCTATGTATCCTTGCAGGAACCACTGCACCTGAGCTGACATCAATTAGATCTGCACCTTGCTCTTTCAGCCATGTACAGAATGTGACATAATCTTCAGGTGTCAGCCCTTCCTCATGGTAATCAGAAGCGGAAATACGGACGAAGAGAGGTCCATCCCAGACTGTATTAACTGCTTCCATAATTTCTTTCAGGAATCGGTAGCGGTTTTCAGCACTGCCGCCATATTCATCTGTTCTTTTGTTGGATAGAGGTGAAAGGAACTGGTTAATTAAATATCCATGTGCTGCATGAATTTCAATCACATCAAATCCAGCATGCTTGGCGCGCTCTGCACCCTTGCGGAACGCGTCAACAGTTTCAACAATATCTTCTTTTGACATTTCCAGCGGCTGCTTCATTTGATCATTAAAGGCAAGCGGTGATGGGGCAATAATGTCCCCTTCAATGACAGCTTTTCTGCCTGCATGTGCTAGCTGAATGCCTGAAACAGCACCATTTTCCTTCATTAATGATGTTAGCTCCCGCAATCCTTCGACCTGTTCATCATTCCAGATGCCTAAATCCTGCTGAGAAATTCTGCCTTGCGCCGTTACGGCTGTTGCTTCAATAATGATTAAGCCAACCCCGCCGACTGCTCTCGTTGTATAGTGAGTACGGTGCCAGTTTTCTACCTTTCCGTCTTCATTATGGCTTGAATACATGCACATTGGCGCCATGACAATGCGGTTTTTCATCGTGATATTTTTAATTGTAATTGGTGAAAAAAGCTTTGTGCTCATTGCTTTGCCTCCTTTTTCATTCAATAATCCCAGTATAGCAGGAGGGCGTGCAATTGGAAAAAATTCAGCTCTGCGGTTTACACTTTTACTTTGCTGCTAAAGTTTTCACCAAGCTGCTTTGACCGCTCCGCAGCTGTTTTAATACAATTAATAACCGATTGCTGCACCTCATTTGCCTCGAGCACCTGTATCCCAGCTTCAGTTGTGCCTCCTGGACTTGTAACGGCTTTGCGTAATTCTGCTGGTGTTTTGTGGGATTTTGCCAGCATTTCGGCTGCACCGATCAGCGTTTGGACAATGAGTCCTTTTGCCATTTCATCATCAAGTCCAATTTCTTTTGCGCTTTTTTCCATCGCCTCAGCCAGATAATAAACATAAGCCGGGCCGCTTCCTGATAATCCTGTAACAGCATCCAGCTGTTCTTCTGCCACGATCGCAGTGAAGCCTATGGTTTCAAAGATTTTTTTGCATTTGTGCATTTGCTGTTCTGATACCCGTTCATTGATGGCCAATGCGCTTGCTGATTTTCCGATGGCTGCAGATGTGTTTGGCATGGTTCTTACAACAGCAAGCTCCTTCCCGGCCAGCTGCTCGATGCTGCTGATGGATACACCTGCTAAAACAGAGATAATCAGCGTATCAGAGGTTAAATGGTCTTTAATCGCACGAATTGCGTCTGCCGCATCCTTTGGTTTCATGGCTAACATGATGGCGTCAGCATCTGTAAAGATCTGCTGCATGTCATACCCTGTCTTTACATGATAGTTTGAACTCAATTCCTCTAACTTTTCCTGATTGCATTTATTCGTTACATAGATTTGCGAACTCTTTAAAAGGTTACTTTCCAAAATGCCCGCGATAATGGCTTCTGCCATTGATCCAGCACCTACAACAGCAAGCTTTTTCATAATTTTTGCTCCTTTCGTTTGCTTGATAAAAATAAAAAGTCCCTTCATCCTGTAAAGGACGAAAGGACTGATCTTCCGTGGTACCACCTTCATTTGCTTTTTACCATGCAGCATGTAAAAAGCATCTCAATTTCGTTAACGCCGAAGCACGGTAGCAGGTTTCCCTGACAGCTCATAAGCAGGTTCAATGGTCAAGGGGGCAATGAAGCCTTTCAGCCGGTGGGCTTCACTCTCTTTTGCGCTTTTCCATTTACTAGTCTTATTCATTGCTTTTGTTATTTAGTTTTAGGGTGTTTTCTGCAGGTATTCTTTATAGAAGTTCTTCAGAAGTTTTTTATATGGCTTCTGTTTTGGAGTGTTTAATTTTTATAATATTGTGGATTTTTACAGTGATTATCTAAGAAACGACTTAAGTTGTCAAGGGATAATTGGTTAATTAAATGTAAATGCTTATTTCATACCTTTTATTATTATGTGAAAATAATGACAATTGTTCGGAAGAAAGGTAAACTAATTTCATACATAAAATTTATAAGAGTAAATATGTTGTAATGTATTTGGACAGAAATGAAACATAGAGATTTTGCACAGGCGGTCTCCAAATGAATCAAATTATATAACCATAATAAAGGGTGATGATCGTGATAGGATGGAAAAATGGAGTGGCTAAACTTACAGTGCCGACACCTTTTCCTGTTGGTGATGTTCATGTTTATGCTATCAGGGGAGAGAGGATGACTTTAGTTGATGCCGGCCCAAAGACAGAAGAGGCATGGCAGGTTTTAAAAAGCCAGCTGTGGGAACTGGGTCTTACACCAGGTGATATTGAACAAGTGATACTGACACATCACCATCCTGATCATGCAGGTCTGCTTGATTATTTCCCTAAGGATCTTCCAGTCTATGGGCACTTTTTAAATGAAAGATGGCTTAATCGTACAGATGAATTTTTGCAGGCACATGATGAGTTTTATTTTAAATTATTTGCAGAGTTTGGGATTCCTGAGAAATATAAAATGATGATCCCTTTGTTAAAAAGGACATTGCGCTTTGCATGCAGCCGTTCTTTAACAGGCGTGCTGGAAGAGGGAGATTCCATTCCGGGACTTGAAGGCTGGACTGTCATTGAAACACCAGGCCATGCACAAAGCCATATTGGCTTAATCCGCGAAAAGGATGGAATTTTTATTGGCGGTGACCACTTGCTTGCACATATTTCAGCCAATCCATTGTTAGAGCCGCCGCTTCCAGGCAGTGATGAGCGTCCCAAGCCTCAGCTTCAGTTTAATGAATCTCTTGAAAAATTGAAGAAGCTGCCGATTTCATTGGTCTATCCTGGTCACGGTGAAGATATTGAAAATGTACATGAATTAGTTGATAAACGCCTAAGACGCCAGCATGAGCGTGCTATGACGGTAAAAGAGTGGCTTGAAGAGGAAGCGCTTACGATTTTTCAAGTGTGTAAACGGCTTTTTCCTTCTGTTTATGAAAGAGAGCTTGCCCTAACCCTTTCCGAAACCATTGCCCAGCTTGACTATTTGCAGGCATTAGGAGAAATTAGTATTAATAAAGAAGCAGCAGCATTTCTTTATACTTGTGTGAAAGGATAATTTAGCTGCACAAGGAAAAAAACTAAGCCTGTGTGGCTTTGCTGGCTTGTTTCTTTACTATGCTAATTGAGGTGATTTACTTTTGAGTTTAAAACATAAGCATATTGTCATAACAGGAGCTTCTGGCGGTATCGGCGCTAAAATGGCTGAGCTTTGTGCAGAGCAGGGAGCCCGTCTTGTTTTACTTGCCCGAACTGTCAGCAAGCTTGAGCAGATGAAGGCAGATTGGGAAGCGAAATATGGTGCAATTATATCTGTTTTTGCTTTAGATGTTTCCGATACAGATCAAGTTCAGGCGGTTTTTGAGCAAATACATAAGGATATTGGCCATGTAGACATTCTTGTAAACAATGCTGGATTTGGCGTTTTTCGCCATGCGCATGAAGTGCCGATGGATGAAGTAAAGAGTATGTTTGCTGTAAATGTCTTTGGACTGATCTCTTGCACAAACGCAGTGCTTCCTGGCATGCGGGCAAGGAGAAGCGGGCAAATTATCAATATTGCATCTCAGGCCGGCAAAATTGCGACACCAAAATCCAGTGTTTATTCTGCAACGAAACACGCAGTCTTAGGATTTACAAACAGTCTGCGGATGGAAGTAGCGGACTCTGGCATCCATGTCACAGCTGTTAATCCTGGACCAATTGCAACTGATTTTTTTGCAACAGCCGATACAGAGGGGACATATGTAAAAAATGTTCAAAGATATATGCTGAAGCCTGAGTATGTTGGACAAAGAGTTGTAGCCGCGATGGAACGGCCTGTCCGTGAAATTAATCTGCCAGGCTGGATGAATCTCGGCAGTAAAATATTTGCGCTCTTTCCGGGATTATTTGAAAAAGCCGGCAGGCGTGCCTTTAATAAAAAGTAATGCATCTGTATGAACTTCACTCATCAGGATACATTAAAAATGAATTCCGAAAAGGGGGACTTTCATATGGATAATACACACGAATTTGTTGAAAAATTGAACGAAAGACAGGAAAAAGCCAAAAAGAATGAAGAGCGTCAAAGTAAGAAGCACGCTAGCGAAAAGCTTCCGAATAAGCAGCACTAATCATGAAGGTAAATAAGATATCATAAACTCCAACTGAAAAGGCCGCATTTATATGCGGTCTTTTCATATTTATAATTATATAAAATTGGTATTTATAGTAAAATGATTATAAGGATTTTGACATGATATTTGGAATTTATAAGAGGTGAACTCGTGAAGAAAAAGGTGGTTTTAGCAAGTTTATTGCTTATTTTAATTTTGGTTATTTTCTTAAATGCTTTTCAATTTTTTACGCGCAGTGCAAATTCAGATTTATTGTCTGATTTAGAAGGGACGATTTACTTTACCGAAAGAGTAGATGGTATATTAACATTATTTAAATCGGATGCCTCTTTACAACACAAAACCTTAGTATATAGCCATAAGGGGAAAGGAAATGACGGTTACGGAGATTTTAATGATAATATTATCGATTTTTATTATGATCGTACAAGTGAAACTTTTACTTTTATTGCGATGAATAACGGCTCTTGGAGCTTGTTTTCCCTAAAAGCAGGAGAAAGCAATCCGACTGTACTCCAAGCAGATGTAATGGAAATGGGCACGGACTATCTGCAGAACGAGAATCAGGATCTTTCTGTTACTTCCAAAAAAGGCTCCCTTTATCTTTCTGAGAACGGAAACGAAAGCATACTAAAGAAATTTAACGGAATTTATGATGAAAAATTTACAGGCTATGACTCTATTGGATTTTCACCAAATGGAAACTATTTAGTCTATCGTTCAATGGAACATTTTACGCCGATCGGAACCATTTTAGAAGGGATCTTTGCTGACTCTGTGGGCAATACTTATATATTGGATCTATCGACAAGAGAGAGTACTAAATTTATAGATGCCCATCAAATTCAATGGGTTATGGATTAATGAAGAGTAGGATTTTAAAAAAAGTACTGCATACAAGCAGTGCTTTTTATCTTGCATAATTTTTATAGAAATGTGAATCGTTAATAGCTGCAGCTGAATGTTCGATATTTAATCAACATTCTGGGTTGGTGCTGCAAGTGGAGCTGCATGAAAAATAAGTGAAACTTTAAAAAGTAACAATCGTCAAATCAGTAAAGGAGGGATATATTGAGATTAAAAATGATTTTAGCATTATCTATCATTTTGATAATGGGTTGTTCAAATAGTGATGCAAATATAGGAACTGAAGATTTAAACAGTGAATTTCCTCCAACTATGACAGGGTTAATTATCATTAACGGGATAGAGCATCAGATGGAAGAGGGTGGTTATCACTGGGAAAGAAAAAAAGGTTTAGAAACAGAAGTAGTGGCAACAGATCACGCCTCGCCTTATCAAATAGCAGACCACATGAAACCAATTAGCGTTAACCCCAATGAAACAGTGGAGATTAAGATTGAGGAAAACCCAACTATTACAGTTTATTTATGGAACGAAAATGGAAGAGAAAAAGAAATCGAACAAGACGCTAATCAAATAATTGTTCCCTCAGGTAAAGGGAAGTATATCTATGAAGCCTTAGCAGAATGGGCTAATGGAACGGTTTCCTACACATTTGTTATAGACATTCAGGCAGACACAAAAAGATAAGTCCATATATGGAGGGGAAACCTTAATCTCGGTTTCCCTAATTTTGTTTAAACCCCACCCGCATTAAAATGCAGCAGATCTTAAAAATACGGCGAACCCGTCACATATCCATACACAATATCGCTGACAATATCATGCAAATTCGTTTCAGGTTCCTCTTTTTTTACGTTCATAACCTTCTCATAAATCTCCGCAAATTCTGTGCTTTCGCAGGGAATTGAATCCTTCTCCCAGTTATATTGTCCAAGGCAGCTTTGCACCATTTTATATACATACCGTCTTTCCACTTTTGTGTCACCTCTTGTCTATTATAACGGCTTTCTGTCTGGCAGCAGAGGGGGATATAAGAAATTCGTCGTAAAATTTCCATTGAAAACGAACGTATATTCGCTTATTATAATGGGTATATATAAATAGAACGCGTGTTCGTTTTTGATAAGTGTTGTATGTGTAAGCAAGGTGGAGGGACCTCTATGGTGGATTATCGTTCATTGCCGCAAGGGCAAATCTTATGCATTGATATGAAAAGCTTTTATGCAAGCTGTACGGCTGTCATGCTGGGGCTTGATCCGCTGAACTGCTATCTTGTCATTGCAGGCAACCATGAGCGCAAGGGAAGTGTTGTACTTGCAGCATCTCCAAAGGTCAAGAAGGAATTCGGCATCAAGACGGGTTCGAGACTTTTTGAAGTTCCGAACGATCCGCGCATCAGGATTGAAGAGCCGAAGATGGCGACGTACCTGCGGGTTTCGACTGAAATTACACGTGTATTTAACCGTTATGTGCCAAAGGAGGACATTCATACGTACAGTGTGGATGAAAGCTTTTTGAAGGTTGACAGCGTCTTGCATTTATGGGGAGACGCGATCACCATTGCGGAAAAGATCAAGGATGACATTGAACGGGAATTTCAGCTTCCGTCGGCAATTGGCATTGGTCCCAATATGCTGATGGCAAAGCTATGCCTTGATCTCGAAGCAAAAGGAAAAGGCATAGCAGAGTGGACGTACGATGATGTGCAAACGAAGCTTTGGAATGTCTCTCCATTAAGAGAAATGTGGGGAATTGGCCGCCAAGTAGAAAAAACACTGAACAGCATGGGGATTTTTTCGGTCGGACAGCTGGCTCGCTATGATTTGAAAAAGCTAGAGAAGAAATTTGGGATTATGGGCAATCAGCTTTATTTCCATGCATGGGGTGTGGATTTGTCTGAGATTGGGGCTCCAATTATGGAAGGGCAGATTAGCTTTGGCAAAGGTCAAATTTTATTAAGAGATTATAAAGAAGAGCATGAAATTAAAAATGTGATACTGGAAATGTGCGAAGAAGTAACAAGACGGGCACGTGCACACCGCAAAACAGCCCGGACGATCAGTTTTGGAGTTAGCTATAGCAAGGATGAACTGGGAGGAGGCTTTTATCGTTCAAAAACGATTGAGCGGCCGACAAATATCACGATGGATGTTTATCATGTTTGTCTGGAGTTATTTCAGCAGTTTTATGAAGGAAAAACGGTGCGGAAGATTACGATGTCACTAAGCAATATTGAAGATGATCATGAATTGCAGCTAAGCTTATTTGATTTGGATGAATGGCGCAGAAAAAAGCTTGGCTACACAATGGATGGAATCCGCAAGCGTTTTGGATCGGCTGCTCTTCTTCGGGCGGTTTCCTATACAGAGGCTGGCACAGCAAGGCATCGCGCCAAACTCGTAGGCGGGCATAAAATGTAACAAGGACAAGGGGTGTTTGACATGATTCGGGATCGGGGAAGAATTAAATGGACAGCCATGATGCTGCCAGAACATGTGAAGATGCTGCGTGACTGGGCAGCTGAGGATCAATACGAACAAAAGAAAGAGCTTGATGAACAGGAAGTGGAGAGGCTGAATGAAGTGCTGGCGGAAGCGATGGAATTTAACCGCAATGTGGTGATCACACATTATCGGCGCCAGAAGTATGAGCTGACGATGGGAACCATCCACTTCTGGGATGAAATGAACAAACGCCTTCACATTGTTGACCGATTTCATGAAATTCACCGCATCGATTTAAGCAGTGTAGTTGATGTGCGATTAGCGGATGACTAGAAAAGCGGAAGGCGCTTGCCCAGGGACGACAAGCTTAAGACAAGATGGCATAAAGGTTGTTCTTTAACCTTTAGGTCAGATTGGCTTAAGACCTCGAGTCCCTAGCGCCTGCAGCTGGACAAATAGAAAAGCGGAGGCGGCTTGCCCAGCCGCGACAAGCATAAGGCGAGCCGGGCGGAAGGTTGTTCTTTAACCTTCTGAACGGATTGACTTATGACCTCGAGCGGCTAGCCGACGGAGCTAGACACAAAGAAAAGCGGAAGGCGCTTGTCCAGGGACGACAAGCTTAAGACAAGATGGAAGCTGCCTGATCGTATGAAAAAAAATGCATATGCCCTCAGAAAGAATACTGAAAACATATGCATGTGGAATCTTATTCTTCTGCTCCCTCTGGCTTTGGTGCACGAACGGCAGATTCAAACTTGCCTTTATGGCTTCCGTCACAAAATGGAGCTTTTGCGCTTAACCCACAGCGGCAAAGCGAAAATGCTGGCTTTGTCTCAAACGGATTTCCTTCTGCGTCAATTAACTCCACGTCACCCGTAATGCGGAGCGAACCATTATCATTTACTTTAATTTGTACTTTTTGCATACTTTCTCATCCCCCTCGCAATAATGGTATAAGGAAGAGAGACAGAAAGCAACAGCCAAAAGCAAAATAGCAGAAGCAGCGACAAGAAATATGTTAAAATAACATATTCAGCCATGAAAGGAGAGAAGAATTCATGGAAATTAAAATTACAGAAACAGCAGCCGTTAAATTAAAAGAGCGACTAGAGGGTAAAGAAGGATTTTTGAAACTGAAATATGATACAGAGGGATGCGGCTGTGTTGTCAGCGGTGTGGCAGCATTATGGCTTGTAGACGAACTCGACAGCGATGATCTTGAGGTTGTGACTACTTCAGGCAGTATATATATTGAAAAGTCTAAAATTGTCTTTCTTGATGAAAAACTCATTATTGATTTTTCTGAAGCAGCGAACTGCTTTCAGCTGAAAAGTCCTAATCAGTATTTAAACCCGCGTATGAGTCTGATTGATCAAACGAAAAAAGCAAGTGTATAAAAAAACCGGCATGAAGAGCTTGTATGATAAGTGTCTTCATGCCGGTTTTTTTCAGCTTAGAACAGTGTGCAGCGCCTGGTCCCTCGAGGTCTTAAGCTTGTCGGGGCTGAGCAAAACGCTTGCGCTTTTGTGATAAGCGAACTACGAGCTGCTGGATAATGCTTCCATACGCTCATTTTTTGCACCGACATACTCATCCAAAAATTCATCAATAACACGCTCATAGTCTTCCTTATTTTCATTATACGATTGGGCATGAATGCCGTTTGTCGCCAAATAGAGCTTTTTTGGTCCTTGTTTGCGCTGAAAAAGTTCTTCGGTCATGGTTGGCAGGATAAAATCATCCAATTGGCTGTGAATAAAAAGAATAGGCTTTTGAATATTTTCAATCACCGATATTGGAGATACATCCTTTATTGAATACCGCTGGCGCACTCGTATAAATAAATCCGCAAGCGGAATGAACAATTTCGGAGGCAGCAGCTTCATTTCCGTTTTCAGTCTATGAGAAAGCTGTTCCTCAAAGTCGGAAAAAGGACAATCAGCGATATAAAAGTCTGCTCCGTCCTCAAGCATACCAGCGTATAGCAGCATAGTCGCAGCTCCCATCGATTCACCATGTATGCCAATTTGAACATCTGGGCCCTTCTCCGCTTTCAGCCACTGAACAACAGCCTGAAGGTCGAACTTTTCGTAATGTCCATAGCTCGTTGTTTTTCCTCCTGATTCACCGTGACGCCGATGGTCATAAATGACCGCATTATAGCCTCGCTTCAGAAAGATATTCATATATTTAACCGAGTTCATCTTATTTTCGGTTACTCCGTGTGCAATAATGATGTACTTTTTCCGGTCATGTGGTTCAGCAATAATCGTTTTTAATGGATAGCCAAAAGGGGAAGAGATGGAAACTTCTCTTTTAGGAAGATTTTCGAAGGCAAGGGGATCAAATCGGCCAGCCTCTTTTTCACGATTTAAAATAAAGTTTTCATCCTTCTTCTTCATATACATCAGGCGATTTGAAAAATAAACCCCCAGAGTAGTCAAAAAGAGAATGAAAGAAAGCAAAAAACGGAGAAGTCGTCTCATATTCATTTCTCCTTTATGTCTTTTTCTTTTATTTTACCATTAACAAGAAAAAATAAACTATCAATTAGCCTAAAAATGTAAAATTACACAATTTATTCAGACTGATAAAAGCATGTGATCTCTGCACATATAGTCTTATGCAGAGGGAAAACAGATATGTAGAAAAGGAGAAAACTTAACATAAATTTATGCTTGATAGGAAAATGAAAAATTTTGATAGGAACCAGGCTGAATATACTGGAAAGCAACTGAAGAAGTGCATAGGAGTTTCCGTATTTCACATAAAGAAAGCAAGGTTTAGAAGCAACGGTATATAGCCTTATAAATGATAAAAAAAGCCGTCTGCTAAAGCAGCGGCCCTAACTTTTCAAAGAACAAATCACTGTTGTGAATTTTGTCTTTTGGTGGGATGAATTGCTTTTTCTAATTCTTCAGCGGCTATTGTGTTATTGACTGTATCGCTGTTTGGTTTTCCTTTTTGGCTGTTTCCTTTATCGCGCTTTTGGCTCATTTCACAAGCTCCTTCCTAAAATAAGATCACTTTTAAGATGGATCAAATAGGAATGAGCTATTCACAAAAGAAAAAGTTAATACGAGTGCAATTGATAATACATGCTTTCAATCGGCCGAGTAAGATAGGGCTTAACGGCTTCAATAGCATGAAGCAGCTTATTTAAATCTATATTCGTTTGAATATTCATGCGCTCGAGCATGTAGACAACATCCTCGGTGGCTGCATTTCCAGAAGCGCCAGGTGCAAACGGGCAGCCGCCAAGACCGCCGGCGGATGTATCGAAGCGGCTGATGCCTGCCTGAAGGGCAGCGTAGATATTGGCGAGAGCCATTTTGCGGGTATCATGAAAATGAGCAGTCAATAATGTATTCGGAAATTCCTTGACCAGCATGGAAAAGAGCTGATAGGACTCTGAAGGCACAGCCATGCCGATTGTATCTGCCACACTCAGCTCGTCAGCGCCAGCTTCAGCAAATTGCCGGCAAAGCTTAAGCGTATCCTGAAAGTCGATCTTTCCCTCATATGGACAATAAAAGGCAGTAGAAATACAGGCGCGCACAAAATATCCCTTTTCCTTTAATTCAGCGATCAGCGGAACAAGTTCGGACATGCTTTGTTCTGTTGTTTTGTTTATATTTTTTTGATTAAACGAATTGCTGACCCCAACAAATACAGCAGCAGCCTTGCAGGATGTTTGATAGAGCCTGAGGATTCCCTTTGTATTTGGCACAAGGATGATCTCCCTTGTATGTTCTGTCAGACAGGAGAAGGCAATGTCATCAGCATCCTGCATTTGCGGCACCCATTTTGGAGAGACAAATGAAGTGATCTCCATTTCTGTAATGCCAGCCTTTTTTAATCTAGCAATAAATTCTTTTTTGACGTCTGTTGGAACAAATTCCTTTTCATTTTGCAAACCGTCCCGCGGGCCAACTTCAATAATTGTCACTTCGGCAGGAAGACTGTCCGTCATGTTTTCATCTCCTTTTTCATAAAGTAAAAAGTATAGTTTTTAACATAGAAAATAGCACATTTCTGTACGCTTTAAGAAAGCGTTTTCTTCATTGTAGGGCAGGCTTTTTGGTAAATGCAAGAATAATAGGAATCTTGACAAAATAAAAGGATTTTTGCGGATCTTCACGAAGTAATAAATAGCATTAAGCCTTTTCAAATGAGAAACAAAATGTAAGCGTTTCCTTAACTAGGGAGAAAGGAGCAGAAATATGAAAACTATCTATAGCTCGTTTAGTGAAGCAGTAGAAGAGATACACGATGGCGCTACCATTATGGTTGGAGGTTTCGGCTTATGCGGCATACCTGAAAATCTTATCCTTGCATTAATGGAGAAGGGTGTAAAAGATTTAACAGTAATCTCTAACAATTGCGGAGTTGATGATTGGGGACTTGGATTGCTGTTAAAAAACAATCAAATCAAAAAGATGATCGGTTCCTATGTGGGAGAAAACAAAGAGTTTGAAAGACAGGTGCTGTCTGGAGAATTGCAGGTAGAATTGCTGCCGCAAGGGACGCTTGCTGAAAAAATCAGAGCAGGAGGAGCAGGCATTCCCGCTTTTTATACACCGGCCGGCGTGGGCACACCGATAGCAGAAGGAAAAGAAACAAAGATCTTCAATGGCAAAGAATATTTACTCGAAGAGGCATTAAAAGCAGATTTCAGCTTTGTGCGGGCGTGGCAGGGAGATAAAATGGGCAACTTGATCTATCGGAAAACGGCACGCAATTTTAACCCAATGATAGCTGCCGCGGGGACAGTAACGATTGCGGAAGTCGAAGAGTTAAAGGAAATCGGTGAGCTGGATCCGAATAGCATTCACACACCTAGCATTTATGTACAGGGAATGATCCAAGGTACCCAAGAAAAACGGATTGAGCGTTTGACGGTAAGCAAGTAAAGTGAAAGGAGATGTACATATGAAGAACGATAAAGCAGCCATCCGTGAAAAAATTGCAAGAAGGGCAGAAAAGGAAATTAAAGACGGCTATTATGTAAACTTAGGAATCGGAATGCCGACATTAGTGGCAAATTATATCGGAGAAAATAAACAAGTGGTTCTTCAATCCGAGAATGGTTTACTTGGAATCGGTCCATATCCGCAAGCAGGCGGAGAGGATGCGGATCTAATCAATGCTGGTAAAGAAACCGTCACCGCAATCCCTGGGTCTTCTTATTTTGATAGTGCCGAATCATTTGCCATGATCCGCGGCGGACATGTCGATATTGCGATACTCGGCGGAATGGAGGTATCACAGGAAGGCGATCTTGCCAATTGGATGATCCCCGGAAAAATGATCAAAGGCATGGGCGGTGCGATGGATTTAGTGCATGGAGCCAATAACATCATTGTCATAATGGATCATGTGAATAAAAACGGAGAATCGAAAATCCTGAAAAAATGTACGCTGCCGCTGACGGGAAAGCAGGTCGTCAACCGAATTATCACCGAAATGGCCGTTATTGATGTGACTGAAACAGGCTTAAAACTCGCCGAAGTGGCAAAAGGCTATACAATTGAAGATGTTGTCCAGGCAACGGAAGCGGAGTTACATGTATGTGACTCTGTTAAAACCGAAGCTTTTTAATTCAGATTTTAACATCGCCAAGAGACAAGTTTTTTGCTATAATGAGCAAAAAATTAAGCGGAGGATTCAAGCAATGAAGAGAAAACAGCAGCCGGCCCGTAAACAAGAAGATAAGCCCGTTACGCTCGGAGATATGTTAAACGAAAGCTTAATGGATCAGCTGAAAAATAAAAAGCAGGAACTTAAAGCAGAAGCCGATCAAAAACGGGAAGAAGAAGAGCGCCGCAAAAAAGAAGAACGAAAACAGCGCGAAAAGAATAAAAGCTTTGAGGAGCTGCTTGGGGAAAGCAATATGAATTGGCGTGAATTTAAGTAAAAAATCTTATAAAAAAGGTCATCTTAATTTGCTAAGATGACCTTTTTCTATTACCTGTGTTCCGAATATCCGGCACTGCTTGTTAGTTGTTGAATCATTTTTAGTTCATCCATTGATAGGACCGGTTTTCGAACGGCTGCAGCATTTTGCTGAACTTGTTCAACCGAGCTGGCTCCAGCGATGACAGAAGCGACTGCATGCTGTGCCAGATTAAATTGCATAGCAATTTCACCTGGAGAGCGATTGGAAAGCTTCTCTTCAAGGCTTGGGATCAGCTGCTGCAAATCTTCATAGCAGTAGCTTAAATAGCCGTTTTTTTGTGCTTTGGCCAGATTGCCGTTTAAGATCCCTTTTGCAAGCGGGCCGCGTGTAACAGCGCTTATTTTTTTCTGCTCTAAAAGCGGAAACGCCTGCTCTTCTGGACGGCGGTCAAGCATGCTGTATTGCATCATAACCGAGACGATATTTGATTTTTCCGCATATTCGCGAATCACGTTTGGGCGAATGGAAGAGATGCCATAATAGCGGATATAGCCTTCAGTTACAAGCTCCTCAAATGCTTCAATCGTTTCCTCTATATTGTCTTCGATTGTACCGCCATGCAGCTGATACAAATCAATATAATCTGTCTGAAGCCTCTGCAGACTATGTTTGACTGCTTCCTTTATGTGTTTTTTGGAAGGATCCCAGCTCCAGCCATCTTTGTTTTCATTCCAGCGGTTGCCTGCTTTTGTCGCAATGATCACTTTGTCGCGAACCGGCTTTAAAGCTTGGCCGACGATTTTTTCATTTTCGCCAAAATCGTATAAATCTGCTGTATCAAAATAATTAACGCCGGCATCCAGAGCTGCATCAATTATGTTTTTCCCTATGTTCAGGTCTGTGCCCAGTGACATGCAGCCTAAACCTAACACACTCGCATGAAGCTCAGATGTGCCAATTTGTCTCTTTTCCATCATTCCACCACCAGTTTTTTCTTTTATTCTAACGGAGACAACCAAAGACGCCAAATCATAACACTTAACAAGAAAAGCGGAGGCGGCTCGTTCAGCTGCGACAAGCATAAGGCGAGCCAGCCAGAAGGTTGTTCTTTGACCTTTTGGGTGGATTGACTTATGACCTCGAGCAGCTAGCCGCCGGAGCTAGACAATAAGAAAAGCGAAAGGCGCTTGCTTAGGGACGACAAGCTTAAGCCAAGCTAGGCGTAAGGTCGTACTTTGACCTTTTGACTGGCTGGGCTTAAGACCTCGAGTCCCTAGCGCCTGTAGCTAGACAATAAGAAAAGCGGAGGCGGCTCGTTCTAATAAGGAACGCAGACTAAGTTCGCCACGTCCTGTAGCAACGTCTGCACAACTCACATCCTGTGGACCCCAAGTTTTAGACAAAATGAGCCGCTGCGTCGAACGTTCTTCTGCGTTACTCATTCATACTTTCTGATAGTATAAAAAAATGGGTATGATAAAATAGAGCAGGTAATGTACATAAAAGGGAGTGGCAGGAAATGAGCAGTCTTGAAGAAAAAACAATAAAAACAGAATCTATTTTTAATGGGAGAATCATCAGTCTGCAAGTTGATGATGTTGAACTTCCAAATGGAAAACAGGCAAAAAGAGAACTAATTAAGCACCCTGGTGCGGTTGCTGTTTTAGCAGTGACAGATGATCAGAAAATCATCATGGTTGAGCAATATCGCAAAGCACTTGAAAAAACGATTGTAGAAATTCCAGCAGGCAAGCTTGAACAGGGAGAAGATCCACAAGAATGCGCGAAAAGAGAACTGGAGGAAGAAACAGGATATGAAGCGGCGGAATGGTCCCTATTAACCTCTTTCTATACTTCACCGGGATTTGCGGATGAAATTGTTCATTTATACATAGCGAAAGGTCTTACCCAAAAAGAAAATAGTGCAGAATTAGATGAAGATGAATTTGTGAATCTAATGGAATTAACACTGGCCGAAGCAGAGCAGCTTGTGGATGAGCAGAGAATCTATGATGCCAAAACGGCTTATGCTGTATTATATTTAAAACTTCAAGAGGCGCTGAAAGCATCAAAATGAGAAATTACTATGCCGACTTGCATATTCACATCGGAAGAACCTATACAGGAAAGCCGGTCAAAATTACAGGCTCAAAATCGCTGACCTTTTCAAATATTATTGATCATGCCCGTGATGAAAAAGGGTTAAATATGATCGGTATTATTGATTGTCATTCACCGGAAGTCATTCAAGAGATGGAGATGCTGATTGCTGCTGGGGAGATGGCTGAAACAAGAGAGGGCGGATTAGATTATGGTGACTTAACCATCATTCCTGGCTCTGAAATAGAAATTTATGATGAAAACTGTAAAGGCCCTATTCATGTTCTATGTTATTTTCCTGGAATAATGGAAATGAAGAGTTTTTCGCATTGGTTATCACAGCATTTAAAGAATATTACACTCAGCTCTCAGAGAATTTACGCTGACGGAAAAGTACTGCAGCAAAAAGTAAAGGAGCTCGGCGGCTTATTTGTGCCAGCCCATGTGTTTACTCCTTTTAAAAGTCTGTTTGGAAAAGGAGTTCACAAAAGCTTAACAGACGTATTTGATCCGAATTTAATTGATGGAATTGAACTGGGGTTGAGTTCAAATACGCAAATGGCAGACCAAATAGGGGAATTGCATCGTTACTCCTTTTTAACGAACTCTGATGCTCATTCATTAAGTAAAATTGCACGCGAGTATCAAACCCTTTATCTGCAAAATCCATCTTTTCTAGAATTGAAAAAGGCTCTCCATAGGGAGGATGGGCGGAAAATTGCCGCTAACTACGGCTTGGATCCCCTGCTTGGAAAGTATCATGAAACTGTATGTGCTTCCTGTTCAACACGGTGGCAAAACGCACAGGATACTTGTTCAAATTGCGGGCACCATGGATTTGTAAAAGGTGTGGCCGAGCGGATTCGTGAACTGAAAACAGCCGAAGCGAGTATAGCAGACAGACCCCCATATATTCATCAGATCCCGCTTGAGTTTGTACCAGGCTTAGGGCCGAAAATGCTTGAAAAACTTTTAAATCATTTCGGAACAGAAATGAATGTGCTGCATCATGTTTCAGAGGAGCAGCTTGGGCAAGTCATCCCGGAAAAAATAGCAAACCTGATCGCAAAGGCACGGATTGGAAAACTGTCGCTTGCTGCAGGCGGCGGCGGAAAATACGGGAAAATCTCAGAATGAAAATTCCGGCGCGAGGAGCTGCCGGAATTTTTTTATTCATGTAAATTATTATTCCTCGCAAACTAGCAGTCTTTTACTCTTTTACCTTCGCAAACACACAAGTATCACGCAGTTGTGTCCCATCTGCACTCAGCGAGTCTTTGCGGAGAATGCCTTCAAGCGTAAAGCCGAGCCGTTCAGGAATTTTCCTGCTCGCTGTGTTAAGCGGGTCGCAGCGGATTTCCACCCGGTTTGCAAGAAGCTCCTCAAACGCAAAAGCGGTGAGTCCTTGTACGGCTTCAGTCAGATACCCCCTTTTGGTCCAGCGGGTGTCGCACCAATAGCCAATTTCAAATTTCCTGACTTCCCAAGATATGCGATGTAACCCAATTGATCCAATAAAAATTTGGTCGTCTTTTCTAAAAATATGGAGTCTAATATCCTCTCTCCTAATGAATTGAGCATAAGACATGCGAATGTTTTTTTCTGTCTCTTCAAGCGTTTGCTGTTTATGAGCGAACGGCAGCCATTGCTTCAACTGCTCTAATGAATGCTGTATTGCTTCATGGACGATCTGCCCATCTCCAGGGAGACACGGACGAATCAGCAGCCGTTCTGTTTCAATTTTTTCCGGAAAATCAAACAGTATTGGATTCATGGAGCATCCCTCCTAAGTAAATTGATAATATTATAGGCGCTATTGGGCTGATCTTCAATAACTTTCTGGAAATTAAATGAAATAGTCATGACACTGTAAGGACAGGCATACAATGGAGTAACTGAATATGTACAGGAGGATTAGCAATGAAGAAAAAAATGTACCAGAACGTCGCCGCAACCCATTTTCGTGAGCACTCCTCGATCTATTTATTTGTGATTGTCTTGTTTTTCATGGGCGTTATTTTTGGAGCTATTGTTGTCAATAGCTTAAGCTTTACTCAAAAGGAAGATTTATTTTATTATTTATCACAATTTTTCGGACAGGTTTCAGCCGAAGAAGTTGCTTCATCTAATGATTTGTTTAAACAAAGCTTGCTTCATAATGCTAAATATATAGGATTGATTTGGCTTTTGGGCATTTCAATTATCGGCTTGCCTGTTATTCTGGTTATGTTATTTATAAAGGGAATGGTTGTAGGCTTTACTGTTGGTTTCCTAGTCAATCAGATGGCATGGGACGGGTTCCTCTTGTCCTTTGTTTCCATCCTGCCGCAAAACTTAGTCATCATCCCTGTATTCATTATTGCTGCCACACTTGCCGTTGCTTTTTCATTAAAAATGATAAAAAAGCAATTTATGAAAAGAATGGGCGATCCCATGCTTCCTTTATTCGGACGGTATGTTGCAGCGTTTGCCATCGCTTTAGTTTTTATAGCAGCCGCAGCTGGAGTTGAAGCATTTATATCACCGCCGTTAATGAAATCAGTTATACAATCGATACAATAAAAATAATAGAAAGAAAAACCAAGATACAATTGTAATCTTGGTTTTTACCTTATCAGTACCTAAGGGAACTCTGACCTGCTGGACGATCATCCTTGTTTTGTTCACATATATTATATAATAATCATTCTAAAAAGTTATTTGTAATTATTTTATTTTGACAGTATGGAGTGATCTGTTATAATGAGAATGTTAGCGGCAAGGGAGGGACTTTTGGTATGGAAAGCAGAATTGATAGAATAAAAAAACAGTTGCATTCATCCAGTTATAAGCTTACTCCACAGCGTGAGGCTACTGTAAGTGTACTGCTGGAACATGAAGAGGATCATTTAAGTGCGGAAGATGTCTACCTCCTTGTAAAAGAGAAGTCGCCTGAAATTGGTTTAGCAACTGTATATAGAACACTTGAACTACTAACAGAATTAAAAATAGTGGACAAAATTAACTTTGGTGATGGCGTATCCAGATATGATTTGCGTCAAGAAGGAGCTGCGCATTTCCATCACCATTTAGTATGCATAGAATGTGGTGCAGTTGATGAAATTCAAGAGGATCTGCTTGAAGATGTAGAAGAAGTGGTCGAAAGACGCTGGAACTTTAAAATCAAAGATCATCGTTTAACATTTCATGGTATTTGCTATCGCTGTCAGGATAAGGACAGTGAAGATGAAACAAAAACAGAAGAATAATTCTAAAACCTTTTCTTCCTAAAGAAAGGGTTTTTTTATTGATTTTTTATTGTATCTCCCATTCTTCAATTCGTGAGGAACTTTTCTAAAATATATGAATGGAATTCCTTCCTTAGGTATATTTCTTGTCCAATTTGGCATATCTTTTACTAATATGCAACAGGGTTGGAGGATTTATATATGAGATCGGGATTAAAAATGATTTTTCAGACAACAAAAGTATTTGTGCTGTTTACAGGCTGCACAATTCTTTTCTATTACGGAATAATGTGGTTAAATGAAGAATATCAGGACTATCATCGCTATGATGAGCCCGATGGAGCGGCTGTTAAAGTTTCCGCAAGCGGAGAAAATCATGACAGCAATTTCTTGGATAGGTTATTTCTTTTCTATCTAAATGGGGAGTAATGAAAGAATGGAAGATCAGTTAAAGGACTTTGTGCACTATTTGACAGTGGAAAAGGGTCTTGCAGAAAATACGATTGTATCATATAAAAGAGACTTAAAGTTTTATATTCGCTTCTTAAAAGAAAGTGAAAATATGACTTCTTGGCATGATGTGCAGCGTGCACAAATTATCCAGTTTTTAGGTTCGCTGAAAAAAGAAGGAAAATCTTCTAAAACATTAGCACGGCATATTGCCTCGATTCGGGCATTTCATCAATTTTTGTTGCGTGAAAGAGCAGTGGAGCATGATCCGTCCGTTCATATTGAATCGCCGCAGCAGGAAAAGTCTCTGCCAAAGGTATTAAATATGGCAGATGTTGAAACACTTTTGGATTCGCCGAAAACAAACAACCATTATGGGCTGCGTGATAAGGCAATGCTGGAGCTTTTATATGCAACCGGAATCCGTGTCAGTGAATTAATTAATCTTAATCAGGAAGATGTTCATTTAACGATGGGATTTGTCAGATGTATCGGAAAAGGGAATAAAGAAAGAATTATTCCGCTCGGGCGTACTGCAGCTAAAGCACTTGATGACTATCTGCAAAAGGGAAGACCCGTCTTCCAATCCAAAAAGCATCGCGACGATGCCTTATTTTTAAATCATCATGGCAGGAGGCTGTCTAGACAAGGATTCTGGAAGATCTTAAAGGGATTGGCGCAAGAAGCCGGAATTCAGAAAGAGTTAACTCCTCATACACTAAGGCATTCGTTTGCAACCCACCTGTTAGAAAATGGAGCAGACCTTAGAGCAGTTCAGGAAATGCTTGGCCATGCGGACATATCTACAACGCAAATTTATACACATGTAACCAAAACAAGGCTAAAGGACGTATATAGCCAATTTCATCCAAGAGCTTAATAAAAGATTTACAAAGCTGCCCTGAAAAAAAGGCAGCTTTTTCTTGTTTTTTTATGATTATTCGTTACAATAGAGATGTCAGACTTCTGACGTATGTATATGTGTATTTCAAGCTGAAAAGGGTAATATAAGCAATAAAGATATACATTAATAGAATGGATTTTGTAAGGGTATTCAATTTTATAGGAGGAACATTAATGACAAATCATACATATAAAAGAATTTTTCTCGTTGTAATGGACTCAGTTGGTATTGGGGAAGCTCCTGATGCAGAGAGATTTGGCGATAAAGGTTCTGACACATTAGGCCATATTGCTGAAAAGATGGACGGCTTGAAGATGCCAAACATGGGGAAATTAGGACTGAGCAATATTCGTGAGATCCAAGGAATTCAGAAAGCGGAAAAACCGCTTGCTTATTATACGAAAATGCAAGAGGCATCCAATGGAAAAGACACGATGACAGGACACTGGGAGATTATGGGATTAAATATCCAAACACCTTTTAAAGTGTTTCCAGATGGTTTTCCGCCCGAACTTATTGCTGAACTGGAAGACCGCACAGGCAGAAAAGTGATCGGAAACAAACCGGCAAGCGGAACAGAAATACTGGATGAACTTGGCGAAGAGCATATGAAAACAGGCGCACTTATTGTCTATACTTCAGCAGACTCTGTTCTGCAGATTGCAGCACATGAAGAGATTATCCCTATTGAAGAACAATACAATATCTGTGAAATGGCAAGAGAATTAACATTAGATGAAAAGTATATGGTTGGACGTGTAATTGCACGCCCATTTATCGGTGAGCCTGGTGCATTTAAACGTACATCCAACCGTCATGATTATGCACTAAAGCCATTTGACCGAACAGTTATGAATGAGCTAAAAGACGGTGGATATGATGTCATTGCCATTGGAAAAATCTCAGATATTTATGATGGCGAAGGTGTTACTGAATCATTAAGAACCGTTTCCAACATGGATGGAATGGATAAGCTTGTTCAAACATTGGACATGGATTTTACAGGACTAAGCTTTTTAAACCTTGTCGATTTTGATGCACTATTTGGACATAGAAGAGATCCAATTGGCTATGGAGAAGCTTTAGAGGAATATGATGCCCGTTTAGATGAAGTATTTGCGAAGCTGAATGAGGATGACCTTCTAATTGTAACAGCTGACCATGGAAATGACCCTGTGCATTATGGTACAGATCATACAAGAGAATATGTGCCATTGCTTGTCTACTCAAAAGGGATGACAGAAGGAAAAGAATTGGCGATAAGAGAAACATTTGCCGACATTGGTGCAACTATTGCGGAAAATTTCAATGTGAAACTTCCGGCATTCGGGAAAAGCTTCCTGCAGGATTTAAAATAAAGAGTTTATTGAAGAACTGGCAGTTAAATGGAGGAGAGTTATTCCTCACAGGAGATTTTAAATCAAGAACCGAAGGAGATTAAATCATGGATGTAAACAAAATTGTAAACGCAGCCTCATTTTTAAAAGAAAAATACTCGAAGGTCCCTAAAATCGGATTAATTTTAGGCTCTGGTTTAGGAGTATTAGCAGACGAAATTATTGAACCAGTAAAAATCCCTTATAACGAAATTCCAGATTTTCCTGTATCAACGGTAGAAGGTCATGCAGGACAGCTTGTTTTCGGCGATCTAAATGGTGTGGATGTCGTTGCCATGCAAGGACGTTTTCATTATTATGAAGGCTATTCTTTTGATAAAGTAACATTTCCTGTGCGCGTGATGAAGGAGCTTGGAGTTGAGATCCTCATTGTTACAAATGCTGCTGGCGGTGTTAACGAATCCTTTACACCAGGCGATTTGATGCTGATTTCAGATCATATTAATAATATGGGAAGCAACCCGCTAATCGGACCGAATGATTCGAAGCTTGGCGTCAGGTTCCCTGATATGTCAGAAGCCTATGCAAAAGATCTTCGTAAAGCAGCAAAAGAGATTGCACAGCAGCTGAACATCAATGTAAAAGAAGGAGTTTACGTCGGCAATACTGGCCCTACATATGAAACACCTGCAGAGGTTAGATTGCTTCGGGTATTAGGCGGAGATGCAGTTGGTATGTCAACAGTACCAGAGGTTATTGTTGCTCGCCATGCCGGATTAAAGGTCCTTGGCATTTCCTGCATCAGCAACATGGCAGCTGGGATCTTAGATCAGCCGCTTAACCATGAAGAAGTAATTGAAACAACAGAAAAAGTGAAAAAGGATTTCCTTCAATATGTAAAAGCTTTAGTTAAAAATATGGCGTAAGCAAAGAAGGTTAAATTGCGTTATAGACAGACCTTGCAGAGGCGCTTGCACTTTAAGAATAGAAGGGCGGATTCCACAATGAGAATGGTTGACATAATTGAAAAAAAGCGTGACGGGATTGAATTAACAAAAGAAGAAATTCAGTTCTTTGTAAATGGGTACACAGATGGATCAATTCCAGATTATCAAGTGAGTGCTTTAACAATGGCGATTTTCTTCAAAGGAATGACAGAAAACGAACGTGCTGACTTAACGATGGCTATGGTTGAATCCGGGGATCAAATTGATCTGAAGAAAATTGAAGGCATTAAAGTAGATAAGCACTCCACAGGCGGTGTGGGTGATACAACGACACTTGTTTTAGGACCGCTTGTAGCGGCAGTTGGGGTGCCTGTTGCAAAAATGTCCGGGCGCGGATTAGGGCATACGGGCGGCACCATTGATAAATTGGAAGCTGTTGAAGGCTTTCATGTGGAAATTGAAAATGAAGAATTTATAAAGCTTGTGAATGAAAATAAAATTGCTGTAATCGGCCAAAGCGGAAACTTAACGCCTGCAGATAAAAAACTGTATGCATTGCGCGACGTTACGGCTACAGTGGATAGCATTCCGCTTATTGCCAGCAGCATTATGAGCAAAAAAATTGCCGCAGGTGCTGATGCGATCGTACTTGATGTAAAAACGGGCGCAGGTGCTTTTATGAAAACGCTGGAGGATTCCAAAGAATTAGCGAGCGCAATGGTTCGCATCGGAAACAATGTGGGCCGCAACACAATGGCTGTTATTTCAGACATGAGCCAGCCTCTTGGTTTTGCCATCGGAAATGCGCTTGAAGTGAAAGAAGCGATTGATACGCTAAAAGGGGAAGGTCCTGAGGATTTAACAGAGCTATGCCTAACACTTGGCAGCCATATGGTTGTTTTGGCGAAAAAAGCTGCATCTGCAGAGGAAGCACGTGAAAAGCTGCAGCAGGTGATTAATGACGGCAGTGCACTTGAAACCTTTAAAACATTCTTAAGCTCTCAAGGAGGAGATGCGACTGTTGTGGATCAGCCAGAGAAATTGCCTCAGGCAAAATATCAATTTGAACTTGAAGCAAAAGAAAATGGCTATGTGTCAGAAATTGTGGCTGATGAAATTGGAACAGCTGCCATGCTTCTAGGAGCAGGACGTGCAACAAAAGAATCAACCATCGACCTTGCAGTTGGATTAATGCTGCGTAAAAAAATTGGAGACGAAGTGAAAAAAGGAGATTCACTCGTAACCATCTATAGCAATTTTGAAGATGTCAGCGAAGTAAAAGAAAAATTATATACTAATATCGTGCTGACAAGCGAAAAAGTAAATGCACCAGTCTTAATTCATGGTGAAATCACGAATTGAAAATAAATTACTATATACGAAAGAGCTGCCGATATATATGGCAGCTTTTTTCATTTAATTATACCTTCGATACTATGGAATCTGGCTACTGGGCAAAGTGGACAGATCTTGGGTAATTAAAGTTTGCGGGAGAATAGGACTGGTTATACCGGTATATGGAAGTTGAGGCGTGTTTCTGCTGTAATCACGACAGGATAATCCAATAACTGGGTAACGGGGGTGTGTTTCGGAGCTAAACGCGACAGTGAAATCCTATATATGGAAAAAGGTGTCGTGTTTCTGGTCTAATCACGACATAATAATCCAATAACTGGATAATAGAGGTGTGTTTCGGAGCTAAACGCGACAGTAAAATCCTATATATGGAAAAAGGTGTCGTGTTTCTGGTCTAATCACGACAGAGTAATCCAATAACTGGATAATGGAGGTGTGTTTCGGAGCTAAACGCGACAGTAAAATCCTATATATGGAAAAAGGTGTCGTGTTTCTGGTCTAATCACGACAGAGTAATCCAATAACTGGATAATGGAGGTGTGTTTCATCCCTTAAGGTAACCCCCAATCCTATTATCTAAACTTAGAATCATTATCCCAGCTCTTACATAGTAAGTCCCCCTCTAAATTTAGAAACTCTAGTTTTAATCCTTCACCTAAACCTCTAATGCCGTTAATCACAGCCGCTCTCCTGCTATCTTAGTCTCGTTTGCCCCTTTATAGTCTATGTCTTTTCCTGTCAAGGTTTCTCATAACTGCTCTTCCACTTAATGAATATTTTCAACGAATGGTATAGATTTTCATCAAATGGAAATGATGGTAGCAAACGATACGTTCATCAGTCTATGCTGGTGTCATTATTTGGAGGGGTTTATATGATGAAGAAAATTGTCTCATTAATGATGCTTTCTTTTTTTATGCTTACAAGCTTCTTACCTTCAGCATTCGCTGAAGAGCAGAAAGCAGAGTTAGCTGAGGGAGCTAAATCAGCCATTTTGATAGAAAGAGATACAGGAACGATTTTATACGAAAACAATAGTAAAGAACAGCTGCCGCCAGCCAGCATGACAAAAGTGATGACAATGCTTCTGATTATGGAAGCAATTGATGAAGGCAAGCTTACATGGGATGAGAAGATTCGTACGAGTGAATATGCAGCCTCTATGGGAGGATCGCAGATTTTTCTTGAGCCTGGTGAAGAAATGACAACAAAGGAAATGCTTAAAGGCATTGCAATCGGATCTGGGAATGATGCATCCGTGGCAATGGCAGAGAGGCTTGCCGGTTCTGAGGATGAATTTGTTGAGATGATGAACAGTAAGGCAAAGGAGCTTGGTTTAAAAAATACATTCTTTAAAAATCCAACAGGTTTGCCGGAAGAGGGTCATTACAGTACAGCACATGATATGTCAGTAATGGCAAAAGAGCTGCTGAAATATGAAGATATAACAAGTTTTACGGGAACGTACGAATCCTACTTGCGTGAAGGTACAGATAAAAAATTCTGGCTTGTTAATACCAATAAACTTGTTCGTTTTTATCCTGGAGTTGATGGGTTAAAAACAGGGTTTACGAATGAAGCAAAATATTGTTTAACGGCAACCGCGGAAGTAGATGGAATGCGTGTGATTGCGGTAGTATTTGGAGCTCCAACTTCTAAGGACCGCAACGCGCAAGTAACGAAAATGCTCGATTATGCTTTTAGTCAATATAAGACACATTCAGTGTTTGAAAGAGATCATACATTAGGCAAGGTGAAGGTTAGCAAAGGCGAGCACAAATTTGTTGATGCAGTGACGAGTGAACCTATTTCTCTGTTAACAAAAAAGGGAGAAAGTATTGATAATGTTAAGCAGAAGATAGAGCTGTCTGAAGACATTAAGGCTCCGGTGAAAAAAGGAGATGAAGTCGGCAAGATCATTTTTGAAAAGGATGGCAAACCGATTGTAGAAAGCAAACTTGTCGCCAAAGAGGATAGTGCTGATGCAAGCTGGTGGACACTATTTAAACGGTCTATGGGTATGTTCACAAAATCTGGTGAATAAAGAAGGCAGGAATATGTCGAAGTGTTTCAAGCTTCCTTCTAATTTTGGCGAAAGCACACTAGTTTTGTCTTCTTGAAGGATATCGGAAGTGTAATATAGAAATTGACTCACTAAAGGCGGATAAAGGAGCCTGCTTCAATTTAAAGCACTCTGCATCCGAATGCTGCTGCGGTTTCATTTAGCGGCTTCATACCACATAAGGAGGCTATGAATAGTGAGTCTTAACATTAACCTGGAAGTGAAAAATGAAATTTTATGCATTCGATTAAGCGGGGAGCTTGATCACCATTCAGCAGACGAATTGCGTGAGCAAGCAACAGCCGCAATTGAGGAATTTCATATCCGTCATATCATTCTTAACCTTGAACATCTCTCATTTATGGATAGTTCGGGGCTGGGAGTCATACTTGGAAGATACAAACAAATAAAACAAGTACACGGAGAAATGGTTGTTTGTGCCATCTCCCCCGCTGTGCAAAGATTATTCGATATGTCCGGTTTATTCAAAATCATTCGTTTGGAACCGACAGAAGAATTTGCGCTGCAAAGATTGGGGGTTGCCTAAACATGAAAAATGAAATGCACATTCAATTCAGCGCTTTAAGCCAGAACGAGTCTTTTGCTCGTGTAACGGTGGCTGCTTTTATTGCTCAGCTTGATCCAACGATGGATGAGCTTACTGAAATTAAAACAGTTGTATCAGAAGCCGTTACGAATTCTATTATTCATGGCTACGAGAATGACCCGAAAGGTCTTGTGTACATTTCTGTCACGATAGAAGATGGATTGGTTGATCTATCGATTAGAGATGAAGGATTAGGCATTACCGATGTCGATGAAGCGAGACAGCCGCTTTATACGACAAAGCCAGAGCTTGAACGTTCTGGCATGGGCTTTACCATTATGGAGAATTTCATGGATGAAATAGCGGTTGTATCACACCCAGGGGAAGGCACAGAAATCCGCTTAAAAAAGCATTTATCAAATAGTAAAATGCTATGTAATTAAGGGAGTCTTGCTATGGATGTGGAAGTAAAATCAGGTAAGGGCCAAACGTATTTAAAGGATCATGAGGTCAAGGAACTAATTCAGCAAAGCCAGAGCGGTGATCAGAGTGCCCGGGATACAATTGTTCAAAAGAATATGAGGCTCGTCTGGTCTGTCGTGCAGCGTTTCTTAAATCGGGGCTATGAACCTGATGATTTATTCCAAATCGGGTGCATTGGATTGCTTAAGTCTGTAGATAAATTTGATTTGAGTTATGATGTAAAGTTCTCTACTTATGCTGTTCCAATGATTATTGGGGAGATTCAGCGTTTTATTCGTGATGATGGGACCGTTAAAGTAAGTCGATCCTTGAAGGAACTCGGAAATAAAATCAGAAAAGCGAAAGACGAACTATCGAAAACATTAGGACGAATCCCAACCGTATCGGAAATTTCAGAGTACCTGGATATTCCGTCTGAGGATGTCATTCTCGCACAGGAAGCAAGCCGGATTCCATCGTCTATTCATGAAACGGTTTATGAAAATGATGGAGATCCAATCACGCTGCTTGACCAAATAGATGATGGCAATGAGGGCAAATGGTTCGATAAGATTGCTTTAAAGGAAGCGATTAGAGAACTGGATGAACGTGAAAGGTTGATTGTGTATCTTCGTTATTATAAGGATCAAACTCAATCAGAAGTAGCCGAAAGACTCGGAATATCCCAAGTTCAAGTCTCCAGGCTGGAAAAGAAAATATTGCAGCAGATGAAGGACCGTATGGATTTATAAATCCATACGGTTTTTTTATTTTAACTCACAAAACTGTTTGGCGGATAAATGGCCTATTATTACGGATATATTAAAATTAACAGCGGATATTTTCCATCTAAGGCGAATATCACAAAGCCAGACTCAAAATTTATTGAAAATACACTTTGGCTTCATTTGAAAATATAGTTTTTAGAATATGCTCAATAGCCATATACCAAAAGTGACTTCTTAGCAAAAGCAGATTTCTCCCTCACAGAGCACACTAGCGAAAAACAGTCCCCGCTAAAATTCATTCAATATTCTTCAGAAAAATTCATGCAAAATACCTCATGGAAATTCATGAAATTATTGCCTTTCATGAAGATAATACTCACAACTCATACTATATGTAAGGAAATCACTACCGTGGGAAGTGAAAAGAATGGAACACACAGTGTATATTCGTTTGCGCCATCGGCTCCAAGTCAGGCCGAATACGGTGATTCACTTAGAGGACATCGCGCAGATCATTGCGGATGAAGAGTTATTTTCCGTATTGCGCAGATTAAAAATGCATCAGGTCATTAAAGAAGATAATAACATCATTATTATCGACATCATGAAGGTCATCAAACTAATAAAAAAACAATTTCAGATGCTTGAAATTCAAACAATTGGCCCTTCACAGGTGATTGTAGAAGTGGCCAGGAAAAAAAGAAAAACGTCCATGTCGTTATTTGTTTTAGTATGGCTCCTATTATTCTTTGGAGCTGCCTTAACGATCATGAATTTTCATGAGGATGTAAGTATGAGAGAAGTTCATCTGAAGATTTTCACCATCATTACTGGAATTGAAGACGAAAAGCCGCTCGTATTTCAAGTGCCGTATTCAATTGGCCTTGGAGCCGGGATGATTATCTTTTTTAATCATTTATTCAAGAAGCGTCTCAATGAGGAGCCAAGCCCGCTTGAAGTAGAGATGTTTAATTATCAGCTTGATTTGGATAACTATGTGGCTATGAATGAAAACAAGGAGAGCATGAAAAACATTGATGACGATTAAGATCATCGCGGTGATCTTTTTAGGAATTGCAAGCGGCTTGGCTGTAGGAGCAGGATTTGTGGCTTTTCTGACAGTGCTGGGAATCATACCTCGCCTGACACAGCTCACTAAAACAATGAAAATGATTCGTTACTATGAATGGTCCGTCGTATTAGGGGTTATTGCGGGTTCGGCTGCGACTCTTTGGGATATTGCTTTTGCTTTTCCGCCATGGTTATTAATCCCTCTCGGTGCATCATCAGGCATCTTTGTAGGCATGCTTGCTGCAGCTTTAACAGAGGTTCTGAACGTACTGCCTATTTTAGCTAAAAGAATTGGCATTGATGGCCAGATTGTTATTCTTTTGATGGCCCTTGTTTTCGGCAAAATAGCCGGCAGCCTCTATCAATGGTTTTATTTTATAGGAAAGTAGCAAAAAGATTGATGACAAAAGGAAGGATCGATTTTGGATATGAGTGAAAAGCGAAATGTCATTCTCATAACAGATGGAGATGTATACGCCCGTAAGGCGGTTGAACTTGCTGCACATGAAATTGGCTGCAGGTGTATAACTTCTTCTCAAGGAAATCCCTCTGTATTGAGCGGTCCTCAAATTGTAAAGCTCATTCATAAGGCAAAGTGTGATCCTGTGCTTGTCATGTTTGATGATAGCGGGTTTGTTGGTGAGGGGGCAGGTGAACATGCAATGAAATACGTGGCGAATCATGAAAGCATACAGGTATTAGGAGCCATTGCGGTTGCCTCTAAAACAAGGCATGAAGAATGGACACATGTTGATGTCTGTATTGATCGCTTTGGAGAACTTACACACTATGGTGTAGATAAATATGGCATTCCAGAGATGGAGGAAGGCAGAATCACAGGAGATACGGTATATTGCTTGGATGAATTGGATCTGCCAATTGTCGTTGGCATTGGAGATATAGGAAAGATGGGGAAAATGGATCACTTTAAAGTTGGTTCACCTATTACCATTAAAGCCATCAAGCTAATACTGGAAAGGAGCGGAAAATATGACAGCAGCAAAGAAGGATGAAATGAAACCCATCCCTATATCGGTAAATGAAATTGAAACTTATATGAAAAATAGAGTTGGGCTAGGTGAGAGTTTTGATCTGGGAGTTCGAAAATTAAAAGTTCTGCGCAAAGATGTTCATTTTTACTACGTTAATGGATTGACAGACACCCAATTTATCATTGAGATTGTTGAAGAGTTAGTGGCTATAAATGACCATGAGAAACTTTCAACCAAATTGTTCAGTGTCATTGAAAACCGCCTTGTTCATCAATCTGTGGATAAGATTAAGACGCTTGATGAACTTGTTGATCAGGTTCTTTCCGGATTAATTGTCGTTGTCATGGAAGGAGAAGACACAGCTTTAGTCGTTGATGTCAGAAGTTATCCTGGCCGCACACCGCAAGAACCAGACACAGAGAAAGTGGTGCGCGGTTCAAGGGATGGTTATGTAGAAAATATAATTATCAATACAGCATTAACGAGAAGAAGGATTCGAGACGAACGGCTTCGTTTTGAAATGCTTAAAGTAGGTGAACGCTCCAAAACGGATGTAGCCATTGGCTATATAAAAGATGTTGCGGATCAGGAGCTAGTTGATATTATTAGAAAAGAAATTGAAGCGATTGACATTGACGGGATTACAATGGCAGATAAAACCATTGAAGAATTCTTATTAAAGCAAGGATATAACCCGTTTCCGCTGGTTCGATATACAGAGCGTGCAGATGTATCAGCAACACATCTTCTGGAAGGGCATGTTGTCGTTTTTGTTGATACATCCCCAAGTGTCATTATTACACCAACAACATACTTTCACCATCTGCAGCATGCAGAGGAGTATAGACAGTCTCCAGCAGTTGGTACGTTTGTAAGATGGATTCGATTTTTAGGACTACTATCATCCCTTTTTTTATTGCCGCTTTGGTTCTTATTTGTATTAGAACCTTCACTATTGCCTGAAGCTATAGCTTTTATAGGACCAAACGAGAAAACAAATATTCCAGTCATCATTCAGCTCTTTATCGCAGATGTCGGAATTGAGTTTTTAAGAATTGCAGCCATTCATACGCCAACCCCTTTATCGACAGCAATGGGTTTAATAGCAGCTGTTTTAATCGGTCAGATTGCGATAGATGTTGGGTTATTTGTACCGGAAGTCATTCTTTATGTTGCTTTTGCAGCAATTGGCACATTTGCAACACCGAGTTATGAGCTAAGCATTGCCAATAAGTTAATCAGGCTTGGAATTTTGATTCTGGTTGCGATTTTCCATACCCCTGGATTAATAATAGGATCAACGGTCTTTATTATTTGGCTGGCGAGCATAAAATCTTTAAATGTTCCTTATTTATGGCCGTTTATACCATTTAACCCTGGTGCGTTTGTTCATATCCTTATTCGAAGAGCTGTTCCAGGTTCTAAGATCAGACCAAGTATTGTACATGCGAAAAATCGTTATAAGCAGCCTGTTAAATAGTGTGCCACCCATGCTCCGTTGCGGGATTGATTGAATTGTGTTAAAGTATTTTCAACTGAATAAAGCGTTAAAGGATACAGAATATTTTATTATGCTTATAAAAGAGTTCAACACCAGCGCTTAGTTTTCGCGTCAGTCATAAATGGATCTTTTCTAGAAAAAACAACCACGTTGCCATTTATGGTTGGATGGACTGAGCAGGTGCGTGCGCTTTTCTTTTGGGGGTATTGGGTGAATGTATTTTAATGGCACAGCACAGGTAAATGAAAAAGGGCATTTGCAAATTGGCGGAGTTGATACACTTGACTTAGTAAGTCAATTTGGAACGCCGCTTTATGTATATGATGTTGCATTAATCAGAGAACGGGCAAGAGGCTTTAAGGAAACGTTTGACAAGCTTGGCGTAAAAGCACAAGTCGCCTATGCAAGTAAAGCCTTTTCTACGATTGCGATGGTTCAGCTTGTAGAAGAAGAGGGATTATCACTTGATGTCGTTTCAGCAGGTGAACTATATACAGCTTTGGCTGCTGATTTTCCAGTGGAACGCATTCACTTCCATGGCAATAATAAGAGCCGTGAAGAGCTGGAAATGGCTCTGGATAAAGGAATCGGCTGTATTGTTGTTGATAACCTATATGAACTTCAATTATTAGAGCGTGTATGCGGAGAAAAAAATCAAAAGGCTAATATTTTATTGCGCGTTACGCCTGGGATTGAAGCACATACACACGATTATATTTTAACTGGCCAGGAAGATTCTAAGTTTGGCTTTGATCTGCAGAATGGACAAGCAGAAGCTGCTTTGCAGAATGCATTAAATTCTCAAGCGTTTGAAGTGCTTGGCATCCATTGTCATATCGGGTCACAGATTTTTGAAACAACCGGATTTATTTTAGCTGCCCAGAAAATCTTTGAAAAACTAAATGATTGGAAACAGCGTTTATCGTTTGAACCTGCTGTTTTAAATCTAGGCGGCGGATTTGGCATTCGTTATACGAATGAGGATGAGCCGATTGCTGCGTCACAATATGTGGAAGACATCATTACAGAAGTGAAAAATCTTGCGCAGCACTATGACATGAAAATGCCCGAAATTTGGATTGAACCTGGCCGCTCTCTTGTTGGAGATGCAGGGACAACTCTTTATAAAATTGGATCACGTAAAGAAGTGCCAGATGTAAGGAAGTATTTGGCGGTTGATGGAGGTATGAGCGATAACATCAGACCAGCTCTTTATCAGGCGAAGTATGAAGCAGTTTTGGCAGGAAGACCTCTGGAAAAGGCAAATGAGGTAGTTTCAATTGCCGGGAAATGCTGTGAATCCGGAGATATGCTCATTTGGGATTTACCTTTGCCTGAAAGTGATGACAATGATGTTCTTGCCGTTTTTTGTACAGGAGCTTATGGCTATTCAATGGCCAATAATTATAATCGTCTGCCTCGCCCGCCAGTTGTCTTTGTGGAAAACGGTGAAGCTCAGCTAGTCGTTCGCCGTGAAACATTAGATGACTTAATCCGTTTAGATTTATCCATACAAACGAAAATAAAGAATTAATTTTGTCTATAGTATGAAATGGGTCACATGAAACAAAAAATTAACAAAAGCTGCCATAACAGGCGGCTTTTGTTAATTTTTGTGAGACTTCAATTGTCTGGCTAAAAAGCACATGGAAAAATCAGAGCAGATGGTGTACAATGAATCATAGTTTCCATTCACTACAGATTTGCAGGAGTATGGTGTATATGAAAAAAAGCAATTGGATCCTTTTTACCGTCATTCTGATGTTTGGTCTGCTCTGGGGTTTATATTATTGGTTTTTTATCGTTCTTGGCTAAAAGTGCCATACTAAAGAACAATAGCACATAAGAAACATACAGACTATCTTACATATAATGATGCAAACAGTTTATAAAGCTGTTCAGATGGGGAAAATAGAATAATGGGTTTCATTCTGATACTTTAAATTTAATTTCTCCACTTGACTGATCAAGCCCGACTTTAAACAAATTTAATGAGGGATAATTATGTTAATTCGATATAAAAAAACATTTGAAAAGATTGCAATGGGCCTTTTATCTTTTATGCCTAATGAAAAAGATTTAAAAAAATTGCAGCAAACGATGAAGTTATATGAAACAGAGCGGCATATGCAGCTTTTTTTGTGGAAAGAAGAAGAGGATATTATTGGGCTTGTTGGTGTATCCTTTACTGAAGATACAATGGAACTGCTTCATGTATCTGTTAATCCATCACATAGGCAGCAGGGAATCGGAAAAGCAATGATCAAAGCTCTGCAGGACATGTATCCAGAGAAGATTATGACACCAGCTGAAGAAACGGAAGCTTTTTTGCATAGATGCCAAACGAATGAAACAGGAAAAGGCAGTGTATAATCACTGCCTTTTCTATGTTCATTTCTTTAAAATGTATCCACCAATTTCATCTATGACCGTTGCATAAACGAGCGGAGGTTTATCTTTTATTCTGTAAAGCGGCATCTCTTTCCGCAATTACTTCACTGCGATCTCTTCTTGAATGACGGTGAATTAAATCCAGATTTGTTAAATCACTTGCACAGCACCACGCTAATCCTAATGAAGTACACTCCTCTATCGCTCTCTGTATAAGAACAGGATCCTTAATAGGCATATTATAGCTTTCATACGGCTGTCTATTTTCAATCTCTGTATACTTCTTCTGTAAATCTGCAATAAAAACATTCGTTTGCAGACCAAGGTCAGTTAATTTTTCTCTCTTATTATAAAAAATATCAAGAGCTTTTTTTAATGTCCGCTCTGCGCCGTGATAGTTTAAACGGCGATGATGATAACAGGAAACGGCAAATAAAATGAAGCCGACCCAAATAGAGTTTTTATGGTAATCCTCTGTTTGTTTCCAGTATTCCTCTAAGATTTCATGACATTCAAAATAATCACGGTCTCCGTGAAAGTGAACGATAAATTTTATATATTCGAGTGGGTACATGTCATCACTCCTTCATAAATCATGACGTGTAATTTAAAACAGATTCGCTTTATTTGAATTATTTTATCATAAAAAGACAAATACATACCTAATTTTAGCATTGGATAACCGCAATGAATCCTATATACTTATATAGAAAATCTGTTTGTGACTGGGTACTGCTGTCAAAACGGTAAAGACATATCTGTTCATACCAAAGATATTAAAATACCCATTAGGACAATCATATGGCATAATGGATATTCATGCATAATAATTCTCTATTTGATTCTTGAAGAAATTTTGGTGGTACGAATGATGCAATATAATGTTAAGATAGATGCTTTTGAAGGTCCATTGGACTTGCTGCTGCACTTAATCAATCGATTGGAAATTGATATTTATGATATTCCAGTGTCAAAGATAACGGAACAATATTTACTATACATCCACACGATGAAGGAGCTGCAGCTTGATGTGGCAAGTGAATATTTAGTAATGGCTGCGACACTTCTGGCAATTAAGAGCAAAATGCTCTTGCCTAAACATGAAGAAGATGAGCTTGAGGATGAGTACGGACTGGAAATGGAAGATGATCCCCGGGATGAACTTGTTGAAAGATTAATAGAATATAAGAAGTATAAAGAAGCTGCCGAAGAGTTAAAAGAGATGGAACAGGAAAGAGGCATGATTTACACCAAGCCTCCGAGTGACCTAGCGTTATATGCGGAAAGCGAGCAGAATGATTTACAAGATCTAAACGTTTCTTTATATGACATGCTGGGAGCCTTTCAGAAGCTATTACGCAGAAAAAAACTGCAAAAGCCGCTCTCAACAAAGATTACCCGTCAGGAAATACCCATTGAAACAAGAATGGAAGAAATCATTTCATTTATTAAAAATTCTCGCGGCCGTACAACCTTCTACAGCTTATTCCCAAAAGAGGACAAAGAGCATCTTGTTGTTACCTTTTTAGCAGTATTAGAGCTAATGAAAAGGCAGGAGATTGCTGTAAGTCAAGCGGGGAATTTTTCTGAAATCTTTATAGAAGCAACGGAAGGAGAAGCAGTAAATGGAATTAATTAATTGGAAAGGCATCTTAGAAAGTCTTCTTTTTGCTGCAGGGGATGAAGGTTTATCGATTAAGCAAATTATGAACGTTCTTGAGATTGATGAATTGCAGGCAATTGAAACCGTTGAAAAGCTTAAGCAGGAATATGATGAGCAAACTTCAAGAGGTATTATGCTTGTTGAAATGGCAGGAACATATCAGCTCGCTACCAAAAAGGAGAATGCCGTATACTTAAAAAAACTGGTCGAATCTCCTTCAACCGCATCCCTCTCGCAGGCTGCTTTAGAAACATTAGCCATCATTGCTTATAAGCAGCCCATTACTAGAGCTGAGATAGAAGAAATCCGAGGAGTTAAGACAGAGCGCCCCCTGCAGACACTAACCTCTAAAGTGCTGATTAAAGAAGTAGGCAGAGCAGAAGGAACAGGACGTGCCTATTTGTATGGCACTACAAAAGAATTCCTGGATTATTTTGGCCTCAATCACATTGATGAGCTGCCTCAGCTGCCAGATGACGTTGAGGATGAATCATTGTTGGACGAAGCTGATTTATTTTTTGAAAAATTCCAGGAAACGATTGATAATTGACTTTTCTGAAACATTTAAAGCTTGTTTGTGGTAAAATTAAATAGGAAGTACGATCCTTCAGATCGAGATTGGGAGGGACCATCCTATTTAGTAAAATGTATAAAAGGACGAGCAGAAAAATCGTCAAGCGTGAAAATGCTCAGGACAATTACATGTCCGAAATTGGAAATTTGTCATAAGCTAATATAAAAAGTGTGCTGTTTGATCATTTGGAGGTGTAAGTATTGGGAAATGCCATTGTAAAGACGCAAATGGAGGATGTTAAAAATTTCCTAGGTAATACTGTATCTGTATTTGAAGATTTCCTGAACGAAACAACTGTTTCAGGGTTATTATCTGAAGAGCAAGGCAACAAGGATTATTATAAACAGGTTCTTTCTAATATTAGAAAGCTGCTCGTTTATTGTGAAGAAGGCTTAGATGCTTGTAATATCATTATTTTAGGTGAACCCTTCCAGAAGGGAGCTGCAGAAAAGACGCTTTATCGCATTTATCATCAATGTGTAGAAGAATTTTTCTCTCCTAAAAATGATACTTGGTTCGAGAACAGCCGATCTGCTTACACTGGAAAAAATTCAATCCGTTTTCATGAACCAGTGCCGCATAGTGTGCAAAACCTTTTCAAAGGACTTGAATCTGATTTTCAGCATATTAGAGAAGAACTAGAATACTATGAGACGGATTATAGAACAAAAATGATCCAATCAAGATAAATCCCGAATATAATCAAGACAATCAGCCGAAACACTCATATAAAGTTGTTTTGGCTTTTTTTCTGCCCAAAAATGTATGACCAAAATAAAGAATGGTGGTGCAGTGGATGAAAGTCAGAAAGAGAAAATCGCTTGTGTTTGTATGGGCGATGATAGGCGCTATTTTTGGAATTATAGCTTATCAAAATGGATGGCTAGGTTAATAGTCAGTTCTTTTGCTCATCAGAACATTTTCTCATTCTAGCGGCCAAGCAATCTTTCATACGATTGTAGGAGGTCATTGAAAAGAAAGGAAGGTTAGATGAGCAAGATGAATGAATATGTGCAGGATGTTTTTAAATGGAATGATGAAATGAAGAAATTTCTGGAATCTGAAAATGTGGATCGCAATAATGAGCTATGGCAAAAGCTGGACAGTTTTACTGAAGTTATGAACAGAATGAATCAGCCATTAAATGCGCAAGAAATCAACGGTATTCATGAACAGGTAGAGGGCTTGCAGGAGGATATGGAAAATTATTTTCGGGAGCGTTCAAGCTTAGGGAATATATTCTCAACTCAAGAGCCCTTTATTTCTGCAGGCAAACATGTCCTGCCTCCGCTGCCATATGCATATAACAGCCTAGAGCCCTATATCTCAGAAGAAATTATGAGATTGCATCATGATAAGCATCATCAATCTTATGTAGATGGCTTGAACAAAGCAGAAAAAGAATTAGAGAAGGCTAGAACAAAAAATGACTTTTCACTAATAAAGCATTGGTCTAGAGAGCTGGCCTTTCATGGATCTGGTCATTATTTGCATACGATATTCTGGAATAACATGTCTCCTAGTGGCGGAGGAAAGCCTGCTGGCTCACTCTTAAAAGAAATAGAAAAATACTTTGGCAGTTTTGATCAATTTAAAAAGCAATTCTCTGAAGCAGCAAAACAGGTAGAAGGCGTAGGCTGGGCGATCCTAGTGTGGTCACCGAGGTCCCGTCATTTAGAAATCCTTCAATCCGAGAGACATATGATTTTAACTCAATGGGACACAATTCCTTTGCTCGCCTTAGATGTTTGGGAACATGCTTATTATTTACAGTACAAAAATAAGAAAGCAGACTATGTAGATCAATGGTGGAATGTAGTCAACTGGAAAGACGTTGAAGACCGATACTTAAAAGCTTCTGAACTAAAGTGGAAGCCATATTAATAACAAAACGATGAAGCACAAGGAATGCAAACTGCAAATTCCTTGTGCTTTTTGTTTTTTAAAAGGATATGAAACATCTTGTTTCATTTCAAGGCATATCCAACTTCATTTTGCATAAACTTGTACAAACAATAATGTGAAACGGGGATTGGCAATGAAACTCTTTAAAAAGCTCGTCATTTTATCGATTACTTTGACATTTCTTTTGGTGAATGTCCCGCATAAAGCAGACGCTGCCATATCTGTCAGTGCCAGCAGCGCGATCTTAATGGAACAAGACTCTGGAAGGGTTCTATATGGAAAAGAGGCAAATACGAAACGAAGAATTGCCAGCATTACCAAAATAATGACGGCGATTCTTGCGGTAGAATCTGACAAGCTTGATGAAATGGTTAAGGTAAGCGGAAATGCGATTAGGGCAGAAGGTTCTTCCATCTATTTGCAGGAAGGTGAAAAGATAAAGCTTGAAGATTTAGTTTATGGGCTAATGCTTCGCTCCGGCAATGATGCAGCTGTTGCGATTGCTGAGCATATTGGCGGCAGTTTAGAAGGTTTTGTTTTTTTAATGAATCAGAAGGCAGAGGAAATTGGGATGATAAATACTCATTTTGAAAATCCTCATGGGCTCGATGATCATGAAAACCATTATTCAACAGCATTTGATATGGCAATCCTGACTCGATATGCAATGGAAAATGAAATGTATAAAAAGATCTCTGGAACAAAGGTACATAGAGCGCCAAATCCAAATGAAAGCTGGGACCGTGTCTGGAATAATAAAAATCGCTTATTAACACAACTGTACGATCATACAACTGGAGGGAAAACGGGCTATACGAAAAGAGCTAAACGGACTTTAGTGACTACAGCAGAGAAGGATGGACTAGAGCTTATTGCTGTTACGCTCAATGGTCCAGATGACTGGAATGACCATATACAAATGTATGAAACAGCCTTTAAAACATACGAATCGGTAGAAATATTATCGGAAGGAAGTATTGAAGAGGCAGATGAAGGAATATATAAAAATAAAATCTATTTAAAAGGTCATTATAGCTATCCAGTAACAGCAGAGGAAAAAGAGAATTTTAAGGTGGAGTATCAATTAATCACTCCTAAAGATGATTGGGAAGAAAGTGCTGACATACCCGATGTGGTCGGGAAAGCCATTGTCTATTTGAATAATGAACAAATAAAAACGATGCCCATTTATTTTGAAAAAGAGCAGGAATTAGAAGAAAAATCATTCTTTGATAAATTCCGCAGTATATTCTCTTTTATTGTAGGTGTGAAGCAAGATGGTTAATATCATTTGGGTTCTATTAACGTTGATTGGAATTGTGTTTGCGATGTTCAATGGAACAATAAGTGAAGTGAATGAAGCTGTCTTTAATGGAGCGAAAGAGGCAGTGACTTTATGTATTGGTTTGATCAGTATTCTCGTCTTCTGGCTCGGAATGATGAGAATTGCTGAGGATGCCGGTCTATTGAAGAAGCTGGCAAACTTGTTTAAACCGATTGTCAAAAGACTATTCCCAGAGGTACCTAACGATCATCCTGCAATGGGTTATATCTTATCCAATATGATGGCCAATTTATTCGGATTAGGCAATGCAGCTACACCGCTGGGGATAAAAGCGATGGAAGAATTAAAAAGGCTAAATGGCGGAAAAGATTATGCTAGCCGCTCGATGATTACTTTTTTAGCAATAAATACTTCGAGCATCACCCTCATTCCAACGACGGTCATTGCCATTCGAATGAATTATGATTCTGCCAATCCTACCGATATAGTCGGACCAACGCTGATTGCAACCTTTTGCTCTGCTGTTGGTGCTATTTTAATAGACCGCTATTTTTATTATAGAAGAACTCGAAAAGGATGAGGTTGTATGCAAATTGTCTCACTTATATCTTTGTGGTTTATACCCGTTTTAATTGGCATCATACTTATCTACGGTACGATAAAAAAAGTTCCGACCTATGAAAGTTTTACTGAAGGCGGTAAAGAAGGAATTAAAATCGCGGTATCAATTATTCCCTTTCTAGTTGGAATGCTTGTAGCGATATCTGTATTTAGAGCATCTGGCGCCCTAGAATATATGATGGGCTTTATCAAACCGGCATTAGAGGCAGTAGGAATTCCTGCTGAAATTGTACCTCTTGCCATCATTCGGCCGATTTCAGGAACGGCGGCACTGGGAATGACGAGTGATTTAATTGCTTCATATGGACCAGATTCCTTTATTGGAAGACTGGCATCCGTGCTGCAGGGGAGTACTGATACTACCTTTTATGTGCTGACGGTCTATTTTGGTGCTGTAGGGATTAAGAAAATGGGAGATGCATTAAAGGTTGGACTGCTGGCTGACCTTGTCGGCATTGGAGCAGCGATCATTGTTGTAACCCTTCTTTTTGCTTAAATGATTGTTACTATAATATATCAAACAAAAACCCGGTTCATTAGCAGGTGTTTAAATCTGTTTAATGGTTCGGTTTTTTTATTGTTTGTATATTATTTTAATAATAGTGAAATAAAGCGTAAATTAGCTTATTTTCATCGTCATTTGCTAATTTTCTGCGAGTTTTTACAGTTTATCGTATAGCTTACTTTGAAAAGAAGCTGGAATATGGCATAATTCATAAGGATAGAAAATGTATTGTCGAAATATATGAGGTGACAAAATGGAAAGATTGCAAAAAGTAATTGCCCATGCTGGCATTGCGTCAAGGCGCAAAGCAGAACAATTAATTAGCGAGGGGCACGTGAGAGTAAATGGTCAAGTCGTCAAAGAGCTGGGAGTTAAGGTTGGCTCTAATGATAAGGTAGAAGTTGATGGCATTCCGATTGAACGGGAACAGCCTGTTTATTTCTTATTTTATAAACCAAGAGGAGTTCTCTCCGCGGTATCAGATGATAAAGGCAGAAAAGTAGTAACGGATTATTTTCAGCAAATCGAACAGCGAATCTACCCTGTTGGTCGATTAGATTATGAAACTTCAGGTTTGCTGCTCTTAACGAATGATGGAGAATTCGCCAACTTGTTAATGCACCCAAGGAATGAGATAGAAAAGGTATATGTGGCAAAAGTGAAAGGCATTCCATCAAAAGAGAGTTTAAGAAGTCTGCAAAAAGGCGTCCGGCTTGAAGATGGAAAAACAGCACCAGCTAAAACAAAGCTATTATCAATGGATAAGAAAAAACAAACATCGATCATAGAATTAATTATTCATGAAGGAAAGAATCGTCAAGTGCGCAGAATGTTCGAAGCAATTGGCCATAATGTCCTGAAATTAAAAAGAGAACGATATGCAGCATTAACTCTAGAAGGACTTTCTCCTGGGGATGGAAGAGAGTTAACTGCTCATGAAGTGAAACAACTCAGAACATTAGCAAATCAAGGGAAAAAATAGAAAATATAGAAATGATTTTATGTAAATGTCACATTTACTTCACATTGTTAACAACGTCTATATGCTAAAAAATGTTATAATTATGTACAAATTGGTTTACTGAGTATTTGTGATCGGATACAAATTGTTTCCTTAAAGCTCTGTTTTTTTGTGTTGAATGGGGAGGGCAAACGATGAAGAAAAAACGGCTTGTGATACGAACGGTGATCCTGCTCCTGCTCGGAGCTGCCGTAGCGTATACATTGTATGCAAATTTCAGCAGTGATGATATTAGAAAAGTGGCTATTAATGAGAAGGCTCCTGATTTTGTATTAACAGATATGGATGGAAATAAGCATCAGCTCTCCGATTATGAGGGACAGGGGGTATTCCTCAACTTCTGGGGAACATGGTGCAAGCCTTGTGAAAAAGAAATGCCTTATATGAACAACCAATATAAGCAATTTAAGGAGCAAGGGGTACAGGTGCTTGCAGTGAATATCAACGAATCGGATTTTGCCGTCAATAAATTCACTTCAAGATATAATCTGGATTTTCCAATTGTAATTGATAAAGGGGAAGTAATGGAAGCTTACGGAATAGGTCCGCTGCCTACAACATTTTTAGTTGATAAGGATGGAATCGTTATCAAGAGACTTGAAAGCGGAATGACTGAGGCAATGATTAAAGGTTACATGGAAGAGATTAAACCATAAGGGTGTATGGGGAGTTTTTACAATGAAAGAAGTTATTTGTGAATGCGGTCACCACAATCCGCATGGTACTGTATTATGTGAATCATGCGGAAAAGTTCTAATTGAAAAAGATAAAGATAAAAAGCTGCTGGATATGCGGTATGAGGGAAGTGCAAGGCGTTCTCAAACCTACAATAAAACAATTATTGATAAAATCTGGAACTTCTTCTCTTCTGTCAAAGTGGGCGTATGGCTAATTGTCATCACATTGATTGCCTCAGCACTAGGAACAATATTTCCGCAAGAAATGTACATACCGCCAGTTATGCCTGCTTCAGAATATTATGAAGACCAATACGGCTGGTTAGGGCAACTATATTATACACTTGGCTTTCATAATTTATACAGTTCTTGGTGGTATCTGCTCTTAATAGCCTCTATTGGAATCTCTATCATTATTGCCAGCTTAGATAGAGGGATTCCTCTTTACAGGTCTTTAAAAACGCAGAGAGTAACAAGACATGAAGGGTTTTTAAAGAGACAGAGATTATTCAGTGTGTCAGAGGCAGGAAGCGAAGATCAAGCGTTCGAATCAGTTAAAGAAAAGCTAAAAGCAAAACGATATCGCATACGTGAAGAAGATGGAAATATCCTCGCTGAAAAAGGCAGATTTTCTAGATGGGGCCCATATGTGAACCATGTTGGCCTTATCATTTTCTTAATAGGCGGTATGCTTAGATTTGTTCCTGGAATGTATGTTGATGAAATTTTATGGGTGAGGGAAGGCGAAACAAAAGTAATTCCTGAAACGGATGGCCAATATTATCTTGAAAATCACGAATTTATTCTTGAGACATATGACAAAGAAAATTCAAAAGAAGAATTTGCTGCAGCCATTGATGATAAAGGAATGGTGGCGAAGAACTTCCAGTCAGATGTCACTTTGTATAAAACAAAGGGAGAAACAGTTCATGGACAAACACCACAACTGGAAAAAGTAAGAGATGACAGCATCCGTGTTAATCATCCACTTAAATTCGAAGATTTGGCCTTATATCAAGTGGACTATAAGCTTGATGAGCTGAATCAAATGACCTTTGCTTTATCCAACAAAGAAACAAATGAGGAATATGGTGATTTAACCATTGACTTGTATGATCCAAAGGACACCTATGATCTTGGTAATGGATATCAAGTAGAGATTGTTAGTTATTTCCCTGATTTTGAATTTGATGAAAACTCTGAGCCTATTACAAAATCAAGAATACCGAACAATCCAGCATTCGTATTTAAAATGTTTACACCAGACAAGCCTGAGGGAGAAGTGAGTTTTGTAGCAATACAGCAAACCATTGAACCTTTCACGGACAATGAATACAAAATGTCTTTTAAAGCGGTAGAAACGAAAGATGTTACAGCATTAACCGTCAGAAAAGACTTAACATTATGGGTGCTGGCACTGGGCGGATTCATTTTTATGATTGGCGTCGCGCAGGGATCCTACTGGAATCATCGCCGAATCTGGCTGCGAAAAGTCGATGGCGAAGTCTGGATGGCAGGGCATACAAATAAAAACTGGCATGGTCTTAAACGTGATATAGCTACTGTTATTGATGGAACAGGCTTGAACGAACCAGCAGATCAGCTTGATAAGAAAGAGTAAACATAGGGGGGAACTTAGGTGGATTTAGTAAGTTTGAGCGGCAATCTTCTTTTTATAGCCTTTTTGCTCTATTTAGTAGGTACGGTATTTTTTGCCGGATCTATTAAAGATAAACGTGCAAAAGAAAGAGAAAAAGGCACTGGCCCAAACAAATGGGCTAAGACTGGGATTGCCATTACCATTGCAGGTTTCATTTCACAGTTAGGATACTTTATTTTAAGATGGATTGCTGCTGGGCACGCTCCTGTCAGTAATCTATTTGAATTTACAACCTTCTTTGGAATGTCATTAGTTGGAGCATTTATTGTTATCTACTTTATATATAAAACGGCGGTATTAGGATTATTTACACTTCCGATTGCAATGCTTCTGATTGGCTATGCAGCTATGTTTCCTAGAGATATTGCACCGCTGGTACCTTCATTGCAGAGCCATTGGCTGCATATTCACGTAACAACAGCAGCGATGGGACAAGCAATCTTAGCCATCAGTTTTGCTGCCGGTCTTCTTTACCTGGTAAAAGTTATTGACCATACAAAAAAGTCAAAAGAAGGCTTTTGGCTTGAAACCGTGATGTTCGGTCTTGTATGTACATTAGGATTTATCCTTATTTCAACAGGATTCTCAGCTTCAGGGTATAAAGCTGATTTCAATTGGATAGATAACAATAATGTAGAGTCAATTGCCGAGTATCAGCTGCCTCCGCTTGTTGGTCCCAATCAGGGAGAGAGCTTGACTGAAGGGGCAATGGATCCCTTGGCTGAAATGCCGGGAATCATTAATGCAAAAAAATTAAATACTGTAATTTGGTCGGTCATGGCGGGAATTGTATTATATCTTCTATTAAGATTAATTCTGCGAAAACGTATTTCAGCAGCTCTTCAGCCATTGACAGCGAAGGTAAACGCAGATTTAGTTGATGAGATCGGCTATCGTTCCGTATTAATTGGATTCCCTGTATTTACACTAGGTGCACTTGTGTTTGCGATGATTTGGGCGCAAATTGCCTGGACGCGTTTCTGGGGCTGGGATCCAAAAGAAGTCTGGGCTCTTATCACCTTCTTATTTTATGCAGCCTATTTGCATCTGCGTCTCTCAAAAGGCTGGCATGGAAAGAAATCAGCGTGGCTTGGCGTAATTGGGTTTATCATTATTATGTTTAATCTAATTGTCGTGAACCTGGTTATTGCCGGATTACACTCATATGCAGGTTCCTAAGCTGTTCAGAATGGCTGAAAATGTAAAATGATTTATATCATAATCTCATAGCCTTCACTTTTAAAAGTGAAGGCTTTCTTTTAAAACAATTATTATTTTTAATAAGGAGATGAATATCATGGATCAAAATGCAAAAATATTAGTTGTAGATGATGAGGAAAGAATTCGCCGCTTATTAAAGATGTACCTGGAGAGAGAAGATTACATAATTGAAGAAGCAGAAGATGGGAATGAGGCATTAGAAAAAGCCCTTCATCAAGAGTATGATGTCATACTTCTCGACTTAATGATGCCAGGAAAAGACGGACTTGAAGTGTGCCGGGAAATTAGAGAAAAAAAAGCGACACCTATTATCATGCTGACAGCTAAGGGAGAAGAAGTAAACCGGGTACAAGGTTTTGAGGTTGGAACAGATGATTATATCGTAAAACCGTTTAGTCCCAGGGAAGTCGTTCTGCGTGTAAAAGCACTGCTCCGCCGTTCTTCTGCTTCAAGTTATGTGCAGGCAGAGCCATCAGCTAAAGATGTAATCGTTTTTCAGCATTTAACTATTGATAATGATGCACATAGAGTTTTAGCGGATGGAAAAGAAGTTAGTTTAACTCCGAAGGAATATGAACTGCTGTATTTTCTGGCGAAGTCTCCTGATAAGGTATTTGATCGGGAACAGCTTCTTAAAGAAGTTTGGCATTATGAGTTTTTCGGAGATTTAAGAACAGTTGATACTCATGTGAAACGATTGCGCGAGAAGCTGAATAAGGTTTCAGAACAGGCAGCTAGAATGATTGTGACTGTTTGGGGAGTGGGCTATAAGTTTGAGGTTATTAATGAATGATGCTTTGGCGAAGTGTAGTAGGCAAGCTGTGGATAACCATTATCCTGCTCGTTTCCTTTGTTTTATTTATTTTAACAGTCATGCTGTTAGAATTTTTTGAAAACTATCATATAGATGAAACCGATAAGGGACTAGAAGCCACAGCCATAAAGATTTCGAGGATTATAGAAGAACATGATCAGGATGTGGGCCTAGAGATTGCATGGGAATTGATTGATGAGGTTACAAAAGTCATCATCATTAAGGATGATGAATATTATTATTCTCCCAATCACCTGAATGATTCAGAGAAATTGCCTATTTCGTATTTAAGAGATGATGAAGAATTAAATCAAGTCTTTACGGATGATCATACTGTTCGAAAAATATCTTCCTATTTTTCAGCTAATCCAGAAGACGAAGACGAAGCAAGAGCATTAATAATTGGTGTTCCTCTTCCGGCTAATGAGAGTGAAGATGGAGCCGTCTTTATTTATCAATCAATTGAAGTCATGCAGGAAACAACGAAAACAACAACAAAATTTATACTTCTAGCGGCTGGTGTGGCAATCATTTTAACCACTATTTTTGCTTTCTTCTTATCAACAAGGATTACTGCGCCGCTCCGAAAAATGAGGGAAGCCGTTTCGGAGGCAGCTAAGGGAAAATTTGATACGAAGGTTCCATTTTTGTCTTATGACGAAATCGGAGAATTGGCTACCGCCTTTAACCAAATGGGAAGGCAGCTTAAATTTAATATGGATGCCCTGAGCCAGGAAAAAGAACAGCTTGCAAGTATTTTAAGCGGAATGGCAGATGGAGTTATTACCTTTAATCGCGATGGAACGATATTGATTACCAATCCACCTGCAGAGAGGTTTTTGCAAAGCTGGTATTTTGAAAAAGGCAATGAATATAATCATACTTCAGAAGCAGTTCCTTCAAAAGTAAGTGAGCTATTTCAGCTAGCAGTCAGTACTGAAAAGGAGCAGGTTGGCGAATTGTCCATCCAGGGCCGCTTCTGGGTCATGATCATTAGTCCTCTCTATAATCAGAAGAATATTCGCGGAGCCGTTGCTGTTATCCGTGATATGACCGAAGAAAGACAGCTGGATAAGCTGCGGAAAGACTTTATTGCCAATGTTTCTCATGAGTTAAGAACCCCAATCGCAATGATGCAGGGCTATAGTGAGGCAATTGTTGACAATATAGCTTCCACAGAGGAAGAAAAAAATGAGATGATTAAGGTCATTCACGATGAATCGCTGCGGATGGGACGCCTTGTAAATGAACTGCTAGATCTCGCAAGGATGGAAGCAGGGCATATTCAGTTAACAAAAGAGCAGGTTGATGTAACTCCTTTTATCCAAAAAATCATCCGTAAATTCCAAGGACTGGCCAAAGAAAAAGGCATCTTTTTGGGAGAGCAGCTGCAAGGAGATTATGTCTTTATGTTTGATCCGGATCGTATGGAGCAAGTTTTAACAAATTTAATTGATAATGCCATGAGGCACACGCCGGAGAGAGGTACAATTTCCGTTACCTCGAGTATGGATGAACGCGGTTTGTACATGGAGGTAGCCGATTCTGGATCAGGAATTCCGGAAGAAGATCTGCCGTTTATCTTCGAACGATTTTATAAAGAGGACAAGGCGAGAACACGAGGAAGATCCGGTACAGGTCTAGGCTTAGCTATTGCAAAGAATATTATTGATGCGCATAAAGGTCATATTACTGTGCAGAGCAGGCTTGGACATGGTACGACATTTTCTATATTTATTCCGCGAAATATTGAATAAATGCTAAAAAAATGCCGATTGTTCTTGATTCACAAGAAACAATCACATATGATGAATAGGAGAAAGGAAGGATATGGCATTGTGATCCTTCCTTTTTTCTATGATAAATATTATATTTAGAGTGTAACTTTTTATCCTCATTTTACGACTATATTATTGAACGGGGAGGGGAATCGATGAACTCCGTTTTTGATGACCTATACAATAAATATCATCATGACGTTTTTCAATTTTTATTTTATATGGTTAGAAACAAGGAACTGGCCGAGGATTTGGTCCAGGAAGTATATATTAGAGTACTGAAATCTTATGAGAAATTTGAGGGGAAAAGCAGTGAAAAAACCTGGCTTTTTTCGATTGCCCGAAACGTTGCAATCGACTCATTCCGCAAGCAAAAAGGATGGAAGCAAAAACTGATTGAAACCTTTGATTGGTCAACGCATCAAGTGAAGGATGATTTGCCTATTCCAGAAGATATCCTTATGCAGAAGGAAGAAGTGCGCGTAATGTATAAATGCCTAGGCTATTGTACTGTTGATCAGAGATCTGTCATTGTGATGAGATATATACAAGAATTAACAATTACTGAAACGGCTGAGGCGTTGAACTGGACGGAAAGCAAAGTTAAAACAACTCAGCATAGGGCACTAAAAGTGCTAAAGAAACATATGGAAGAATTAATGGTAAAGGAGGGTGTGGATCATGCGGAAGAATAATCATAGCGATAGGGATATCGAAGAATTATTGAAACAAATGCCAAAAGTGAAAGATCAGCGCGGAAAACGAGAAGTTTATCAAAATGTGACTATGAAAATGAACCGGCGCAAACGGCAGTCATGGCTCATTCCTACAGCAGCCGCCGCTGCCGCACTGCTTCTTTTGGTTATTCTTATCCCCGGTATGATGGGCGGGCAAGATTCAGCTGAAGAATTTTCAAGCGTTTCAGAAGATTCGGCGCAATATAGTACTGCTACCAATGAATCAGCTGATAGAGAAGAAAGTGCCCAGGAAGAAGATACGAGTACATCCGATGATGAATTTACAAGCTATGAAAATCCTAAGAATAATATAGATGCTTCTCAAGAAGCTGAATCCGAGACAAAAATAGAACAGGAAAATGTCTATACAACAGCTGTATATGAGGAGGAACTTCAGGATCAGGAAGTTCTCACATATCCCATACTGGATAATGAAGTCCAAAATATAGTTTTAGTCAGTGTTTTAGTTCCTAAAGAAGAGGGAAAATCAAAGTTTGATTTATATAAAGAAACAATGTCATCGTTGACTGAAGAAAAATGGGGATTATCTGATAATTATCCATTAGATGCTAATCTTGTTTATAATGAAGAGCAAAAAACGCTGACTGTTGACATGTTTGAAGATCATAGTTATAGCTATGGTCCTGCCAATAGTCTATTTATCAATACTGTGCTAAGCAATCTTTGGTCTGACTTTGATCTTGAAGAAATCACATTAATGACTGATGGAGAACCAGGCGTTCATTTTGAACACAATGAGCCAATGACAGAGTTTGTTCCTAATGATGTAACAGCATATCCAGGTTATTATTTGTTCTACCCGAACGAAACGGATGAACAGCCATTATTTGTTCCATACGTGCACCTTGAACAGCCAGAAACGATTCAGGAAGTATTTGACTTCATGAAACAAGATGTTGATACACATAATTTAAAGGCATCGATACCAGAAGATATTGTTTTTGAAGCGAATGTAGATGATGAAACAGTAGTAATCACATTTACCGATGAGTCAGTAATCGAAGATAATGAAGAAACAGCGCACATGATTGAAGCCTTATTATTAACAGCTAAGGAATTTCATTACGAGCATGTAAGAGTGGAAAATGCGGATGTTGATACAATTGGGAGATTTAATCTCAGTCAGGAGCTGGAACTTCCAATAGCACCAAATCAAAAAGAATTGCCTTAAAACGAGCCTACGTGCTCGTTTTTTTTTTTTAGAAAAAAATTGCATAATCACCCCATATAGGGACACATACTAAAAAACGTGTCTTTGCTGAGAGACTCTTAAATATTAAATGTTCTAATTATGTACATGCCTTCATAGGCTGTGAAAGAGACTTTTAGAATAAAAGGCTGCTGCACATTTGAAATAAATTTCTGCTTTATTTGGTTGGAAAATATGTGCTTAAAGCTTCGAAGATAAGCTGCAGTCAAAATTAGGAGGAAAAACATTGAAGGATTATATAAAGCGTTTATTAATCGCTGGGGGTTTAGCGCTTTGTGTTAGTTTGCTGTTTCTTGGTGGAAAGACGATAAAAGCTGAAACGTTCAATATTACGAGTGAAACAACACACTGGATATGGCCAGCTGATGGAGTTATTACAGATACTTTTGGGACAAGAAATGGAAAACATAAAGGGATTGATATAGCAGCAGAGTCGGGAACACCTGTTTACGCTGTTGATCAGGGTACGATCACGAGATCCTATTATTCTGGTTCTTACGGTCATGTTATTTTTGTCAAACATAAGAATGGCACTGAAACGGTTTATGCCCATTTACAAGAGCGCCTTGGAGAAGAAGGAAATGAAGTAGAACAAGGAGAGGTAATTGGCAGGATGGGCAGTACTGGAAACTCTTCAGGCGTACATTTGCATTTCGAAATACATAAACACGAATGGACATATAAAAAAGAGAATGCTCTTGATCCATTTTTAGCTTTTGGTCATGAATCACTGGGTGATTCAGTCGAAGTATTCGGAAGAGAGGAGTCCGCTGTTAACATAAGAACTGCAGCTGTACTCAATGAATTTGGTTCAAGAGGACAGAATTATGATCATGAATCAGAAGAAGAAAATGAAAAGAATAATGCAGAAAAGACAGAGGAAATTGAGCCAATTACCCATATTGTGCAGAGCGGTGAAACCCTATGGGATATTTCAGTTCAGTATAAAATGGATGTTATTTCCATTCAAGGGGCAAACAAGCTAGACTCAGATCATATTGTACCTGAACAAATTTTAACAATTCCCGACATAGATCCTGATAAGGTTTATTTGGTGAAAAGTGGGGATACCTTGTCTTCTATTGCTGAAGAGAAGAATCTTACAGTACAAGAGTTAAAAGATTTAAATATGTTAAATGACGATACAATTCAAATAAACGAAAGAATCAAGATCTCAAATTAACCTTTTTTCTCCTGCTCAACCGCTGTTTTTCAACAGAGCAGGAGTTTTTTAGTGAGGAAATTCAACTTGTCCATTGCCTGATTTTTCTGATAAGCGTATAATGATGTCTAAATTAAGGGGGAGATTACATGCTCACGGATTATCATAATCATTTGGAAAACGGGACGCTATCATTAGATTATTTAACAAAATTTACAGATAAGGCAAAAGAGCTTGGAATAGAAAGCTTTGGTATTTCAGAACATGCTTATCATTTTTACCAGACGGCTGATATATTACAGAATCCATGGGTAAATGAAAGACGCTATTACGATATGACAGACTATGAAGCTTTATTTCAGAAGGCTTGGAACCATGATATAGATGTCAAAATGTCAATAGAAATGGATTATACTCCAGGAAAGCATAAAGAAATGGAGCAATTTATCAAAAGCTATGATTTCGATTATGTGATTGGCTCCATTCATTGGGTAGGTGACTTCGGCATTGATTTAGCTGAGTACAGAAAAGAATGGGACAGAAGAGACGTTGCTCAAGTTTATAAGGCTTATTTTGACCAGGTTATAACATTGGCAGAGTCTAATTTATTTGATATCGTAGGACATCTTGATTTAGTGAAAATATTTAAATATGTACCAGATGATGAAGAGTTTTTACTAGAGCAATATGAACGGGCAACTGATGCATTAGCGAAGTCAAAAACTTGTGTAGAAATCAGCACGGCAGGGTTAAGAAAACCGGTTGGAGAACTATACCCAGATCCAAGACTGCTGCAAAAATGCTTCGAGAAAAACATACCGATTGTTTTATCATCAGATGCCCATTTTCCAGAGCATGTTGGTGCGAACTTTGACCAAGCTCTGAAACTTGCAAAAGAAATAGGTTATACATCAATTATGACATTTTCAAAGGGAGAAAGAAAAGAATACCCGATTGGCTAACGAGACGGATTGAGAAGAAAATAAAATAAAGCGCGCTGCAATTTGCAGTGCGCTTTTAGTTTTTGGGATACATTAGAATGTGATATGCATCCGCTAAAGCAAAATGGAATTAATGGATACAATGTCCTCTAATTTAGATAAAGCGGATAATGTTTGTTCCTCTATTGGATTATCAAATGATAAAACCATAATCGCTTCTCCACCGGCTTCTTTCCGGCCAACTTGCATTGTGGCAATATTGACTGATAAGTCGCCTAGTATTTTTCCTACGCGGCCAATGACCCCAGGGCGGTCCATATGCTGAATATATAGAAGGTTTCCATCTGGGAGAAAGTCAATATTAAAGCCATTTAAATAAACAATTCGAGGACCATAGTGATCAATGTATGTTCCTCTTACAGTGAAGGCCAAGTCTTCTCCTTTAGCTGTCACCGTAATGCAATTAGAATAGCCAAATGCGTCTACAGAAATTTTTTCACCAATTGTAATGCCGCGCTCTTTTGCTGTTAATAGGGCATTTACTTCATTTACATAAGCATCAATTCTGTTTTTGAAAAAGCCAGAAATTAGCGCTTTTGTTAAGTATGGTGTTTCTAAGTCTGTTGCCGAACCAGAATAGGTGATGCTCAATTCATGAATACCGGTTTTTACACATTGAGACAGAATCGCTCCCATTTGTTTAGCGAGCTGATGAAAGGGCTGCAGCTTAGCATATAAGTCTTTTGATATGGCAGGTAAATTGATTGAATTGGAAACAGGCATATCTTCAAGAAATAATCGGACTTCATGTGCAACTTGAGTAGCTACATTTAATTGAGCTTCTTTTGTTGATGCCCCGAGGTGAGGGGTGGCAATGACTTGATCAAATTTAAGAAGCGGGTGCTCTCCGGGCGGTTCTAATTCAAAAACATCAAGTGCTGCACCTGCCACATGTCCGCTCCCAATATAGTCAGCGAGAGCGAGTTCATCAATAATACCTCCGCGTGCACAATTTAGAAAATATACGCCTTTCTTGGTGAGTGATAAGCTTTTAGAATTAATAAGTCCTTTGGTTTCTGGAGTGAGTGGTGTATGTACGGTGATAATATCAGATGATTGAAGCAAATGCTCTAGTGATGCGGATTCAACGCCAAGTTTAGCTGCACGTTCCTTCGTTAAAAATGGATCAAAAACCGTGATCGTCATGCCAAAAGCCTTGGCGCGTTTAGCAAGCTCTGCTCCAATTCTGCCTAACCCAACAATTCCCAATGTTTTACCGTGAAGCTCCGTTCCAACAAATGTACTGCGTTTCCATTCTGTGTTTTTTACGCTTACATAAGCTTGTGGAATCCTTCTCATTAACGAAGCCATCATGGCAAAGGTATGCTCCGCCGTTGAGATTGTATTGCCGTCTGGTGCATTGACGACAACGATCCCTTTCTTAGTTGCAGCCGGAACATCAATATTGTCTACACCTACTCCTGCTCTGCCAATAATCTTCAAGTTAGGCATTTGCTCCAACAGCTCTTCAGTAACTTTAGTTGCACTCCTGACAAGCAAAGCATCAACGCTTTCAAGACGAACGGATGGATCATCACTTTTCCTCTGAATAATTTCTAAATTAGGCATGTCAAGAAGCGGTTTGAGTCCTTCAGCACTTATTGCATCTGAAACTAATACGGTATACATAAGATCCCCCTGGAGAGTGCGATTTTTTTGACTATTTTACAAGAACGCCAATAGTCTGTCAATTTAAATTATGCACTAATGTAAAAAGGAAACGCTTTAAAGAGTTAAAACACTTGGGCTGAGATTTATTTCTTCACAAAAGGATCATTCTTCAGTATAATGTATCTGTATGATAATTTAATATGGTCTATCTTCGGGGCAGGGTGAAATTCCCGACCGGCGGTGATAAGCGCAATGCTTTAAGCCCGCGAGCCTGATTGTATGGTGTGATGATGCACTTCACTCACATGCCATACGTTAAATTAAGCAGGATTTGGTGCGATTCCAAAGCCGACAGTACAGTCTGGATGGGAGAAGATGGAGGTTCCGCAAGCGTTCAAAAAATGCAGGATTTTGAGCGTTTATTAAAGCGTGCCTATTTCTCCCTCAAGTACATACTTGGGGGTTTTTTAATGCCGCTTACTTTGCTGAACCTTTCTTCTTTAGGAGAGATAGCCTAAAAAGGAGAGAGGAAAAAATGAAAAAATTGAATGTAAAAGCTTTTGTAGCAATTGGAATGCTGAGCAGTATCGCATATGTATTAATGCTGCTGAACTTCCCGATGCCGCCATTTCCTAATTTTCTAATGATTGATTTCAGTGATATTCCTGCACTAATCGCTGCATTAATCTTTGGACCGCTGGCCGGCATTTTGGTTGAATTATTTAAAAATATTCTGGATTATTTTATGACAGGAAGTGCTACTGGAGTTCCTGTAGGACATATATCTAATTTTCTGGCAGGAATCTTATTTGTTCTTCCCGTTTACTATATTTTCAATCGTCTTAAATCGAAAAAAGGAATGACAATTGGACTGATCTCGGGCTCAATCATCATGGCGATTATGATGAGTGTACTCAATTATATAGTGATTCTTCCTGCGTACACATTCTTTTTGAATTTTCCTGCGATGTCTGCTCCTGAAATGCGGACCATGGTTGTTACGGGGATCCTTCCTTTTAATATCATCAAAGGATTATTAATTGCAGCCGTATTTATGCTGATCTACTCTAAAATGAGTGTATGGATAACCAAACAAAGTCAAAATGCACTTAAAAGTGCCGTTTAAATGAAAAAGAGCAGCCTTAGAAGCTGCTCTTTTTATTTACGCATTAAAAGAAAAATCTCCTTTCAGGTGAAAGGAGATTTTAGAAGAAACCTTTTTTATTCGTATTTAAGCGGATCTCCCTCAAAGGAATCATCTGCCACTTTAATAGAATCAGTAGGACAGCCTTCAAAAGCATCCATCATATCGTCCATAAGAACATCAGGAACTTCAACCGTACCTTGGTTATCATCTAATGTAACAAAGGCAATGCCTTCATCATCATAATCATAAATATCTGGAGCAGCAGCTCCGCAAGCCCCGCATGCGATACATGTATCTTTGTCAACGATTGTATATTTAGCCATCTTAAAAAAACCTCCTGAATGAATTAAAAAAAGAAATATATCTTGTTCTTCTGCGCGCTGCAGAATCTCGTCCCTCATTCCTATTGTAAAACTGAAACTTCAACTTTTCAATAAAAAGATGTTGAGAATACTTATCACAGTAGGGTTTTCGTGTTTTGCAAACGAATAAAACGCTTACATTAAACAACCCTTTTTCTTTCATGATACAATGATCGTAACGGTTTAAAAGATAACTGTTCACTTTTTAATTTATACGAAATTTGATAAGGGGATACAATACAATGTTTGGGTGTTATAAAAAGAGCATTATCCTATATTGCCTCCAGCGAATAGCAGATGAACGCACCGTCTATTCTGTTTTCCATTTATTAAATGGCAAAAAATCCTCCCAAACTATCCAAGATGCTTTTCTTTTTCAGCTCACACCATTTTTTCGTGTATATCCTTCTATGACAAGGCTGGAATTTGATCAGCACCTGGCAGAAATGACAAAGGAAAAATGGATTTTAGAATATGAACCTTCTCAGTATCGTCTTACTGACCTGGGCAGAGAGGCATTAAAGGAACAATTAAAAAAGCAGCCGCTGCCTTTAAACTTAAACGGCTGGAAATATCATCAACTATCTGTTGTATTTTGGGAAAGGCTATCATTACTCGTACAGGTCATTTCAAACCTCATGCATAGCTATTCTAAATATTTGCCGATTCAGCGTAAAAAAGAAACACATTTATGGCTTAAACAATTTTTGCAGGACACGAAGATGGACAGACAAGATCTTGCCCAAAAAGTCTTTAATGAACTGGTCGACTGTCTTGAAAATAGCTCTAGTATACAGCCGGAATTCTTGATCAGCAGGCTGACTGGAGCGGAGACAATTGGTCTTACGAAAGAACAGGCAGCATTACAGTATTCAATGGACCAGGATTATTTTGAGCTGCAGTTTCAAAGTATTCTGCATACTATGCTCACGGTGATAAAAGAGAAACCTGTTCAATTGCCATTACTGAATAAAGTAACACAGTCTGCTGAAACTGAATTTACGATGACCATCTCTGCGCAAAGAACGGAAGAATTATTGCAGCAGGGGTTCACAATTGAAGAAATAGCAACTTTTAGAAAGCTAAAGAGAAACACAATAGAGGACCATATTGTCGAACTTGCACTCAACAAGCCTGATTTTGAAATAGGAAGATTTGTTTCGGATAAAAATGTGGCCGAAATAGCAGAAGCAGTAAAAAAAGTAACATCGAAACAGCTAAAACATATTAAAACGATTGTTCCGCATGCACAGTATTTTGAGATAAGGTTAGTACTTGCGGTATTTGGTGACTCATTATGATGATTGAAGAAGTATTAAAAGAACGTTTTGGCTATAGCCATTTCAGAAGCGGTCAAAGGGAAGTGATTACCGCTCTTTTAGCAGGGAAAAATACGCTGGCTATGCTTCCAACAGGTACAGGGAAATCACTCTGTTATCAGCTGCCAGGTTATATGCTAAATGGACAAGTAGTTATTGTATCCCCTTTGCTTTCTTTAATGCAGGATCAGGTTGATCAGCTGAAAGTAAATGGAGAAAAAAGTGTTATTGCCATTAATTCTTTTTTATCTTTTGATGAAAAGCTGAATGCTTTAAGACAATTAAATACATTTAAATTTATTTTTATCTCACCGGAAATGCTGGTGTCAGAAAATGTTCTAGCAAGAATGAAAAGTCTAAATATCTCCTTGTTTGTTATTGATGAAGCTCATTGTATATCACAATGGGGCCATGATTTCAGACCAGATTACTTAAAGCTTGGTTATATTCGCGAGAAGCTGGGACATCCCTTGACAGTTGCCCTGACAGCAACGGCAACAAGTGAAGTCCGTGCGGATATCATTCATTCACTCTCAATTCTGGATTGCGAACAAATTATTTATTCTGTTAACAGACCTAACATTACAATTGCTGTAGAGCACTTTCAGCATTATCGGGAAAAAAGGGATCGCTTAATCGAACTTGCCAAAAGATTGCAAGGACCCGGTATTGTTTATTTTTCAAGTAAAAAATTGGCAGAGCAAATAGCTGCTGATTTAAAACAGCAGGGAGTCGGAAATGTGATGCCTTACCATGGTGGTCTTGAGCAGGAGACAAGAATGCTCATTCAGCAGCAATTTCTGCATGGGCAGCTTGATCTTATATGTGCCACAAGTGCTTTCGGGATGGGAATCAATAAAGAAAATATTCGATATGTCATTCATTTTCATATGCCGATGCAATTTGAATCGTATGTGCAGGAAATTGGCCGAGCCGGGAGGGACGGTCATCCCTCTATTGCATATATGCTTTATAGTGCGGGAGATGAAATGCTTCAGCATCAGTTAATAGAAGGAGAGCTGCCGGATGAATCACAAATATCCCTTCTTGAAAACTGGCTGAACGAACAAAAACCAACCCTTCAGAATGTGACAGAGTTTGAAGAAGAATTATCATTGATTTGCGGATTCAATGAAATTCAACTTAGATTAACCCTTGATTACTTAAAGAATTGCCTGGCTAACGGTAATGAGTTCTCAGTGTTCAGTTCTAAATTTAAAACCTTTATTAAGGAACGACTGGATAGCAAGAAAAGAAAAATTGAAGAAATGGTCAATTGGATAAGTTCGGAAAAGTGCAGAAGACTTCAGCTGCTAGATTATTTTGAAGAGTCGGAGCAGCAGCAGATGAATGATTGCTGTGATCATTGCGGATTTTCGTTAGTGCCATTTGAGCGCATACAAGCAGCAAATACAAAAAGCATTTATAACGAGATCAACTGGAAAGAAAGATTGGCAGACATAATGCTGAAGAAACGAGAGGGAGAGCATTGAATAATCGCCGTAGTGATTTATTGGAGGAAATTTCTGATCGTGAGCTCGTATTTCACCTATATTTGACGCAAGTTATTCTACTTGCACTTTCAGCGTTATTAGCTTGGATATTTTTTGACCAATACAGTGAAATGTTCGCTCTGTTTAAATGGGATATTAAAGAAATCGTGTTAATTGGCGGCGGAGCGGGTATTCTTGTTGTTCTTTTTGATACTATAATGATGAAGATTCTGCCGAAATCTTATTATGATGATGGCGGATTGAATGCAAAAATTTTCAGCAAGCGTCCTGTATGGCACATCGCAGTGATTTCACTCGTTGTGGCCATAAGCGAAGAGATCCTCTTCCGCGGTATCATACAAACTCATTTCGGGCTTATCATCTCAAGTGCTGTTTTTGCACTTATTCATTTTCGATATTTATTTCACTGGTATTTATTTTTAAATATTGTGGCACTCAGTTTTTTTATTGGTTATATTTATGTTATAACAGAAAATTTATTTGTGACTATTTTCATGCATTTTTTGATTGATTTTATACTTGGGGTCATCATTAAGTATGGTAAAAACACGAATAATTCAGTATAGGCAGGGATGATTTATGAATAAAGAGGGTCCATATAGAGATCAAGCAGAAAGGCTGCGAAAAAAGATTACCAAAAAAGCTGCTGAGAAAACAGATGTGGTGAAAGAGGAGCTTCCTCCACGGAGCAGAATGCATAGAAACAAGAAGACGAAAAAAGGCATTAAAGTTAAATACCCTGTGATTCGGCTGCTTGCCCTATTCTTTATTTTGCTTCCAATTATTATTTTTACTGTGTACACGTATGCGAATTGGGGAGATAGTGAAACGACGACAGCTTCTTCAGGCTTTGAAACATTTGATTACGGGAAAAACAATGGGAATGAAAATGAAGTGATTTTTGAAATAGATGAACAAATGGACGAGAACAATGAAGAACAGCCAGAGGAGGACAAGCAGCAAACTGAGGATCAAGATCAGAAAGCTGATCCGGCTGAACAGCCCTCTGAACCAGATTCATCTAATAAACCTGAACAGAACAATCAAAAAGAACCAGCAGACGAGACCGATAAGCAGCAAGACGAAATTACAAATGAGAGCAATAAGCAAAATAGTGAACCAGCAGAAGGGAAAATCGTCTATCATACTGTGAAAGCAAGTGAAACATTGTTTCGGGTCAGCATGAACTATTATGGTTCTCCAGATGGTGTAGAAATCATTAAGCAGGCTAATGGCCTTTCAAGCAATGAAATTCAAGCGGGACAAGTCTTAAAAATCCCTTTAAATCAATAACCTTAACTACCCCTTATTGATCATATTTAAGCGTACAAGCTCATATGATGTACGGATAATAGGGAGGGGTAAGGATGGAAACAGCCATTATTGAACTGGATCACCGAACAGATCAGGCTACAAGGCAAATGCTGCAAAAAGTCGTGGATAAAAAGAGAAAATTTGATAAATTAAAGCTCGGGCATTTATATGTAATGTGGGCCGTGGTAATTGCTTCATTCTTATATCTTCTCTTATTATATAAGAATGTTATGGAACCATACTCTTATTCTTTTGAAGCCATGTTTTCAGCATTTGTTCATTTGCCATTTAATATGTATATGCTGGTCTTTATCGTTGCTTTATACGGCTTTATGAATGTCTTAAAAGAAAAACGCGAAAAAGCGGATAAAGAATTTAATGCTTTAAGATGTGAAATCATCGATAAGAGCAAGGATTTATGGAAGAAAGAAGAAGAATGGAAAAATCGCCACTTGGTATATGAAATGATGAAAAAAACATTTGATGTTAATTTATATCATGAAAATAAATAGTGAAGGAAAAAAGAAGCGCTGAGCTTCTTTTTTATTTTGAAATAACATTAAATCTTAAGAAATTTTTATTTAGGGATCTGTCTTATATGATTCATAAAAGAATTAGCAGAAGGAAAAGATTACTTTATTTTAATTTCTGCCGACACTCGGTTTACAGCATACAAAAGGGTAAAGAACCTAATATTTGGGTATCTGCCAGTTGAAAACTTATTCATTTAATATCAATTTTAAACTTTCTCTATAATTTATGAATTAAATGTGAAATTCAAGTTAGTTTAGCTCATAAAAGAGGTATTTTCATGGTTATGTGGAAATATACGTATATACTGAAAAGAATAGGTGAGGTGGTTTTAATGTTTGTAAAAAATAGCATGATTCCTAAGCATGGATGTATAACTATTCAGGAAGATGAAACTTTACAAGCTGCCTTGGAGAAGCTGGAGGAACACAAAATTGATGCGCTTCCAGTACTAAAAGGCGAACAATATGCTGGAATTGTTACGAGATATCATATTTATGAATCGTTTTTCTCAAAAGGCGGATCGAAAGAAGATTATTTAAATAATACGCTCGCAAAAGATATTGTTACTTTTGTAGACAAATACTTAGAAGGAAGCGAAGTATTTGAAAACACATTGCTGGAATTAAAAGATTTCCCGCTGTTAGCTGTAGTAGGACCAAATCAGAAGTTTCTGGGTATTGTGACTAGATTTGATGTCCTCGCACAGTTTCAATCTGCTTTCGGGACCAATCGACCTGGAGTAAGAATTGCTTTTACATCAGTTGAATCTGAGGGCAGAATTGCACGGCTTGCAGAAATTGCTCATCAATTCCATGAGCATATTATCTCCTTAGTAACCTTTGATGAGACAGATAAGCTTGTAAGGCGTATTGTAATGAAAGTAGAAAAGAATGAAAATATAGATAAGTTTACTAAAAAACTGGAAAGCTCAGGCTTTAGAATTATAAGCATTCAGGAGATGTAAGAGGCACTGGGATGGGGCATAAATAGTTAGTATATTATCCATCCGGATGATTAGAACATAACACTTTCTAATCATCCGTTTTTTATTATTGCTTTTTAAAAAATCTTCAATATTAATAAAATATAATAGATGAAAAAGCTGCAAGAAGAGAATTTCTTGACAGCAATTAAGCATGATAAGAAGAGCCCCACAGTTAAATTGTACAAGGTGCAAATTATATATTCTCCCCGGAACTTCCATCTTTCCCACTACATACACTAAATAGTCAATTACAAATAAGCTGGCCAACGATGGCGAGTTTTCTTTATACTTTTAAAAATTGTGTGATAAAATCATAACATTCGTCGCTTTTACGACAATTGAAAATGGATGACGCTCGTTGAGAGCTTTTTGGGGGTTCATATGATTTATTTTATCGTGCTGTTCGTATTATTAATGATTTTTCTGCTTCTATATATGGTAAAAGAGGCATTTGCCAATAGAATCCTGCATCAGGAATTAGTTTTTGATGATTTTCCTATCGGGTTCGGAGAAGTTAAGATTTTCTTTATATCGGATATCCATAAGAGAAAAATCCATGAGGATATTATTAACGAAGCTTCTGCTTCCAAGCCTGATATGGTGATTATCGGCGGAGACTTGCTGGAGAAAAAGGTTCCTTTGTCTAGAGTGAAAGAGAATCTGCAGAAATTAAAGAGTGCTGCGCCGGTATATTTCATTTGGGGAAATAATGATTATGAGGTTGATGTCAAAAAATTGAATGCATTGCTAATCGAATGCGGTGTAAAAATATTGGATAACTGTGCTGTTACCTTCAAGTCTGCGTTTAATGAATCTTATGCGCTATTAGGTATTAATGATATAAGCTTAAAAAAGGATCGTCTTGATTTAGCGATAAAAGATGCAGTAGACGCTGATTTTAGAATACTAGTAAGTCATGAACCAAGAGTTATGAGCAAACTGAAGAATGATCATCGTATTTCTTTAGTTCTAAGCGGACATACACACGGAGGGCAAATTCATTTTTTAGGATTTGGTTTGTATGAAAAGGGGAAGATAAAAAAGGCGGACACCGCTACCATTTTAATTAGTAATGGATATGGCACTACCGCGCTGCCTCTTCGGCTAGGAGCAAAAGCTGAGACTCATCTTCTCACAATAAAAAACTCAAATCTCTAATTTAAACTGATGTGTTAAAATGAGCATAAATCCCTGTTTGCCAACGTCAATGATGAAATGTTAAATATGACAGTATTGGACTAATCACCATCTCAGATTTCTTTCATACACTATCGCAAGAGTTGGTTCAGCAGGGGGCATAAATATGCGCTTAGAACGTTTGAATTATAACAAAATTAAAATTTTCCTTTCCTTGGACGATTTAATAGACAAAGGTTTGACAAAAGAGGATATTTGGAAAGATTCACTGAAATGGCATCAGTTATTTCATGAAATGCTAGAAGAAGCAAGTGAAACTTTTGGGTTTGAAATATATGGATCAGTTGCAGTGGAAATCTTTTCTGTGCAGGCACAAGGGATGATTATGATCGTTACGATGGAAGAGCATACTGAAGAAGAAGAACTGCTGCAAGAAGGCTTTGTTGAAATGCAAGTTACAATAGATAGCACAGAAGAGAGCGTCTATGAATTTAAAGAATTTGATGACATTATCCTGCTTGCAGGGACATTGTATAGAAATGGTTTTGATGAAGGAAGCATCTACTACTGGAACAACAAATATTTCTGTATATTAAAGGCTGATTCTTCACAAGCTGCAAAACAATTATTTGCCTTAACAGAAGAATACGGCAGTTTAAGTAGTCTTACCAGCCATTATTTGCTTGAATATGGAAAGCCGATAATCAAAGAAAAAGCGATCCAAAATATACATCATTACTTTCATGGGTGAGTGCTATCTTAGAAAGCAGCCCTTAATACTGGATAACAGTAAGCCTCCACTTGGCTGTTAGAGAGGAGGCTTATGATTATATTTGATCTCTCACAGTTGGAATTCAAAGTGGAATAAGACGAAGAAGAGAAGCCGCTAGTACTATCGGAAGCTGATGGTAGAATCATTGGAATATACTGAAAATTCCCTTGATGCATCAACGTTGGTAGCGTTTACATAAAATGATAGAAAAATGCGTAAAATAAGTTTTTTCTTCTTGCATAAATCAATCAAAAGTGTATACTATGTCATGAAAGCGGACAACTAAAGAAAGTGATTTTTCTAGGAGGTTTACAAATGGTAGCCGATAAAGGTACTGATCATAAAAACAATGAAGACAAACATGATGTTTTAAAATCAACTCAAACAGTTATCCATAAAGCATTGGAAAAGCTGGGTTATCCGGAAGAAGTATATGAGCTCTTAAAAGAGCCAATGCGACTAATGACGGTTAAGATACCAGTTCGAATGGATGATGGAACAGTTAAAGTCTTTACTGGCTACCGGGCGCAGCATAATGATTCCGTCGGCCCAACAAAAGGCGGTATACGTTTTCACCCTCACGTAACAGAAAAAGAAGTCAAAGCTCTATCCATTTGGATGAGTTTAAAGTGCGGTATTGTTGACTTGCCATACGGAGGAGGAAAAGGCGGGATTGTCTGTGATCCGCGTGATATGTCTTTCCGCGAACTTGAGCGGTTGAGCCGTGGTTATGTACGTGCAATTAGCCAAATTGTTGGACCTACTAAAGATATTCCTGCACCTGATGTATTTACAAACTCACAAATCATGGCATGGATGATGGATGAATACAGCCGAATAGATGAATATAACTCACCAGGCTTTATCACAGGAAAACCTTTAGTGCTTGGTGGATCTCATGGCCGTGAATCGGCTACTGCTAAAGGTGTAACGATTTGTATACATGAAGCTGCTAAGAAGAAAGGAATTGACCTTAAAGGTGCAAGAGTGGTTGTCCAAGGGTTCGGAAACGCAGGCAGCTTCCTTTCTAAATTTATGCATGATGCTGGTGCTAAAGTGGTTGGAATTTCAGATGCATATGGCGGGTTATATGACCCTGAAGGTCTTGATATAGATTATTTATTGGACCGCCGTGACAGCTTTGGAACTGTTACTAAATTATTCAATGATACGATTACAAATAAAGAGCTTCTTGAGTTGGATTGTGATATTTTAGTTCCCGCAGCGATCGAAAACCAAATTACTGAGGAAAATGCCCATAAAATCCGGGCGAGTATTGTAGTTGAAGCAGCCAATGGCCCAACAACACTTGAAGCAACGGAGATTTTAACAGAACGAGGCATCCTGCTTGTTCCTGATGTGCTTGCTTCTGCTGGCGGTGTTACAGTTTCTTACTTTGAATGGGTGCAAAACAACCAAGGATATTATTGGACTGAAGAAGAAGTGGAAGAGAAGCTTGAGAAAATATTGAGTAAATCGTTTAACAATATTTATGATCTTGCTCAAACTCGCCGAGTGAATATGCGTCTGGCTGCATATATGGTTGGTGTTAGAAAAATGGCTGAGGCATCACGGTTCCGCGGCTGGATTTAATTTTCCACAATTAATGTGAATTCATTGTATGTATTTAAAAAATCTCCTATCATATATGGATGGGAGATTTTTTCTATCTTTTAAGCACGTCGCTTTTGCGTATAGGGTATGTATACATTTGTAGAATTGAAGAAGGATAAAATGTGTTTCTTCATTCGCGTTGCGAGATCATAAAGCAATTCTACATACATAACAGAATTTAATAATAGATTGGGGAGCTGATTTTTTTGAATCAACAGGAAGCAATCATAATAGGCGGGGGACCGTGTGGCCTGGCGGCTGCCATTGCTCTTCAGGATGTCGGAATTAAACCGCTTGTTATTGAAAAAGGGAATATTGTCAATGCCATTTACCATTATCCAACACACCAGACATTCTTCAGTTCCAGCCAAAAGCTTGAAATTGGTGATGTGCCATTTATTACAGTGGAACATAAACCAACCCGGAATCAGGCATTAACGTATTATCGTGAAGTAGTTAAAAGAAAGAATTTGAACATTCATGCATATGAAAAGGTGTTATCTGTTACGAAAAAAGAAGATGGACAGTTTAAGGTTGTTAGTGACAAACAAACCTATAGAACACCAAACGTTATTATTGCGACTGGATATTATGATCAACCAAATTATATGGACATACCGGGAGAAGATTTACCGAAAGTGTTCCACTATTTTAAAGAAGCTCATCCTTATTTTGATAAAGATGTAGTGGTTATTGGCGGGAAAAATTCTAGTGTAGATGCTGCATTGGAATTGGTAAAAGCAGGTGCAAGAGTGACTGTTTTATACAGAGGAGAGTCTTATTCACCAAGCGTTAAGCCATGGATCCTTCCGGAATTTGATTCACTTGTCCGGTCGGGTGCGATTTCAATGATTTTTCAGTCCCATGTAGTAGAAATCAAAGAGGATGCACTAATTTATGAAGTAAATGGTGGGACACAAGAAATAGCGAATGATTTTGTCTTTGCAATGACAGGCTATCATCCGGATCATCAATTCTTGAAGAGTGTTGGAATAGGAATTGATGAAAGTACTGGAAGACCTTTATATACGGAGGAAACGAAGGAGACAAATGTAGAGGGTATTTATATAGCTGGTGTTATTGCTGCAGGCAATAATGCCAATGAAATTTTTATTGAAAATGGCAGGTTCCACGGAGCTGAAATCGCAGCTTCTATCGTTCAAAAACAAAAGGCTGATTCCTGAATGGAACAGCCTTTTGTTGCTCTCTGGGCTGATCAAGCGCCTTCCGCTTTTCTTATGTCCAGCTCCAGGCGCTAGGGGCTCGAGGTCATAAGTCAATCCGTCTAGAAGGTTAAAGAACAACCTTCCAGCCGGCTCGCCTTATGCTTGTCGCCCCTGAGCAAGCGCCTTCCGCTTTTCTACATGTCCAGCTCCGGCGGCTAGCCCCTCGAGGTCTTAAGCCAATCCAGCCAAAAGGTCAAAGAACGACCTTTCGGCTGGCTTGTCTTAAGCTTGTCGGGGCTGGTCAAGCCGCCTCCGCTTTTCTTATAACCCGAACATTTTTTCGATTTCGGGTTTGGTTTGTTGGTTGGCTAGGCCGATCATTAGTTTTAGGCGGGCTTTTTGGCCGTTTAGTCCGTTGGAGAAGATGACACCTAGTTCTTTTAAGTGTTTGCCTCCGCCTTCGTAACCATAGACATCCTGGGCGATACCGTTAAAGCACCGTGAAACAATGACAACGGGAATGTTGGCAGCTGTCATTTCTTTAATCCCATCAATTGCAGCAGGCGGGAGGTTTCCTTGACCGAGTGCCTCAATAACCACACCATCATAATTGAGTTCTTTAATGGCGTGCAGGAGGGTAGAATCCATTCCGGCGTGTGCTTTCAATAGTGCTACCTTTTGGTTTAAATCCTTAATTTCATAAAGCTCTTTTTTTGTTGGCATATGATGGAAAAGAATACCTCGTTTCGTTACAATACCAATTGGTCCATATTGCGGGCTTTGGAATGTAGAAACATTACTGGTATGCGTTTTTGTGACATTTTTGGCTGTATGTATTTCATCATTTAGAACAACCAGAACGCCTTTGTAATGAGCCTCTTCACTCATTGCAACCCTTATAGAGGAAATTAGATTATACAGTCCATCAGAGCCAATTTCATTGCTTGAACGCATGGCACCAGTTAGTACAACCGGCAGCTGCACATCAACTGTTAAATCCAGAAAATAGGCTGTTTCCTCCAATGTGTCAGTCCCATGTGTAATGACAACACCAGAAACATCTTTCCTTTTCACGTGATCTTCAATCAAGTTCTTTAATATGTTCATTTCTTTTACCGTAATATGAGGCGAAGGTAAATTAAAGGGCTCCTCTACTATAAGATCAGCAAGGGCATGCAATTCATTTGTTTTATCTGTTAATGGGTTTTTTTCATTTGTTGAGACTGCACCGGTTGAGCTGTCTTCACTCATAGATATGGTGCCTCCTGTATGTATAAGCAGAATTTTTTTTCGATTCAATGCTTTGTCCTCCCTAATTTGAAAAATATAGAATATAATTAAATATGCTGTAATGCATTTTCAATCCAATATGATCATGTTACGATTATAGAGACGATTTGAAAAGGAGGGTGGCTCATGTTTGGGATATTATCTGCGGGAATTGCCCCAGGATTAGCTTTATTAAGCTATTTTTACTTGAAAGATCAATATGAGTCAGAACCCTTTTCAATGGTGTTTAAAACGTTCATGTCAGGTGCAATGCTGGTGTTTCCCATCATGTTTATCCAGCATGTAATGGAAACGGAGCATATGATTGATTCCAGCTTCATTAGTGCATTTCTCTCATCTGGCATGCTGGAAGAGTTTTTCAAATGGTTTATTTTATTTTACACAGTCTATCAGCATGTGAATTTTGATGAGCCCTACGATGGTATTGTATATGGTGTGTCTGTCTCGTTAGGATTTGCAACAGTTGAAAACATATTATATTTATTTGCACTTGGCATTGAACATGCTGTAGGCAGAGCGCTTCTTCCTGTATCAAGTCATGCACTTTTTGGTGTAATCATGGGTTATTATATAGGAAAAGTGAAATTTTCAGCAACTTCTCGAGGAAAATGGCTTATATTATCCTTATTTGTGCCTTTTTTGCTGCACGGCACATACGATTACATTTTATTAACTTTCAAGTATTGGCCGTACTTCATGGTACCATTTATGATTTTCCTATGGTGGCTGGGTATGAGAAAGGTGAAAAAGGCGAGAGTTTTAACCATCCGGCAAAATCAGGACGCCTTCAAATTTGAACCCCCTTTAAACATGTAAAGAAAGATCTTATAGATGAAATGGTCTGTAATGAAAAAACACTGATAACCTAGATGTTATCAGTGTTTTTTTTATGCAATTAAATACTATTTGAACACCTGTTTGAAAGTAATTTAAAGGTGTGGCTATGTTATCTTATTTGTACTCTTTTCAGACTTGCCTCTTGAAAGATCTGTATTGGTAAAAAGCCCCACTTAATCAGATCCTAGTTTTTTGTATAAAAATCCAGACGCTACAGAAAATAGGGTTACTGTAATAAAGAATTACTTTTGGAGGTTATTATACATGAATAAAAAGTTGTTTCTATCCAAGATAATGATCATAATCTCCTTTCTTGTGCTGATGATTCCTTTGATTGGAAATGGCGAAAAAGCAGCCGCCTTCTCTGATCAGGTCATACAGCAAGGAGCTGTTGGAGATGATGTCATTGAGCTTCAATCAAGGCTGCAATACCTTGGTTTTTACAATGGGAAAATCGATGGTGTATTTGGCTGGGGAACCTATTGGGCATTAAGAAATTTTCAATATGAATTTGGCTTGCCTATTGATGGGCTTGCAGGTCAAAAAACGAAAGAAAAGTTAGCGAAAGCTTCAAACTATAATGAGCAATTTGTGAAAGAGCAAATTAACAAAGGGAATAAATTTACTCATTATGGCGGTGTAGATTTAAATAAGCAGAAAAAGCCAGCTCCTTCTGGCGGTGGAGCAAACCAAAAGAAACAGCCTGCTAAACAAGGACAGTCAGGTGGAGGTCAATCTGGCGGCGGTACTCAGTCGGGCGGAGGACAAACCGGCGGTAACCAAGGACAAACCGGCGGTGGTGGAGGAACGGCAAATCAGGCACCTGCTCAGCAAAAACCAACGGCAGCAAATATGCCAAATGGATATTCTGAAAATGATATACAATTAATGGCAAATGCGGTTTATGGTGAAGCACGTGGAGAGCCATATACTGGGCAGGTTGCTGTTGCAGCAGTTATTTTGAATCGGGTAGAAAGTGCAACATTTCCAAACACCGTTTCAGGCGTTATATTCGAACCTAGAGCTTTTACAGCTGTAGCTGATGGGCAAATTTGGCTCACGCCAAACGAAAAAGCCCGCGAAGCGGTATTAGATGCCATCAATGGCTGGGATCCTACTGGAAATGCTCTATACTATTTTAACCCAGACACGGCAACAAGCGGCTGGATTTGGACAAGGCCGCAAATTAAGAGAATCGGAAAACATATATTCTGTAAATAAGGGGTGAAAGCATGCTAAGAGGCGTTTTAATTGGTGTACTGACATTAGGGGTCGCAGGAACAGCCTTTTGGGGGTATCAGGAGCATAGAGAGAAAAATGCCATCCTGATCAACGCTGAAAATAACTATCAGAGAGCATTTCATGATTTAACCTATCAGATTGATTTGCTGCACGATAAAATCGGAACAACATTAGCAATGAATTCAAGAGAATCTTTGTCTCCAGCACTTGCTGAAGTTTGGAGGGTTACTTCAGAAGCACATACAGATGTCGGTCAGCTACCCCTTTCTTTGCTGCCATTCAATAAAACAGAAGAATTTCTGGCGAAGATAGGAGATTTCAGTTATCAGACTGCAGTCAGAGATTTAAATAAAGAGCCTTTATCAGACAAAGAATATGATTCACTAAAACAGTTATACACACAAGCCGCAGATGTTCAGAATGATTTGCGTGAAGTTCAGCATATGGTACTGGAAAATAACCTGCGCTGGATGGACGTAGAAATGGCATTGGCAGCTGGAGATGAAGCAGGAGATAATACAATCATTGACGGCTTTCAAACGGTTGAAAAGACTGTAGATGGATACGGGGAAACCGACTTTGGCCCTGCATTTGTAAACATGCAGAAGAAGGATGAAAACTTTAAGTACTTAGAAGGCAAGGAAATTACAGATAAGCAAGCAATAAAAGAAGCTAAAGAATATGCTGGATTAGGCAATGATGTGAATGTAAAAGTTACAGAAAATGGAGATGGCTCTGACTATGGCTTCTTCAGTGTGACTCTTCAAGATAAAAAATCAAAACAGGAAGCCAATATGGATATAACCAAAAAAGGCGGATATCCGATCTGGTACCTTATGTCAAGGGAAGTAACAGATCGAAAAATCAGTTTAAATGAAGCAAGCAACAAAGCGGTTGAGTTTTTAAAGAAGAACCAATTTGAAAATCTTGATCTATTTGAAAGTGCGCAATATGACAACATGGGAGTTTTCACTTTTGTTTCTACGCAAGATGGTGTGCGTGTATATCCAGATTCCATCAAAATGAAAATGGCTCTGGATAATGGCAAAATTTTAGGATTCTCTGCTGAAGATTATTTAAAAGCGCATCATGCAAGAGAAATTCCTGATCCAGGGATTACAGTTGATGAAGCTCGAGAAAAGATTAATCCAGCAGTAGAGGTTATGGAGAACCGGCTGGCAATCATCATCAATGATATAAGCGAAGAAGTACTTTGTTATGAGTTTATGGGAACTTTAGGGGAAGATACGTATCGAATTTATATTAATGCAGATACAGGCATGGAAGAAAAAGTGGATAAATTAAAGAATGCAGAGCCTGTATATGAAGATGTATTGTAGGAAAAGCGAACTAAGCTTTTCCTTTTTTTTCTATAAACTATACCTTATTTCCTGTGCATTTCATAAAATGGTCTTGCAACATATATGAGTCACATGTCATAATTAACTGACAAGTTTATCCTTTCGGACAGGGGAAGTGCGGTAATTGATTAAGATAGGGGACACCATTATATTAGAGACGAAATACTCTGAAAGCGGGGAGAAGTATCAAAGCAAAGTAATTGATCAATCAGAACATTATATATACATAGATTACCCCAAAAACATGGAAACAGATAAAACGGCCTTCTTATTGGATGGCACACAATTAAAAGCTTCTTTTGTTGCTGCTGCAGGTGCAGTTTACCTATTTGACAGTGAGGTTGCCGGCAAGGTCAAACGCAATGTTCCGATGATCATGCTTACATACCCGGGAGATGAACAGCTGATGAAAATTCAGCGCCGTCAATATGTACGAGTAGAAACGGCTGTTGATGCAGCTATGCATTCTCCGGATGAGAATTTTCCTCCCTTAGTTTGTGTTACAGAGGATATAAGTGCAGGAGGAGCCTCTTTTTCAACAAAATCACAGATTCAAGTAGAACCAGAAATGAATGTAAATCTATGGCTTGTTCTCCTGATGCATAGCGGCGAATACCATTATTTAAACTTAAAGAGCAAGATTGTCCGTATTTTAAATATGAAGGAGAATACCCGAAAAATCTCAGTTCAGTTTTCAAATATTACTCCGAATGAACGGCAATTATTATTGCGTTATTGCTTTGATCGTCAGCTGGCCTATAAAAAACGCGGAATTGAAGCATAAAATCATCAAAACTTCTCCATACTTGGAATATCAGACAAGTATCGAGAGGTTTGGCTATGAAAACGTTTGAACGTATTCTTTTAAAAATAATCGTTGTGCAGTTTCTTTTCTTGCTGTGTTCTCAGCTTTTTTTTCACAAATGGAATGTATTTCCCGAGATCAAACAGCTAACTCAATATGAAGGAGTCACAGATCAGAACTTTACTGAACTGCTCGAAACCTTTAACTCTAAAAAGTAAGCAGATTTTTGCTTGCTTTTTTTATATTTTTTAGCAAGCTTTTAATTCTTTTTGGAAATGATATCTGAACACCTTAAACAGATAGAACAATAAGTCATATTTTTAAAAATAGGGAATGCTACATTTTGAGAGATTATCACACGAAATGAACACCGATTCTCTTATTTCTGTGTTAAAATAAATTCGATATTATTGTTTTACAGGAGGAACTATGAAGAAAATCTCAATAGCTATTGATGGTCCTGCTGCTGCTGGTAAAAGTACAGTAGCAAAGATCGTTGCTGAAAAACTATCTTACATATATATAGATACAGGTGCCATGTATAGAGCGCTCACATATAAAGCGATCCAAAATCACGTGAATCTGGAAAATGAGGAAGAGTTACTTGCTGTCCTGCAAAAAACGAGTATAGAACTTATGCCCGGTGAAGAGGGACAAATTATTATTCTTGATGGTGAAAACGTTACAAATGATATACGTTCAGCTGAAGTCACAAATTCGGTATCGGCTGTAGCAAAACATCGTTCTATTCGGGCAGAAATGGTTGCCAGACAGCAGGAATTCGGGGCTGAAGGCGGTGTTGTGATGGATGGCAGGGATATCGGCACACATGTATTGCCAAATGCTGAGGTAAAAGTTTTTCTGCTCGCATCTGTAGATGAGCGTGCAGCAAGGCGTCATGCTGAAAATCAATCGAAGGGATTCCCAACTGATCTAGAACAGCTAAAGAAAGAAATTGCAACAAGGGACAAGCTGGATTCCGAGCGGGAAGTTGCGCCACTGAGAAAGGCAGAAGACGCTGAAGAAATCGACACTACATCTATGTCTATTACAGAAGTAGCGGATCGTATTTTAGCTTTAGCTGCTGAAAGGAATTAATTATATGACATTATATGGATTTGCAAGGTCTGCTGTAAATGCAGTATTAAAACCGATCTACCGATATGAAGTGATTGGAAGGGAAAATTTCCCAAAAGAAGGCGGCGTTTTGCTCTGTGCCAATCATATAGATAATTTAGATCCGCCTGTAGTGGGTATTACGGCGCCCCGCCCGGTATACTTTATGGCAAAAGAAGAGCTGTTCAATGTGCCTGTGCTGGGGAAGTTGCTGCCAAAAATTCATGCCTTTCCGGTAAAAAGGGGAATGAGTGACAGGGAAGCTTTAAGAAATGGTCTCAAAATTATTAAAGAGGGCAATGTTTTAGGTCTGTTTCCAGAGGGAACTAGAAGTAAAAATGGTGAGCTGGGAAAAGGCTTGGCAGGAGCTGGATTTTTTGCTCTCCGCTCAAGTGCAGAAGTCGTCCCATGTGCTATAATTGGCCCGTATAAACCCTTTAGAAAAATTAAAGTTGTTTATGGAAAGCCAATCAACATCCAGGAATTGCGCGATAGAAAGGCATCCGCAGAAGAAACAACGGATATGATTATGAATGAAATTCGCACTCTGATCGATGCATATCGCTAAGTCTTCTTGCTTGACAAAAACAGCCATTTGTAAGAAGTTTAATAAAAGGCGTTTTTTGTATTGCATTTAAATACAATGTTTTCTGAAAATAGTCTTTAATCATATTTTAGGCTATAGCTGCAGTAGCTGTGCAGTGATCAATCGCTGCATTGAGTATACGGCACAAACTAAGCGGTGCGTGTCATAAGATCATAACCATTTTGCTTCAATTTACAATTAAATGTTGCGGATGGATTTCCAGCATAAAATCTGAAGCAGCCATTGGATTAAGGAGGATTACATATGTCAGAAGAAATGAATGATGTAGAAGTGAAAACCTTTGAAGTTGGAGAAAAAGTTACTGGCCAAGTGACAAAAGTTGAGGAAAAACAAGTAATTGTGCATATTTCAGACAGCAAGCTGGACGGGATTATCCCAATCAGCGAGCTTTCAAGCCTGCATATCGAAAAAGCCAGTGATGCTGTAGCTGAAGGAGAAGAACTTGAGCTAGAAGTATTAAAAGTTGAAGAAGAAGCGCTAATTTTATCAAAAAGAAAAGTTGACGCAGAAAAATCCTGGGAAGACCTTGAAAAAAGATACAATGATGGTGAAGTTTTCGAAGCAGAAATTAAGGATGTTGTAAAAGGCGGTCTTGTCGTTGATCTAGGCGTACGCGGCTTTGTCCCGGCTTCTTTAGTTGAAGCATTCTTTGTTGAAGATTTCTCTGATTATAAAGGCAAGACAATGACTTTTAAAATTGTTGAGCTGGATAAAGAAAAAAATCGTTTAATTTTATCTCACAAAGCAGTTGTTGAAGAAGAAAAAGGAAAGCAAAAAAACGAATTGCTTGACTCTTTAAAAGCTGGTGAAGTGCTGGATGGTACTGTACAAAGAATTACAGACTTCGGTGCATTTGTAGATATCGGCGGGGTTGACGGATTAGTTCATATTTCTCAGCTTTCCTATGAACATGTTGAGAAGCCATCTGATGTAGTGGCAGAGGGCCAGCAAGTCAAAGTGAAAGTGCTTAGTGTTGATCGCGACAATGAGCGAATTTCTCTTTCTATTAAAGAAACACTTCCTGGACCATGGGATCAAATCGGCGAAAAAGCGCCTAAAGGCACTGTTTTAGAAGGAACTGTTAGAAGGCTTGTTTCTTATGGTGCATTTGTTGAAGTATTCCCTGGTGTTGAAGGGCTTGTTCATATCTCTCAAATAGCTCACAAACACATCGGCACTCCACATGAAGTGCTGAAAGAAGGCGAACAAGTTAAAGTAAAAGTGCTTGAAGCAAATGAAGAAGAACAAAGATTATCCCTGAGCATTAAAGACCTGCTGGAAAAAGAGGAAGAAATTCCAACAGATTACGAACTGCCAGAAGAATCTAAAGGTTTCCAGCTTGGTGAAATGATTGGCGACCAATTAAAGAATTTAAATAAATAATGGTGATAAATAGTGTCTAGAGCAAAAAGGAAATGGGACCATATTCAAAACGCGCTATCAACCGGGCAAAAGTCACTAACCGGTTTTCAAGACGTTACTTTTATCCATCAAAGCCTGCCAGACACAAGTCTAGATCACATATCATTAGCATCAGAAATTGGCGAACTATTATTAAGTTCGCCAATTTTTATCAATGCAATGACTGGAGGCGGAGGAGAGAAAACCTACCAGATTAATCGTGATCTAGCCATCGCTGCCAGGGAGACTGGTGTATCAATTGCGGTAGGTTCACAAATGTCGGCTTTAAAAGATCAGAACGAAGCAGAATCTTATCGAGTAGTTCGGAAAGAAAACCCTAATGGCATTCTGTTTGCCAACTTGGGCAGTGAAGCCACTCTTGACCAGGCAAAAGCAGCTGTCGATATGATTGAGGCAAACGCTCTTCAGATTCACTTGAATGTAGTTCAGGAGTTGGTTATGCCTGAAGGTGATCGTGACTTTACTGGTGCTTTAAAAAGAATTGAAAACATTGTACATAATTTGGAAGTTCCGGTCATAGTCAAAGAAGTTGGATTTGGGATTAGCAAAGAAACGATTTGGAAACTAAAAGAAGCAGGAGTAGCTATTGTAGATGTTGGCGGATTTGGCGGCACCAATTTTTCAAGAATTGAAAACGAACGGAGACAAAGACATATCCCATTTTTTGATTCATGGGGCATTCCGACAGCCGTTTCAATAGCCGAAACGTCAGCGCACAAAGGTAATATAACCATCCTAGCATCTGGAGGCATCCAAACGAGCACAGAGGCTGCCAAATCCATAGCACTGGGGGCTAATGCTGTAGGCATGGCAGGTGCCCTCTTAAAGGTACTTATTAAAGGGGATTTAGAAAATCTCATCGATGAAATCGGTCTCCTGCATCAAGAGTTAAAAATGATTATGACAGCATTAGGGGCGAAGACGATCAAACAACTGCAGCAAACTCCTCTACTTCTAAGCGGTGATGTACACCATTGGTTACAGCAAAGAGGTGTAAACACGGAAATTTACAGCCAGAGATCTATCAAGTAATAGAGATTCAAATCATATAAAAAAGCAAGCAGAGAAATTTACATATTCTCAGCTTGCTTTTTTTGTGTGTAAAAAAATAATATTAACCTTTGTTATTTGTAAGAACGGACTTAGCGTGCCTGGCTTGTCTTAAGCTTGTCGTCCCTGATCAAGCGCCTTCCGCTTTTCGTATTGTCTAGCTCCGGCGGCTAGCTGCTCGAGGTCATAAGTCAATCCAGTCAAAAGGTCAAAGAACGACCTTCTGCCTGTCTCGCCTTATGCTTGTCGCAGCTGAACGAGCCGCCTCCGCTTTTCGTATTGTCTAGCTCCGGCGGCTAGCTGCTCGAGGTCATAAGTCAATCCAGTCCAAAGGTCAAAGAACGACCTTCTGCCTGTCTCGCCTTATGCTTGTCGCAGCTGAACGAGCCGCCTCCGCATTTCGTATTGTCTAGCTCCAGGCGCTAGGGACTCGAGGTCTTAAGCCAATCCAGGCAAAAGGTCAAAGAACGACCTTCTGCCTGGCTTGTCTTAAGCTTGTCGTCCCTGATCAAGCGCCTTCCGCTTTTCTGTTAATGCTGGGTTTTCATGTTGTCGTTTAAGGCTCTTGCTTCTTCTGGGCTTTGTAATTTTGTTGCTCCAGGATAATGAAGTGCCTGATCTCGATCAGATTCTACTCTTCCGCTGTTTTTAAGCTTCTTTTCTTGACGATCTCTTCCCATATTACACACCTCCTATTTTTAAGATGAAGCTTTCCTGAAAGTTTATACTGTAAAGATTAAAATACATAGGATTTAGTCATAATGGTAATGATAGGAGGTGTCGGGTTGGACGGAATAATATTTTATTTTACTGCATGGGGAATTTGGATTCTTTCCAGCTTTTTAATAGATAAGAAACAGCGTTATAGGCTAGTGTTTTCAGCATGGATACTGCTGCTCATTATTTTTTCAGGTTATTACTTTACTATTGATGCTGTTTCTGTTTCTTTTTCGGCTATTTTAGTCGTTCTGACCGTTTATTCATTATTGGCTAAATATAAGAACAAAAAACTTTTTTATTTTTGGGTGTGCCAGTTAATTGGAGTTTTAGCATATGTTAGTTTTCATTTATTTGAAATGTTTGATCCTGTATGGGTCATCATGGACAGAGAATGGATGCTTTCTGTCATGATGGTGCTTATATCTTTAATTTTAATGAAAACAAGATTCGAACGGATATTGCTGCTTGCATCAGCTGGCATACATGGAGAAGTGGTTAATGGAATTATTTTTCATTCATTTTCTTTTCCCTATACAATAGGGTCCTTTGTTTATTTAGATATTCTGGCACTGGCTGCTCTGATCCTGCTTTTATGGAATGGAGTAGAGTATATTACTGCTTATTTAGGGGCTTACTTTAACCAGCTTGAAAAAGAGAGGGGAAAAACATCATGAGTGAATATACATATCCCATTTTGTTTGGTTTGATTATTGGTACTGCAACAAGAATGTACATGCTGCGTACAGATTATCGGCAATACCCTACCTATCTGCATGGTAAAATTATTCATGTAGCGCTCGGGTTTATCGCAGCGGGATTGGGGACAGTAGCAATCCCATCAATCATGGAAGAGGATTTTACGGCCATTACGTTTTTAACGTTAGCAGCATCTCAATTTCGTGAGGTTCGCAATATGGAAAGGAACACCTTGACTGAGCTGGACAGCTACGAAATGGTTCCAAGAGGTAAGACTTATATTGAAGGAATCGCCATTGCTTTTGAGAGCAGAAATTATCTTGTCATCTTTACTTCATTAGTAAGTACACTAGTCTATTTATTAATAAATGTATGGGCTGCCCTGATCGCCGCTATTATTTGTGTACTAATCGCTAAAGTTCTAATGTCTGGCGGGCGTTTAAAGGATATTGTTGAGATTGAGTATATAGAGCCCCGTTTTGATGGTCCTGGACTTTACGTTGACAATATTTATATTATGAATATCGGTCTTCCTCAGCGTCAAGAAGAAGTATTGCGGTATGGAATGGGCTTCATTTTAAAGCCGAAAAACTTTAATTCCAGATCTACAATTGCTAATCTGGGCCAGCGTCAAGCAATATTACATGATGTTTCAACTGCTCTTGGTGTTTATAGAGATTCGGGCACACCAGCGCTCGTTCCGCTTGCTAAGCGTGATTTGGATGATGGTCGTGTTGGGGTGTTCGTTCTGCCCCAAGAAAAGGATATAAAACGGGCAATTAAAATAATTGGAGCTGTTCCAACCCTTGAAAATGCGATTAGGATGCCAAGCGAACGTCATGTAGAAGGCGAGGGGAAATAAAGAATGGTATTAGAAAAATATATATTGGCAGCCATTACAACCAATTCTTCCAAAATACCTGGCGGGACTGCCGTATTTTATTGCGACAGCAAACAGGAAATGGAGACGATCGCAGCAAATCTGGAAGCGATATTAGATGGTATCGCCCATATGTTAACAGAGGAATTATATGTTATTGTTAAGCACTAATTATATAATTTGCAGAAGAGTATCGCTCAAAACTTATCCAAATGTTGCCTCTATGAAGAAGCTCTGATAAAATAGTGAAGTTAGACCCTTCTTTTTTATAGAAGGGTTATTTTTGAGATATGAATGATTTTCATTGTTTATTACAGATAACTCGTCATATTGCTCTTAAATAAAACATGCTGATTGGCAAGCCTGAAAGGCAAAGCCAGAGGCTTAGTTGCACTTATACCTTATTCCAGATTAGCAACTGCGTCGAATGATCTCCAGCGCGATAACCTATACGATTTTAAAGTATAAATAAAAACCTTGAAGGGGTGATGTTATGGCAAAACCAGTAGTGGCTATTGTCGGACGTCCGAATGTTGGTAAATCAACTATTTTTAACAGAATTGTAGGAGAGAGAATATCCATTGTCGAAGATATTCCCGGTGTAACGAGGGACCGTATATACAGCTCTGCAGAATGGCTTACACATGATTTTAACATTATCGATACAGGCGGTATTGATATAGGGGACGAGCCTTTCTTAGAGCAAATTAGGCAGCAGGCAGAGATTGCCATAGAAGAAGCAGATGTTATTGTATTTCTTGTTAACGGCCGTGAAGGTGTTACTAGTGCGGACGAAGAAGTAGCCAAAATATTATATAAGGCAAAGAAACCTGTTGTGCTTGGTGTGAATAAAATTGATAATCCAGAAATGCGTGACCAGATTTATGACTTTTACGCATTAGGCTTTGGAGAACCTTTCCCAATCTCCGGTTCACATGGACTTGGTTTAGGAGACCTTTTGGATGAGGCAGCTAAGCATTTTCCAAAACATGGCGGAAATGAATATGCTGATGATGTGATTAAATTCTCTTTAATCGGCAGACCAAATGTCGGCAAATCGTCTCTAGTAAATGCCATTTTAGGAGAAGATCGTGTAATCGTCAGTAATGTGGCAGGAACAACAAGAGATGCAATTGACTCCCAGCTGACTTACAACGGTGAGAAATATGTCATCATTGATACAGCTGGCATGAGGAAAAAAGGAAAGGTCTACGAAACAACTGAAAAATACAGTGTTTTAAGAGCCCTTCGTGCAATTGAACGTTCTGACGTTGTTCTTGTTGTCATAGACGGAGAAGAAGGAATTATCGAACAGGATAAACGTATTGCAGGCTATGCACATGAAGCAGGCCGTGCAGTGGTAATAGTTGTGAATAAATGGGATGCTGTAGAAAAAGATGAAAAAACGATGAAAGCGTTCGAAACGAATATTAGAGAGCACTTTTTGTTCCTCGACTATGCACCAATTGTCTTTTTATCTGCTAAAACGAAAAAACGGATTCATACTCTGATCCCAATGATTAATACTGCGAGTGAAAATCATGCATTGCGTGTTGAAACGAGCATCTTGAATGATGTGATCATGGATGCGGTTGCTATGAACCCAACACCAACAGATAAAGGAAAACGACTGCGCATTTACTTTGCAACACAAGTAGCAGTTAAACCGCCTACTTTTGTTATTTTCGTAAATGACCCTGAACTCATGCATTTCTCTTACGAACGCTTCTTAGAAAATCGAATCAGAGATGCTTTTGGCTTTGAAGGCACACCGATTAAGATTTTCTCTCGCGAAAGAAAATAAAATCTATAAAAGCACTGTACATTAGGACAGGCTTTATAGGTTCAGATCTGTGATAAAGGCTCTGTAAGGCGATTAGCGTAAATCTTTGAAGCAGGACAATAAGTTAAAAAGCGGTGATGATATATGAAAAGTGTTGAATCAATTGCCGTCATTGGCGCTGGAAGCTGGGGCACTGCCCTTGCCATGGTTTTAGCTGATAACGGACATGATGTAAGGCTTTGGGGTCATAAACCAGAACAAATTGATGAAATTAATACACATCATACAAACCAAAAATATTTACCTGATATAACTTTGCCTAAAAATATTATTGGTCATGTATCCCTCGGAGAAGCTATAGGAGGCGCAGAGGTGCTTGTTCTTGCTGTCCCAACCAAAGCGATCCGTGAAGTCGTCAACAAAATTGCTGTAATTAGAAAAGGCCCGATGACAATTGTGCATGTAAGTAAAGGGATAGAGCCGAATAGCTTAATGCGCATCTCAGAGATGATTGAAGAGGAGACTCCCTCCCATCTTTTAAAAAGTGTAGTGGTCCTTTCTGGCCCAAGCCACGCTGAAGAGGTCAGTTTAAGACAGCCAACAACAGTTACTGTCTCTTCAAAAGAATTAGAGGAAGCAGAGAGAATTCAAGATCTATTTATTAATCAGCATTTTCGTGTCTACACCAACCCTGATATTATTGGCGTTGAAATAGGCGGTGCATTAAAAAATATTATTGCACTCGCTGCTGGAATAACAGATGGACTTGGCTATGGGGACAATGCCAAGGCAGCGCTCATCACAAGAGGATTGGCTGAGATCGCCCGTTTAGGGGTTAAAATGGGTGCCAGCCCCCTTACATTCTCTGGTTTAACTGGGATTGGTGACTTAATTGTTACTTGTACAAGTGTTCATTCCAGAAACTGGAGAGCGGGAAACTTGCTCGGTAAAGGCCAGAATTTGCAGGAAGTGCTTGATAATATGGGCATGGTGGTTGAAGGGGTCCGTACAACGAAGGCTGCTCATCAGCTTGCCGAAAAATATCAAGTAACAATGCCGATTACAGACGTGCTTTATAGTGTGCTTTTTGAGAATGTCAGTGCAAAAGATGCTGTAGAATTGCTAATGGCACGTGGAAAAACGCATGAGATGGAAGACCTTACAAACTTACTTGGCGGCCAGTAACCTCTATTTTAAACTGTACTCGTCTATTCATCGATTTGCTTTATATGGTCAATGCCGGTAATTTATTTAAAAATATAGGCATTTAAACGATACAGGAAGAAATGGAATTGCATACAATGCAACGAAGCAAACTGGTAACATGATCAGGGTGTAGGTTAATTTAGTCATATTGCCGGGAAATTGGAAATGCCCCTTCCGATTTCCCGGTTATTTTTATACAAAGAAAATGAAGTGTGCAAAGGTTTTAATTAGCATGAAAACGTTTGTGTACAGCCTATATTTCCTGCTTTTTCTATGTTATAATACTTTTCGGAAAAAGGAGTGAATTGAATGTCAGATTCTTTAATGAAAATGTGGATTTCTCTATCATCCATGGGCTTTATGTTTATATCCATTTTGTTAATATACTTAAGCCGCTTTAAATTAAAAAATAAAACACTAAAATTTATTACAGCCTTTATTGCCTATATTCTTATGATTATTAGCGGTATTATTATATTCCTGATCGTATTTGGAGGACCTACACCTGAATAATTTACTGTTTAAGGGATAGACCTTTCTGCTGTCTGGAGTTCCCATACAGAACTGAAGTCTTTGCAAAAAACACTAGATATACATACTAAAGGATTGATAATCATGAAAAAAAGCTTGCTGCGTTTAATAGGTGCAGCCACTATATTAATATGTTTGGCTGGCTGTGCATATCCACAGGAGCGGCTGGCGCAGAATCAAATTCCATATGAGGATCAGCTTGCTGCTGTTCAAAATGCAGTCGACCAATTCAGGGAAACAAATACGGGGCTTCTACCAATAAAAACGAAGGATATGGATACGCCAATCTATCAAAAATATTTAATTGATTTTAATAAGCTAACCCCTGCATTTATGGCTGAACCGCCAGGAAATGCTTTTGAAATGGGTGGTGTGTTTCAATATGTCATCGTAAATGCAGAAACAGAGCCTACTGTTAAGATCTTTGATTTACGTATGGCTGAAACAATCCGCGAAATTAAAATCCGTTTAAAAGGTCATGAGTACCCTCCTTTTAAAGAGCAAATCGAAAGCCATGTATTCACTCTCGATTTTGAAAAACTCGGCTATAAAGAGGATCCTGTAGCTATCAGCCCGTACTCCGGCAGAAATCTGCCATTTGTGATTACAGGTGATGGTGAAATTTATGTTGATTATCGCAGTGATTTATTTGAGGCTGTTGATCAAACGGATACTACGTTAAAACAGGGAGAAGACATCCGGAATATTTTAGTGGAGGATTCTCCTTTTGTGCCTTCCTATTCTTTGCCTTACACAATAAATGAAGACAGTGAACCAATCTTTTTGGTGAAATAGTCATAACCTTTCTTTTACAAAATATATTGTAAGAGAAAGGTTTTTTTTGTTTTACTATACTGCCGCGTAATCAGCAATACTCCTTTGTTAACATTCATGATTAGTTCTTATCTGCTATTCATAAATATTAGCTTCTCAAACCTAGTGAATACACTGTTTACAAAGGATAAGAGATATAGAAAAGATACTTTATTTGAGGGAGAGGGGAAATTTTTAAAAAAAGTTGGCATAACGATGTAGGACAACATCATAAACATATAGTGTCCAGATATACTTAATAGGATAATATTTCCCACTAACTCGGAGATTCAGGAGGGGATCACTTGGAAAAGGTAGATGTGTTTAAAGATATTGCCGAAAGAACCGGAGGCGATATCTATTTCGGAGTAGTAGGTGCAGTTCGTACAGGGAAATCAACGTTTATTAAAAAATTTATGGAATTAGTTGTGTTACCGAGCATGGCAAATGAAGCTGAACGGGCACGTACCCAGGATGAACTGCCACAAAGTGCTGCAGGAAAAACAATCATGACGACAGAACCGAAATTTGTTCCAAACCAGGCTGCATCTGTACATGTTGATGAAGGCCTTAACGTGAATATTCGTCTTGTCGATTGTGTGGGGTATACAGTTCCTGGGGCAATGGGCTATGAAGATGAAAATGGTCCAAGAATGATCAATACTCCTTGGTATGAAGAGCCGATTCCTTTTCATGAAGCAGCTGAAATCGGCACGAGAAAAGTCATTCAGGAGCATTCTACAATAGGTGTCGTCATCACTACGGATGGTACAATTGGTGAAATTCCAAGATCAAGCTATTTAGAGGCAGAGGCTAGGGTGATTGACGAACTGAAGGAAGTTGGAAAACCCTTTATTATGGTGATTAACAGCGTACAGCCTCATCACCCGAATACTGAGGCGTTAAGAGAGCAATTAGCTGAACAGTATGATATTCCTGTCATTGCAATGAGTGTGGAGGGAATGAGAGAGTCTGATGTTCTAAATGTAATGAGAGAAGCCCTTTACGAGTTTCCAGTCCTTGAAGTTAATGTTAACTTACCAAGCTGGGTAATGGTACTCCGTGATGATCACTGGCTTCGTGAGAGCTACCAGGAAGCTGTAAAGGAAACAGTGAAGGATATTAAAAGATTAAGAGATGTAGATCGAGTTGTCCACCAATTTGGTGACTTTGAATTCATTGAGCGCGCTGGATTAGCAGGGATTGAGATGGGGCAGGGAATAGCAGAAATTGATCTATTTGCTCCGGATGACTTGTATGATGATGTGCTTAAGGAAATTGTTGGTGTTGAGATCAGAGGAAAAGATCATTTATTAGAGCTTATGCAGGAATTTTCTCATGCAAAAGCAGAATATGATCAGATATCTGATGCCCTTACAATGGTTAAGCAAACAGGTTATGGGATTGCCGCTCCATCATTAGCCGATATGAGCTTGGATGAACCTGAAATTACGCGTCATGGCTCAAGATTTGGCGTCCGTTTAAAAGCTGTGGCACCATCCATTCATATGATTAAAGTGGATGTTGAATCCGAATTTTCACCAATCATTGGCACAGAAAAACAAAGCGAAGAGCTGGTTCGTTACTTAATGCAGGACTTCGAGGACGATCCGTTATCCATTTGGAATTCAGATATTTTTGGCAGAAGTCTGAGTTCGATAGTAAGAGAAGGCATACAAGCAAAGCTCTCCCTTATGCCTGAAAACGCTCGCTATAAACTGAAAGAAACGCTGGAAAGAATCATTAATGAAGGTTCTGGCGGCCTGATCGCCATTATCCTATAAGTATATGGATGCAAGGCAACGGACTCCTTATAGGGGTCTTTTTTTGCATTAAATAATAAATAAACTGCAACAATTCATAGGAGAGATAATTACTAAAACGTAGAGCGTTTAATTGTATAAATATATTCCGGTGGTTTGTCAATGTGCAAGATGGGGAATACATCTTTCTAGTTGGGCGTATTACAGTTATATTTCAAAAAAGAAAAGATTCCCATTAAATCGTGAAATATTCTTGATATGCATAAATGATTATGATAATCTTTTAACAGAATTACTGTTGTGATGCTTAAACCCTTATCACAAAAGGATTTTTTGCGTTATTGATTGAAAAATTCCGCGAGTTGATATATGATAAGGCATGCTTAAACAAATATACGTCACAACGTATAGAATTCAGTAATTTTGTTTACAAATGAATGTAAGAATCTATTTACTGAGTTATATTGTTTTGGGAGGAGGTGAAAGTAATGAACAAGACAGAACTAATCAACGCAGTTGCTGAAGCTAGCGAGCTTTCCAAAAAGGATGCTACTAAAGCAGTCGATGCTGTTTTCGATACAATTTTAGAAGCGCTTAAAAACGGTGATAAAATTCAACTAATCGGTTTCGGAAACTTTGAAGTACGCGAGCGTGCAGCACGTAAAGGCCGCAACCCGCAAACAGGCGAAGAAATCGAAATCGCTGCAAGCAAAGTTCCTGCTTTCAAACCAGGAAAAGCGCTTAAAGACGCTGTAAAATAAGTACATATATGTGCGATAGAAACCGCGAGATCATTCTCGCGGTTTTTGTTTGTGCTTAAAAAATTTAAATTTATGCTTAAGGGCTTCAGTTAGCAACATGGGCTTGAGTGAGATCGGTCATGACAAACATTAGGATGAAAAGATTAGCCCTAAACGTTTCGGCAAGATGTTTTTGCTAGTAAGTCATAGATTATGCTAATATGAAAGTTATGAGCTATAAGAACCAGTGATGATTAGGAGGAACAATCATGGCATCAGTTAATACTGCACAGATAGAAGAAGCGGTCCGTCTCATACTAGAAGCTATTGGAGAAAATCCAAACAGAGAAGGGCTATTAGATACGCCAAAACGAGTGGCAAAAATGTACGAAGAAGTATTTATGGGATTAAATCAGGATCCTAAAGAATATTTCCAGACTGTATTTGGCGAAGATCATGAAGAACTCGTGTTAGTGAAAGATATCCCGTTCTATTCTATGTGTGAACATCATCTTGTCCCGTTTTTTGGTGTCGCACATGTAGCATATATACCGAAAAACGGAAAGGTAACAGGATTAAGCAAGCTGGCAAGGGCAGTAGAGGCTGTTGCGAAACGTCCGCAGCTGCAAGAACGAATCACATCTACAGTAGCAGATTCAATCCTTGAAACATTAGAGCCGCATGGTGTTATGGTTGTTGTTGAAGCAGAGCATATGTGCATGACAATGCGCGGTGTTAAAAAGCCTGGTTCAAAAACGATTACATCTGCAGTAAGAGGAGTTTTTGCAGAGGATGCTATTTCTCGCTCAGAAGTACTTTCACTTATAGCGAAGAAATAAGCGAAAGCAATTTAAGCTAAACTGAAGGAACATGTTTTATGGGCAGAGCAGCCATGAAGTTTCTCATTAATAAATTCTCTGCCTTAAGTACTTCAAGAAAAAGGATGATCATGATGGAAAAAAACAGTAATGATTATATAGTCATCAAAGCTATTGAAGATGGTGTAAATGTAATTGGACTTACAAGAGGTTCCGACACAAAGTTTCATCATTCTGAGAAACTTGATGAAGGTGAAGTGCTGATCGCACAATTTACGGAGCATACATCAGCGATTAAAATTAGAGGAAATGCAATTATAAAGACATCCTATGGAGAAATTGAAAGCGATGCAAAGAAATAAGCACGCTGCTAAACTGGCAGCGTGCAAATTCCTTTTATATTCCTCTAACATGGTACTGTAATTTATGATATAATTGTCTCTGCCTTAAATGGGCAGCGGCAAAGTCAAATACAAGTTCAAAAGTAACCGCATGAGGTGCTTTTTTTATAGAATTGAACAGTGTTTATTAAATGAAAGAGCTTAACGTAAAAATTATATATACATATCATTTTATTTTTAAAAATGCCAAACATAATAGATAGATCTATTTCGCCAATGAAACATGATTGCTTATTCCTTAAAAGTAAAAGAGGTTTATTAGGACCGGCTGTCTGACTCAATGGTAGATGGATGAAAACTTTTGAATCAAGGGTGATTGCATGCAAAAACTTACCACTAATTTAGCAGATGTGAAATCACAAATACATGAGCATGTCAAACACTCATACTTATTTAAATATATAAATGAACCCGTTATTGATGAAGATAAACTTTTATTATTTACTTCAATTTTTTCTCTATATGATCTGCCAAAAGTGCAAGCCGAACAATATGCTGTGACTGCAATGCTCGTCCAAATAGCATTAGATACCCATGAACTCGTTGAAAATGGAGAACTGAATGCCGAATTGCATAAAAGCAGACAGCTGACCATTCTGGCGGGCACTTATTATAGCGGTCTTTATTATAAAATTTTATCATCAATTGAAGATGTAGGGATGATTCGTACGCTTGCAGAAGGAATTAAAGAGGTTAATGAACATAAAATCTCTGTCTATCGTAAAGATAGTAAAAGTATTAAAACCTTAATGGACTCGGTAAAGAAAATAGAATCTGCTCTTTTTGAAAGAGTTCTTACTTACTTTAATAGTGAGAATTTACAGGGCTTCACAGCGAATATTTTATTTTACAAAAAGCTTCTAATGGAAAGAGATCGCTTCTTTAAAGAGAAGCCTTCAATTGTTTTTGAAGCATTAGGAGAGCTTGTTTTTCCAGAGGCTGATCTGCAAAATAGCTCAATAGACTACAGAGATGAATTACTATCAATTGCTGATTCGTATATAGAAAATACAAGGCAGGAAATTGAAAAGTTGTACAAACAAATTCCTTATATGAACAGCTCACTTCAGCAAAAAATTCAGGCAATGATAGATTATGATACACATAAGGTGAAATCATTTGCGGAGGAAGGGTAAGCATGCAACAATCAAAAGAAGAACGCGTTCATAAGGTGTTTGAGAAGATTTATGGGAATTATGACAAAATGAATTCTGTCATTAGTTTTCAGCAGCATGTTAGATGGCGTAAGGATGTCATGAAACGAATGAATGTGCCTAAGGGTGCAAAAACGCTTGATGTATGCTGCGGCACTGCTGACTGGTCCATTGCATTAGCTGAAGCCGTTGGAGATCAAGGGGAAGTTTTTGGATTGGATTTCAGTAAAAATATGCTCAAAATTGGAGAGCAAAAAGTAAAAGAATTGCAGCTAAATCATGTAAAGCTAGTGCATGGCAATGCGATGGAGCTTCCGTTTCCAGATGATTCATTTGATTTTGTCACCATTGGTTTTGGTCTTAGAAATGTACCAGACTATCTGCAGGTTTTAAAAGAAATGCGCCGTGTTGTTAAACCAGGAGGAAAGGTCGTCTGTCTTGAAACCTCACAGCCTACACTGCCGGTATATAAACAGCTGTTTTATTTGTATTTCCGTCATATTATGCCGTTTTTTGGTAAACTATTTGCGAAGAGCTTTGATGAATATGCATGGCTGCACGAATCGGCAAAGGATTTTCCCGGCATGAAGGAGCTTGCAGAATTATTTAAAACTGCTGGATTGACGAATGTTCATTATAAATCGTACAGTGGCGGAGTAGCTGCTGTTCACATAGGGATGAAGGAAAAATAATATTGGATCTGAATGCTTTGTTCATTACTAAGTGTATGATGCATTAGGGATTTATAAGCTAGGTGAGATGAAGATATGAAATTGAAAATGATGTACTCATTTTTGAATTCAGATATAAACGTGATAGAAGAAGCATTGGAAAACGCTATTCAAGCCCAGTCACCGCTGCTTCACCAGGCTTCTCTGCACTTATTGCAAGCAGGGGGGAAAAGACTGCGACCTGTATTTGTATTGCTTGCAGGTAAATTTGGAGACTATGACATCAACAGAATGAAGGATGTTGCTGTTTCACTTGAGCTGATTCATATGGCTTCACTTGTTCATGATGATGTGATTGATGATGCAGAGCTGCGCAGAGGTCAGCTTACCATAAAAGCGAAGTGGGACAACCGAATCGCCATGTATACTGGCGATTATATATTTGCGCGGGCTCTTGAACTAATATCCAATATCGATAAGCCATATGCACATCAAATTTTATCAAATACACTAGTTGAACTTTGCATAGGTGAAATAGAGCAAATAAAAGACAAATATAACTTCGATCAAAACCTTCGCAGTTATTTGCGCAGAATCAAAAGAAAAACAGCTATTTTAATTGCTGTCAGCTGTCAGCTTGGAGCCATTGCAGCGGATGTAGAGGATGAGCTGCACAAAAAATTGTATAAAATTGGCTATTATATTGGCATGTCATACCAAATCATAGATGATGTGCTGGACTTTATCGGAACAGAACAAGAGCTTGGAAAACCTGCTGGCGGTGACCTGCTTCAGGGGAATATAACACTTCCCGCATTATTTGCGAGTGAAAATAAGCAAATACATGATAAAATGGTCAATGTTTCAGAGCACACAACACGTGAGCAAATACAAGAAATCATAACGCTTATTAAAAATTCTGGTGCAATCGAACGTTCTTTAAAGGTCAGTGACCAATATTTGCAAAAGGCACTTGTGCTGATTGACGAACTCCCAACTAACCGCTCAAAGCGGGCATTCCGAGATCTTGTGCGTGTGATTGGGAAGCGGCGATTCTAACTCGATTTTCATTTTTCTAAGTTATTTTATTTGACAGAAAAATTTGAAGTTGAATAATTGTCAAATAAATGTTAATATTTTCGTGGATTGTCTATGACAGCCATATACATATAACTTAGGAGTGGAGACTATGCAAAAGACGTTTTTAATGGTCAAGCCTGATGGGGTACAGCGGAATTTAATTGGTGAAATTGTTTCTCGTTTTGAAAAGAAAGGCTTCCAGTTAGTTGGAGCAAAATTAATGAGTATTCCAAAAGAGCTTGCCGAAGAGCATTATGGTGAACATAAAGAACGTCCATTTTTCGGTGAGCTTGTTGATTTTATTACTTCTGGCCCAGTGTTTGCTATGGTTTGGGAAGGCGAGAATGTGATCGCAACAGCTCGTCAAATGATGGGTGCTACTAATCCAAAGGATGCAGCTCCTGGAACTCTGCGCGGAGACTTTGGTGTCATTGTCGGCAAAAATATTATTCATGGTTCCGATTCTCCTGAAAGTGCGGAGCGTGAAATTGGCTTATTCTTTAAACAAGAAGAATTGGTTGAATATAATAAATTAATGAATGATTGGATTAATTAATCATTAGATAACTTTAGGAACTGGTTAATCAAAAAACCACTTGCATTTGCAAGTGGTTTTTTGTAACCGTATACAATGTTTAAGAGGAAATTTAGGTGATTCTATTTTCTTCTATTTTCAGTTATACTTTTAACTAGGACTATCGATAGAGGAGAATAGAAATGGTTCAAGAATATCAGGAATTTATAATGAATATTAAGAAGAAGACAGGAATTGACTTAGGGGCTTATAAGGAAGCACAAATGAAACGGCGACTGGAGTCTTTATACGATAAAAAAGGATTTACATCATTTCGTGATTTTTATCACGCTATCAACCAGGACAAAAGCCTTCTGGATGATTTCTTGGACCGTATGACCATTAATGTATCGGAATTTTACCGAAATGCAAAGCGGTGGGAGGTATTGGAGAATAAAATCCTGCCTCAAATATACGGAAGAACAAAGCAAGTAAAGGTTTGGAGTGCAGCTTGTTCTACTGGTGAGGAGCCCTATACGCTTGCTATGATTATGTCAAAAATGATGCCGCTCTCCCAAATTAACATCCTCGCAACAGACCTGGATGAAAAGGTCATTGATCGTGCCAAAATTGGGATTTATCCTGAAAGATCATTAAACGAAGTTCCTTCAGAAATGAAACAGAAATACTTTCAAAAAGAAGGCAGTTTATATAAAATTTCAAATGAAATCAAAAAAACGGTGACATATAAAAAGCAAAATCTGCTGTCTGATTCATTTGGCGGGCCATTTGATTTAATTGTATGCCGAAATGTTCTCATCTATTTTACCGAAGAAGCTAAAGATGGCCTTTATTATAAATTCAGCCAAGCATTAAAGCCAGAAGGGTTCTTTTTTGTCGGAAGCACAGAACAGATTTTCAATCCTGGAAAATACGGTTTCCAGACAGAGGATACATTCTTTTATAAAAAAAGCTGAAAAGAAGAGGCTGGACTGAAATATTTAGCACAACCATAGAAACGAATGGTTAGAAAGTGGATCTTTCTAACATTCGTTTTTTTATTTGTAATTCAAAAATATATCGTTTTAATTACAAGTATAATGGAGCGGAGGGCCTCGACTCCTGTGGATAATAAAGGAAAGCGGGAAGAACGGGCTAGGTTAAATAACCAAACCAGAACATTGAATTTCGTGTTCTAGACATATTATTCTAGTTTTGCCCCATCCAACTCTCTGCATTTTTTTCCACAGAACCTCATTTCCCAACCAGCACTCTGCTTTTCAGCTTAAAGCCTTCATGGTAAAATGACTGAAATTGATCAAACAAGAAAAATTTTCGAAATTCAAAAATTTTTCTATGTTTACATAAGGGCATATGTTATATTGGTACATAATCCTTTAACAAGTTGAAGGGGGAAAGAGTTTTGAGATACTTAACATCTGGAGAATCACATGGACCACAGCTGACAGCAATAATTGAAGGGTTACCAGCTGGGATGCCGCTAGTCGATTCGGATATAAATGAAGAATTATCAAGGCGCCAAAAAGGTCATGGAAGAGGGCGCCGCATGCAAATTGAAAAAGATACAGTCAATATTACAAGCGGTGTACGACATGGTTATACACTTGGCTCACCAGTCTGCCTTGCAGTCGAAAATAATGACTGGAAGCATTGGACCAAAATTATGGGTGCTGAGCCGTTACATGAGGACGAATTGGCTGAAATGAAAAGGGTCATTTCAAGACCAAGACCTGGACATGCTGATCTAAATGGTGCCTTAAAATATGGCCACCGAGATATGAGAAATGTACTAGAACGCTCTTCAGCACGCGAAACAACCGTGCGGGTTGCAGCTGGTTCTGTTGCCAAAAAACTTCTAAGCCTATTAGGCATAAAAATTACTTCTCACGTTCGGGAAATTGGCGGTATTAGTGCAGATATTAAAGAATATCCGCCAATTGATGAGATGATGAAAATTTCGGAAGCTTCTCCTGTCCGCTGTCTCGATGAAGATGCTGGACAGAAAATGATGAACTTAATAGATGAAGCAAAGCAAAATGGCGATTCAATTGGCGGTATTGTTGAAGTAATTGTTGAAGGCATGCCTCCTGGAGTTGGCAGTTATGTTCACTATGATCGAAAGCTGGATGCGAAGCTTGCTTCCGCCATTGTCAGTATTAATGCCTTTAAAGGAGTAGAATTTGGAATCGGTTTTCAGGCTGCAAGAAAACCTGGAAGTGAAGTACATGATGAAATTGCATGGAACGAAACAGATGGCTACTACCGCAAGTCTAATAACCTAGGAGGTTTTGAAGGCGGAATGACAACTGGAATGCCAATCGTCGTCCGCGGGGTTATGAAACCAATTCCTACACTATATAAACCATTGCAAAGTGTGGATATTGAAACAAAAGAACCGTTTACTGCAAGCATTGAAAGATCTGACAGCTGTGCTGTTCCTGCTGCAGCTGTTGTAGCAGAGCATGCAGTGGCATGGGAGCTTGCCTCAGCACTTGTTAGCCAGTTTTATGCAGACCGTTTCGAGACTCTTCTGGAAACAGTGGAGATGCAAAGAACATATGCGAGGGAATTTTAATGAAGGCTGTTTCTGTTCAAACTTCTTCAAAAGAGTATCCAGTTTTAATAGGGGAAAAGATCATCCATGAGCTTCCCCTTTTTTTACATAATGAATTTCCTCAGCTGACAAAGCTGATGATTATAAGTGATGAAAACATTGGCAGATTATATTTGCAAGATTTGCTTGAAGTGCTTTCAGACTTTGAATCCAGTCATATAATTGTTCCTAATGGTGAAAATGCAAAAACGTTTGAAGTATACCATGAATGCCTAACATTTGCGCTAAAACAGCAGTTGGACCGTAAATCACTCGTACTGGCATTTGGCGGCGGAGCAGTTGGAGATTTAAGCGGGTTTGTTGCTGCAACTTATATGCGCGGTATTCCTTTTATCCAGATCCCTACTACCATTCTGGCACACGATAGTGCAGTTGGAGGAAAAGTGGCGATTAACCATGAACTCGGGAAAAATATGGTTGGTGCCTTTTACCAGCCAGAAGCCGTTTTTTATGATTTAGAATATTTGCGTTCACTGCCAGAGAGAGAAAAGAGATCTGGCTTTGCAGAAGTAATCAAACATGCTCTTATTCATGACCTCTCTTTTTATGAGGAGCTCAAAGAAAAGGTCAAAACTATAGAAGATCTTCAAGCTCAATTGATACAACCTTATTTAGCTAGAGGTATTGAGATTAAAGCGAATATAGTAGGAGAAGATGAGAAAGAAACAGGTAAACGTGCCTTTTTAAATTTTGGACATACACTTGGTCATGCAGTTGAAGCAGAGATGGGCTATGGCGGCTGGTCTCACGGAGAAGCGATTATTGTTGGCATGAGGTATGCCATCCAATTAAGTAAAAAATATAATAATCTCGCTTTTAATGATGAAGAATTTACAAACTGGCTAATTTCATTAGGATATCAAACAGAGATCCCGGCTGAAATTCCAGCTGAAAAACTTCTGCAGCGCATGAAGCAAGATAAAAAAACGATTGGTTCATCCATTACATTCGTATTGCTTGAAGCAATAGGGAATCCAATACTGATGAAAATAGCTGATGAAGAATTAATGGCGGAACTTGAGCGTTTTGTCAAAAATGGATAAGACGAAGTAAAAATACTTAGACAGGATGTAAAGGAGGAAAAAAATTGATCAGAGGGATTAGAGGAGCAACCACGGTTGACGAAAACAGTGAAAAGCTCATTTTAGAAGAGACAGAAATGCTGCTCAAAGAAATAATTAAAGAGAATAAGCTCGAAGCGGAGCAAGTTGCCTCTGTACTCTTTTCAGTAACAGAAGATCTGACAGCGTGTTTTCCTGCAAAAGCAATGAGAGCAATTGACGGCTGGAAATACGTTCCTGTCATGTGTACACGAGAAATTCCTGTGCCAGAATCCTTGTCTCTCTGTGTGCGAGTGATGATGCATGTTAATACAAGCAAATCTCAGCAGGAAATAAATCATATATATTTGCGTAATGCCATTTCGCTGCGACCGGACTTGGCGGAAACGGAAAAAGAATAAACACTATTAATGAGGCTTTCTAATTAGAGGTGGGGATAACGATGAAATGGAAGGAACAGCTTTTAAGTTTAACACCATATCAGCCAGGAAAATCAATTGAAGAAGTGAAAAAGCAATATGGCTTAGCAGAAATTACAAAGCTGGCATCAAATGAAAACCCATTTGGCTGCTCAAAAGCAGCATCTGATGCTATGCAGAAGGACCTTTCTTTTTACGCTTTATATCCGGATGGTTATGCACAGGAACTGCGTGATACGCTTTCAAACTTTTTGAAGGTAAAACCAAGTCAGTTAATCTTTGGGAATGGATCCGATGAAATCATTTTAATGATTGCAAGAGCACTGCTAAGTCCTGGGACGAACACAATTACATCTGCTCCTACTTTTCCTCAATACAAACATAACGCTATTGTTGAAGGTGCAGAGATTAGAGAAGCTCCGCTTAAGAATGGCGGCTTTGACTTAGATAAGATGCTGGAGCTTATAGATGAAAATACATCCGTTGTATGGATCTGTACACCAAATAATCCAACTGGTGTCTATATTCCTGAAAAGGATCTCATTGCATTTATAGAAAAAGTTTCTGAAGATGTTTTAGTTGTAATTGATGAAGCTTATTGTGAGTATACCACTGCCGAAGATTATCATGATTCTGTAAAACTTGTAGAACGTTTTCCAAACGTCATTGCGTTAAGAACTTTCTCAAAAATATATGGCCTTGCCAGTCTTCGAATTGGCTATGGAATTGCTAATGAGAAGATCATTCGCGGCTTAGAGCCTGTCCGTGAACCTTTCAATGCAAATAGATTTGCTCAGGCTGCAGCAATAGCTGCCGTTGGAGACCAATCTTTTATTGAAAACTGTAAAGAAGCTAACCGGAAGGGATTAGAACAGTTTTATACTTTCTGCAAAAGCAGGGATCTGAAATATTACCTTTCCCAAGCAAACTTTATTTTAATTGATTTTGCTGCAGATGCAGATGAAGTTTTTCAATATTTACTTGAAAAAGGTTACATTGTACGTTCCGGCAAAGCGCTTGGATTTCCTGAAGCAGTGAGAGTAACGATCGGTTCAGAACAGCAGAATGCAGGAGTCATCTCTGCAATGGAGCAATACCTCAAAGATCAGAATGACCGCAATTAAAATAGTTTCAGAGGTGATCGATCTGCCTCTGAATTTTTTTCAATTTACACTTAAATTGAAGAGACTTTCCTTATTATTACAAATAAAAAGTTGATACAGTGTGAAACTCGTTTCAAAGGGAGAGGTCATATCATGCAAGGAAGAGTATTGATGATCGGATTGGGGCTTATTGGCGGATCTCTTGCCCTTTCAATTAAAAAAGCTCATGAAAAAGCTTGGGTTGTTGGCTATGATGTTAATGAAGAACAAGGAAGATTAGCAAAAATGCTGACAGTTGTAGATGAATTAGCAGTCTCAATCGATGAAGAAGCAGTGAAGGCAGATTTGATATTAATTGCAGCTCCTGTTATAGAAACCGAGCATATCCTTCATCAATTGTTGAGGCTCGAGCTTAAGGGAAATGTTATTATTTCGGATGCTGGAAGTACAAAGCAGGAGATTGTTCGTGCAGGTGCAAAATTTAAAGAAAAGAACATTGCCTTTATTGGAGGACATCCAATGGCAGGTTCACATAAAAGCGGAGTTTCTGCAGCTCGCCCGCTGCTTTTTGAAAATGCTTTTTATTTGCTCACACCTGAAGATCATATTAAAGAAAATCAACTAAATCTCCTGCAAAATTGGCTCTCAGGCACCAATGCAAGGTTTTTAGTTGTCAGTCCAAAAGAACATGATCAATTAACAGGGGTTATCAGTCATTTTCCGCATATTATTGCAGCCTCCCTCGTTCATCAGGCTAAGAGGTCTGGCGAAACCCATGAGCTTGTGCCACGTTTAGCTGCTGGTGGATTCAGAGATATAACAAGAATCGCCTCCAGTAATCCAAACATGTGGAGAGACATTTTATTGCACAACAAAGCTGTCCTGCTCGAGCTTTTGGAGGATTGGCAGCTTGAAATGGAAAAAGTGAAAACGATGCTTAGTTCTGCTAGTGGCTCGGAAATTCATCACTATTTTGCTGATGCCAAGCATTATCGTGATGATCTGCCCCAAAAGCAGAAAGGGGCTATTCCCGCTTTTTATGATTTGTTTGTAGATGTGCCCGATTATCCTGGTGTCATTTCGGAAATTACGGGATACTTAGCTAAAGAAGAAATTAGCATTACAAATATAAGCATACGTGAAACAAGGGAAGATATTATGGGTGTGCTCGTCATCAGCTTTCAAACAGAGGAAGATCGCAGCAGAGCCATTTCTTGTATAAAGTATCATACACAATATGACACAACAATAGGGTTTTAGGAGGTAAAATTGTGAAGATAGTACATGATATTCCTGGATTAAAAGGAAACGTACAGGTGCCAGGTGATAAATCAATATCACATCGCTCGATCATGTTTGGGGCAATCGCCACTGGAGAAACAAAAGTAACGAATTTTCTGCAAGGGGATGATTGTTTAAGCACGATTTCCTGTTTTAGAAAACTTGGTGTCCAAATAGAATTACAGGAAGATCAGGTGGTTATTAAAGGATCAGGCTTAGCTGGTTTAAAAGAACCTAAAGATATTTTACATGTTGGTAATTCAGGCACAACCATTCGACTAATGATGGGAATCCTGGCTGGCAGAGATTTTCACTCCGTTCTGATTGGCGATGAATCAATTGCCAAACGGCCAATGACAAGAGTAACAAAGCCGCTTCAGCAATTTGGTGCAAGCATCCAAGGAAGAAAAAATGCAGAATTCACGCCAATTTCTTTAAAAGGCGGTCCTTTACAGGGAACTACATATGAAATGCCGATTGCAAGTGCACAGGTAAAATCGGCGCTGCTGTTTGCTGGCCTGCAGGCAGATGGAACAACAACAATCATCGAGCAGGCAAGAACAAGGGATCATACAGAAAAAATGATCAAGGCTTTTGGCGGAAAAGTCCAAGTCGATGGATTGAAGGTCAGTGTGCAAGGCGGTCAAGAACTTAAAGGCACAACGGTGCATGTTCCTGGTGATATATCGTCAGCAGCATTTTTTCTCGCGGCTGGTGCCATCGTGCCAAACAGTAAAATCACCTTGAAAAATGTCGGTTTAAACCCAACGCGTACAGGTATGATTGATGTTTTATCAGCGATGGGAGCAAATTTACAAGTGGCTCCATACGAAAACGGGCAGGCTGAACCAGCTGGAGATCTTACCATTCAGACATCTGCTTTAAGAGGGACTGTTATTGATGGTGAATTAATTCCTCGGCTCATTGATGAAATTCCGATCATTGCTCTTCTCGCAAGTCAAGCAGAGGGTCAAACGATCATTAAAGATGCAGAGGAATTGAAGGTAAAAGAAACGAATCGTATTGATACTGTTGTGAATGAGCTACGTAAACTGGGTGTGAAGATTACTGCTACCGATGATGGAATGGTGATTGATGGGAAGTCAGCTATTTCAGGCGGCAAAGTATCAAGCCACGGCGACCACCGAATTGGAATGATGCTTGCTATTGCTGCTGCCATCAGCAAAGAAGAGATCCATTTAGAAGAAGCTGAAGCCATCTCGGTCTCATACCCGAATTTTTTTGAGCACTTGCACAGTTTAATTTCAGAATAATGTTTTGATTTTATCATTGTGTGAAGAGAAAACAGCCTGATAAGGAGGGATCAATTTGATCCTACCCAATCAGGCTGTTTTTTGCAGAAATGAAGATATTACCAGCTTGTTCTATTGAGAAGTAAACGATTGAAGGTTATACCTGTGGCGCAGTTTTACTGTTATGAATCGATTTCTTAATATCATTTATTGCCTGCAGATGCATTCCTTCATGGAAAATAGTTCTAATTAATACTTGCTCAATTGTTTGCATGCCCATTTCTGTTGGCGGAAATTCTTTGTCTAAACAATTGCTATATTGTTTAAGGATTAAATCAGGCTGCTTTTTCAGCAATTCTTTAAGTTCAGAATATGTAGGTGTCTCTTCATCAAAACTTTCTGGACTAGTTCCAAACCCAAAAGATTTTCGAATGCATTCAGGTATTTCAATGTTTTCTTTTGTTAAAGTCTCAATCCATAAGTATTGATCAAGATAAAGATGACCTATTTGCCACCTTATATTGTTGCGGAAATTTTCCGGAATCCATTCTGCTTCATGGTCAGTTACGTTCTCCAATGTGTGAAGTAGTTCTTCCCGGTAGGTTTTTAATTGCCTGAAAAGATTTTCCTGACGGCTATTCATTTTGAAAAACTCCTTTATTAAATTGATTAACAGTTTATGTTATAAAACTTATGCCTTAACGCTGAAGGTTGATGGAACATATTAGTTTATTTCGATTTTTTGGCTGATTTTACCTTCTTGAAACGGTGTTAAGTGAAAAAATTTTTTAAAAACTTTCTATAGGATTAAGAGTCCCGCGTTCTTCCGATGAGAAATAGTCATTATTTTCACATCATCTTCATAGCTTGTCTTAAGACCGTTAAGAGGGTGATTTGATGGCGTACATTATTGAAAATGCAAATATTGTTAGCGGAGATACAATTAAAGAGTCTTCTCTCTTCGTTGAGGAAGGGAAAATTTCCACGGTGAAAACTGCATTTCCACTCTATAAGCATATGAGGATGAATGCCAATTCTTTTTTGCTGACACCAATCCATGTAATGTATGATTCAAAATTTCCAAACCTGGGCTCTCATCCTAATCAGAAAAGCTATTTTACAGAGGAGTATATTTTAAAAGGAACCACTGCACTGCTGACATCCGTCTATGTGCACTTTGAAAAAGATCTTAAAACTAATATTAAGCGCTTGAAAACAAATTTGCTTAACAGTCCGATTGACTATATAATCGGAGTGCGCATCCCCCTGAGACTATTAACAACATCTTTTTTGTTAAAAACGAAACAGGAGAGGATTCCCGCATTATTTATAGAAATAGATAGTGTTGAAGAACTGAAAAATATGCCTTGGGGCTGGATTCGAGAAGCAATGTTTCCATACAATAGTCCTTTGATCCCTGTTATAAAATACGAGCAGCCCACCGAGCGGTCATTGGCTTTAAAGACGTGGAAGATGATTGTTAAGAATGAGAAAATCCCTGCCTTATTGGAGGAGCTGCCGGAAAAGCAAAATTTGTGCAGAAGTATATTGGCGAAAATTGGCATCTATCCTTTAAAAGCGGCAATTCAAATAGGAAGTGAGCTCTCCTACAATCTTTATCTTCCCAGCAGGGAAATCATAAAAATTGAAGAATTAGAGCTTAATGATTATCATAAAGAAAGGTTAGCGGTTACGGTTCATAAAGGAACAGTTATCCGAGCCGGTGATGAGGTTATGTACAGACCCGGATCCGGGGAACACGTACTTATTAAAACTCCTTCTTATTTTACATTTGGAGATTAGATAGCGAAAGGAAAAATACATGGATAAAGTTAAGCAAATCATTTCTCTATTAGAAAACGGTCAGCATGAAGAAGCAATTAACAATTATAAAGATATTTTAAAAGATGGGTCCCACGAAGAAAGGTTTGTGTTAGCGGAGGAGCTGCTGCAATTCGGGTTTCTTGAAGAAGCGAAAGCCCTGTTCGAACGCTTATTACAAGCCTATCCAGAAGAGGGAGAGCTGCTCGTTTTACTGGCAGAAATAGAGATCGATCTTGGCAATGAAGAGGAAGCGATTCTTGTTCTTGAGAAAATAGCTCACAATGATCCAAGTTACCCCCAAGCTCTTCTGCTCCTTGCTGATTTATACCAAATGCAGGGTTTGTTTGAGGTAAGTGAACAAAAGTTATTACAGGCAAAGTCTATCCTGCCTGAGGAGCGGGTCATTGATTTTGCGCTCGGCGAGTTATTTTCCGAGGAAGGAAAATTTCTTGACGCGATCAAGGCCTACCAGAAGGTCTTAAAGACTGATGAAGTTATTGCGGGGGTAAATGTAAACGAAAGACTTGCCGACGTTTTAAGTGCGTCTGGAGCCTTTGAGGATGCATTGCCATTCTTTGAAAAAGCATTAGAGCATAAACTTGAGATCAATACCTTATTCAGCTATGCCTTTACTGCCTTGCAAGCAGGCTTTAATCGTACAGCCATTGAAAAGTTTAATGAATTAAAAGAATTAGATCACGAGTATCATTCACTTTATTATCATCTTGCTAAAAGCTATGAGCGTGAAGAAGAGCTGGAAAATGCCTTTAATAGCATCAAAACAGGTATTGCACAAGATGAGTTTAATAAGGAGCTATTTTTCTATGGAGGAAAGCTTGCGCTGAAATTGGGAAAAGAAGATGAAGGTGTCGATTTATTCAGACAGGCGTTAGCTCTTGATCCTGAATATACAGAAGCTGCCCTAACACTAAATAAAGTATTTTTAAAGCAGGAACAATATGAAGATATGCTTGAAATTGTCACTTTAATGGAGCAGTTTGAAAATGAGGAGCCGCAAATTTTATGGGATGCTGCTGTAGCTTATCAGCATCTTGAAGAATTTTCACAGGCATTAAACAAATATCAGCATGCATATACTTATTTTAAACAGCAGCCGGATTTTCTTTCTGAGTACGGTTATTTTCTAATTGAGGAAGGAAAAAGAGAGGAAGCTGCAGAAATCTTTAAGCAACTCATAAAGCTCGATCCGGAAAATGGGGAGTATACGGATGTATTGGAACGGATTACAGACGAATACATGTAAAGGATCGGTCTAAAAATCTGGCTGTTAGCAGAGGAGGGAATCACATTGACGGCCCCTGTATCTGTCAACGAAAAAAAAGATTTTATTCGCTGGTTTTTGAATCACTATCAACTGAAGAGACGGGAATGTGTCTGGATTTTAAATTATCTGATGAGTCATGATGGTTTAATGGAAAAGGTTCATTTTGTGGACCAGGCACAATATTGTCCGCGAGGTTTAATCATGTCAGCACATTGTGTAGATGAAGCACCTTTTCGCTTCTATAAAGGCAATGTGATGACAACAGACGCGGAAAAGTCGTTTCATGACATCCGGCTAAACAGAGAAGAAGAGATTTATATTCAGTTAAACTTCCATGCGTCAAATCAAGCCCATCAGTATGCAGCTGTACTCGAAGAGAATCCATTTATGCCGAAGAAGCTGCAAATAAGTGATAAGGACCGTATCATAGCGGAAAGATTCCTTACTGAGAGCATTGAGAAATTTCAAAAAGAAAAACTGCTGTCCCTAATTGATGAAGCTTTAGATCGTCATGACAAGGATGCATTTGCAGTTTTAACAGAGCAATTAAAAAAACTTAAAAAGTAATAAATAGAGTCTGTACAATTGTGCAGGCTTGTTTTTTTTTGAATGAATTTTCATATTTTTTTCCGATGAAACTTCTTCTGAAACATCCTCATCGCAAACAGCATCCGCTTAAATAGGAACATTGTTGCCGTTTCCAGGACATGTTATGATTAGCTAAAATAGTATCTTTTTGGGGTGATTTGGATGAAGTGGAATTCAGAGGACATTGAAATGTTTATAAAGGAAAAGCAATATATTGATACAGTTGTATTGCCTTTATATCCTGTATCTTTTGGCGATGATATTAAGCAGGCTGTAGGCATGACAGAGTTTATATCATTGCTCTCCATTCAATTAGAGAGGCAGTTTAAAGGGAGATTATTAATGCTTCCTGGTTTTTCCTATTTAAAGAATGCAAATGAAGATAAACTTGTCAGTGATATAAAGCACTGGGAAACAGAGTTAATGTCACAAGGATTTTCGCATGTTTTCTATGTAACGAGTGACAGTAATTGGAAAATGTATGAAGAAAATCTGGACGGTGACTTGATCTGGCTGCCTTCGCTGCCGTTAGAGCATATGGAAGAGAAGTATAAAAATCAAATTCTGGAAGATCAAGTGAAACAGTTATTGAATTTATTTGTCCGGAAATGGCAAAATAATGAATGAAAGCAATATTAATCACTTTGTTTCCATCTTTGTGCACAGGATTATATTGACCTTATATAATTATTGATATATCATTGGTATGTCCTAGTTTTATATTGTGTTGAATTATGTCCGTTGGACTCAACTTCATAATAGAGGGGGGAAAAGTATGAGCAAAAATCGTGTTTCAAGACGTCAATTCCTAAACTATACTCTTACTGGTGTAGGCGGTTTCATGGCAGCGGGGATGTTAATGCCTATGGTTCGCTTTGCAGTGGATCCTGTTTTGCAGCATAAGGGTGAAAGCGATTTTATTCCAACAAAACAAAAGATTTCTGAAATCACTGAAGTACCAACAAGAGTTGATTACACATTTGAACAAGTGGATGCATGGTACACTTCTGAAGTTACTGGATCTGCTTGGGTTTACAGAGATGAAAATGGAGAAGTTGTGGCCTTATCACCTGTTTGTAAACATCTTGGTTGTGTAGTTGACTGGAATTCGGATGAGTCAAATCCTGAACACTTCTATTGTCCTTGTCATGGTGGATTATATACAAAGGATGGTACGAATGTGCCTGGAACTCCTCCAATTGCTCCACTCGATGTATTTCCAATTCAAGATGTAGACGGCTATTTGCATTTAGGTAAAGCAGAACCGCGAAAGGGGGCGTAATCTTTGTTAAACAAAATTTATGATTGGGTAGATGAACGTTTAGATATTACGCCAATCTGGCGGGATATCGCTGACCACGAAGTACCTGAGCATGTTAACCCAGCGCATCACTTTTCTGCGTTTGTCTATTGCTTTGGCGGTCTGACGTTTTTCGTAACTGTAATTCAAATATTATCTGGTATGTTCTTATCTATGTACTATGTTCCAGATATTCAAAATGCTTGGGAATCGGTTTATTATTTGCAAAACCACGTAGCATTTGGGCAAATTGTCCGCGGAATGCACCACTGGGGAGCAAGCTTAGTTATTGTCATGATGTTCTTACATACGCTGCGAGTATTTTTCCAAGGCGCTTATAAAAAGCCTCGTGAATTGAACTGGGTTGTTGGTGTACTTATTTTCTTCGTAATGCTGGCACTTGGTTTAACTGGTTATTTATTGCCGTGGGATATGAAAGCGTTATTTGCTACAAAGGTTACCATTCAAATTGTTGAATCGACACCGCTGATCGGGGAATACCTGAAAATTCTAATCGCAGGAGATGCAGATATTGTTGGTGCGCAAACTATTACAAGATTCTTTGCTATCCATGTTTTCTTCTTGCCTGCTGCATTATTTGCTTTAATGGCGGCCCACTTTATCATGATTCGAAAGCAGGGTATTTCTGGACCGTTGTAAAATTAAAATAATGAACGAAGGAGGGGAATTACCCAATGCATCGCGGAAAAGGTATGAAATTCGTAGGAGATTCACGTGTTCCTGCTGAGCGTAAGCCGAATATTCCAAAAGATTATTCGGAATATCCGGGGAAAACAGAGGCATTTTGGCCAAACTTCCTTTTAAAAGAGTGGATGGTTGGAGCTGTATTCCTAATTGGGTTCTTATGCTTAACTATTGCACACCAGCCTCCATTAGAGAAGATAGCTGATCCAAGTGATACAGCCTATATTCCATTGCCAGACTGGTATTTCTTATTCTTATATCAATTACTGAAATATACGTATGCATCTGGTCCGTACAATGCGATTGGAGCATTCATTATTCCAGGCTTGGCGTTTGGAGCTCTTTTACTGGCTCCATTCATTGACCGCGGACCTGAACGCCGTCCATCAAAGCGCCCATTAGCAACAGGTTTTATGTTATTAGCGCTTGCAGGTATTACATTCTTAACTTGGGAATCGGTTGCTCACCATGATTGGGAAGCAGCGGCACAGCAAGGGAAGATCGTTGCGGAAGCTGAGATTGATACAACTGCAGAAGGATATGCACTTTTAGAAGCTAACACATGCTTGTCATGTCACGGCACTGAACTGCAAGGTGCAGCTGGACCTGCATTAATCGACGTTGAACTAACTCCTGAAGAAATTAAAGAAGTTATTCAAAACGGTCGTGGCGCAATGCCAGGTGGCCTATTTGCAGGCACAGAGGAAGAACTTGATAAGCTAGTAGAATTTATTGATAGCGTAGAAAGTGAATAATGTAATCAAAAACCGGTATGTCAATTGACTGCCGGTTCTTTTTATGGTTCTGAACCTTCTGCTGAGTAATACATAACCAAAAAGCTATAGCCTTTATGTTGCTGTTGTAAATGGAATACTTTATGATAAAAGAGAAATTTAGGTAGAGATGAGGTAAGTTATGAAGTGGCTATATCCGTTTTTTGCTAATCGTACCATTCTATTATTACTCTTATTAATTAACTTAGGAGGAACTATTTACGGTTATATATGGTATGAAGGGCAGCTTGTCGAAACACCGCTGCATTTTCTCCCGTTTGTTCCGGATAGTCCTACTGCAAGTTTGTTTTTTGTATTTGTTCTTATTGCTTTTTTGCTGGGGAAAAATTGGCCGCTGTTTGAAGCTCTTGCCATTGTGACCTTAGTGAAATACGGTGTTTGGGCGGTTGTTATGAATCTGCTTGTCTTCCAAGTCACTGGTGATATTCAGCCTGCGGCTCTTATGCTGATTTTTTCACATGGTGCTATGGCAGTTCAAGGGATCTTATACGCTCCTTTTTATCGTTTGAAAACATGGCACTTAGTTGCTGCAGGAGTTTGGACCTTGCATAATGACGTGATTGATTATGTCTTTTTTATGCTGCCAAGATATCCAACCCTGGATTTATACATACCTGAAATCGGATACTTTACATTTTGGCTCAGTATTTTCTGTATAGCACTGACCTATTACTTATGTTTGCGAAAAAAATCCTTTCAATTAAGTATTACAAGTAATTAAGGATCGCTAGACTGTATAAGGGCATGAAATTGTCGGGATAAGAGACGATACTTGTTTTATTTTCCCTGTACAATCATATATTGTACAAAGGGAGGGTTTCATGTGTTCAGAAGAAAGAGGAAGGGACTGTTTAAAGGACCTTTACCAGCTAAGCATGTATTCTTCATTTCGTTAATCCTTTTTGTCCTTCTTACTTTTTTTGGTCTTCTTATGATTGATGAACAAATTGAACCAGTATTAATGGATATTGCTGAAACGCGTGCGAAGCAATTCTCAGCTCAAGCCATTAATGATGCCATTACAAAGGAATTATCGGAAACGATCGATGTAAACGAATTAATTGTTCGCCATGGTGATGGTGAAAATGCGCCTTACAGCTTTAATCAGCAGGTTGTAAACAAAGTGATGTCAGATACGAACCGGATGGTGCAGGAATATCTGGATTTAGTTGAGCAGGGTGAATTAGAGCAATTTGAAGCCTTTCGAAATGATTCTTATATTGATTATGAAGCTTCTCATAAGGAAAAAGGGATTATCTATCGAATCCCGCTTGGAATGGCTACAAAGCAAACATTATTCTCTAATCTGGGTCCAAAAGTGCCAATTAAATTTGAACTTTTAGGTCACTCAATGTCAAATGTGGAAACGAAAATTCTTGAAACTGGCATAAACAATACATATCTCGAAGTTTATGTGAAGGTTCAAGTGCAAATGAAGGTCATCATCCCGCTTGTTGAACGTGATATCGTTATGGAAAACTCGGTGAAAGTTGGCGATTTATTTTATCCGGGTAAGGTTCCTCAATATTTTAATGGCGGAAGCAGCGGGCAAGGAGATGTTAACCCTGTCATCATTCCGCAAGGCGGTAGTTGATATTGCCGTATATAGGAAAGTAAAGCCAGAGAATGTAGCTATAGCGTTCTTTGGTTTTTTTATGGTTCGTTTAAGTCATTTTAGAATATAATTTGATGATCGAAACAGGATCATAAGAGATTCCTTCTGGATGAGTCTCCGCATATAGATAGCCGGAGGATGTTCAGCATCTGCCCACAGAAGGCATGCACCAGAGGGCGTGAAAAAGAATATACTCTCTCTATATGGAATTGATCACTTCAATCATTTTTCATGTTCTAGCCTTGTCCATTTTCTCATACATTTTTTAATAGGGATTAGAGGAGGGACAAGGTATGAAGAAACCATATTTACTATTGTTAAGCATATTATTTTTAATTCTTATGCCGTTTTCGGTGTATGCAGAAAGCAGTTCACCTGTTGATAAATTAAATGAGATATCGGACGAAGCACTTCAAATGATGAAATTGAAGCGATATGATGATGCTAAAAGGCTGCTTGACTATTTCTCGGAACAATATGTATATGCGACAGGAAATGAGCGGCCATTTACATCTGAAGAACTAAGAGCAGTAACGTCCACTCATCATGAAGCGCTTAAGGCTGCTGTGAGTTCTGAAATGAACTACACGGACAGAGTAAATAGCCTAACAAAATTTCGTCTTGTTATGGATGCTGTAACATCTACATATCAGCCAATGTGGACTGAAATGGAATCACCGATCTTATCTGTTTTTAATGATGCCAAAGAGGCGGCAGAAAGGGGAGACACTGAAAAATTTCATGTTAGCTATAATTCCTTTTTAAACTTATATCATGTTGTATATCCAAGCATGAAGCTCGATATATCTCCTGAGAGAATGCAAAATGTTGATACACAGGTTCAATATATTGACCAATACCGTCCGAATATTATATCATCAGGACAACCGAATGAGCAGCTGGAAGCATTGGAAGCCGACCTGCAGTCCATATTTGAGGATATGACAGAGGATGAAGCGGATCCATCTCTTTGGTGGGTAATCATTTCGACAGGCAGCATCATTATACTTACATTATCCTATGTAGGCTGGAGAAAATATAACGGTGACAAGAGAAAACAAAAGAAGCAAGAGAGTTAATATAATTTCTATGTTTCCACGAGAGGCCATAAGGGGAAGATAACAACTAGAAGGTAAATAACAGGAGGGGTTATTATGGGAGCATATTTGATATACTTTGCCATAATTATCATCATTCCGATCTGGGCACAGTTTAAGGTAAAAGGAGCTTACAATAAATATTCTAAAGTAGCATCCTCTTCCCATATGACAGGTGCAGAGGTCGCAAGAAGAATATTAGATGCAAATGGACTTTACGATGTAAGTGTATCTGAAGTGCGAGGTCAGCTTACAGACCACTATGATCCAAGAACTAAAGCGGTTAGACTCTCTTCAGGTAACTATCATGGTCACTCAGTGGCTGCTGCAGCCATTGCTGCCCATGAAGTAGGTCATGCTATACAGGATGCAGAGAGTTATTCGTTTTTAAGATTGCGTCATACACTTGTTCCGGTAGCAAATATAGGTTCTAACTTTTCATGGATCTTAATTATGATTGGTTTTTTTGCAGGAGCCAGTGGTTTTGTCCTGCTGGGAATTCTCTTTATGGCTGGGGCTGTATTATTTCAAGTTGTTACCCTGCCAGTTGAGTTTAACGCCTCCAATCGTGCCATGGATCAAGTCGTTTCCCTTGGTGTGATCCGCAATGATGAAGAACGTGAAACAAAAAAGGTACTAAATGCCGCAGCGTTAACATATGTTGCTGCAGCTGCAGTAGCTGTTTTGGAGCTATTGCGTTTAGTACTCATATACACAGGTATGCAGAGGTCTGAATAAAAAAGAAATACCAGGTCGGTGATGGCCTGGTATTTTTATATTTGTGTAATTCTATTTTATCTTTCAATTGGCTTTTTATTTTCATCAAGTGTAAATCCTTCTCCCAGGACATCGTGAACAACAGTGACCGAAACAAAAGCGTGCGGATCAACTGACGTTATTACGCTTTTCAGTTTGACGATTTCATTGCGGGCAACAACACAGTATAATACTTCTTTATCCTTCTTCGTGTATGGTCCATAGCCTCGTAATACGGTCGCACCACGATCCATTTCTTTCATAATCTTATCTGCGATTTGACCGGTGTTTTCAGAAATGATCATCGCTCCTCTTGCGGCATATGCTCCTTCCTGCATAAAATCAATCACTCGTGCGCCAATAAAGACTGCAACAAGGGTATACATGGCTTCTTGATACGTTAAATAGAATATTAGAGAAAGTGCAATAACGACAGCGTCAAACATAAACATTGCCTTACCCATACTTATGCCTGCATATTTATTGGCAAGTCTTGCGATAATATCAACTCCGCCTGTAGTCCCACCATAACGAAAAATGATTCCAAGGCCAATACCGATAAAAACACCTGCAAAGAGGGCAGCTAAGGTAAGATCATCATTAAGCGGCATATTAATCTGGTAGCGCTGGAATATCCACAGAAAAATGGAAACACTAAATGTTCCAATAATGGTATATAAAAAGACACTTCTCCCAAGAAGCTTCCAGCCAATAAAAAAAAGCGGAATATTCAAGATTAAATTCGTATAAGATGGATCCCATTCCCACAAGAAATATAAAAGGAGGGTGATTCCTGTAAAACCGCCTTCTGCTAAATTATTTTGCATATTAAAATGAACAATCCCGAAGGAAAAGATAGCAGAGCCCAATAAAATAAAGAATATGTTTTTAAGTTTCAAACCAAATACCATAAAACCCCTCCACTTCCTTATTTAGCTCACATTATTATATAGGATAGAAATTGGAAGAGCAACATCGTGCCGTTCAGCAGAAAAACGTCAAAAATGTTTGTAAAACTTGGAGTATTTAGCTAACATGAAAGGGTGCAGTCACATATAAGTTTGGTGGTGAAAACAAATGAATAAACATAAAACAATGAAAGAGCTCCAAAAAGAAGTAGATAATTACATAAGTCAATTTAAAGAAGGTTATTTCAGTCCGCTTGCCATGACGGCGAGATTAACAGAAGAGCTGGGAGAACTGGCAAGAGAAATTAATCATCATTATGGAGAAAAGCCAAAAAAGAATAGTGAAGATGAAAAAGCGATAGAAGAAGAAATGGGAGATGTCCTTTTTGTCCTCATTTGCATGGCAAACTCCTTACATATTGATTTGCAGGATGCTCACGACAGAGTGATGCATAAATTTAATACACGGGATAAAGATCGCTGGACAAGAATTGAAGAAGGAGAACAATAAGATGACAACCAATTTAAAGATTGCTATTGCAGGTCCGCGCGGCCGAATGGGAAGAGAAGCTGTCCTGCTTGTAAAAGAAACAGAAGGATATGAACTTGCAGCTGTTTTAGATCACAAAAACGGGGGAGGTTTATTAAGCGATTCTGATGGCTTTGCAGGGATGGAAGTTCCAGTGTATTCAGATGTGCAATTGCTAATGCAAGAGGTGCAGCCTGATGTCTTGATTGATTTAACAACTCCTGAAGTGGGTATGCTGCATACAAAAACAGCACTTGAGCATGGCGTAAGACCTGTAGTAGGTACGACTGGCTTTACAAAAGAACAGCTTCAGGAACTGGAAGAACTATGTCATGATAAAGGCATTGGCTGTATTATCGCTCCTAATTTCGCTTTAGGTGCTGTTCTAATGATGAAATTCTCTCAAATGGCAGGCAGATACTTTCAAGATGTGGAGATTATCGAATTGCACCATGATCAGAAGCTTGATGCTCCATCTGGAACAGCCGTAAAAACGGCTGAGATGATTGCAGAAGTAAGGGAAACAAAACAGCAGGGCCATCCAGAAGAAAAAGAGACTATTAAAGGTGCAAGAGGAGCGAATTATGACGGCATGCATATTCACTCTGTCCGCCTTCCTGGGTTAATTGCTCATCAGCAGGTTATGTTTGGTGCAGACGGGCAAACATTAACGATTAGACATGATTCATATAACAGGGCATCCTTTATGTCAGGTGTAAAGCTTGCGGTCGATACGGTTGTGAAAATAGATACGCTTGTATACGGATTAGAAAATATTATTGAATAAGGTGGGGGTTAAGATGAATATTGCATTAATCGCACATGATAAAAAGAAAGATGATATGATGCGTTTTGCGACTGCATATAAGGGGAGCTTGTCAAGTCATAATTTATTTGCAACCGGTACAACTGGGCAGCGGATCATGGATGAGACAGGACTGCAGGTTCATCGTTTTCAATCAGGCCCGCTTGGCGGAGATCAGGAAATTGGGGCAATGATCGCTAATAACAAAATGGATATGGTGCTATTCTTCCGAGACCCTTTAACAGCGCAGCCGCATGAACCTGACGTAACGGCATTGCTTCGTTTATGTGATGTTTATGCTGTGCCGCTTGCTACGAATATGGGAACTGCTGAGATGCTCATTAAAGGTCTGGATAGAGGAGATTTAGCTTGGCGTTCGGTTGCAAACGGAGATAAAGGTGAATAAAATGGAAGACCACCACATTGATTTATTAGCATTTGGCGCCCATGCAGATGATGTTGAAATTGGGATGGGTGCTACAATCGCTAAATACACCAAGCAGGGCAAAAAAGTTGTTATTTGTGATTTGACTAAAGCTGAATTATCCTCTAATGGTACTGTTGAAATAAGAAATAGGGAAGCGAAGGAAGCAGCGGAAATCCTTGGCGTTACAGTTCGGGAAACACTTGATCTTCCCGACCGCGGCTTATTTTTAACAGCCTCCTATATCCAGGCAGCGGCAGAAATGATTCGCAAATACAAACCGCAGATTGTTTTTGCTCCATATTGGGATGATCGTCATCCTGATCATGGCAATTGTGCACGATTAGTAGAAGAAGCCGTTTTTTCTGCTGGCATCAAAAAATATTCTGCGAACGGTGAAGCCCATAAAGTGAAAAATACATACTTTTATCTGATCAACAGCACAGTAAAACCTGATTTTCTCATTGATATATCAGAGTATATGGAACAGAAAACGGCCAGTTTAAATGCTTATAAAAGTCAATTTATAAAAGATGAACATACGATAGATACTCCGCTTGTAAACGGGTATATAGAGATGATTCAGGCGCGCGAAAAGTTACATGGAACACAAGCCGGAGTGCTATATGCAGAAGGTTTTAAGTCCAAAAACCCGCTTGTCATAAATTCAGATTTATTTGGAGAATAACATGAAAAAATTAAAAATAGGCATTACTTGCTATCCGACAGTTGGCGGGTCGGGGGTCGTCGCGACTGAGCTCGGAAAAATGCTGGCTGAAAGAGGTCATGAAATCCATTTTATTTCCTCAAGCCTGCCATTTCGTTTGAAGAAAATGTATCATAATATTTTTTATCATCAAGTAGATGTAAATCAATATTCTGTTTTTCAGTATGCACCATATGATATTGCGCTAGCCAGCAAAATGGCTGAGGTTATTAAACGGGAAGACCTTGATTTATTGCATGTTCACTATGCAATCCCTCATGCCGTTTGTGCCATTTTAGCAAAACAAATGAGCGGACGGGATGTCAAAATTGTCACGACCCTCCACGGAACAGACATCACCGTTCTTGGCTATGATCCGTCGCTGACAGATGCAATAAAATTTGGCATTGAGAAATCTGATGCTGTAACAGCCGTTTCAAATGCGCTGATTGCACAAACATATGATTTAATTAAACCAGATAAACCGATCGAAGCAGTCTACAACTTTATTGATGAACGGGTGTATAAAAAAGTAGAAGCTTCACACCTTCGCAAAGAACTAGGAATAGGTGTGAACGAAAAAGCGGTCATCCATGTTTCTAATTTCCGTGCAGTCAAACGAGTGCCCGATGTTATTCATGCTTTTTCCAAGATTGCTGAAAAGATTCCAGCGAAGCTTTTGCTTGTTGGAGATGGACCGGAAATGACAACTATTTGTAAGTTAGTAAAGAAACTAGAGCTGTCAGATAAGGTCATCTTCTTAGGGAAACAAGATAATGTTGAAGACTTGTATTCAATCAGCGATTTAATGCTCCTACTATCAGAAAAAGAAAGCTTCGGATTAGTAGCACTGGAGGCTATGGCTTGTGGAGTTCCCTGTATTGTGACTAATATTGGCGGATTGCCGGAAGTGATTGCTGACGAAAAAACTGGTTTTATTTGTGAACTGGGTGATATTGCTGCTGTGGCAGGAAGAGCGATTGAGCTTTTAAGCAATTCAGAAAAACAGGCTGAATTTGCTCATAATGCAATTGCACATGTGCAGAAAAATTTTAGTGCAGACATGATTGTAGAACAATATGAACATATTTATGAAACCTTGCTTACTGGGGATGAGAAAAATGAATCCTGAGTTTCAAAAGGCAATCCCTTTATTGTCAAAAATAGAAGAAGCCGGTTTTGAAGCCTACTTTGTTGGCGGCTCGGTCAGAGATGATATACTCGGCAAACGAATAGCCGATGTTGATATTGCCACCTCAGCAATGCCAGAAGAAGTCAAAGCCATCTTTCACAAAACCATTGATATTGGCCTTGAACATGGGACTGTTGCTGTTTTGCATGAGGGAATACCATACGAAATAACGACTTTCCGTGCTGAGGCTGAATATAAAGACTTTAGAAGGCCGTCAGAGGTTTATTTTATCCGCAGTCTAAATGAGGATCTAAGCAGGCGCGATTTTACCATGAATGCCATTGCCATGAATGCGAATGGAAAAATAATTGATCCTTTTCATGGAGTTGACGATATCCGGCTGAAAGTGATTCAAACCGTAGGCAAAGCGGAAGACCGTTTTAAAGAAGATGCCTTACGCATGATGAGGGCTATCCGTTTTCACAGCCAGCTTTCTTTTACCATAAGCGAGGATACGATGAATGCTCTAATAAGAAATGCTCATCTGCTAGAGCATATTGCTGTAGAGAGAAAACTTGCGGAATTTGAAAAGCTCCTCTCTGGAGTGAATATCAATGGCGGCATTAGAGTGTTAGTTAATAGCGGGTTGTTTCATTATTTGCCGGAATTGCTGCCATATAAGCAGCAGCTTATTCATTTTGCAGAGATCGAGATGGCGGCATTAAATATAGAAGAAAGATGGGCATTACTGGTGCACATTCTTAAAAAGGATGCTCGGGAAGCGCAATCATTTTTAAAAAGCTGGCGGCTGCCGGGCAAAAGAATTAAAGTTATCATAGCGATACAAAATGGGCTGGATTTACGACTTCAGTCAGCATGGCAGCCATTAACTTTGTATCAATGCGGCTATGATACTGCGATTAGCGTGGAAAAAATCGTAAATATCCTGAATGGAAGACCGGCAAACGCACATTTAGAAGGTGTTGCTGATCAATACCAGGATTTGCCGGTTAAAAACAAAAGTGAAATACCGGTAACCGGAAATGAGTTAATGCAGTGGCTAGACAGGCAGGCGGGAGCATGGATTAAAACGGACTTGCAAAGCATTGAAGAAGCCATTATTCTAAAAAAACTGCCTAATGACAAGGAATCGATAAAGGAGTGGCTTTTGAAATGCAATCAGAGCTCCGAATGAAAATGCTTGATGCTTTTACAAAAAGCGGAGATGAGTTTGTATCCGGCCAGCATTTGGCCGATGTGCTTAATTGCTCAAGAACAGCAGTGTGGAAGCACATTGAAGAATTAAGAAAAGAAGGATTTATTCTTGAGGCAGTTAAACGAAAAGGATACCGCATTATAAAAGCTCCAGACCATATTGGAGTGGATGAAATCAGATTTGGCCTTCAGACAGACAAGCTTGGGAAGAATATTCATTATGAAGAAAGTGTCGGCTCTACCCAAAAAATCGCATCACGACTTGTTTTAGAAGGCGCACCGGAAGGTACAATTGTCATTGCAGAGGAGCAGGTAGCTGGAAGAGGCAGAATGGACAGGAGCTGGCATTCTCCAAAATATACGGGTATTTGGATGAGTGTGATATTACGCCCGAATATTCCCCCGCAAAAGGCTCCACAGCTAACGCTGATTACTGCAGTTGCCGTTGTACAGGCTATGGAGGAGGCTGGCCTTCATCCAGCCATCAAATGGCCAAATGATATTCTGCTGAATGGAAAGAAGGCAACAGGCATTTTAACTGAGCTTCAGGCTGATGCAGATCGAATTCAGGCTGTGATCATTGGGATCGGCATAAATGTGAATCAAAAACGCGAGGATTATCCAGAGGAGCTTCAGTCTATTGCTACATCGATGAGCATTGAAGCAGGCAAACAACTTGATCGTGCCCAGATTCTGCAGCATGTTCTATACCACCTTGAAAAGCTATATCTGCTCTATTTGGATAAGGGCTTTCAGCCGATTAAGCTATTATGGGAAAGCTATGCCATCACGATAGGCAAAAAGATAACCGCCCGGTCCATTAGTGAAACCATCCATGGTAAAGCGTTGGGCATTACCGAAGATGGAGTCCTTTTAATCGAAGACGAATCCGGGAAACAGCATCACATCTATTCCGCAGATATAGAACTATAAAGGGCCAGGAGATGTTTCTCCTGGTATTTTTCTGATTCCATTCAGTAACTAATAGCGATGGAGAAAACGGGACTAAGTAAAACATTTTGCCCTGCAGCAGCAAAATAAAATTCTAGCCAAAACTTATACATATTGCTATACTTTTGATGGGCAGTATCCATGCTGAACTGCACCCTTTTAAGTTCAAAAGTAGGCTTGTTTCTTAATATGATTTCATTGTTGAATGGAAAAGCTATGAACAAGATCCTATATGAAAATAGTTCTGCCTAGATCCAATATGGACCGGGACAGAGGGATGAGACACATTAATGAGTTCGTCATGTATAATCCTTCTGCTTATGCTGAAGGGTTTTATTATTTTCGTCACTTTATCTCATTACAGTCAATCAATCGCCTCTTCCCCAAAACGAGGAGGATACAGAATGAAAACAAGTACAGATTTTCTGAAAATGAAGGAGTCAGAAGAAAAGATAGTGATGCTGACAGCTTACGACTACCCTTCTGCAAAACAAGCTGAACATGCTGAAGTAGATATGATTCTTGTAGGAGATTCATTAGGAATGGTTGTTTTAGGTTACGATTCAACCGTACCAGTCACAATGGCTGATATGATTCATCACGGAAAAGCCGTAAAACGAGGTGCACCAAACACGTTTATTGTGATTGATATGCCTTTCATGAGCTATCATTTATCCGAAAGAGACACACTGTTAAATGCGGCTAGCCTTATCCAGGAAACAGGAGCACAAGCTGTTAAAGTAGAGGGTGGCGATGATGTCATCACCCATATAAAAGCGTTAACAAAAGCAGGCGTGCCGGTAATGGCCCATCTTGGCTTAACACCACAATCCGTAGGTGTGCTGGGTGGCTATAAAGTTCAGGGCAAAAACGCTGGGGCTGCCCGAAAGTTGATCGATGATGCTAAAAAATGTGAAGAGGCTGGCGCTTTTGCAATTGTACTTGAATGTGTTCCGAAACAGTTAACAGATGAGATTGTTAAACAGATTGGTATTCCTGTAATTGGAATCGGCGCTGGTGCCGGAGCAGATGGACAAGTGCTTGTTTATCACGATATTTTAACCTATGGAGTCGACAGGGTTCCGAAATTCGTTAAACAGTATGCAAATAGCGGCGAAATGATGGAGAACGCTATTTCAGCGTATAAAGACGAAGTAAAAGGCAAGCTGTTTCCCAAAGATGAGCACTCCTTTACGATGAAGGATCAGGAGCTATCAGGTTTATATGGAGGAAAAGCATGAAAGTCATCCGAAGTGTAAAAGAAATGCAAAATACAATGCTGGAACAGAAGAGCTCAGGTAAGTCTATTGGTTTCGTGCCGACTATGGGCTATCTGCATGAAGGACACTTAACGCTCATCAAACAAGCACGCAGGGAAAACGATGTAGTTGCGGTCAGTATCTTTGTTAACCCGCTTCAATTTGGAGCTAACGAAGATTTGAGCACCTATCCTCGCGATTTTGAGCGTGACAGCCAGCTGGCGGAAGAAAGTGGAGCGGATTACTTATTTTATCCTGATGCTTCTGAAATGTATCCAAGGCCATTAGCCATTAAAGTAACTGTCGGGGACAGAACAGACGTATTATGCGGTCGTTCCCGCCCTGGACATTTTGATGGAGTTGCAGCTGTTCTATTAAAATTATTTAATATAGTTGTTCCAGATTTTGCCTATTTTGGCATGAAGGATGCACAGCAGGTCGCGGTAATCGATATGCTAATAACGGACTACAATATTCCAGTCACGCTCAAGACGGTTGAAACGGTTAGAGAAAGTGATGGTCTGGCAAAAAGCTCTCGTAATGTTTATTTACAGCCAAACGAGAGAGAAGAAGCTGTCATTTTAAACAAATCCCTTAATGAAGCAAGAGAGGGAATCATTAACGGTGAAAGAGACCCTGAAAAGGTGTTATCATTCATGAGGGAACGAATTCAGCAAAATAGCAGCGGCACCATTGATTATATTGAACTATACAGCTATCCTGAATTGAAACCAGTGAAAGAAATCAAAGGAACTATTATTATTGCGTTAGCCGTGAAATTCACAAAGGCACGCTTAATTGACAATACAATCATATCCATCTAAGGGGGAATCCTCATGTTCCGCACAATGATGAACGGAAAAATCCATCGCGCAACCGTAACAGAGGCAAACTTGAATTATGTGGGAAGCATTACAATCGACAGTGATATTTTAGATGCAGTTGGCATGCTCCCTAATGAAAAAGTACAAATTGTTAATAATAATAACGGAGCAAGATTTGAAACATATATTATTCCCGGTGAAAGAGGAAGCGGCGTAATATGTGTAAATGGTGCTGCCGCAAGACTTGTTCATGAAGGGGACATTGTAATCATCATTTCTTATGCTTTTGTTGCAGAAGAAAAACTGGCAGATCACCAGCCTAAAGTAGCAATCATGGGAGAAAATAATGTGATCAAGCAGCTGCTGCATGCGGAGCCAGCGAGCACTGTTATGTAAAGTATGATGCTTGAAATGGGTACCTGTAACCCAATATAATAAGCTTGTGATCGTAAAGATCAATTGCAAACAAGGCTGAAGGGAAATTCTCCGCTTCAGCCTTTGCTACACCTATGGATATATAACAAACGATTTAATGCTGAATAGCAAAATGGTCAATTGGGTGGTAGTAGCTAAACCTTTTTCTTTTTTCTTTTTTATGTTACCGTTCTAATGACAGAACGTCCGAGGTGTAAGAGATGAGTAATAAATATGTTGTTGTTGATTTAGAAACGACAGGAAATGCCCCCAAAAAAGGGGATAAAATAATTCAATTTGCAGCAGTTGTGATAGAAGACGGGAAAATAACCAAAGAGTATTCATCACTTGTAAATCCAAACCAGCCTATTCCGCTGTTTATTGAGGAACTGACTGGCTTAACAGATCAAATGGTGAAGACAGCACCATTTTTCTCGGAAATCGCCGAAGAGATCAATGATTTATTAGAAGATGCCTATTTTGTCGCTCATAACGTGCTTTTTGATTTATCTTTTTTACAGGAAGAACTGATCAATGCAGGTTATATCGGCTTTTATGGTCCTGTCTTAGATACTGTAGAACTGGCTAGAATTCTGCTTCCTTCAGCAGACAGTTATAAGCTTTCCGAATTATCACAGAGTATCGGAATTATTCACGACCGGCCACATCAGGCGGATAGTGATTCATACGCTACAGCAGAGCTTTTATTGCTGTTATTAAATAAACTGCAAAAGTTGCCCAAAGAAACGATAAAGCAGCTATTTAGGTTATCTGGGGGCTTGAAAAGTGACCTATATACTTTACTTGAAGAGCTTCTACAGCAAAAAGAAACAAAGCTTGAAGAAACTCCTCCTATGCTTGAAATATTTAGGGGAATTGCGATTTGCAAGCAAGAAGATAGTGAAGGATCTAGTAATAATGAGACCGAACTAGATGAAACTTTTGAGCAATTGAATAAAGAATTAGTGTTAAATAAAGGTTTTGAAAGATACGAGAAAAGAGAAGGGCAATTAACTATGATGAACAGTGTTAATCATGCATTACGTTCATCAAAGCATGCCCTTATTGAAGCCGGTACAGGTGTCGGAAAATCAATCGCATATCTGCTGCCAGCCGTTTATTATGGAAGAGAAACACAAAAACCTATAATTATCAGTACATATACAACACAGCTTCAAGATCAGCTGCTTACGAATGATATTCCAAAATTGAATAAAATGCTTCCTTTTCAGGTGGACGCAGCGTTAATAAAAGGTCGTGGCCATTATATTTCAATGGAAAAATTTGAGCACACACTTAAGGAAAGAGAAGATAATTACGATACGGCTTTAACAAAAATGCAAATTTTAGTGTGGCTGACGGAAACCAAAACGGGAGATGTGGATGAATTAAATTTATCGAGCGGCGGTTCACTATTCTGGAGTCGAATTAAAAACGATCTTAATGTTTTTATTGAAACGAAAGAGTGGAAATCACGGGACTTTTACAGCAGTGCAAAAAAAAGGGCAAATGGTGCCAGTGTCATTATCACCAACCATTCCTTATTGCTGTCGGATTTAACATCAGAAAAAGCATTGCTCCCTAAATACCAGCATGTTGTGGTAGATGAGGCACATCATTTTGTAAAGGCTGCAGGAAAGCACCTCGGAAAACGGTTTGATTATTTGACGATTCGCATCCTGCTTAGCCAGATTGGCTTGCTTGAACAGAATCAGCTTCTAAATAAACTGGAAAAACGATTATCAAAACAGTCCATTCATTCTGTTAAGACCATTCATCCTCTTGAATTTAGTCGTCTAATGACTGCTCTGACTGAGAGTATGGATGAATTGTTTAAGATGATTGGAATCTATGCGAAAAGACACAGTAGTGTTAAAAGTCATCAAAACAAAATAAAGGTACTATATGAAAATGCTGGCCATATCAAAGAAAGTCAATATGTAAAAGCCAATGCAGAAAGGTTCTTATTTTCATTAATAGATGTTCTGCATGCAGTCAACGGGACCTTAGAAAGAGCAGCTCTTTTAAAGGATTTTTTAGCACCGGAAGAAAAAATTCTGCTTGAGGAAACAGCAATGTCTGTCCCAAAACTGGAAGAAATCGCCTCAATGACACGCTCCTTATTTTTGCGGGACGAAGAGGATTCTGTTATTTGGATTGAAATGGATCAAAGAGCAGCACAAAATGCGACTTCTGTATTGGCCGAACCAATTGAGACTTCAGCACATCTAAAAGATAGGTTCTTTGCTGTAAAGGAAAGTGTTGTTTTAACCTCAGCCACTTTAGTGGTGGATCATTCGTTCCAATATATTCTTAATCAAATTGGACTGACTAAGGAAGAATGTTTATTAAATCAGATTCCCTCGCCATTCCAATATAAAAAGCAAATGAAGCTAGTAGTGCCGACCGACTTGCCGGAAATTAATGCGGTGCCGTTAGAAGATTATGTCGCTTCAATAACGGAACATATAATCACGATTTCCGAAGCAACAAAAGGAAGGATGCTAATCCTCTTTACCTCATATGAAATGCTTAGGAAAACATATGAACTGATTAAAGAATCCGGGCTGCTTGAAGGATACGCCTTATTTGCACAAGGTATCTCTGGAGGAAGCAGAACACGGTTAACGAGAAATTTTCAGCGCTTTGAGAAATCAATTCTTTTTGGCACAAGCAGTTTTTGGGAAGGTGTCGACATTCCAGGAGATGACCTATCCTGCTTAATTATTGTGCGCCTGCCTTTTACGCCGCCTGATGAGCCGATTCACGCAAAGAAGTCAGAACATATTCGCAAGCAAGGCGGAAATTCTTTTTATGAATATTCCCTTCCGGAGGCAGTTCTTCGCTTTAAGCAAGGCTTTGGCAGATTAATCCGAACAGAACAGGATCGGGGATTCATACTAGTGTTTGATCGGAGAATCGTAACCACCAAATATGGAAGAGCGTTTCTCGAGTCTGTCCCTGCAATAGACGTTCAAGAAAAAAATATTAATGAAACAGTCCAATTAATTGAAAAATGGCTATAAGAGATTTTCGTCTCCAATAACAACCCTATGGCAACGGATTGCATCTGTCTGCTATACAAAAAAAAACACTGCGCCATAGAGGCGCAGCTTGCCATTTCGTGTTTGAACTAGAAGAAATATTTTTGATTTAGGTTATTCCAGCGTTGAAGTATAGCTGTTATACTGATATAAGAAGTTTTACAACTGATTGTAATACTATTTTATCCGAAATGAACGCTGATATAAGTTACAAATATTGTAGTCACTAGGGAGGAATTCCAGTATGGAAAGTAAAATTGAAGTGCTGTCAACAGTTAAAATCCAGCAAAGTCCAGATTTGTATAAAATTGTTGACGCATTGAACAGAACCTTAAAACGTGAAAACCTAATGTTTGGGTTAGCTTTAGATAAGCAAGACGACAAAAAAGCTGTTTTCACGATCTATCGTACATAATGAAAAAGGTCATCTTAATATGTTCTGTCATTTTAGTCATTTTACTCGCATTGGGTATTAATATTTACTTAAATTCAATTGAGCCAGTAAAGGCAGCAGAAGATGAAGCTGTTAAAAGGGCTAAAGAAGACACAAATCTTGTGTCAGTATCTGACTTTGAAATATATCATGGAAATGAAACGATCTTTGTTATTGAAGGCAAGGATGAAAATGGAGACAATGTTTTTGTCTGGGTTCCGGAGAATGAGGGAGAAATCCAGCTGTTAAAGCAATCTGAGGGAATTACTGAACAAGAGGCTCAGAATATTCTTCTTTCAGAAAAAGGGCAAGTGGACATTATTTCAAGGAAGCTTGGGATGGAAAAGAATATCCCATTATGGGAAATAGCTTATAAAACTGAGGGAGATTTGCTGAATTACTTTCTAATTGATTTTGAAACAGGCAATAAAAAGTTAAAAGTTATTGAAAACTTGTAATTTTTTAGGAGGCACTTTTAATGGATTTTGAATTGGCAAACAGAGTGAAAGCACTAACACCATCAACCACTTTAGCGATTACAGCAAAAGCAAAGGAACTAAAGGCACAGGGATTCGACGTTATTGGCCTTGGGGCAGGAGAGCCAGACTTTAATACTCCACAGCATATCATTGAAGCGGCAGCTGCTTCAATGAATGAAGGTCATACAAAGTATACGCCTGCAGCTGGGCTTCCTTTATTAAAAAAGGAAATCGCAAAGAAATTGGAGAATGATCAAGGACTTCATTTTGACCCATCTGAAATTATTGTGACGAATGGAGCAAAGCATGCTTTATATACATTGTTTCAGGTTTTGTTGAATGAAGGTGACGAGGTCATCATCCCTATTCCATATTGGGTAAGCTATCCTGAGCAGGTTAAGCTTGCAGGCGGGGTTCCTGTTTATACAGAAGGATTAGAGGAGAACGAATTCAAAATAACACCAGAACAGCTGGAAGCTTCCATCACAGAAAAAACAAAAGCAGTTATTATTAATTCGCCATCCAACCCAACTGGGGTTTTATATTCGGAAGAAGAATTGAAAAAGCTTGGTGAAGTCTGTTTAAAACATAAAGTTCTTATTGTTTCAGATGAAATTTACGAAAAGCTTGTATATGGAGATCATAAGCATATTTCCATTGCACAGATTTCACCTGAGCTTAAAGAGCAGACAATCATTATCAATGGTGTTTCAAAGTCCCATTCTATGACAGGCTGGAGAATTGGATATGCTGCCGGCAATCAGTCAATCATTAAAGCAATGACAAACCTGGCAAGCCACAGCACATCAAATCCAACAACACCAGCTCAATATGGAACCATTGCAGCATATGCAGGTCCGCAGGATAAGCTTGCAGAAATGAATGCCGCTTTTGAACAGCGTTTAAATATTATCTATGAGCAGCTTGTATCCATACCAGGGTTTACATGCATTAAGCCGCAAGGAGCCTTTTACCTTTTCCCAAATGTTGCTGAGGCAGCTGCATCAGCAGGCTATCAGAATGTTGATGAATTTGTTGCAGCACTGCTGGAGGAAGCGATGGTTGCGGTTATTCCAGGTTCAGGGTTTGGATCGCCAAATAATATCCGGATTTCTTACGCAAGCTCATTAGACTCCCTGGAGCAGGCAGTATCAAGAATAAAGAACTTTGTTCTTAGCAAAATAGAACAAACTAACTAACTGAAACCTGCTTTCTTGTCAGGCGGGAAATTTTATGGAATATTAACACGTATAAACCCCGCCATAAGCAATGAATGGTTTTTGGCGGGTATCTTTTATTAAATAGCAAGGCTAAAAACCGGTAATCACATGCTGATCTCAGCAAAGCATTGCTTGAGTGCAATGTGAAAGGTATAATATATTACGATACATAAGAGCGTTTCGTTTTGGAGGGAACATTAGTGATAAAAACAACAATTTCAGAAGTGTACAAGCACGCAGAAAAAGAGGTTAAAATTGGCGCGTGGATCGCAAACAAACGTTCCAGCGGTAAAATAGCATTTCTTCAGTTTCGCGATGGATCCGGATTTATTCAAGGAGTTGTCGTAAAAGCTGATGTATCTGAGGATGTATTCCAAACAGCGAAAACTGTTACACAAGAATCATCTGTGTATGTAACAGGAGTTGTTCAAAAGGATGAGCGATCTCCATTAGGATACGAATTGCTTGTAACAGGTATTGAGGTGCTTCATCATGCAGTTGATTATCCAATTACACCTAAAGAGCACGGAACAGAATTCTTGATGGATAACCGTCACTTATGGCTGCGTTCACGCAGACAGCACGCTGTGATGAAGATACGTAATGAAATCATTCGTGCAACGTACGAATTTTTCAATGAAAATGGCTTTTCGAAGGTTGATCCGCCAATTCTAACAGGCAGTGCTCCGGAAGGAACATCTGAATTATTCGCAACAAAATATTTCGATGAAGATGCCTATCTGTCTCAAAGCGGCCAGTTATATATGGAAGCTGCAGCAATGGCATTAGGAAAGGTTTTTTCTTTTGGACCAACCTTCCGTGCAGAAAAATCAAAAACGCGCCGTCATTTAATTGAGTTCTGGATGATTGAGCCAGAAATGGCTTTCACTGAGTTTGACGAAAACCTAGAAGTTCAGGAACAATATGTAGCATACATTGTACAAGCTGTTCTGAAGAACTGTAAGCTTGAGTTAAAAACATTAGGACGCGATACAGAAAAGCTTGAAAAGATTACAGCACCATTCCCGCGTATAACATATGATGATGCCATTGTATTCTTGCACGAAAAAGGCTTTGATGATATTAAGTGGGGAGATGATTTCGGCGCACCACATGAAACAGCTATCGCTGAAAGCTATGATAAACCTGTATTTATCACACATTACCCGACTTCGTTAAAACCTTTTTACATGCAGCCAGATCCAAACAGAGACGATGTTGTATTATGTGCAGATTTAATTGCTCCAGAAGGATATGGAGAGATTATCGGCGGATCTGAAAGAATACATGACTTTGAATTGCTGAAACAGCGTTTAGAAGAGCATAATCTTGAAATGGATGCATACAAGTGGTACCTAGAGCTGCGTCAATACGGCTCGGTTCCTCATTCCGGCTTTGGTCTTGGCTTAGAGCGTACAGTAGCCTGGATCAGCGGTGTGGAGCATGTTCGTGAATCAATCCCATTCCCGCGTTTGTTGAACCGTCTATATCCATAATACAAATAGTAAAAATGAAAATCCGCCAATGCGGATTTTTCATTTTTTACAGACCTTGCTGAAAAAACTTACCTTTATTTCTAACACCCAGTATGTAATCCTTCATGATATACTAAAAGGGAGGTGTCCAATTCATGGCGAAAGAACATTTATTAAAATGGCTTCAGGAAGGTAACATAAGTGTTCCTGGTGTCCTGCTTACCAATTATAAGGACTTAAATTTAAACGAATGTGAATTAGTGTTAATTCTCCAAGTCATTTCATTTATTGAAAAAGGCAATGATTTTCCTACCCCTGTTGAGTTATCTTCAAGAATGACAATTTCCGTTTCAGAATGTACAGATCAATTGAGAAGACTCATTCAAAAGGGCTGTATTGAGATAAAAGAGGAAATAACAAAAGATGGAATCCGCTTTGAAAAATATGATATTGAACCGCTTTGGGGCAAACTGATTGAGCTCTTTCTACATAAGGAAAAAAGAGAGAGTCAGTTAAAACATCAGCAGGATGAAACAGACTTATATACATGTTTTGAAAGAGAATTTGGCCGTCCTTTGTCTCCTTTTGAAATTGAGTCTTTAACATTATGGCTGGACGATGATCATCATGATCCCCATATTATTAAAGCTGCTTTAAGAGAAGCGGTGATGTCTGGAAAGCTTAATTTTAGATATATTGATCGCATATTGTTTGAGTGGAAGCGCAATGGCATTAAAACCATCGAGCAGGCGAAAAGCTATGGGAAAAAATTCAGGCAAAATCAGCAGCAGGCAAGCCGCCCTGACAAAGAGTCATCTTCACAGGCAAAGTCAGTGCCTTTTTATAACTGGCTTGAGCAATAATGTACAAAGAAACTAAGTGGTGAGGTTTATGTTAAATAAAACAGAAATTAGATACTGTTTAGACACAATCGGAGAAATGTTTCCAGAAGCACATTGTGAACTTGTTCATGAAAACCCATTTGAACTTGTCATAGCCGTGGCTCTTTCTGCACAATGTACGGATGTGCTTGTAAATAAAGTAACGAAAAACTTATTTAAAAAATACAAAACACCTGAGGATTATCTGCAGGTATCTTTGGAGGAATTGCAGCAGGATATTCGTTCCATTGGTTTGTACCGCAATAAGGCGAAAAATATTCAGAAGCTATGCCGAATGTTAATTGATGAATATAATGGGATTGTGCCAAAGACAAGAGATGAGCTTGTTGAGCTTCCTGGGGTCGGCAGAAAAACTGCAAATGTAGTTATGTCTGTTGCTTTCGGTGTCCCAGCGATTGCTGTGGATACGCATGTTGAAAGAGTCAGCAAAAGATTAGCTTTTTGCAGATGGAAAGACTCTGTACTTGAGGTTGAAAAAACATTAATGAAGAAAGTTCCTGAAGAGGAATGGTCTGTTACACATCACCGGCTCATTTTCTTTGGGCGCTATCATTGCAAGGCACAAAACCCCCAATGTCCGGATTGCCCGTTATTAGAGATGTGCCGTGAAGGCAAAAAAAGAATGAAAGCAGCACAAGCAAGTGGCTGATCTCTGGATTGAGGTTCCTCAGCAATTTTGCCACGTTTCATTCTATAAAAAAGGTACAATGATTTCAGTTAGAGAAGATATCTCTCCTGCAGATCTCACAGTGCCTTTTTTGGCGGACATTCTGTACATGAAAAGCTACTCTAAATTTTATCCTGCAGAGCATGTGGACATCTATATTCCAATGATGATAAAGCAATGGAAATCCATCAAAGAATTATTGGCTGTTAAGTTTGAACAGCGCCAGCTGGAGGGTGCAGGGGAGCAAATGAAATACGGAATAGCATTTGCGGTCCAATGGATACACTGGATGAATGGAAAAACAGTGGATTTAGGGAATATAGGTCATTTTGATGAATGGAAAATACATCCCGTGAACAGTACAGAAAGAATTCAATTTATTCTTTCAAGACCTGTTTTGTATCATTCTTTTGTTCAGCTTTGTGAGTTAACAGGAGAATTGGAGAAACAATACTTTAAAATGCTGGCAGTAAAAGGAAAGAGCAAATAGCATCTTCATAAACGTGTTAGCCGAAATATATAAAGAAAAAGCGCTCAAATTGAGCGCTTTTTCTTTATAAATAGAGAGAGGAAAGTTATTGTCCACTGCCATTATTGGTTCCTTGCTGATTATTGGAGCCTTCACTGCCGCCATCTGAGTCGCCAGAATTCTCTCCGCCTTCTTCTTCATTACCAGATCCGTTTTGATCTTCCTCTTCACCGTTTCCGGATCCTTCATTATTGCCATCTTCATTGCCAGAATCATTTCCGTTTCCATTTCCGTTTCCATTTCCATTGTTATTGCCATTACCGTTGCCATTTCCGTTTTCAGGGTTTTCACCGTTATTCTCTGATCCCTGATCATCTTCATTGTCATCGGCCTGTGGTATTTCAACACTGGCTGTAGCAGGATCACTTTGCAGGGAACCTCGTATAGCTCTCACGGTAAAGCGGTAAACGGAGCCTGGTTCAATGTCTTGAAGGGTTAATGACGTGTCACTCATCGTCCCGAGCTGCTGCTCAGCTCCTTCATTTAAAGATACTGATATATCGAACTGAACTCCATCAAGATCTTCAGGGTATGACCAGGTAACATTTACTTGATTTGTTTCAGGATTATATTGCGCCTGCAGTTCAGTTGGTGCGTTCAGCTTTTCAAATCGATCAGAGACAGCATTTGGAGCAAAACCTTTGACTGCATATTCATTTATGATTTGACTTTCCGGTGTATAGTCACTCGCAAGCTTCGCAGGATTGCTTCCTTTTTCTATCTGTACTTGTTCAACGCTGCTTGGCTGTTCAAAATCAGGTGTATCTATGCCTTCAGAGACATAACTCATGACATTGCGGAACAGCTGCTGTGCAATTCTTTGGTCATTGCCAGCTTTAATAAAGTTCTTTCTTTCGGTATATCCTGTCCAAATAGCTGCGGTGTAATTGGTTGTATAACCAGCGAACCAGGCATCAGGCACTCCGCCATTGGTTACGCCATACTCACGAATTTCTTCAGCAGTATAGTTTGTTGTCCCTGTTTTACCTGCAACAGGCAATCCGGGAACGTTTGCTTCACGGCCTGTGCCGTAAGAAGAATTGACAACACTTTTCAGCATGTCGCTGATCATGAATGCCGTATAGTCTTTCATAACGACTTCAGCTTCAGGTTTTGCATCAATCTTTGTTCCATCACGCATCTCAATTTCCTTAACAGAATATGGTTCTGTATAGAATCCATTGTTGCCAAAAGCACTATATGCTCCTGCCATCTGCAGCGGTGAAACTTCAAAAGCACCAATCGAATACGATTCAAGCATCGTTTCAACAGGGATGCCCAGCTTATTCGCAAATTCCTTCGATTGATCAAGTCCTACTTCTTGTAGTGCCTTTAAAGCAGGGATATTTCGGGAGCGGGCGAGCGCTTCACGCATGGACATTGGTCCCATATGGCGATTATCCCAGTTATTTATAGCTGTGCCGCCTGAATATGTGTATGGTTCATCCACAATCGTTTGATATGTGCCCCATTGTTTGTATTCAATGGCAGGTCCATAGTCAACGATCGGTTTAAAAGTAGAGCCCGCATGCCTTCTTAAATCGACAGCATAGTTAAATCCGCGTTTGACTTCCAGATTTCTTCCTCCGCCAATCGCTTTAATTTGACCAGTTTTCGTATCAAGCAAGGTGATTCCTGCCTGGAATTCGTCATCTGGATATTGAATAACGTCATTTCCATTCAGCAATCCTTCAACATGCTTCTGTGCATTTACATCCAGTGTCGTGTAGATTTTTAAGCCGTCAGAGAAAATATCTAAATCAGGATATTTATCTTCCACTTCATCAATCACAACATCAACAAATGAATCATAAGGCATGTCATCTGTTTCTCTTTGGTCCTCCGGTACAAGGGAGCTTTCAACTGGAATCTCCTGAGCCGCTTTCATTTCTTCTTCTGTAATAAATCCATGCTGATTCATCAGCGATAGAACGATATTACGGCGCTTTTCAGCTCTGTCTGGATGTTTAAAAGGATTGTAGTTCTCAGGACTCTGCGGCATTCCGGCCAGCATTGCCGCTTCATGGAGTTCAAGTTCATTTAATTCTTTTCCAAAATAAATCTTGGATGCAGTCAAAACACCATGGCTTCCCTGTGACATCCAAATTTTATTCACATACATTTCAAAAATTTCCTGTTTTGTATATTTGCGCTCCAGCTGGAAGGCAAGCCATGCTTCCTGTGCTTTCCTGCTGATTGTCTTTTCATTATTTAAGAATGAATTTTTAACAACCTGCTGAGTAATGGTACTTGCACCTTCTGAGCCAAAACCATCGGTAACGTTGGCTATCACAGCTCCACCTAAGCGGATTAAGTCCATACCATTATGTTTATAAAATCGGACATCTTCAGTTGCAAGAAATGCGTTTTCTACTAAATCAGGAATATCTTCGTAATTCACATAATCCAATTTTCCTGAACCAACTTTAGCGATTGTATTTCCTTCACTATCAAAGATTTCAGAAGGGATTGGATCCTTTAGGGCGGATTCATCAAGTGGCGGTGTATCCTTTACCATAAATGCAAAAGTAGCAGCACCAGCAATCATGCCGACAATGCCAAGAACAATTAAAGCAAGAAATATTCTTTTAAAGATGTTTTTGGATTTCTTTTTGCCCTTGTTTTTTGGCTTGGAGGCAAGCTCTTTTCGGCGCTCCTCCCTTGATTGGAATTTCTCTGCCATATATGTTCATCCTTTCTTACAAAAGCCAAATGTACTTCATAAGAACATTAATGTATTCGTCTTCTTATGGTCCTGCTCAAGTCATATAAATGTCAGAGCAAAACGAAACGTCTCAGCTTTTCTTCCTATTAAAGGTTATAAATATAATCTATTATTTTAATATAGTCAATTGTCGGTTGAAAGCCAAGCGGAATGGAATGGCCTTTTTCTTCAATCTCATCTTTTCTAATGGATTTTCTCCCACCATTTACCATTCTGTCCCAAAATTCAAGCAAATAGAGTGCATCCAGCAGGAATACTTCGTTGGTTTCAGAGAAGCGAAGCAAAACAAAGCAGATGCCCCTTTGATTTAACACCTTTTTCATATGGTTAATTTGGTGCTCGTGAAAGTTTTTAAGAGGAAACGAAGTCGTATTTTGCGTTTCCTTTGCCTCAAAATCAATATATTTTCCCTTATATACGCCATTATAATCAGTAGTGGATGCCTGTTTGAAATAGGCTTCTTTAATAACTGCTGCACTTCTGCTTGGATAATCGACCTGTACAATTTGCAGCGGTGTTGGTTTTTTATGAATGCAAGCTATACCATGTGTTAAATAGTATTCATTTGATTGATTGATATCTTCCTCCAATGTCATTCCTCTATTGCTGTAAGACCATTTTTTCTGAGCTGGCTGGCTTGCCGCTTTTTTCACAGCAGGCACATAACGTTTTCCATTCGGATAATGGAAGTTCATTGTAATTCACCTCACAAACTACTACCTATCATACCAAATGTACTTAAGGTTTTGGTGAATAATTAGCCCTATTAAGCAAACGCTAACCACATAAAACATCATGCTGGGGGAAAAGTAATGCTGATAAAAAGAAGACCAGCTTCCGGAAAAGAGCATCAAGATATAATCTTAGCCATTAACAATCAAACTGCTTTTTACAATAGAGACAATGTTTCACGAACAAATGCTTATTTGAACTATTATTTACAGCACCAGGACATTCAATGGGCATTTTTAGCAAGCATGGTTTCTCGCAATGCAGGCTGGAACATGTGCGATTTAGAAGGAGAACTCTTTCCTGATCTCCTCAGTGCTAATTTTCGAAGCAGATTGTTTTTAACTTATGAAAGAGCAAATTGGCTAATATTTCAAGATGCCTACCCGCAACTTCTCCTCTATCATTATTCGACGAAAATAGGGGAGCCTTTGTTTCATTTATTGAGAAATTTTCATGTTTCCTCCTTTATGGAAAAAGAATGGATGCTATATTGGCATCTTCAAGATCTGCAGAGGTTAATGACTTCATTAATTATTAATGAACAAAATGTCATTCAAAGACCTGTTATTGAATATGGTGTATACCGGGAAAAAGTTTTTGGTTCCATCCTCTTTTCCCTGCAGGATTGGTTTCATTTCAGTGTTGTCTTATTTCCTACAATCTACGGAGAACTTTATGGTGCAAGTGTGCATGGATTTAAAAATATAAGTAACCGTATTGAATTGGGAAAAGCATTAGCCACTGTCTTGTTCAGCAATGAACACTATGCTGATTTTCTTGAATTTGCTCTGAAAACAGAACATACAGGTTCCCGGCATGATTACGAAAGATATTTTCCCTTTAAACATAATCGGAAAACACCAATGCTTAGGCTTACTTTTCCTTTGGTGAGGCATCATCGGCATCAATTTGAGGATTGGAGCAATAGCACAGCAATAAAATCGCAATGGTACAAACGAGATAAAGGAATTGCAATGCCTCATTCCCTAACAGAATGGTATTTTTCTAAACAAGAGCAGCTTCAATTAGCACACGCATGTAAAAATGTGCTGCTTCGCTTTCTTAGTAAGAAGAAAAATCGCTGATTTATTTTTTCAGTAATTAAAAATAAGCAAGGAGTTTTATCTCCTTGCTTACAAGTATTAGGGCGATTATGTAGAGGGACGATCTGGGCCTTCTAGTTTTTTGTCGCCATATCCTGCTTTTTGTTCATTTTGTTTTTTGGGCTGTATATTGTTTTTCTTTTCCTGCTTTGCCATGCCTGACACCTCCGTTTATTCGCTTTATCGTGAATTATATTGCTATGACAAACTGCTTTGCTGAAACATACATTAAGCTTTTACAATTGTCATCGCTATTATTTTGTGCAAGTCCCTTACTTTCATACACAGAATATGTGTCGAAAATCGAAGGCTAATATTGGTGGAATAGTTCTTTCTTTGCCGAATCAGTTCTAGTTTTGTCATGGTGCAAGGATTTAAAAAAAGATCAGCGAAAAGTAATAGTCAAAGGTTAAAGTTATTGGAGGGTAAACAATGAACAATAATGATAAGGTAAAAGAAGAGCTCCTCACAATGCTTTCTGAGATTTGTGGACAGCTGGATGAACTGGAAGGTCTTCTGGAAAAAAATGCAGCTCGTACACGTAAAAAATTAATGAACAAACAGGCTGAGAAAATGATCTCATGTTACGGAAAAATGAATGATTTAGAAGAAAAGCTAATAAAAGATACATCTGCTCAAGGAACTTATACTAACACCCGCAGCCTTAAACTTGAACTTGGCTACTGATTTGCATAGAATAAGGCATATACTGTAAGTGGCTGGACATTAGTGTTCAAAAGATGATTTAACCGAATGATTAATGCTTTACATTGTTATTAAATGTTTGGTTTATAGTTCTGTTGGTTCGAATACTATTTTTAAAACGCGTGAAATGGAGCGGAGGGCACTCGACTCCTGCGGGAAATAGAGGAAAAGGTGAGACTCCGCAGGCTTGCCGAGGAGGCTCAGCTTCCTCCCCGAGGAAAGCGAGTGTCTGCAGCGCAATGGAACATACTTGTCCATACAGCTAACTAATTTATCAACATAAATATTGTTACAATATGTTGAGAAGATTCTTCATTTTAGTATGATGAGTTTAATTCGTCCCAGCCACGTTCTTGTGGAGTGATATATAGTGGAAAAACAAAGTCTTTTGCAGCAAACAGAAAAACTGATTGAGTATGTCAAAAGAGCAGATGAAAAATACAAAGAAATTAAACTCAGTGGAGAAAAAGGCGACTTTTATAATGAAGTGAAACCTTTCGCGGATGAAGTCAAAGAAATAAATGATCAATGGAAAAATACAGTCATTCAATGGATTCATACAGAAAGGCCTAAAAACATTCATGAACAGCAAATTGACTCATGTCATGAACATATTGAAATAATATCCATTCAATCTTTTTTCCCTGAGACAAGCAGAACAAGATTCAAAAATTTAGTCAGCTCATCTATATATGTTCTTCAAACAATTGTATTTGCATTAGACAATGACAAGCTTGGATAAAGAGTATTCAGAGAAAAAGCAAAGAGAGATCCAGTCAAAATGGATCTCTCTTTGCTTTGTAAAAACAATACGTAATATTTACGAGTGTCATTTAATTAGAACCAATGAGGGAGTTGTCCTCTAAATGATCAGGAAGTTGTGCTCCTAGGGCTTCTAGCTCTCGCACGAGGTCACGGTACACCTCAATAGGAATTTCATTTTGAATATATGCTCTTTTTGAGAAATCTAATAATTCATTGACATGCTCTGGATCACAATCGCGAAGCTGCTGAAATTTCTGTTTTAGCTCGTGAATATTCATCATCATTTGGTGCCCTCCTCAAAAGTCTACATGCATATGATACACTCCTGCAACTGTTCATTTTATAACGGTGCAGGTTTTCTATATGGTAACATGGAATAAAAAATATCTTCGTTTTTCCAAAATTTAAACTTCCGACAAAAACCTTCATCTTTTGACAAGTGCAGTCTCTTACATCAGCAAAGATTTTCAACAGTTTATCACCAGCTAGGCGGGTTCATCATATTTTGTAGTATAGATCTAAAAAAGGAGGAAGTCTGCTTATGTTTGGACGAAAAAGGCAAATAGTCCAATACCCTCATATTCGTACAAGAATGAATCATGTTAAACCTTATGCATCATCGGCTTTTGATATGTCTCAAAGCAGACAATCAAATCATCAATCCTATCAGCAGCAAGCATACTATGGAGGAATGAATCCGTACTTACCGTCATTTCAGCCGCCGCCGTCATTTCAACATAATGGGTACGACATGCAAACGAATGGCGGGATGGGCTATCCGCCAGGTGGGCAAGGGTATTATCAAAATCATCAAGGGTTCATGAATCAAAATGCAAATGTTTTTCAAAATCCGCTCGATCTCCCGCAAGAAAACAGCTATCAGAACCAGAATTACAATATGCAGCAAAATCCCTATCAAAATCCTTATCCAAAACAGTCTTTTATTCAAAAGAAACCTTCGGGTGTTCAATCGATTATGAATTCCTTTAAAGGACAAGACGGTTCGCTTGATTTTAATAAAATGATGGATACAGCAGGGCAAATGATGAATGCTGTAAACCAGGTGTCAACTATGGTTAAAGGTGTGGGCGGAATGTTTAAAGTGTAAATAAAAAAGTCCCGTTTTGGGACTTTTTTGTTGTTAAATTAGTATATCGTGAAAAGATTTACTGAACGAGAAAGTTCTAAAGGGGGTTTGCTTAAATTGACCCCCAGCCATACTGCAGAGGATTTCAGCTTAGCAAAATTACATTTAACAGGCTCAGTTAATGGCAATTTGTGTGAACAGGAAAAAGGATACGGAAAAATTTTTATTGACAATTATTTTAGAATAGTGAAAAAATACATAAAGGAAGTGATAGGGAGGAAATTGTATGTGGCGAGTTGTCCAGCAGATCATCATCATCCTGCTGCTCATTATCTTTTTGGCTTCTTTGCCAATGATGATCATGGTAGATCCAGACAGTCAATCGATTAAGCTGGATGTTCAGCAGCTGCCAGAGGTTTATGGGCAGTTTTTTACGAATTTAATGGAAGGCAGCTTAGGTACATATCAGCTAGGTTATCAGGAAAGATCAATAGCTTTGGATATCAGTGACAATTTTTTTACCAGCCTTTCGATCATGCTGATGGGAGTCAATTCTGCCATTCTTATAAGTATTGTGTTTGGCATTTTTATCAGCAGGTTTAAAATTACTAGAGTTTTTGGTGCCATTTTAAATATATTAGCGACCATACCTGACTTTATCATCATATTGTTGTCAATGATCCTGGCTGTTAATTTTTATAAAATAACAGGAATTCGGATTATTTCGATGAGACCTGAAGCAGGGGCACTTAATCTATGGTTTCCAATCATATTGACAGGCTTTGCGCCAACTGTTTATTTATTTAAATTAATCGCTGTGAAATATTATCAGACCGGCGGAGAAGATTACATTCGTACAGCAGTGGCTAAAGGGATGAAGTTAAATTACATCAATTTTCAGCATGTGTTTAAGAATATTGAACCATTCATTGCTGCTGAGCTTATAAAAGTGATTTCACTGGGGATCGGGAATTTATTTATTATTGAATACATATTAAATGTACCGGGCATCACGAAGTTTATTTTTCAAAGTGCAGAAATTCAGCCAATTGCCGTTGGATTAATTTGCATGCTGATTATTTCTTTACTCGTGTTTTTGTCTGTAAAACTCGTATTCTTTTTGTTTAAAAGAGGTTTTATATATGAATAAGGTGAAGAGCATCAATTACTCTTATTATCTAGGGATCTTTTTGGTAACATTCATCCTGTTTTTATGTGTTTTCGGCCCCATTATGGCACCACATTCTTTAAATGTCACCCTGGAAACACAGTATCAGGATGGCAAGGTTGTGGCACCGCCGCTCGAACCATTTGAGAATATAGATTTCCTGTTAGGAACCGATCGCTGGGGATATGATCTTCTTTCTATGATCTTATTTGGAATTCGTTACACAGTCTTTATTGCGCTGGCTGTTACTGTAATTAAAATGGCGGGAGGCACATTAATCGGCTTGTATGCCGGAACAATGAGAAAAACGCCTTCAATAATCATTGCTTTTGAGAAAGCGTGGAGTTATATACCATTATTTTTAATTCTTTATTTTTTTCTAATGCCTATCAGTGTGAATAGCGTGTTAGGGTCTGATACACTTGTAGTTTATTTTATTATGATTGCATCCATTATCAGTATTCCGAGTGTTGCTTCTTCCGTCAGGTTGAAGACAATAGAAGTAAATAAATCGATTTATATTGAAGCCGCCAAAACACTTGGCGCAAAGAGAAACAGATTAATCTGGAAGCATATTTTTCCGCAGCTGAAGGAATCTTTGCTCGTGATGTTCATCTTAGAGGTCGTCTATGTAATTACGATCATGGGGCAGCTTGCATTGATGAATATTTTTGTCGGCGGGACCATTATGCGTTTTGATCCAACAATCTATTTATCGGTTACAAAAGAACTGGCGGGACTTGTCGGACAGGCACAAGGCAATATTTATGGCAATGTACATATTTTATATGTCCCTCTCGCGGTTTTGCTTTTGACAACCATTTCTTTTAGTCTGCTTGCAAACGGCTTGAAAAATAAATTTCAGTCAGATTATCAGCGAACACCTTGGATAAAAACTGGACATGATCCGCGGATTACGCCGACAAGAAAGCGGTATGGTTCACATAGCTGGAAGAATGTTACGTTAAATAAAATTGTAATTGGCATATTAATGCTGCTGTTTGCCGCTGCGGGTGCGTATGTATATATGAAACAGGATGCAGATCCTGGAGTTGAACAAGGAAAACAATTTAACGGCGAGGCAGTGGTTGAAAGATTTGAAAATGAAGGGCCATCAAATACTGTGCATATTGGAGAAAAAAATAAAGCGGACGATGAATGGGTCAGCTAGTAATTTATTTCTTATAGATTGGTATGAATACCTTCAAAACTTCATCTGATACTTTAATCATTGCCTGGAGACAATGAAAGCAAGCAGCTAAAACGCTGTTTGCTTTTTTGCATTTAATCCTCTAAAAATATGGTTTTGCCTTTTTGTTTAGGAACTTTGATTTGCAGCAGCCCATTTTTATAGTTTGCTTTTACTTTTTTCTCGTTAATAGGCTGCGGCAGCGGAATGGTTCTGCTGGAACGCTGGAAAGATTGATGTCTTCTAGTGATCTGCCGGTTCTCATCTTCTTCAGTAAGGCTCTCCAATTGGTTGATTGTAATTGTAATATAATTATCGAGAACATCAAGCTGGATTTGTTCTTTATTTATGCCTGGCAGTTCTGCTGAAATAATATGGGCATCATCTGTTTCTGATACCTCAACATGAAAATGGGCAGCTGGAAATGGATTTTTAAAGAAGTCATCCATCGTTTGCATAAATCCTCTAACCGGCTTTTCATGAAAGCATTGATTCATAGATTTCATTATGTCACCAAAAGGCTCATTGCGAACTTTCTTCTTGTCATCGCTCATAATCGGACATCCTCCCTTGCACTCAATTCTGCTTATTGTATCGTATGCCTAAAGCTTGGGAATGGTTCAGTAAGCTTAGTTTAAAAATGAATAGTTTGTGACAATTGCCTATCAAGTGATTTACATCACTAAATACATATAAAATTCCCGTTAAGCTAAGGTAATAAGACAGTAGCGTCATTGCCTATTTTTTTCAATGAATAGGTGTGAACGCGGTAAGGGTATTTTTACATTAAAGGGGGATGAAGATATGTTCTGTCATCAATGTGAACAAACACCAGCAGGCGGCTGCAAAATTGTTGGGGTTTGCGGAAAAGATGAAACAATTGCAAGTTTGCAGGATACCATCATATTTGCTCTGAAAGGGATTGCGGCATACCGAACACACGCAAATCAGCTTGGCTGTACGGATTCTTTTGTAGACACAGTCACACACGAGGCGCTCTATATGACTCTAACGAATTCAAATTTTAATGTGCAGGAGCATATAGAGATGGCAATGAAGGTAGGTCAATCAGCTGTTCGGGTCATGGAAATGCTTGATGCTGCTCATACAAAAAAATTGGGGATACCAGAGCCCATTAGAGTATCACAAAATAAAATAGAAGGAAAATGCATCGTAGTCACAGGGCATAACTTGTATGCATTAGAAGAACTGCTTAAACAAACAGAAGGGTTAGGCATTAATATTTATACGCATTCTGAAATGCTTCCCGCTCATGGCTACCCTGCCTTAAAGAAGTTTGCACATCTTAAAGGAAATATTGGTAAGGCGTGGTATGATCAGCGAAGACTATTTGAAAAATTTCCTGGTGCTATATTAGCAACTACGAACTGCGTCATGCCGATTAAAGGCTCATATGCTGATCGGATGTTCACGTATGAAGTGGCGGGTCTTGAGAATGTTCAAAAAATAGAAGGTGATGACTTCAGCGCACTTATCAAAAGAGCGTTGGAGCTGCCGGAAGCGGCTATTGATTCTGATGAAACACTCTTAACCGGTTTCCACCATGAAACGGTCTTAGGTTTGGCACCAGAAGTCATTGCAGCAGTAAAGGAAGGGAAAATAAAAAGATTTTTTGTCATAGCTGGCTGTGATGCTCCAGGAAAAGGCGGAGAATATTATCGTGAGTTAGCAACATCACTGCCGCCTGAGACAGTTATTCTGACAACTTCCTGCGGGAAATTCCGATTTAATGATGTCGATTATGGAACAGTGCCTGGGACAGATATTCCTAGATACATTGATTTAGGGCAATGCAATAATTCTGGTTCCACAGTGAAGATTGCACTTGCATTAGCAGACGCTTTTGAATGTGAAGTGAATGAGCTGCCTGTAAGCATTGTGCTGTCCTGGTTTGAACAAAAAGCAGTTGCAATTCTATTAGGGCTTTTCAGCTTAGGTATTCAAGATATCCGCATTGGACCTAAACCGCCGGAATTTATCTCTGATGGAGTAATGAATGTTCTACAGGAAACGTTTGGCTTAAAGTTAATTGGAACTGCAAAAGAGGATATGGAAGAAATGCTGAAATGAACATAAAAGGAGAGGAGGGTGGGACATAAGTATTTAACACACCTATTGAACCGAATGGTTAGGAAGGTCATCTTTCTAATCATTCGGTTTTTTATTTATAATTATAAAATATATTTTATTTACATGAGTGAAATGGAGCGGAGGGCCCTCGACTCCTGCGGGCTGCAGAGCAAAGGGTGAGACCCCGCAGGAACGAAGTGACGAGGAGGCTCAGCTTGCTCCCCGCGGAAAGCGAGGGTCCGCAGCGCAATGGAACGGTCTTGATTAAATACCGAAACAAAGATATTGAATATTCGTGTTTTAGAAATATTAATTTCGTTTTGTCCCATCCTCTTTCAATTTAGTTTTTTGATGAGAGGGAATCTAGTCTTTAACTGCTGTGAAAATATGTTAATATGATGATAGAAAAGCTGTTTGGAATGATAAGAGGGAAGTGGCAGGATTGACTGATCGAGCAGTATTAAATAATGCAGCTGAAATTAATTTTAAAGCAGATTGTCTGAATTGTTTTGGGCTTTGCTGTGTAGCATTGCCTTACGCGAAATCAGCTGACTTTGCTTACAACAAAAATGCAGGCGCACCCTGCCGCAATCTGCAGAGTAACTTTTTGTGCAGCATTCACGAAAATCTGCGGGAAAGCAATTTCCGTGGCTGTGCTGTATACGAATGTTTTGGAGCAGGTCAAAAAGTTTCACAAGTGACCTTTAAAGGAAGAGACTGGAGGCAAAATAGCGACCTTGCAGATGATATGTTTCATGTGTTTCCAATCATGCAGCAGCTGCATGAGATGTTAATGTATGTGACAGAGGCCTTATCTTTTGCAGAAAACCGTTCACTGCATTCCTCTTTGAAAGAAGTCCAGTCTGAAACTGAAAGAATCACTTTTTTAGGTCCAGATGAATTGGTGAAGATTAATATAGATGAACATCGTGCTGCAGTAAACGAACTGCTGCTGAAAACAAGCAAGATGGTACGCTCTGAATTTCTGCCGAAAGATGGAAAAGAGCAGCAGGTCAGAGGGATGGAATTTATAGGAGCCAAGCTGTCGGGGAGAAAATTTAGAGGCAAGAGTTTTCGCGGAGCCCTGCTAATCGCTGCTGACCTAAGAAATGCTGATCTCCGTGTGACAGATATGATAGGTGCTGATTTGCGTGATGCAGATCTAAGTGGAGCAAATCTTACAGATAGTTTCTTTATGACACAGGCTCAGGTGAATGCTGCAATAGGAAATAAACAAACCCTGCTTCCGAAAGGACTTGAAATGCCAGAGCATTGGAAACTGTAGTTTGTTAGTTTATTTATATAAAAGGGCAGGGGACGTGGGTTAAACACCGAAGTCAGAGAATCTAGCTGAGATGGGTAGTTAAAAAGGGAAATAAACGACCGAAATCGGAGGATCTAGCCGAGATGGGTAGTTAAAAAGAGAAATAAACGACCGAAGTCGGCAGATGCAACCGAGATAGGTAGTTAAAAAGAGAAATAAACGACCGAAGTCGGCAGATGCAACCGAGATAGGTAGTTAAAAAGAGAAATAAACGACCGAAGTCGGCGGAAGCAGCCGAGATGGGTGGTTAAAAAGAGAAATAAACGACCGAAGTCGGCAGATGCAGCCGATATAGATAGTTATAAAGAGAGGTTACCTCCGCCGAAACCGGTCTGTCTAACAGAAATTGCTCTTTTATCCATAAGAATCTCCCTTCTCTAACAATTCTTTAAATTTAGTCCATTGCTGCGAGGAGCCGATCTGGTTCAATAATGATGCCGCCGGTGCTATGCTCTAAGATGATCTTTTCTTTTTTCATTTTGGTTAACGTCCTGCTGATGGTTTCTCTTGATGTGCCAATCATTTGGGCGATTTCCTTATTGGTCATTTTTAATTTAAGCAGGTAAGTCTCTTTATCGAGCATTTTTCCTTCTTTTTTCGCGAGCATAATCAGCAGTTTTACAAGCTGCATATTAGAATTATCCAAAACTTGCGCTTCCAGTCTCTCCTGAAGATCAACTATTTTTTCTCCCAGCACTTTTAGCATTTTGACCGCAAGCTCAGGGTTTGTCATGAGGATTTTTTCAAATTTTGTATTGGGTACGACAATAAGCTGAGCTTGTTCTATGACCTCTGCAAAGGCTGGATACTGTCCCCCTCTAAAAAAGCCAACATGCGGAAACATATCTCCTGCTTTCAGCATATTGACAATCTGTTCCTTCCCGCTGCTATCACATTTATATATTTTAATGCGTCCTCTTTTTATAAAGTAAACATTCTCCAGTTGTTCGCCTTGCAAAAAAACATGGCTGCCTTTATTCATTTCCCTAATGATCGAAATCTCTTTAATTTTTTTCAATTCAGTCGCGTTAAGCTGTTTAAAAACCGAAAATTGAGTAAGGAACTCTTCCATCTCTTTTCACTTCCTTATAGAGAAACCTTTATGATTTTTTGTTGGTATTCCCTATAATTAGCATAACAAAAATGTCAGAGGTGAGAAGACAGCTCTTTTGTCTATTAAATGAACTTTTCAATAGATTTTATGATCAATAAATAGTGAGCAAAAAGGGAAAAACCAGCTGTCGCTTTCACTGCCATTACTCGTTCAAATTCTTCAATGCGTCTTTATGGTCACAGTATTTAAGAAAGCAATTCCCGTTTTTCCTGCTGGAAATAATTTTTTTAGGTTAAGCTCTTTTGCAACGAACATTTATTCGCTAAAATAGATGGGAGAGGGGTGAGTGCTATGAAACTAAAAAAAAGTTTGCAGGATATATTAAAAGATTTAAATTCTTCGAGCCAATTCAATGAAAATATTGTTCATTGGAAAACGATAGAGGAGAAGGAAGCAAAGACCACCCACCTTCCAGATGATTTGCATCCATCACTTCAAAAGGCATTGCAGGAAAGAGGCATTTCAAATTTATATACACATCAAAAATCAGCATATGATGCAGTCATGCAAGGAAGAAGCATTGTTGCAGTTACCCCGACAGCATCTGGTAAAACACTATGCTATAACCTTCCTGTGCTTCAGACTATTATAAATGACTCAAATGCAAGAGCGTTGTATATGTTTCCGACGAAGGCACTTGCACAAGATCAGAAAACAGAAATAAATGAATTGATTGCCGGAACAGGCTTAAATATAAACAGCTATACATATGACGGAGATACGTCTCCGGGGATACGGCAAAAAGTACGAAAAGCAGGTCATGTGGTTATTACCAATCCTGATATGCTCCATAGTGCCATTTTGCCTCACCATACAAAATGGGTATCACTATTTGAAAACCTTAAATATGTTGTTATTGATGAACTGCATATTTATCGCGGCGTTTTTGGAAGTCATGTAGCCAATGTTATTAGAAGGCTGAAAAGAATTTGCCGTTTTTATGGAAGCGATCCTATTTTTATTTGTACATCTGCAACCATTGCCAATCCGCAGGAGCTTGCCGAAGAGCTGACTGAAAATAAAGCAAAACTTATAGATAATAATGGAGCTCCAAGCGGGAAGAAACACTTTGTTTTTTACAATCCGCCTGTCGTGAATATACCGCTTAATATTAGACGCAGTGCAACTCTGGAGGTCCGGAAGCTGGCTGGGACACTGCTGCAGAATAAAATTCAAACCATCGTGTTTGCGAGAAGCAGGGTAAGAGTTGAAATTTTGTTAACGTATCTGCAGGAACTTGTAAAACATAAGCTTGGCCCTAAAGCGATTAGAGGATATCGCGGCGGTTACTTGCCAACTGAAAGAAGAGAAATAGAAAAAGGTTTGCGCTCGGGAGATATTTACGGTGTTGTCAGTACGAATGCCCTTGAACTGGGTGTTGATATTGGTCAGCTGCAGGTTTGCATTATGACAGGATATCCCGGTTCGATTGCGAGCTCATGGCAGCAGGCTGGACGAGCAGGCAGAAGACATGAGGAGTCGCTGGTCATCATGGTAGCAAGCTCTAGCCCGCTTGATCAGTTTGTAATCAGTAATCCAGATTACTTTTTTAGTAAAAGTCCTGAAACGGCTCGTATCCATGCCAATAATCTGGTGATCCTTATTGATCATATGAAATGTGCTGCATTTGAACTTCCATTTAACCTTGGAGATACTTTTGGCAGCTTTGAAGCAGTTGAAGTGCTTGATTATTTAGCGGAAGAACGAGTGCTGCATCAAAATGGCGACAAATATTATTGGATGAATGATGCTTTTCCCGCTCATAATGTCAGTCTCCGTTCTGCATCACAGGAAAATGTCGTGATTATTGATCAAAGTGATATTGCTAATGTCAGGGTTATTGGTGAGATGGACCGTTTTTCAGCGATGACTTTGCTTCATGATGAGGCCATATACTTGCATCAAGGCAGACAATTCCAAGTAGAGCTTCTCGATTGGGAGGAAAAAAAGGCGTTTGTCAGGGAAGTAAACGCTGATTATTTTACGGATGCCAATTTAGCGGTAGAGCTAAAGGTGCTAGAACAGGACAAATCCAGAAGCGGAGGATATGGCGAAATCGGTTATGGCGATGTAAGTGTCAGAGCGATGGCTACTATATTTAAAAAGATTAAGTTCGAAACACATGAAAACATTGGGTCAGGTCCAATTACGCTGCCAGAGGAAGAGCTTCACACAAATGCAACTTGGATTTCACTGCAGGAGAACTTATTTCATAGTGATCAAAATCGCCTTGAACAGAGCTTAATCGGACTTTCACATGCCATTAAACATATTGTTCCTTTATTTGTGATGTGTGACCCGCAGGATGTTCATGTAGTGCCGCAGGTAAAGGCAACACATAATCAGCTTCCTGTCATCTTTTTTTATGATCGTTATCCAGGAGGTGTCGGATTGAGTGAAAAAATCTTTGATAACATCGAACAAATCATGAACGAGACAAAAGGGCTAATCACAAGATGCCAGTGTGAAAGCGGGTGTCCTTCCTGTATCGGGATGGATATTACGTCTTCCTCTGCCAAAAAAGATGTGCTTACTTTGATCAAATCCATTCATACCGGTGAGAAATATGAATCTTAAAAATAAACTTAATAGGCTTAAGCCTTTTCTTGGAACAGAGCAGCCTAAAAAAGAAACGATAAAGTCGTCAAGTCTGCATAATGAAACTGAAATTCCATTTCAATCGGAATGGGAAAAAGCAGGTTTTATTCCTTTTTATTTCGATCAAACGTATTGTCTGGTAAGAGAGAAACGTTATCCTCTTCATGCTAAGCATGGAACGTATGCCTTAAATGAATTTATTGATGCTGTGGAAGCTTGGAATCAAACAGATATAACCCATCCTCTTTCATCAGCTGGTCATAAACCAAGTGATCTTTTTTTCTTTGATACAGAGACAACCGGATTAGGAGGGGGAGCGGGCAATACAATCTTTTTGCTGGGGCATGCAAGCATAGCGGGAGATGAAGTAATCGTAAAACAGCATGTTCTCCCGCATCCGGGTGCAGAGGTTGCTCTGTACCAAAGCTTTTTAACAAGTGTTAATTATACAACTATGGTGACATATAACGGAAAGGCATTTGACTGGCCGCAAGTGAAAACACGTCACACTTTAATTCGTGACCAGGTGCCTAAGCTGCCTCCTTTTGGTCATTTCGATTTGTATCATGGTGCAAGAAGAATATGGAAGCATCAGCTTGAACGTATGAAGTTATCTATTGTAGAAAAAGAAATCCTTGGAGTACAGCGGCAAGATGATATCCCTGGATACTTGGCTCCAATGATTTATTATGATTTTCTGGAAAGTAAAAATCCCGAAGGCATGCTGGGTATTATTCGCCATAATGAAATCGATATCTTATCTCTGATCAGTTTGTATACCCACTTATCGTTTCAGCTGCTTCAATTTGAAAGGGAGCAAACAGCCAAGGCTGCTTATGAGACTGGAAGGTGGTATGCGGCACTTGGGGAAACAGCTGCCGCAGAATCAGCATTTAAAAAGCTGCTGAAAAGCAATGAGCCAGAAAAGTTTAAAGCAAAACATGAATTAGCAAAGCAGTATAAAAAGAATGGGAATGTGAAGAAAGCTCTTTCCCTTTGGAAAGAGGTTGCTGAATACGGTGAGCCAAAGCAAATGTTTGCAGCCTGTATAGAAATCGCAAAGTTCTGCGAACATAAAGAAAAAAACTATACGGAAGCAAGCAAATATGCGCATAAAGCCAATAGGCTCCTTAGGGCAAAGCAGCAAATCTCTATTCCTAACAATGAAAATATCCAAAAGCGCCTAGACCGGCTGGAAGCAAAATTATCGAAAGAGCAATCAATTTTGATTTCTATGAACAAAAAATGACAAATTTCTTCTATTATCCACATTTTCCTAGTTGTCTGTACATCTTAATGGCTGTAAAATGATATGTATAATGAGTAAACTTGGAAAAGTGAGTGAACTGCCAGTATGTATAAAGCGATTTTATTCTTGTTTTTTGCTGTAATCATTTTTACTGCTCTGCTTTTATCAGGCATGAAGGATAGTTTTTATAGCTTGCTATAATGGCAAAATGGGTTTAAATTAGGTTTTTTCATTAGTACAAGATACCCGGCTTCATCATAGATTATTAATGTAAATAAAATATAAATGATGAAAGGGGATCTTCACTTATGCATTGCGGACCAAAGAAAACGAATGTTTTACCTGCAGTTGTGCATCCGACGAAGTGCTGTGTGAACAACACATTCCAAAACAACGTGGTGCCACATATTCATCCAACTCATACAACTACAGTCAACCATATTAACTATGATCACGTTCATTACTTCCCGCAAACTCAATCTACTGTAAACGAGGTAACGAACCAGCAGTTTGTAGCAGGACCAGGTCCGGTACCAGGATTCGGAGCTGCTCCAGGATTTGGCGGTCCAGGACCAGGATTTGGTGCTCCAGGACCAGGATTTGGCGGTCCAGGACCAGGCTTCGGTACTCCAGGACCAGGTTTCGGCGCTCCTGGTTTCGGTTTCCGTAAATAAGGTTTTTGCTGAAAGCTTTGGAATGATGGAGATCATTCCAGAGCTTTTTTGTATTTCACAATATACACCATGGCACATTTTTACTCTAAGTATACAAAGGTCTTCTTCTTGCTGTTAGTAAATAAAGTTTTAAAACTAATAGACAAGTTCATGACTGATAAACACTTCGATTAATTTTCTTATCAAAAAGAAGTTATGTTATGGTAAAATAAAGTCAATACATAATCCCTGCTGCAGGCAGGTGATAAAATAGGGAGCTTTTTATTTGGCTAAAGTTGCAATGGTATCAGGGTACAAGCCGTTTGAACTTGGCATTTTTCAAATGGATCACCCTTCCGTTAATTTTATTAAGTTGGCACTCAAAAAGCATATAGTGCAATTAGCAGATGAGGGTTTAGAGTGGGTTTTAATCAGCGGACAGCTTGGCACAGAACTATGGGCGGCTGAAGTCGTATATGAATTGCAGCTTGAAGGATATCATGAACTGCAGCTCGCAGTTATCACGCCATTTTACGAGCAAGAACAAAAGTGGAGTGATAAAAATAAAGAATGGTATGAATCGGTGCTTGCCGGAGCAGATTTTATTGAATCGGTATCTCACAAACCATACGAGGGCCCGCAGCAGCTCAGGCTAAAAAACCAATTTGTTGTTGAAAAAAGCGATACACTAGTTTTATTTTATGATCCAGAAAAAGAAGGCAGTCCGAAGTTCTTATATGAGGCTGCTAAACAAAAGAACGATGCAGAGAACTATGAGATCAGGCAAATCACTTTCTATGATCTGCAAGTGCTTGTTGAGGAAGAACAACTGAATTCACATGACAGCTATGATTAAAATTGACAAAAGACTATAGATTTGAAAAAATATAAAGAATGATTGGCGATATACTGAGGTGAAGATGATGTTGGAGCAAAAGTTAAATTTAAGTGCTAAGGATATATTGGAAAAAGAATTTAAAACATCAATGAGAGGTTACAAACCAGAAGATGTTGATAAATTCCTTGATGTCATTATTAAGGATTACGAAACATTTTTCTCCGTTATTGATGAACTGCAGCAGGAAAACATGAGATTGAAAAAACAGGCAGAGGAAACACCTAGACGTGCTGCTGCACCGCAGACTGCAGGTACAACAAATTTTGATATTTTAAAACGTCTCTCGAATCTTGAAAAGCATGTTTTTGGCAACAAACTGTACGATTGACAGGATTTCTCTAGATTTCTTGTAAAAACCATTGCTATTGCATAACATATTTCATATAATACTATTTGTGTCATTAATAACGTTCGGGTAATCGCTGCAATTTTCATTGTAGAGGAAAGTCCATGCTCGCACTGGCTGAGATGCCGGTAGTGTTCGTGCCTAGCGAAGTCATAAGCTAGGGCAGTGTCAAAGCTGACGGCAGGGAAAACACCTAAGTCATTCCTTGATATGGTGTGAATACCTTGAAAGTGCCACAGTGACGTAGCCTTTTCAGAAATGAAAAGGGTGGAACGAGGTAAACCCCACGAGCGAGAAACCCAAATTATGGTAGGGGCACTTTCTCTGAGAAAATGAACGAAGAGAAGGACAAACATATATATGTTTGTAGATAGATGATTACCACCTATGTACGAGACTGAAGTCGTTTGCAGTACAATGGTACAAAACATGGCTTACAGAACGTTATTATTGCGATTTTTTTTGGGAATAATTATAAAGGCTCTCCACACAGGAGAGCCTTTCTTGCAGTATGTAACTAAAATTTGGCAGATAAAATTCGATCTCAAGAATTTTACATAGAATGTAAAAGCAGAGAAAATGATGTTAGGGTGAGAATATGACGAAATATGATTTAATTGCTACATCTGCAATGGGTCTAGAAGCCATTGTAGCAAAAGAAGTGCGCGATCTTGGCTATGAGTGCGAGGTTGAGAATGGAAGAATAACCTTTAAAGGTGACGAAACTGCCATTGCGAGAAGCAATATGTGGCTTCGAACAGCTGACCGCATTAAAATCAAGATCGGAGAATTTAGAGCAACAAGCTTTGATGAGCTGTTTGAGAAAACAAAAAGCATTCCATGGGAAAGATATTTGCCGGCAAACGCAAATTTTCCGGTTTCAGGAAAGTCTGTTAAATCAAAGCTTTTTAGTGTATCTGATTGTCAGGCAATCGTAAAGAAGGCAATTGTGGACCGCCTGAAAACGCATTATAAAATTCCAGGGTGGCTCGAAGAAAATGGACCAATGTTCAAGATTGAAGTAGCTCTTCACAAAGATGTGGCTCTTTTGACGATCGACGCCTCAGGAAGCGGACTGCATAAACGCGGCTACAGAATTGACCAAGGTGAAGCCCCTCTTAAAGAAACATTAGCAGCCGCTTTGGTGATGCTTACGAATTGGACAGCAGACAAGCCTTTTGTTGATCCATTTTGCGGTTCAGGCACAATCCCTATTGAAGCGGCATTAATTGGCCAAAATATTGCTCCTGGCTTTAACCGGGAGTTTATTTCAGAACAATGGGATTGGATACCACAGGATATTTGGGACAAAGTGCGTGAAGAGGCAGAGGATCTGGCTAAATATGATCAGCCCCTTGATATTACAGGTTCTGATATTGATCACCGTTTAGTGAAAATGGCAGAAGAAAATGCCTTCGAAGCAGGTTTGGGTGATTTGGTTCAATTCAAACAAATGCAAGTAAGAGATTTTACAACCACAAAAGAGTATGGAGTCATCATTGGCAATCCTCCATATGGTGAACGTCTCGGCGACAAGCCTGATGTTCAGAAAATGTACCGTGAGATGGGACAAGCACTTTCACCGTATGATACATGGTCCATTTATATGCTGACTTCCGACGAAGAGTTTGAAACTGTATTTGGAAAAAAGGCAACAAAAAAGAGAAAGCTGTTTAATGGATTTATTAAGACAGATTATTATCAATTCTGGGGAAAAAGACCGCCTCGTCAGCAGCAATAGTTATTTAAGGAACTCACTGAAACAGAAAGAATAGACTGATCCTCCGCTGAATATAATAGTTATATTATATTCGGCAGGAGGAAAGACGATGAAAGACAGCAGAATAGATTTTAATAAAATCGCTCACGCATTAAATGCCTCTATGGGGAAAATGATTGAGGAGAATGGCCAGTCGTATGCGGGTCTTGATAAACTCAAACATGCACAATTAGAACTGCAGCAGGCCATGACATTCTCGTTTTCAAAAAAAAGCAGTTAAATAGCCTACTGGCAAGTCCTAAAAGGAGCCACGATGTCGAGCCTTCTTCTGAGAGGCTCATTTATCCCTTTCTGATAGTATAAAAACGTTGTCGCATACGATATGAACTCCATCAACAAAAAAAGACGATAAAGAAAAACCATGCCCAGTGCAAGGTTTTTTATTTGTTTAATGAAATGATAGATCTAAATAAATTTAGAGCAGATTATACGGAGGGGTAGCATGCAAAGCCGAATGCCATTTGCAATTGCAAAAACAGAATCTTTTTACGAAAAACTCAGTGAGTGGATTGGAGATGTCTTTTACGATATTCTTCCTGAAGCTGGCTTTGAAATGCGGGATGAGCAGATCTTTATGGCCTTCCAGCTTGAGAAAGCTTTCAAAGAAAACAAAATAATCTTTGCTGAGGCAGGTGTAGGAACGGGTAAAACGATTGTCTATCTTTTATATGCGATTGCCTATGCCAGATACAAAAACAAACCTGCGATTATTGCATGTGCAGATGAGAACTTAATTGAACAGCTTGTGAAAAAAGAAGGGGATATTGCAAAGCTTGAAAAGGCATTGAATTTAAATGTTGATGTCCGTTTGGCAAAGTCCCGTGATCAGTATTTATGTTTAAACAAGCTTGATCAGCTTGTAGCAGCAAACGATAACGAAGTATATAATGAAGTGTTTGACATGCTGCCTGATTTTATTCATAGTGGATCTTCTATGCAAAAGTTTAACAAGTATGGTGATCGCAAGGATTATCCGCACTTAACAGATGAGCATTGGGAAAATGTTGCTTGGGATTCTTTGCAGGACTGCTTCACATGTGATAAGCGTCACCGCTGCGGACAGACTTTGCATCGCGAGCACTATCGCAAAGCAAGTGATCTTATCATTTGTTCCCATGACTTTTACATGGAGCATATTTGGACAAAAGAATCACGAAAACGAGAAGGGCAGCTTCCGCTCTTGCCAGAGAGCTCCTGTGTTGTTTTTGATGAAGGTCATTTATTAGAATATGCATCGCAAAAAGCACTGACATATCGTTTCACAGAGCAGATTTTAGAATCTCTTCTTACACGTTTAATGGCAAATGATGTACGGGAGACAACATTAAATACAATCGAAGATACGATTTATCAGAACGAAGTGTTCTTTTCAGAATTGGTTAATGCTTCTACTGAGGAACTTGGATCTGAAAAACGTACAATTCAAAAAACACCGGCTGTTCTGGCGGAAGGAAAGAAACTTCTTAATTTAATCAGCACGTTAGAAGAAGAGCTAGTATTCGAAAGTGAAATGTATGTCATTAATGAATATGATTTGAAAATTGTAGAGGAATATTTAGAGCAAATCTCTTATTCCCTTTCCTTATTCTTAAAAGAGTTAAAGGGTATTACATGGTTTGAAGACCATAACTTAGAACATACGCTGGTCATCATGCCAAAAATGGTAGAGGAAATTATGAAAGAAGAGGTCTTTTCCCAAAAACAGCCGTTTGTGTTTTCTTCTGCAACATTATCTGAAAACAAATCGTTTGAATATATGGCAAACAGCTTAGGGATGACAGACTATCTATCTTTCTCGGTAGAATCTCCATTTGATTATGATGAGAGTATGACCATAAAAATGCCAGTGTTTAAAACAGACGATTTACATGCGAAAATAGAGTATACAAAGGCACAAATAGAGAAATCAGAAGGACGGGCACTCGTTCTTTTCAATAATCAGGCTGAATTGGCTGCCTTTAAAGCGCAAGCTGCCGGGAAGCTGCAATGGCCAGTCTACTTTGAGGGTGAAAGTGAAATTAGTACTTTGGTATCTAAATTCCAAAATGAAGAACAATCAGTATTATGTTCAACGACACTTTGGGAAGGATTGGATATTCCAGGCCGTTCACTCGAAAATGTTATAATCTTTTCTCTGCCGTATCCGCCGAATGATCCAGTGTTTACTGCTAAAAGAGAAGGAGCAGAGGATCCATTCAAACAAGTGGACATGCCTTACATGATTTTAAGACTTCGCCAAGGGATCGGCAGGCTGATTCGAACTCACGAGGATCAAGGAACAGTACACATTTTATTACAGGAAAATGAAAACAGGGATGCTCTTTCAGCAATAGAAAAGGTCGTTCCTGTACAGCCGCAATAGACTGAACATATAAAATCCCCCTAAACCATATTAGGGGGATTTTTCCATATGTTATATAAGGACATCCATAATACATTACCAAATAAAAGACAGGCTGCAATCAGAAATCCGCTCTTAAAACTAACTGTCAGAGCACCGGTAATGGCTGAACCAGCAACAGAACCCAGTGAGAAAAAGGCATAAAAATAACCAAATGCTCTTCCCCTTACTTCTCTTGCTGTCTGTTGAATCAATAGGGCAGAAATAGATGGGAACAGCCATGCAAAGCCGAGGCCGTAAATAACCATCGAAACATACAGCATAAGCAGGCTTGTGCTATTGCTTAGAAGCAATAAAGCAAAGCCAATGACTGACATTCCCAGAGTCATTAAATGAAAAGGTTTATACTTGTCATAAAGCTTATTTGTTGGCAGTAAAAAGATACATATTGCCGTAATGCCAAATGTACTTAACAGTGTACCGCTTGCTGATGAGCTAAACTGCAGCATTTCCACTTGAAGAGGCAGCATATAAGCTAATACTCCTTGAGCAAACATCAAGCTAAAGGCACCGATAAAGCTGAATATCATCAGTGAACTGACGGTCCTGCCAGAATGATTGGCAGCCTTCTTTTCAGAAGAGCCTCCGCTGACTCCCTGCTTTGGAATGAAAAAAGGGACTGCGGCCGCTGTTAAAAGCATTAAAATTCCGTTTACAATAAAGACAGTCTGAACATTCCCAGAGCCGGCAATTCCGCCAAAAGCAGGTCCGGCGATAGCGGCAATTCCAACTGCTGCACCAGTAATGGCCATCGATTTGCCTTGAGCACCTGATTCGCTTCTGTTCGCAATCATGGTAAAGGCAGCAGGAACAATAAATCCGCTGATAAAACCATGAAGGAAGCGAATTCCTAATAATTGAACAGGAGTAACGGCAAAAGGGTAAAGAAAGAGAATTGCTCCGCAAAGACCAAGTCCAATCATCAGAATGGTTTTTCCTCTTTTGCGGTCGATATAATAACCGGCAAGCATGTTGCCGATCATATTAGAAAAAGAATACATCCCGACAATTATGCCGATAAAAGCAGCTCCTGCTCCTAAACCTTTTGCATATGTACTCATGATGGGCAATTGCGAAAACATGTCAAAAAAAGAAATAAACACAATGAATAAAATGAAAAATCTCATGAATTAAACTTCCTCATCCTATAATTTAAGGTATTCATAGAGTTATGGTACTTCCTAATTATAACGTACTAAAATGGCTTTGACATATGTGGGATTCAACGATTTTGAGAAATAATTTCAGAAAAATATGATAAGATGTAAATGTGAAGATGAATACATAGGAGGACTGCCTGATGGCGATTCAACAAACAGAACAAAAATTTCTTGATTATGTAAAGAAAATGGAAGCATATAATGAAGCACTTTCCCTTATTTTCTGGGATTTGCGCACAGGAGCACCTAAACAAGGTGTAGAACAGCGATCTGAAACGATTGGTGTGCTTTCTTCGGAGGTTTTTCACCTCTCAACTTCTGATGAAATGGCTGGTTTTCTTCAAGCCCTTTCCCAGGATGAAGTGAAAAATGAACTGTCTGAACGAACAGTGAAGACAGTTGAACTATGTCAAAAAGAATATGACCGAAATAAAAAAATTCCCGCTGAAGAGTATAAGGAATATGTTATTTTACAATCACAGGCGGAAAGTACGTGGGAAGAGGCAAAAGAGAAAGACGACTTTGACATGTTTAGACCTTATCTTGAAAAGCTTGTCTCAATGAATAAGCGTTTTGTTGAGTATTGGGGCTACGAAGGAAATAAATATAATACATTACTGGATATGTACGAACCAGGCATCACCGTTGAAACATTGGATGAGGTGTTTGGTAACTTGCGCGAGAAGATTGTTCCGCTCGTCAAGCAAATTGCAGAGGCAAAAGTAAAGCCTCAGACGGATTGTTTATATGAACATTTTCCAAAAGAAGCTCAGCGAGACTTCAGCTTAGAGATTCTTGAACAAATGGGTTATAACTTTAAGGCGGGAAGACTGGATGAGACGGTTCATCCTTTTGCGATCGGTCTGAGCCCTGGAGATGTGAGGGTTACGACAAAATACGATGAAAATGATTTTCGGACGGCTGTGTTTGGAACAATCCATGAAGGCGGCCATGCCCTATATGAGCAAAATATAAGCAAAGATTTAATTGGAACTCCGCTTTGTGATGGAACATCAATGGGCATTCATGAATCACAATCATTATTCTATGAGAACTTTGTTGGAAGAAATCTATCATTCTGGAAAAAGAACTATGATCTATTAAAGCAATATAGCAGCGGCCAGTTTGATGATGTAGCTGTAGAAGATTTTTATACAGCAATCAATGAAGCAAAGCCATCCTTGATTCGGATTGAAGCAGACGAGCTAACATATCCGCTCCACATTATTATTCGTTATGAAATTGAAAAGGGCCTTTTCAATGATGAAATTGAAGTAAAGGATCTGCCTGAAGTGTGGAATGCAAAATATAAGGAATACCTGGGCGTAGTGCCTGACAATAATGCAAAAGGTGTGCTGCAGGATGTTCATTGGTCTGGCGGCAGCTTTGGCTATTTCCCTTCCTATGCACTTGGATACATGTATGCGGCCCAGTTGAAAAATGCAATGCTGAAGGACTTGCCTCACTTTGATCAGCTGTTAGAGGAAGGCAATCTTACACCAATTAAAGAGTGGTTTACAGAGCATGTACATCAATTCGGCAAAATGAAAAAACCGCTGGAAATCCTCCAGGACGCAACAGGGGAAGGGTTAAACGCACAGCATTTAGTAGAGTATTTATACGAGAAATATAATAAAGTATATCAATTAAACTAAGAAAACGGTCCCTTGAACGGACAGGGTAATGGGCTCATCTCAATCAAAAAGGGATGTGAATGATGAATAAATACAAACCTGCGCTTTTCATTGCCTCAGGTGCTGCATTATGGGGTATGATTGCTTTATTTGTAAGAGAGCTAGGAAATATTGGGTTTTCTGCGATGGAAATTGTCGCAATTAGGGTTATATCTGCTGCATTTTTTCTTTTTTTGTTAGGAATCTTTTCTTATCGAAGAGAGATGCAGCTATCCAAATGGCATGATATCCGCTATTTTATCGGTACGGGGATACTTAGTATTGTATTTTTCAACTTTTGTTATTTTACAACGATGAATCAGGCAGGTGTTTCAATTGCGGTCATCCTGTTATATACCGCTCCTGCCTTTGTCACTGTTCTATCTTTCTTCTTTCTAAAAGAAAAGATAGATAGGAAGAAATTAATAGCTGTGTTCGCAACAATTTTAGGATGTGCTCTGATCACCGGCTTAAGTGGAGGGAATACAAATTTAACAGCCATCAGTTTTCTAATCGGGTTAGGATCTGGCTTGGGCTATGCTTTGTATACAATCTTTGGGAAATTTGCCTTAAGAAAGTACTCATCCTACACTGTTACTTTTTATACCTTTTTCGTAGCTTCTGTAGCGTTAGTTCCTTTTACAAGACTATGGGAGAAAATACATTTATTTATGACATTTGAAGTTTTGCTTCTAAGTCTTGGTTTAGGCTTAATACCAACTGTTGTTGCCTATATCTTATATACGAAAGGTCTGGAGCAGACAGAGGGAAGTAAGGCTGCGATTATAGCAACGATCGAACCTGTTGTTGCCTGTGTCATTGGAGTAGCGGTTTTCGGTGAATTCTTCGGTACTGCCCAAGTTTTAGGTGCTGTCTGTATTCTTGGGTCAGTGATTGCCGTCAATGTTAACAGAAAAAAGTTGAGAGTTCCAAGTGATAAAGGAGTTCACAACTAGTGAGAAAAAAAGCGTCTGCTGGTATGCAGACGCTTTTAAAATGTCTATTTTTGCTTTACCAGAGATTATTATATCCTTTTGAACCAGGCGGCGCGTTTTGAATAAGGTCAATAAACGGAATGGTATAAGCGAATAAAATTAATAAAACGGTAATGCCCATCCAAATTTTCCAGTTCTCAAAAACCATAGGAGCCGGTTCAGCATGAGTGGACATTTCACCAATAGGGAATTCCTCTTCTCCTTTAGGAGCAAAGAATGCAAGATTCACAAAGATATAGAGCATTAGAATAATCGCTAAAAATAGAATGGAACCTCCGACTGCTTGTGCGACTTGATAGGGAATCCATTCAGCGGCTTGCGGGGCGCCACCGTATTCAGAAAAAGCAGAGCGGCGCGGTGCACCTAACAACCCTGCAGCATGCATGGCACCGGACATAAACGTCATTCCAATTGCCCAGAGCACACCTTGAATGAGAGCTAATTTATTGATTGCTTTTGTTAATACACGTCCAGTTAGATGCGGAACTAACCAAAAAGTAATTCCAAAGAATGTCAAAACCACAGCGGTTGCGAGTGTTAAATGAAAGTGTCCTGTTACCCAGATGGTGTTGTGAACAACCTGGTTCATCTGGTTGGAAGCATTAATTAATCCACCTGCACCAGCGGGTATAAAGGAAAGCATTCCGATAAATGGAACAGCGAAGCGTGCATCTCCCCATGGCAGCATTTTAAACCAGCCGAATAAGCCTTTTGCTCCTTTAGAACGGCCAAATGTTTCAAAGGTTGCAAAGAGTGAGAAGGCTGTCATCAATGATGGAATAACCACCAGGAATGTTAAAACAACCTGAAGGAATTTCCATGCGGCGTCAATTCCCGGTTCTAGTAACTGATGGTGAAACCCAACAGGTATGGAGAAAAGTAAGAACAGGATAAAGGACATACGTGCTAAAGAATCTGAGAAAATTTTGCCGCCAATGATTTTTGGAATGATGACATACCAGGCCATATATGCCGGCAATAACCAGAAATAAACAAGCGGATGTCCAAAATACCAGAATAATGTACGGCTGACACCAACATTAACGGTTTCAACTAATCCAAGTGACCATGGAAGAAGCTGAATCAAAACGGTTGCAGCAACACCAAGAGTCGCGACAATCCACATTAAAACATTCACTAGAGCCATAAATGTGAGCAGCGGACTAGGTGTACCTGGATTAGCACGACGCCACTGAGCATATTTCATAATAATAGCTGCACTTCCCAGCCAGCTTCCTACTACGACTAATGTTAATCCAAGATAAAACAGGAAGTGGGCCTGAAGCGGAGCGTAGAAGGTGTAAAGCACGCTTGCTTCATTTAGAAGAATCATAACAGCAGCCATCACTGTTCCGATTGTCATTAACCAGAAACCAATCCATGCGATGGTTCGCTGTTTATTTGTAAATGTTCCTGCTGTTATACTTACACAAGCCTGCATAAATCCCATAATAAAGAAGGTTGTTAAAACGAGACCCAATACAACACCATGAACTGTTAAAATTTGATAATAACCGATTCCTGCCGGCAGCTCGAATCTGCCTGAGCGAACAAGTACCTGCAATAATCCTGCAAGTCCTCCTATTAATAATGCAATAAAAGCAACATAGATCTGTGCCATAACTAATTTGCCGTCACGGCGGTCAACTTTCAGTTTGACTGCTGAGTTGATCATGATTCAACCACCTCGATTTTGGAAGTCATTAAATGGTGACCTGCACCACAATATTCATTACAAAGAATTAAGAATTCACCTGTCTTATCAAATGTGGTGACATGTTCACTAATGTAGCCTGGCTCTAGCATCATATTGATGTTTGTGCCAGCAACTTCAAATCCGTGTATGACATCCTTTGTGGTTGCGATAATTTTCACTGTGGCACCAAGCGGAATTTCTACATCCCCCGGATTATAGTTAAATGCCTGTGCAACAAAGACAAGCTCATAATCCCATGCTTTTCCTTCTACTTTTTTCAAGCCTGGTTCATTAAATGGTGCCTGTGTTTCGACCTTTTCAGGATCAATCGTTGCCAAACAGCTAGGAGGCTGGTTTCCAAGATAGAATGCGCTTACACCTAAAACTGTTAGGAAGAAAAGCAATGTACTGACTCCAAAAATTAGCCAAATTTTTTCAAACTTATGCATATGCATGGCTATTTTCTCCTCTCAAATTATCAAAAACGATCTAAAAATAAAAAGAACACACCTACCCATGTAACAATTAGGAAAAAACCTAACAAGAAAACGGAAGCTAACGTTCCTTTAAGAGAAGAGCTATCTTCCACTTCTGTTTTTACATTCTTCCTGAGTTCCGTCTTCGCCACCTTTGTCCACTCCTTTCAAAGCTTTGAAAAATGAATGATTACAACTCCATCATACAAGAGTAAATGTTAGAATCTAGATAGATTTTACCAGTTCACAAAATGTTCATTGGTAGTATTTTCACTATGTTTATGGTGAAAAATTGATAGGTCGGTGATATATGTCACAATACAGATCGTTAATTTGTGAATAAAATGTGAAGAAGAAAAACAGAAACGAGATATGATAAAAAGGAGCACACAGCACGGGAAATTAGAACGCTATGATAATTATCACAGTTGAAATAATGATAAACACGAATATTCGGATTATTTTCAATCTATAAAGTTCGTAAAATAATGGATTTACTATTGAAATCTTTATTTGCGATGTTATAATGTTAATACAATTAAAAATGAATCATTCATATAATAGCAGGGATATGGCCTGCGAGTTTCTACCGAATCACCGTAAAGGATTCGACTATGAGTGAGCAGAAAATAAGAGACAACTCTCTTATTTTATTGTCTTTTCCGATGAAAACCTAAAGGCATTGCTTCACTCAACATGTGAAGCAATTGTTTTTAGGTTTTTTTATTAGGCAGATTTCATTTAAAAACATAGACAACAGGGGGAGAACGATGGAGAGACTTAAAGCAAAAATAGAAGCAGAAGGAAAGGTATTATCAAGTTCAGTACTGAAAGTTGACAGCTTTTTAAATCATCAAGTAGATCCGCATTTGATGATGGATATTGGAAAAGAGTTTGCATCCCGTTTTAAAGATGCGGGCATAACGAAAATTTTAACGATTGAATCTTCTGGTATTGCTCCATCTGTTATGACAGGATTGCATTTAAATGTGCCGGTCGTTTTTGCAAGAAAAAAGAAGTCACTTACTCTAACTGAGGATTTGATTACTTCGTCCGTTTACTCTTTTACTAAACAGGAAACAAACGAAATTTCGGTTTCAAAAAAGTTTTTGCAAAATAACGATACAGTTCTAATTATCGATGATTTTCTTGCTAATGGTCAGGCTGCAGAGGGACTTGTTGAGATTGTTAAAAAGGCAAATGCAGTTGTTGCAGGAGTAGGGATTGTCATTGAAAAAGGTTTCCAGGATGGAGGTAAATTATTGCGTGAATCAGGAATTAGAATCGAATCTCTCGCAATCATTGAATCTCTTGATAATGGGGAAGTCACATTTAGAAATAAAGAATTGGAGGAAGTGACACGATGAAACAGAATTCATTTAAGATCGCATCATTAGGCATTCAGCACGTACTTGCCATGTATGCAGGTGCAGTCGTTGTCCCGCTTATTGTTGGCGGTGCGCTTGGTTTAACAGGAGAACAGCTAACCTACCTTGTTTCAATTGATATTCTAATGTGCGGAGTCGCAACGATCCTACAAGTCTGGAAAAATAAGTTCTTTGGCGTAGGCCTGCCTGTTGTGTTGGGCTGTACGTTTACAGCAGTTGCTCCAATGATTACCATCGGCGGCGAGTACGGAATATCCGCCATTTATGGAGCCATTATTGCTTCTGGTATATTTGTTTTACTAATTTCTACTTTTTTTGGAAAGCTCGTACGATTCTTTCCGCCAGTTGTAACAGGTTCAGTTGTAACGATCATTGGAATTACATTAATACCTGTTGCAATGAATAATATGGCTGGCGGTGAAGGAAGTGCAGATTTTGGATCTCTTGAAAATATTGGTTTAGCTTTTGGGACATTGCTCTTTATCATTATCTTATATAAATTTTCAAAAGGCTTTATCCGTTCAATTTCTATCTTATTAGGACTTGGAGCAGGCACACTGGCTGCATTTTTCATGGGTATGGTTGATTTTACGGAGGTAGGAGAAGCTTCCTTGCTTCATATCCCGGCACCATTTTATTTCGGAATGCCAACTTTTGAACTATCTGCAATTTTAACCATGATTTTAGTCGCAATGGTCAGCTTGGTTGAATCAACTGGTGTTTACTTCGCACTTGGAGATATTTGTGAAGAAAAACTGGATGAAAAGGATTTGGCAAGAGGATATCGTGCTGAAGGTTTGGCGATCGTGCTTGGCGGATTGTTCAATTCATTCCCATACACAACTTATTCGCAAAACGTCGGTCTTATGCAATTGTCTGGCGTCAAAACTCGCAATGTTATTTACGTTGCAGGCGGTATGCTGGTATTGCTTGGGCTAGTACCGAAAATTGGTGCTCTGACAACAGTCATTCCGTCATCCGTTCTCGGCGGTGCAATGGTAGCGATGTTTGGAATGGTTATTGCTTACGGAATCAAAATGCTGAGCCAAGTGAATTTTGCTTCTCAAGAAAATCTTTTCATCATTGCATGCTCAATTGGGATGGGTCTTGGTGTAACGGTTGTGCCTGAAGTATTTGCTGAAATGCCAGCTGCCATCAGCGTTCTAACAGAAAACGGAATCGTAGCAGGCAGCTTAACAGCTATTCTATTAAATCTGATCTTTAACGAATTTGGCGTGAAAAAGTCAAAAGTTAAAGAGACAGAAATAGAAGTGCAGCAGGCTTCATAATCGTATATCTATCCACATATTTTAACTGAAAATACGTTTAATACGTCACCTGCATTTATCTTATCTAATTCATTTAGCTGGGTATTTGGAGGTGGCGTTTTTATATGCTTAGACCTAGAAAGTATGATTATCAAAAAAATATCCTGTTAGTATAGCTGCCTATGTTAAGCTTCCAATTGAGGCTGTCAATCAGTTAGATGAAATGGGTTATCCTGAAAACAAGGATCTATCAAAATTAGTTGAAAATCTGCTGCTAGAATTTTTAGAGCAGAACAAAAAAGATAAATAAAAAGACCATAAAACAGGTAATTCATCAAGAACACTAAAGAGGGGATATTTTTGGAGAAACAACCTTATGAACAAATAATAGAAGCCATGCATGAGTCATATAAGAGAACAGGGAATAAAGATGAAGTAGGTAAGCTATGTAAAGAAGCTTATGCTAAATATAAAGTCGGAGAGCTATCTAGCAAGGCTTATGACAAGATTTACTATGCTGCAATGACTATAGGTACTAATAGATAAAAAGAATTAAGATAAGATTTAGATATTTCCGGGCGAATTCCATTAATTGTATTATAATTAATGGTAATAGTAATAGTAATGAAAGTTAAAGGATGGTGTTACGAATGGGATTTGGGTTTAGAAAAAGTTTTAAAGTTGCTCCCGGTGTCAGATTGAATGTTTCACATAGATCAGTTGGTGCAAGCGTCGGTGTAAAAGGTTTAAGACACTCAGTTAATTCAAGAGGGCAAAGCAGAACTACAGCAAGTATCCCTGGAACTGGTCTATCTTTTACATCAACTAATAGCGGTAGGAGCTATAAAAGTGCTGCTCATAATCAACGTCAGCAATTATTGAGACAGCAGAAAGAGATTATGAAGCAAGAAGAACTACAACGTTCAAAATATGAGGTTGATTTGTTTAATAATCAGATAGAGTTAATAAAATCTATCCACAAAGAATGTGATGAGAATATAGATTGGCAACAAATAAGCATCTCTAAGCACCCGTACCACTCTGGTGAAAAAGGAAAACATGAACTTGAAGCTATAAATAATCTCAATAACTTTAAGCCTAGCTTTACACAAAAAATATTTAAGTCTGCTGAGAAAGAAAAACAAAAACTAAATGAGAATATTACATTAGCAATTGAACAAGATAAGCAAGAATTCGAAGAATTGAATAGGACAATAAAGATTGCGCACAAAGTCATGCAACAAGATGCAGACACTTACTTTCAAGTTATTGAAGAAATGTCTCCATTGGATGATTTATTGGATTACGGTAGTGGTTTTGAATTCTTTATTGAAGATCCCAACATTCTAGAAGTTGATTTTATGGTAAATTCAAAAGATGCAATCCCTAAAAAGCAAAAGGTATGACAAAAACAGGGAAACTGTCAGAAAAAGATATGCCACAAACTATGTATTTAGATATTTTTCAAGACTATGTTTGTAGTTGTGCAATAAGAATTGCAAGAGATATGTTTGCGATATTGCCATTTAAATCAGTTGTTGTAAACGCAATGGATGAGCAATTAAATACGGCTACTGGGAAGATAGAAGCTGCAGTAATTCTTTCAGTTAAGTTTGATAAGGATGTATTAAATACATTGCATTTTGAAGCTATAGATTGCTCAGACTCAATGAGTAATTTTGTTCATAATATGGACTTTAAAAAGACTAAAGGGTTTAAGCCTGTTGAAAAGTTAGAAGTAAATATTCAATGAAGCCATGATTTTTATATGGCTTCATTGTATCAATAAGTCAATAATTTACTCTATAGAACCGGAAGTTATAGGAGGCTTAAACTTGCTAAATGATGTTTTTATTCTTTTAGCTGCTGTTTGGCTTGTTGCTCTTATGATTACTGCTACATATACATTGCAAAGAAGGGATCCACCTAAATATATTGGTGTGTATGCTAATGGCTTTCTTTGGATTATGGTAATAGTATTTATTGTTAGAGGAATAGGACTTAAGGAGTATTATCTTAACTATCAAAGAGGACAATACTATAAATTATTTATATAAAACAAAAATGCCTGAACATACTGATGTTAGCAGTGAATTTGATGAATGGGCAAGGTACGTTAACACAGGCATTGAAATAATAGCAGTCGAAAGGTCTAAAAGAGGCAGGAAATTGAATGTTGAGAATTATTATAGTATAAAATGACAATATAATTTGTTCTTTAAATATTCACAATTATAGTTAAATATCCCCAGGTTATTATTTATAATTATAAAATATATTTTATTTACATGAGTGAAATGGAGCGGAGGGCCCTCGACTCCTGCGGGCTGCAGAGCAAAGGGTGAGACCCCGCAGGAACGAAGTGACGAGGAGGCTCAGCTTGCTCCCCGCTGAAAGGAGGGTCCGCAGCGCAATGGAACGGTCTTGATTAAATACCGAAACCAAGATATTAAATATTCGTGTTTTAGAAATATTAATTTCGTTGTGTCCCAGCCCCTTCTTTTTATTTCTCTTCCTTATTCCATTCAATTAATTTATCTATTGTAATTTTAAATACAATAGCTATCATTCCACTTTGTACTAAAGATGGTTACGTTTTATTCTGCCTCTATTTCAAAATCGTTTGTTCAGACACTCATATGCTTTAGCTATATACTTATTCTTAAATCCATTTTCTTCTATCAGGTAATCGATTCTATTTCCTCAATCAAAATCTTCATCAGTTTTCATAAAGATATTCCATATATTTCTTTAATTTCCTTTAATTATTTATTTTAAAAAATTTAACTTTAATGGATGGAGAAAATTCACACATTCTTCAATACGAAAAAGGAGTTGCCAACATGAATTTAAAAGAAATGACAGAGGGAACTTTATACCCTTTTTGGTATGATGTGATGGTGAAATACGCACTGATAGAAGTAATTGAAGAGATTGTTAATGTCTTAGAATACATTGAATAAGAACTTTTTTTAGAAAATGTCGTAGTGCTGATAACCAATCGACCGTTCGCTTTATAGCTCTATTTTTCTATCACAATTTAAAAATAATTTTATCCATAATAAGCATCATTTCTTCAATATACGAATATAATATCTCACAATCTTCTAGAATGTGGGGATCCTATGGAAAAATATTATTGTGACTATTGCAGGCAATTGTACAATGAACCAATCTTGTGTGAGAAATGCAGCACACCTGTCAGTAAAAAAATCAAAATTGATGTGCAGAATCAATCATCAAATAACTGGAAAAGTTTATACAATGAATAGAAAGTAAGAAGGATTTATAATAAAAGAGCACAACAACTCCTTCAAAACATTCGCTCCGCCCATATTGGGCGGAGTTTTTTTATATACCAAATACCTGCTTAGCTTAACTTATTATCGCAAATGAATAATTTTAAATGGTTTGGAAAAATTAACCGTATTGGAGGAAAAGGAGCGGTTATATGCCATCAATTATTTCAGTTGCTGAGGCGAGTCCAAAGCATGTCGTCGATCAGAATGAAGTGATGAATTTTGCGAGAGATTTGTTTTCTGAATCCTATAAAGATATTGAAAGATTATTAAAAGTATTTCAAAATGGCCAGATTGAAAAAAGGCATTTTGCAAAAGACTTGAATTGGTTTAAAAAAGACCATACCTTTCAGGAAAAGAATGATGCTTATATAGAATGTGCAGTTGAATTGGGAGCAGAAGCGATAAAAGCCTGCCTCACCAGCAAGGAATTTTTGGCTGAGGATATTCCTTTTGAAGAAATAGATGCGATTTTTACCATTTCAAGTACAGGCATTGCTACACCAAGCATTGAAGCGAGAATTATGAACATCTTGCCCTTTTCCGAATATACGAAACGAATCCCAATTTGGGGTCTTGGTTGTGCAGGAGGTGCATCGGGATTAGCGAGAGCCTACGAATATTGCCTTGCATACCCAAAAGCAAAGGTGCTTGTGCTGGCGATTGAATTATGCAGTCTTACGTTTCAGCGGAATGACTATTCAAAAAGTAACCTGGTTGGGACCTCTCTTTTTGCCGACGGTGTCGCTTGTGTGCTTGTGACTGGGGACGAAGGAAAACCCCCTAAATTAATTAAGGAGTCAGCACCTAGAGTGATTGCAACACAATCCACTACCATGAAACATTCATCAGATGTGATGGGCTGGGATGTTAAAAATGAAGGATTATATGTTATTTTCTCAAGAGATATCCCTTCGATTGTTGAAAAGTGGCTGAAACCGAATGCACTGGGATTTCTGGAGAATAATCATATAAAGCTGGAGCAAATTACTCATTTTATTGCACACCCAGGGGGTAGAAAAGTAATTGAAGCCTATCAGGAGTCACTTGATTTCATACCAGAGATGACCGAGACATCCCTTCAGGTGTTAAAAGAATATGGAAATATGTCCTCCAGTACAATTCTTTATGTACTGAGAAGATTCATGCATAGCGGGAAAAAAGGAGATATAGGGCTTGCAGCTGCATTGGGACCAGGCTTTAGCTCCGAATTGCTATTGCTGGAATGGAGTTGATCGTCATGAACGTGTTTTATATCGTTTTTAGCTTAATTGTGCTCCAAAGATTATGCGAGCTTTTTGTTGCAAAACACAATGAAAAGTGGATGAAAGAAAGAGGAGCTTTGGAATTTGGACAAGCTCATTATCCGTTCATTGTTCTCCTGCACACCGCTTTTTTTATTAGCTTGCTTGGAGAAACGGTGTTTTTGGAAAACTCGGTTTCATCTCTCTGGAAAATCTTATTGCCGATGTTTATTCTTTTGCAGGCAGGCAGGATATGGGCTCTTTTTTCATTAGGCCGCTATTGGAATACAAAAATTATTGTTATGCCTAATGCAGAAGCGGTACGTAAAGGTCCATACAAGTGGATCAAACATCCGAATTATGTCATCGTAGCTTTAGAATTAATGGTCATTCCTCTCTTATTTCAGGCATATATGACATTTGTTTTGTTCACATTATTAAATATTGGGATGATGATGATCCGTATTCCAGCGGAGGAAAAGGCTTTGCTGAATCTTGCAGGAGATAATCGCCTGTTAGAGAGAGAGTAAAATGTGTGAAAATTTCATGAACATATTGAAAATGATTCTCGTTCTATGTTAGAATTCTAATTGAGGTTGAAAATTATTATCAATTAAAGGATTTTAATAAGGAAGGTGTTGTTACATATGACAGCAGTCTTAGTTATTGGCACCATCGCCGCATATTCGATCGTCATGAAACACGTATTAAATAATGTAGTGAAACCAAACATATAAGAGATGCAAAACCAGGGCTGGCAGTAAAGTCCTGGTTTTTTTATTGTCTAATTTTATAGGTCCATTTTTAATGCAAAAAGTTTTGGATCTTTTAGAAAAATCAAAAGACATACATAGGAAAAGTGATAAAAATCATATACAATAATAACAATACAGATGGCAAGGGGAACTCAAAATGATTCAAACGGAACTTCAGCAGTTAGACAAAAATCAATTAATGGAAAAAATCACTTCATTTTATCAATATTTTCATAATAATGCTGATGTCAAAACAGCAGAAAGAGCGAAAGACCTAGCTCAAAAACTTCACAAGGAAGAGTATGCGATTGCGTTTTGCGGCCATTTTTCTGCCGGGAAATCAAGCATGATCAATTCTGTTGCAGGAGAGAATCTTCTTCCTTCCAGTCCAATTCCAACGAGTGCTAATTTAGTGAAAATTAAAGCAGGCGATGACTATGCAAAAGTGTATTTTAAAAGTGGTGCGATTAAACTTTATGAAGCTCCATATGATTATGAAAAAATAAAAAAATACAGCAAAGATGGAGATCAAATTCAATCAGTTGAGATAAGTCATTCTCAAACATCACTACCAGCCCATGCAATTGTTATGGATACTCCTGGTATTGATTCAACGGATGATGCTCATCGTATCGCAACGGAATCAGCGATGCATCTGGCTGACGTCGTTTTTTATGTGATGGATTATAATCATGTGCAAGCTGAATTAAATTTCTTGTTTACGAAAGAACTTGTCAATGCCGGGAAAAAGGTGTATCTAGTTATCAATCAAATTGATAAGCATAGAGAAGAAGAGCTTAGCTTTGAACAATTTCAAAATGGTGTGAGAGAATCGTTTGCATCATGGGGAGTTATTCCCGACAGGATCTTTTATACGACTTTAAAAGAAAATGATCATCCACATAACGAATTTACCGATTTACAGAACAATTTGCAGAATTTATTAAAAGATGGAAGAAAGCAGCTGCCGCAGTCTATTTATCATTCCTTAGAAAAATTAATGAAAGATCACCATATATGGCTGGAGGAACAAAACGCGGATCAATTAGATTCATATGAGCGTGTGTTAGCAGCTTTAAATGAAAGTGAGCGAGCGCTCGTTCCCGAAAAGCTACAGGAAATAAATAAGATTATCGATGAAAAAAAGAAAGCGGCTACAATAATTGAAGCTGACTTAAATGACCAGGTAGATGAAATTCTTAAGAGTGCTTATATGATGCCGTTTCAGACAAGAGAACTTGCTGAAAACTATCTGCAGGCAGAGCAGCCTGATTTTAAAGTCGGATTGTTTTTTTCCAAACAAAAGACTTTGGCTGAAAAAGAACAGCGGCTAACACAGTTTTATGATGACTTTTCTGATAAGGTAAACGCCCAGATTAATTGGCATCTGCGTCAGTTTTTGCAGAAGACACTGAAAGAACTGGAAATCAATAATGATACTCTATATGAACAGGCCCAGCAGTTTGAAGTGAAGTTCGATAAAAGCCTGTTATCAAATACCGTTAAGACCGGCGCAAGATTATCTGGTGATTATGTGCTTCAATATACCAATGATGTTGCCGAGAATATTAAAAAAATTGCAAAATCTGAGTATCGCTTGATGAGAGATCAAATCATTACTTCAATTAAAAAGAAGGGTGAAAAACAGCTTCTTCAACTATCAGCAGATCTTGCTGAACTAAAACGCTATGATGGAGCCATAAAGGAAGTACACACAGTTAAAGAACAATTAAAGCAAGCAAGGTCCTATATGAATGATCTTTTATCAGGAGCAGCTTCACCGGACAATATACAGATCACATGGGGTGATCTAATAGCAGATGAAGAAGCAAATGTAGAAATCGTTACGGAAGAATATGCTATAAAGGAAGAAAAGAAACACTCTAAAAAGATAATAGATCAGCCTGAAGCAGAAAAAGCTGCAGTTAGTCAGCAGGATACATCAGCATTGGTTGAAAAGCTTTTGCATACTTCAACTTTACTCGCTGATGTTCCTGGGTTTAAAACCATATCGGAGCAGCTGATCATAAAAGCAGACCGAATTAAAAATCAGCAGTTCACCGTAGCACTTTTTGGGGCCTTTAGTGCAGGGAAATCATCTTTTGCCAATGCATTAATAGGTGAGAAGGTTCTGCCGGTTTCACCAAATCCCACCACTGCAGCCATTAATAAGATTATGCCAATTGATACAGACCACGGGCACGGAACTGTTTTGGTATATGTAAAAAAAGAAGACATCCTCTTTCAGGATATTAATGAATCTTTAAAGGTTTTTGGTTTATCTGCATTCAATTTGAGTGATGCTCTGCAGAAAATTAATAAGATTTTTCAGCCTGAACAACAATTTGAGGCATATGAGAAAACACATTTTGCCTTTTTAAAAGCATTTTCACAAGGTTTTTCAGAATTTCAGAACAATCTTGGGGAAATGATCACAACCAATCTTAGCGAATTGGCAGATTATGTTGCGAAAGAAGAGAAATCCTGTTTTGTTGACTTAATAGAAGTGTATTATGACTGTCCGCTGACAAGAAGCGGTATTACTCTTGTTGATACTCCAGGAGCAGATTCGATTAATGCCCGTCATACTGGAGTGGCGTTTAACTATATTAAAAATTCAGATGCAATCCTGTTCGTAACCTACTATAATCATGCCTTCTCAAAAGCGGATCGGGAATTTCTCATTCAGCTTGGCCGTGTAAAGGATTCCTTTGAGCTTGATAAGATGTTTTTTATTGTCAACGCCATTGACCTCGCCAATAACGAGGATGAGCTTGAAGATGTTCGGACATATGTTAAGGAGCAGCTGACGCAATATGGAGTACGCCTTCCTTCCGTATATGGTGTATCAAGTCTGCTGGCGCTAGAGCAAAAGAAAAATAATAAGTCATTACATGAGGGAATGCAGCAGTTTGAAGAGCGTTTCTATTCATTTATACATCTTGACCTCATGAACATATCCATCTTAAGTGCTAAACGTGAACAGGAAAGATCAAAAGAGCAGCTGAATGCATTTATTTCATCTGCCATGGAAGATCAGTCACTAAAAGAGCAAAAAATTCAAGCTCTGGCAGAAGAACAGCAGCGCATGCAGCATCTGCTGAAAGAACAAAGAACAGATCTGCTGCAAAAAAGATTTGCTCAAGAAGCCGATGAGCTAACCTTTTATATAAAGCAGAGAGTATTTTTAAGATTTAATGACTTTGTCAAAGAATCTTTTAACCCCTCCTTACTGAAAGATGATGGCAGAAATTTAAAACGTGCATTAGAAGGAGCTTTAGAAGACTTTCTAAAAAGCTTTGGGTTTGATTTTGCGCAAGAAATGAGGGCCACATCTTTAAGAGCAGAAGTTTTTATAGGAAAAATACTGCAGGAGCAGTATGAACGTTTAATGAATGAAATGAAAGAAATCAATCAAAATATCTCTTTTACTTCATTTGAAAAAGCAAAGTTTGAACCTATAGAATTTACAACTGCTTTCTCTGATCTGGATCAGCAGATGTTTAAGAAAGCATTATCGTATTTTAAAAATCCTAAAGCATTTTTTGAAAAAAATGAGCGGAAGCTTTTGGCCGATGCATTACAGACTGCAATGGAGGATCCTGCGCTTGCCTACTTACAGAAAGAAGGAGAGCGGCTGAAAGATCATTATCATCCGCTGCTGGCTAATGAATATAGCCGTTTAGCCAACTCAATGCTCGAGCAAACCAGTGAATATTATAACGGCATACTTTCTGCTCTTTCAAACCAATATCCAATAGAGAAATTATATGAAATTGAAAAGCAAATTTCATAATTTTTAGAGGGGTTTTGGAAACAAAATCCCTCTTTCTTATAAGCTTTTAGGTAAAATGACAGCATATTGTAAAAGAAAACATGAAATGTAGGAGGAATTCAATTGAGAACAATTAATGCTAACTGGCTTAAACTGCACTTAAATGATGAAAAACTCGTTATCGCAGATTGCCGATTTAATTTAAGTGACCCAGAGGAAGGTGAAATGTTATATAAGAATGATCATATTCCTGGTGCGCTTTATTATGATCTAGAAAAGGATTTATCCGCTCCAGTTAAGCAGCATGGCGGAAGACATCCATTGCCGCCAATGGATAACTTTATCGAATTATTGGAGCGTTCGGGCATTGACCGGGCAACGACTGTTATCGCATACGACGGCGGACAAGGTGCTTATGCTTCGCGTTTATGGTGGATGCTTACATATGTAGGACATGAAAAGGTATATATTTTAAATGGCGGTTATGAAGATTGGAAGAAACAAGATGGTGCCATAACGAATAAGATACCAACTCCTGCAAAAAGCAGCTATAGTCCGTCCTGCAATCATGACATGATCGCTTCATATGAAGAAGTAAAAGAAGCTGTCAGTAAAAAAACGAAAAATATTGTACTAATCGATTCACGTGAGGAGAAAAGATACTTAGGAATAGAAGAGCCAATAGACAAAAAGGCAGGAAGAATACCTGGTGCCATAAACAAAGTTTGGTTTGAAGGCCTGGAAAATGGAAGATTTAGAAATGCAAAAGAACAGCAAAAAAGATTCACAGACATCGACCCTTCTAAAACACTAATCGTCTACTGCGGCTCAGGCGTCACCGCCGCACCAAACTACATCGCCCTAAAAGAAGCCGGCTACCCAAATGTCAAACTATACCCAGGCAGCTTCAGCGACTGGATCTCATATGAAGAAAATGAAGTGGAGACAGGAGCATTTAAAGGACTTTGATAGGTTCAATTGTAAAACGGAAGCTTTAAAGGACGCGAAGTATTTTTTCTGTTTTAAGCAAATTGATTTTGTAATCTACTATAGGATATAGGGAGCAATAAGAACAGAGCTTTTGATTGCAAAACAACTATACTGCTATCAAAAGGTATCTAAAATGGCGTAAATAGCTTTTAGGCTGGGCCATTAGATTTTAAAACGACAATATAACCGACTGTTAGAAAGTGTATCTAATCATTCGGTTTTTATTTGTTAATTATAAAATTTTTTCTTTTTAACACGAGTGAAATGGAGCGGAGGACTCTCGACTCCTGTGGGCAATAGAGGAAAGGGTGAGACCCCGCAGGAGCGCAAGCGACGAGGAGGCTCAGCTTCCTCCCCACGGAAAGCGAGGGTCCGCAGCGCAATGGAACGGGCTAGTTTTAATTCCTCAATCCATGACAATGAATATTTGAATTTTAGCCCAAGTATTATAGTTTTTTTAGCCTCTTTTGGCATTTTATATCCAGTTTTTATAGAACTTATTAACCTATGCTATAATAGTATCTACGCAGTTTTCCAAGGAGGAATATAAATGAAAGAAGATAAATCTACTCTACTATTAGTCGACGGAATGGCCCTTTTATTCAGAGCCTATTTTGCCACAGCAGTCAGCGGTCAATTTATGATCAATTCAAAAGGAATCCCAACCAATGCAGTCTACGGCTTTGTAAAACACTTTTTAACGGCTATGTCTTCATTTAACCCAAGCCATGTAGCTGTGTGCTGGGATATGGGCAGCAAAACTTTTAGAACAGAAATGTTTGATGGTTATAAATCTAACAGACCAGAGGCTCCAATTGAGCTTCAGCCACAATTCGAACTGGTAAAAGACGTGGTAGAAGCTTTTGATGTTCCGAACATCGGGTTATCAGGCTACGAAGCAGATGATTGTATCGGCACCATTGCAAGAAGTGCTTCCAAGGAATGCAATGTCATGATCTTGACTGGTGACCAAGACATTCTGCAGCTATTAGATGAACAGATCTCAGTTGTTCTTCTCCAAAAAGGATATGGTAACTATAAAGTGCATACAAAAGATACATTCTTTGAGGAAAAAGGAATTACACCGAAGCAGATGATTGATTTAAAGGCATTTATGGGGGATACAAGCGATAACTACCCTGGAGTAAAAGGAATTGGCGAAAAAACAGCATTAAAGCTGCTTCAGCAGTACGAGCATATTGAAGGAGTACTTGCTCATTTAACAGAGCTTCCAAAAGGGCAAAGAACGAAAATCGAACAAGATCTTGAAATGCTTCACTTAAGCAGACAGTTAGCGGAAATTAAATGCGATGTTCCTGTTACATGTACACTAGAACAATCGCACTATAAAATAAATCGCGAAAAAGTTCTTGCTAAATTTACAGAAGTTGAATTCCGCGGACTTCATAAATTGATACAGGAAGAACAGCAATACGCATAATATAAATACCGTGATAGAATACGGATTAGAAAAGGCCGATCAGTGATCGGCCTTTTTACTTGCTTTATTTTGTGTTTTTCTTCTTCGCTGCATTCTCAAGCTTGCTTTTAGGCTCTTCAGAAAACTCAGCATCCTGTCCGTAGCCTTGCGGATTCACACCAGATGCTTTTGTACCACGGTTATCATTGCCTTTTCTGCTCATTTCTTCATTCACCTCTCTTTTATGATCGATGTTTAGTAGTATGACCGAAAAGGAATAATTACACTACACAAACTCCAAAATAAACAGGAGGTGATGATATGAATAAAGGGGTCTACATAGCACTCTTAAGTATAGGACTTGCTCAAGGGTTAAAAATTCCGATCCATTATGCAAAAGAGAAAGAATTGCGGCCAGAACTCTTTTTTCAAACAGGAGGGATGCCTAGTTCACATTCAGCTGGAGTCTCCTCTCTGACAACATTCATTGCATTACAAAGAGGAGTTCCGACAGTTGATTTTGCGTTATCCCTCGTATACGGACTTATTGTCATGTATGATGCACAGGGAATACGCCGTCAAACGGGCGAACTTACATTAAAGGTAAATAGCCTTGGTGAACTAGTTGATAAAATCAATGCAGATGATACAGTAGAATTTAAAGAGGAAAAGCCAAAGAAGCTAAAAGAAATGCTGGGACATCAGCCTCAAGAGGTAATTGGTGGAGCGATACTCGGAGTTATTACAGGTACAATCGGCTATTATTTGACCAAAAAAAGGTAGATAATTGTCGAAATTTACGGTAATATTTGAGGAGGAATGCTTTGTCAATTAGGGAGAGGAATGAATATGACTGTGAAAACAGTGGAAGAATATGTTCGTTTTTTAGAAAGCAAAGGCTTTCAGCTGAAAGAAGACGCCATTGGTTTTATCTACTTCGGCAAGCATTATACGAATGCTGGGGATGAACTTGTGAATGCCGCTTTAGAACTTACTCTAAAAATACAAAAGTCATTTGATGGCAGTTTTTATATGTCCTTACTTGAAATGCTTACAACTCATGGTATAAAAAACAGGCAGGAAGCCATACAATTTGTAAAAGAAAAGCATTTGCTTGCCATATAAATTAATAAAGACAAAGAAGGCGTGCAACCACACGCCTTTTCTTTTTTATACCACGATCAATTCATAGCCTGGCACATTCGTTTATTCACCAAGCATGGTTGCCATGATGATCATATTTGTTTAATCCCATATATATATTTAAAGGAGTTAGCTAACAAGTTGTCGCCATTAAGTACAACCAGGATGTTATAATTCCTTTTCGGGATTTCTGCAAAAATTAAAATGAAAAAGTTTGCTTCTAGTAAAAACAATATGTATGAGGAATAATAATAATCCTGCTATAAAAAACGGATTGCATTAAAAGGAAAAGGCTCTAAAAAAGCCTTAGCATTTTGGACGACAACAAATGTCAGGCCAAAATGCTAAGGCTAAGAGCAGAAGAGAGAGATGGGCAACAGCTAACACTATGTTTATTATTTATCACTGTTCAATATCCTTTGTATTATTTTTCCGGATGGCAGCACGCGCCAGATCATCTGCACTTTTATTTTCAGAGCTAGGCACCCATTTTATAAAAAAAAGCGGAAGCTGCCTGCTTAGCTGCAAAGCTTGTTCTAATAAAGGAGAGTATCTTTTATTTTTTACAAATTCTTTTTCCATTGCCGCGTTAACAAGCTGTGAGTCGGTGCGAAATGAAACCGTCTGATAATTTTTCTGGATGCAAATTTCCAGAGCTTTTATTAATGCATGATATTCTGCTTCGTGATTCTCCATTATGCCTAATGGGATTGAGTACCTTTCAACATTGCCATTGGCTTTCAAAAATATGCCAGCACCGCTGGGTCCAGGGTTCCCGGCACTTGCTCCGTCAATATATACTTCAATCATTCATAATCCTCCATCAAATCCTGTAAATTATGTAAGCTAAAGATAAGTGTATCATAAAAGGATGACCACCTAAACAACATGATAAGCTTCAAATAAGGAAGAAAGGATAAATTAAATGAAATATAAATTAGAATGGAATTATAAATTAAAAGGAAGTTCCAATGTATTTTTTACATCAGATTGGCTCACAGGTGAATTGGCTCTTTTAACAGGAGAAGAACTTGCTAAGTCTGGCCGGGCTTTAGATATGGTATATTATGATGAACGGGGAACATCTTGGACGTTAAAGGAACTGGGAAAACTGCTGGAAGAAATTGAAGAAGAACCCCATGATATTGTAGTTTATTTTGATGGGGGCTATGATAAACAGGAACAGCTGGCAGGATTAGGGGCTGTAATCTATTATAAACAAGGCAAAAAAAAATACCGTCTGCGTGCAAATGAATTGCTCCATGAGATTGATGACAATAATGAAGCTGAATATGCAGCATTTTATTTTTGTGTTAATATGCTTGAAGAAATGGGTGTCCGCCATATGAGCTGTGAATTTAAAGGTGACTCACAAGTCGTTTTAAATCAGCTGGCTGGCGAGTGGCCATGCTATGAAGAAAATTTAAATCGATGGCTTGACCGCATCGAAGCAAAAATAAAGAAACTTGGATTAATACCGGCATATTCGCCAGTGGGAAGAAATGAAAATAAAGAAGCAGATAAACTTGCCACTCAAGCAATTGAAGGGAAAAACATCCACAGCAAAATGCAAATGACATAAGGAGCGGAGGTGTAAAGGTTATGGGAAGAAAAAAAGTGATCCAAGAGGCAGAATCCATTATGGAAACATATTGTAAAGGCTGTTTCTTGCATCAGCATCATAAAGAGGAAAAAGGAAGGCGCTTTGCACACCGCTTCTGCATCACACAATGTACAGTGGGGAAGAAAATAAAATCAATTGGAAAAGAATTGTGCTGATTCACCAGAAGTTGTAAGTCCTAAGAATGACAAAAGGCTGGCACAAGGCCAGCCTAGTTTATTATAAGATTATAGTTTTACTACGTTAGCAGCTTGAGGTCCGCGATTTCCTTCAACGATTTCGAAAGAAACTTCTTGACCTTCTTCTAAAGATTTGAAACCGTCACCTGTAATAGCTGTGAAGTGAACGAATACATCGTCTCCGCCTTCAACTTCGATAAAACCAAAACCTTTTTCATTGTTGAACCATTTTACTTTACCGTTTTGCATGTTAACTTTTCCTCCTAAACCTTAAAAGACACTCTAGTGCCTAAGATAAATATTATCACTCAACTTAAATATATTACAAATATATTGTATATATTCTGTTAAATGATGATTATAATATACACGAATGCCTGCCCGCAGTCAAGGTTCAAGATCGCAATAATTGGAAAAAAACCGAAAATATTAACAAAATTTAAAAAATAATATTTTTAAAGAAATAATACATAAAAATCATCCTTCTTCATACAAATATTTTAAACTCTGAGAAGAGGGTGAGAGAAAGATGTTCAGGTTTTCAATCGATGATTTAGAATGGATTTTAAGATTCTCTCCAAACTTTCATCTTGATGAAGATATTAAACAAGCAATAATCAACTCTATTCGGCTGATAGGAAAAGAGATCCTGGCATACTCTCATGGCGATTCTTTTATTATCATGAATGATCGAGTTGGATTAATTGTGTTTCATGTTGAAAAAATCCCCTCTCACATCCTAACCGTATCAAATGTTGTCAGTATGAATCGCTTTTATGTGCTTGAACATATGACGATCACTCCTTATAGAAAGAATGGTTAAAAGCAGCAAAGTATTTATAAAAGAATAAGGTTCTAATGTGAAAATCGGCTAATGGCCGATTTTTTTTTGCTTTTGAATTGACAAATATCTGAAAAGAGTTAAAATGTTGCACTAAGGAAACATTTATTGCTTAATAAAAAAAACATGTCTTATGTTAAAATGTGTGCACTAAGCATAAATTCGTGCATATACTCATCTAAGGCTGAACTAAATAATTTGCAAAGGGAGATGGGGAGAAAATGAAAAAGCTATTAGGGTTAACAATTGCTATGCTTGTAATGGTTTTGGCGGCGTGTTCAGGTGAGTCAGCATCGGAGGATACCGCACAATCAGACGGTGATAAGCTAACTGTTACAACAACAATTGGGCAAATAGCTGATGGAGTGAAAAATATAGGCGGAGACAAAGTGGAAGTTATTAGTTTAATGGGACCTGGAACAGATCCTCATCTTTATAAGGCAACACAAGGCGATATCGCAAAGCTTGAAGAAGCAGATATTATTTTTTATAACGGATTGCACCTAGAAGGTAAGATCTTAGAAGTTTTTGAAAAAATGAATGCTGATAAGCCAACATACGCAATTGCAGAAAATGTCAGTGAAGGAGAATTGCTGGAAGATGCTGAAGATCGTTCAGCTGCTGATCCCCATGTATGGTTTGATATCGATCTGTGGAAGCAGGCGTTAAAGAAAGTGGAAGAAGGGCTTATAGAGGCAGACCCGGATAATCAGGCATTTTATAAAGAAAATGCACAGAAATATTATGCTGAATTGGATGACTTAAAAGAATTTGCTGCAAAAGAAATGTCAAGCATTCCTGAAGATCAACGAGTTCTTGTAACAGCTCATGATGCATTTGGCTACTTTGGAAATGCTTACGATATGGAAGTAATGGGTTTACAAGGCATCAGCACAGAATCTGAATATGGTCTAGGGGATGTACAAACCTTAGTAGATACATTAACAGATCGTGAAATTAAGGCTGTATTTGTAGAGTCCAGTATTTCTGAGAAATCAATTAACGCTGTTATTGAAGGTGCAAAAGACAAAGGGCACACAGTAATGATTGGCGGAGAGCTATACTCTGATGCAATGGGTGAAGAAGGTACAGAAGAAGGAACGTATATCGGCATGTATAGACATAATGTTGAAACGATCGCTGATGCACTGAAATAAGGAGTGGAAATGATGAATCCAGTCGTTGTAAAAGGATTAACTGTCGCATATCAAGAAAAGCCGGTACTAAAGGATATAAACTTTGAAGTGCCGGAAGGAAAGCTTATTGGAATTATTGGGCCAAATGGAGCGGGTAAATCAACGTTAATAAAAGCCATTTTAGGGTTAATCCCTAAGGCGGCAGGACAGATTCAAATCTACAACAAACCGTATCGGGCGAAGGATCGGATTGTAGGGTATGTGCCGCAAAGAGGATCTGTTGATTGGGATTTCCCGACTAATGCACTTGATGTTGTGCTGATGGGCAGATATGGTCATGTTGGCTGGTTTAAAAGACCAGGCAAAAAGGATGAAGCTTTTGCTCTGGAATGTTTAAGGAAAGTCGGAATGGCTGATTTTGCAGACCGCCAAATTAGCCAGCTTTCAGGCGGGCAGCAGCAGAGAGTATTTCTTGCTAGAGCACTGGCACAAGAGGCAAAGGTTTACTTTATGGATGAACCATTTGTAGGTGTCGATGCAGCAACCGAACGTGCGATTATTGATTTACTTAATGAGTTGAAAGAACAGGGGAAAACAGTGCTTGTTGTTCATCATGACCTGCAGACTGTAAAAGAATACTTCGATCATGTTCTGCTTTTAAATGTTGAAGCAATTGCGTCAGGTCCAACTGAAAGCACTTTTACAATGGAAAACCTTCATCAAACGTACGGTGGGAAGCTGGCATTTTTGGAAAAAGGCCAGATGATAGCAGAACAAAAATGAGGTGCCTGTAATGAGTGATCTGATGAATATGGTTTTGAATAATGCTAATACACAATGGGTACTGCTCGCCACAATGCTATTAGGCATTGCGAGCGGTGTCCTTGGCAGCATCGCTTTATTAAGGAAGCAAAGTCTAATTGGAGATGCCGTTGCACACGCCGCTTTGCCGGGAATATGTATTGCCTTCATGCTAACAGGGGAGAAATCATTGCTTGCTCTGCTGATCGGCGCAACCATTACAGGTCTATTAGCTGCCTACTGCATTCAATTTGTTATCTCCAATTCCATTATTAAAGAAGATACAGCAATCTGTTTAATTCTCTCCGTCTTTTTTGGCTTTGGCATTGTGCTGTTAACAAAAGTAACCCAATCTCCCGCAGGCAATAAAAGCGGATTAAGCGATTTTATTTTCGGGCAGGCAGCATCACTCGTTGGCAGTGATGTTAAAATGATGGCCATTACCGCCGCCGCATTAATTGTCATCACAGCCTTAATCTTTAAAGAGTTAAAGGTACTGACATTTGATCCGGAATTTGCAAAGGGACTAGGCCTTCCGGCTGGATTTCTTAATCTGGTATTTTTATCTTTATTAGTGGCTGTCATTGTGATCGGTATTCAGGCAGTAGGTGTTATTTTAATGGCGGCGCTATTAATCACACCAGCGGTAGCTGCACGTTACTGGACGGATTCTTTAGGTAAAATGATTGTTATATCCGGAATCTTTGGTGCGATCTCTGGTGTGGCTGGCACATTAATCAGCACCTTGGGAGAAGGCCTTGCTACCGGACCGTTTATTGTTGTAACAGCAACGGCATTATTCTTATTCTCTATGTTCTTTGCACCAGGAAGAGGCATTGTAACGAAAGTTATTAAGAGACAATTAAATCATAAGAAGATTAATAGAGAACTGACAATGCAAAAAGAAAGAGGCGAGTACCTATGAGTTACGAGGCATGGATCATTTTAATCGGATCAATGGCTGGCATTACTTGTGGAATTACAGGCTGCTTTCTCATTTTGCGGAAACTTTCAATGCTGGCGGATGCCATTAGTCATACAGTTTTGCTTGGGATTGTGCTGGCTTTTTTAATCAGTCAAAGCATGAATGGAGTTTATATGCTCATTGGAGCAGCAGTTGTTGGACTGTTAACAGCTGTATTTGTTCAGCTTCTCCACAGCAGCGGTGTACAGGAGGATGCCTCCATCGGAGTGGTATTTACCTTCCTATTCGCAATAGGTGTTATATTAATTACTCTCTATGCAGGTGATGTGCATCTCGATGTTGATCATGCACTAATGGGAGAAATCGCATTTGTGCCATGGGATACAGTGCAAATTGGTTTTCTGCCGGAACTTCCTAAGGCATTCTTAATGTTATCGGCAGTATTGCTGATCGTTCTGGTTATTATTTTCCTTTTCTATAAGGAACTGAAAATTACATCTTTTGATCCTGCTATGGCTGCTGCAATTGGAATCCCAGTACTATTCATTCATTATTTGCTGATGGGAATGGTTTCTCTTACAACAGTCGCATCCTTTGATAGTGTCGGTGCTATTCTCGTTGTTGCCATGCTGATTGCACCAGGGGCTTCTGCCTATTTATTAACAGATAAAATGAGTGTGATGCTTATCTTAAGTGGAGTGTTTGGAGTAGCTGCAGCTATAATAGGATATTATGCTGCTATGCTGTTTAACGTATCCATCTCAGGAAGCATGGCCGCAGTCAATGGAATATTATTTGCTCTCGTCTTCTTCTTTTCTCCAGCAAAAGGGTATCTATTTAAAAAATTCGCATTAAAAAAAGTGAAATATGGCTCCGAACAATAAGGTTATATAAGAATAATAGTTTAATTGGAAAGAACGACAAAAAATAGTCGTTCTTTTTTACTTTCTCTTCAGCTCAATTACAGGTAAAATAGAAACTATTATTAGAACACTTGGAAGTGAAACGCTATGAAACTTATCATTGCTGAAAAACCAGATCAAGGTTTAACTCTAGCCTCAATCTTCAAAATGAAAAAACATCAAGGATTTGTTGAAATCCTCCCTGCTGATTTATTCCCCGAAGGAGCCCTTGTCACATGGGCAGTTGGCCATTTATGCCAGCTGTCAGCACCAGAAAAATACCATTCTTCCTGGAAAAAATGGTCGCTAACGAATCTGCCTATTATTCCAGAGCAGTTTCAGTATGAAGTAACAAAAGATAAGGCAAAACAGTTTAATGTCATAAAGAAACTCGTACAGGATAAGCGAGTCACAGAAATTATTCATGCTGGTGATGCTGGGAGGGAAGGAGAACTGATCATCCGCAATGTCCTTCGAGTTGCAGGAGCAAAACAACCCATGAAGCGGCTGTGGATCTCTTCCTTAACACCCAAATCAATAAGAGAAGGCTTTACATCATTACGATCAGAGTCTGATACGCGCAACCTCTATTATGAAGCTTATACTAGAGCATGTGCTGACTGGGTTGTCGGGATGAATGCGTCTAGGCTCTACAGTCTGCTGCTGAAAGAAAAAGGCTTTTCAGACGTCTTTTCTGTCGGCAGAGTGCAGACACCAACGTTAGCTTTAATCGTCAAAAGAGAAAAAGAGATTGAACGTTTTGTTTCAGAACCTTTTTGGGAAGTGACTGCCGAGTTTCATGTGAATGGCAAAACATATCAGGGCAAATGGGACAAAGATGGAGAGTCAAGAGCAGAATCAAAAGAGCTTGCTGAAAAAATCGCTGCTTTCTGTAAAGGGAAAAATGCAGAAATAACAGAAGTGAAAAAGGAAAAAAAGGAATATTTGCCTCCTATGCTATTCAACTTATCCGCTTTGCAGGCAGATGCAAACCGCAAGTATAAATATCCTCCCAAAAAAACGCTTGATATTTTACAAAAATTATATCAAAAGGGCTATGTTTCTTATCCTCGCTCAGATTCCAGACATGTAACAGCTGGAGAAGCAGAAATGTTTCCGGATATTTTAGCAAAACTATCAGATTTACAGGACCTTAAAACCCATTTTCCTCTGCCAATACAAACGCTTTTAGGCAACAAAAGATATGTCGATGATAAAAAGGTTACCGATCACTATGCAATCATTCCGACTGAACAGGTACCTTCAATCGAAAAGCTTTCTCCTGATGAACAAAAGATTTATATGATGATTGCCCGCAGTTTAATTGCTGCATTTAATGAAAAGTCTGTGGTGGAATATACAGAGGTTGATACGCTAGTAGACGGAAGAGCGATGTTTAAATCAAAAGGAAAAGTTCAGCTGGAACTTGGCTGGCGCAAAGTCATCCCCTTAGCAGAGAAAGATAAGGAGCCAAATCTTCCAATTCTTTCTAAATCTGAAAAAGGTGAGGTGCTAAAGGCAGAAGTAAAGGAAGGTAAGACACAGCCGCCTAAAAGATATACGGAAGGTCAGCTCATTACTTTAATGAAGACGGCCGGCAAGCATTTGGAGGATAAAGAACTTGAACAAATGCTGAACAAAACAGAAGGTCTGGGCACAGAGGCAACAAGAGCAGGAATTATTACTATGTTAAAGGATCGAGGATATATTGATATCCAAAAAAACATTGTCTATGCTACCTCTAAAGCGAAAATCTTAATTAGTGCAATTGGAGAAGAGATTTTGGCTTCTCCAGAGATGACGGCTAAGTGGGAAACAAGGCTTCAGCAGATTTCTGAAGGAACGGCATCACCTAAACAATTTATGGAGCAAACAAATAAAATGGTTCTCCATCTGATTCAGGCATCTTCCGAGAATAAAGATAAGTGGACATTTGCACAAGAGGATCAAGATAATTTCACACCGAAAACGTATAAGCAAAAAAGAACATCTTCGGTAGGGAAATGTTTGCTTTGCGATGGAAAAGTTGTTGATAAAGGAACGTTTTACGGATGTTCCAATTATAAGAAAAGCAATTGCGGCTTTAGTATATCGAAAAAGATCTTAAATAAAACGGTCACACAAAAGAACGTCAAATTGATTTTGAAGAATGGGGAGACCGAATTAATTGAAGGTTTTTCCAGCAAAGAAAAAATGTTTTCAGCCAAACTGGCATGGGACCAGAAAGATCACAAGCTGAAATTTATTTTCGATAAACAGGTGTAAATAAGAGCGGGGATGTTTGCTGTATACATCTCTGCTTGATGGTAATTTTGGGACATAAGCTTGTCTCCTATTGCCATTTTGTAGTAAACTTTTTAAAGGCTAATGTCATATTAGCCATGCACTTGATAAAAATGATTGCATCACAAATAAATGACATGGCTTAGTGTATATTTACATTGTGCTATAAATATAAATGAGAAATAGACAAGTTATTTCAGCGTCAAAGTACCTCAAATGGAAGTACTTAATCTTGGCGCTAGCGCTTTTCTTTTAGGAGGTACCCTATGCCAACACCAAGTATGGAAGATTATATTGAACAAATATACATACTCATTGAAGATAAAGGATATGCCCGTGTATCCGATATAGCAGAAGCGCTATCCGTTCACCCATCATCTGTTACCAAAATGGTGCAGAAACTGGATAAAGATGAATATTTAGTATATGAAAAGTATAGAGGTCTTGTTTTAACAACAAAAGGCAAAAAAATTGGCAAGCGACTAGTATATAGACATGAGTTGCTTGAACAGCTTCTCAAACTCATCGGAGTGAAAGATGAAAATATATATCAGGATGTTGAAGGCATTGAACATCATTTAAGCTGGGATGCAATAGACCGCATTGGGGATCTTGTCCAATATTTTGAAGAAGATGAAAACCGGATAAATGCTCTGAGGATTGTTCAAAAAAATAACGAAAATGCTTAAGCAAAAGAAAAATACACAGAAGTCTTGTGTGTTTTTTGTTTTGTGAATTTGAGAAAAGGCTTACAATATAAATGTTTAGATATAACAAAAGGGAGTGCTAGAGAAGATGCGAACAGAAAAAGATAAAATGATAGCTGGCGAAATGTATAACCCGTTAGATCCTGAATTGCTTCGTGCACGAGCAGATGCCAGAGAAAAGGTACGTCTATATAATCAGTCATTAGACTCAGACTTTGAAGAGCGAACATTCATGTTAAAAGAATTGCTTGGCTCGACTGGAGAAAATGTGTTTATGGAACCGAATATTCGCTTCGATTATGGCAGCAATACATATGTTGGCGAAAACTTTTTTGCAAATTTCGATTGCGTCATTCTTGACGTTTGTGAGGTCAGAATCGGTGATAATTGCATGATGGCACCGGGTGTACATATATATACGGCCACACACCCTCTAGATCCTGTTGAGAGGAACTCGGGCAAAGAATACGGCAAACCAGTAACAATCGGCAATAATGTTTGGATTGGTGGAGGAGCGATCATCAATCCTGGCGTAACAATTGGAGACAACGCTGTTATTGCCTCTGGAGCTGTCGTTACAAAAAATGTTCCTTCAAATACAGTCGTTGGAGGAAATCCTGCAGTAGTAATTAAACAGCTGGATTTATCATGAAAGAAGAGTTGTATGCCAGCTTTTATGCATACAACTCTTTTTATTATGCAGTTTATTTTTACCTTATAAGGGTTAATTAGTAAATAAATAGTTTTTAATATCAGACATAGATAGGATTGTTATGAATAAGTCTAGAATGTACATAGGATGAAACTTTTGAGAAAGTGTACCGTATATAAAGGAAAGATGGCGAGGGATGATATGCAAAATTGGAGTCTAGAATCAGAGAAACAATGGAATAAGCGATCTGCCAAATGGCATGCAAGCAGCAAAACGATGTGGGAAGAGGGCAGCCGCAAAGATATTATCCCTTTTTTTTGTAAAGTGGTTCCAGCCTATTCGAAAGTATGTGATCTTGGCTGTGGAGATGGCTATGGTTCATTAAAATTAGCAGAAATTGGTTATGAAGTGACTGGTTATGATGTTGCTGATGAAATGATACATAGAGCAAAAGAAACAAACAAACAGAATCATTCTCAATTCATCAAAGGCGATATAACCATACTTCAATTACCTAAAAATTCTTATGACGCAGTCCTTGCCATTAATTCGCTGGAGTGGACAGAAGATCCTCTGAAGGTATTAATGCATATGAAACATATGGTTAAGCCAGGAGGCTATGCATGTGTTGGCGTGCTGGGACCAACTGCAGGTCCCCGAAAAAGCAGTTTTCAAAGATTATATGGCGATCAGGTGATCTGCAATACTATGATGCCATGGGAGTTTGAGGCTCTGGCACTAGAAAATGGATGGGAAAAAATAGCGGAACTGCCCGTTTTCAAAAAAGCAGCAGAACAGGTATCCAAGGGTTCACTTCCAGTTGAGCTTAAGCAGGCACTATCTTTCATGTGGGTGTTTATGCTTAAAAATAGAAAAGAGGAGGAATTAGAAAATGAGCAGATATTCGATTGACGAATTTGTAAATCAAACAAAGCAAGAGGACAAAGGGGAAGGTTTGTTTGAATTAGAGACTCCTAGAATGCTGGAAATCAACTTATCCAATCAAATTTGGGCAAAATCAGGAGCGATGATTTCTTATCGGGGGCAAATTAAATTTGAGCGTGAAGGCATTTTAGAACACGGTTTAGGAAAAATGTTCAAAAAAGCGTTAACAGGTGAAGGCACTTCTTTAATGAAGGCAACTGGGAATGGAAAACTGTATTTAGCCGATCAAGGAAAGAAGATCTCAATCTTACATCTCAATGGCGAATCTATTTTTGTCAATGGGAATGATTTGCTCGCTTTTGAACCGTCAATTAACTGGGATATCAAATTGATGAGAAAAATTGCGGGAATGATGAGCGGAGGTTTATTTAATGTCCGTCTTGAAGGTACAGGAATGGTGGCTATTACCTCACATTACGAACCATTAACACTGCTTGTCACTCCTGATAATCCTGTTTATACAGATCCGAATGCCACAGTCGCTTGGTCTGGTAACCTTCAGCCGGAATTTGTGACAGATGTATCTTTTAAAACATTCATCGGCAGAGGAAGCGGAGAATCCATTCAAATGAAATTTGAAGGAAACGGATTTGTTGTGGTGCAGCCGTTCGAAGAAGTTTACTACAGTCAGCAATCATAAATAATACAAGCCTGGATGATTCGTCATCCAGGCTTATTTTTGATACAGGACATTGAGAAGTTCCGTAGCATTAATTAGAGAAAATAACAATGGCAGCTTAGCATGCTCTTTTGCCTTCCAGGCTTGCTAATGTTTTATGACCAATTATACGGTGTCTCCTGATACACATAATAATTCAGCCAGTTCGAGAAAAGCAGAAATGCATGTGAACGCCAAATATTAGCTGGAGCTTTTTGAGGGTTATCTTCTGGAAAGTAATGAACCGGGATTTTTATATCCAGACCTCTAGACGCATCTCTCTGATATTCTTCTAAAAGAGTAGTAGCTTCATATTCTAAATGCCCCGTTATCATAATTTGCTTCCCTCTATTGGCAGACATGATGAAAGCACCCGCCTCATGTGATGAAGAAAGCAGTGTAATTTCTTGATGAGCAAGCACTTCATCTAAAGACACATCTGTATGACGTGAATGAGGTGCCCAAAAATAATCATTAAAGCCGCTGAGGAGCTTTTCAGCTGATTTATATACGGTGTGAGGGAAGACTCCAAAGCATTTGCCTTCTAAATCATATTTTCCGATCCCAAAATGATAATATAAAGCTGCTTGTGCTCCCCAGCATATATGTAATGTCGATGTTACATTTGATTTTGTCCATTGCATGATGTCTTTTAACTCCTGCCAATAATCAACCTCTTCAAAGGGAAGGTGTTCGACAGGAGCACCAGTAATGATCATTCCATCAAATTTTCGGTCTTTAATATCTTGAAATCTTGAATAAAATTGATCAAGATGAAGCTGGCTTGTATTTTTTGATGTGTGTGTATCTGTTTTTAAGAATGTTATGTGTGTTTGCAGTGGTGTATTGCCTAGAAGACGAAGCAGATGAGTTTCCGTTTTTTCTTTTTGAGGCATCAAATTTAAAATTAGTATATTCAGCGGACGGATATCCTGTTGAAGGGCCTTGTCATCATCCATAATAAAAATATGCTCTTTTTCTAATATTTCACGGGCAGGCAAATTTTTCGGAATGTTAATAGGCAAAAGATCAACTCCCATTTTTTCTTCATTTGAAAGGCGATATACATATATAACAATATGCTCTATTATCCATTTTAATAAGATCATTATATAAACGATTACAATAGTCAGCAATGATAATGGTTTTTAATTTGCTAAGTTTTTTAAATATTATCTCACTGTGATGGTACAATAAAAAGTGGCAAATACATATCACATCACGTTGCAGGGGGAAGATGCATGAACACTAAACTTGAAGTCAAGTCAGATATAGAAATTGCTCAGCAGGCAAAAATGAAACTGATTACAGAAATTGCTGATTCAATTGGTCTACAGGAAGATGATATAGAATTATATGGAAGATATAAAGCGAAACTCTCAGCAGAGACATTAGAGAGAATCAAGACGAACGAATCTGGAAAAGTCATTTTGGTTACAGCGATCAATCCAACTCCAGCAGGAGAAGGGAAATCGACAGTAACAGTCGGTCTTGGTGATGCACTGAATGCTATTGGCAAAAAAACAATGATTGCCATCCGAGAACCATCCCTTGGACCCACAATGGGTATAAAAGGCGGTGCGGCTGGCGGCGGATTTTCACAGGTGCTGCCTATGGAGGATATTAATCTTCATTTTACGGGAGATATCCATGCCATAACCTCTGCTAACAATGCGCTGGCTGCCTTAATTGATAATCATATCCAGCAGGGAAATGAGCTGAGAATCGATCAGCGCCGTATTGTCTGGAAGCGGGCACTGGACTTAAATGACCGTGCGTTAAGAAAAGTTGTCATCGGCTTGGGCGGTCCGATGCAAGGCGTTCCGAGAGAAGATGGCTTTGATATAACCGTTGCTTCCGAAATTATGGCGGTGTTATGCCTTTCTGAAGATATAAAGGACTTGAAAAACAGACTTGGAAGAATGGTCTTTGCCTACAATATGGACAAGCAGCCAATTACTGTAGCACAGCTTGGTGCAGAAGGGGCGTTAACACTTCTGCTGAAAGAAGCCATCAAGCCAAACCTCGTTCAAACGATTGCTCATACACCTGCACTCATTCACGGCGGGCCATTTGCTAATATTGCTCATGGCTGCAATAGTGTTATTGCCACAAAAGCAGCTGCAAAGCTCGCTGATTTTGTTGTGACAGAGGCAGGGTTTGGAGCTGATCTTGGCGCAGAAAAATTCCTGCATATAAAAGCAAGAACCTCAGGGATTAAGCCAGAAGCTGTCGTGGTCGTAGCGACAATTCGAGCTTTAAAAATGCATGGGGGAGTAGCGAAGGGCCACTTAAAAGAAGAAAATACCAAAGCGCTTCGCTTAGGGTTTGCGAATCTGCAAAAACATGCTGAGACGTTACAGAATTTCGGTTTGCCATTTGTTATTGCTATTAATAAGTTTATAACAGATACAGAGGCAGAGATGAATACAATGCTGGAATTATGTGCTGCGAATGGAATGGAAGCAGCTGTTACAGAGGTTTGGGAAAGAGGCGGAGACGGAGGAATAGAGTTAGCACAAAAACTGGTTGAAGTCATCGAACAGCATGAAGGAACCTTTTCCCCTTTATATGAACTTTCTGATTCTCTCGAAAATAAGATAACAGCGATTGCGGAAAAAGTATATGGAGCTGGAAAAGTAGAGTATTCTCAAAAAGCCAAAAAACAAATAACCCAATTTGAAGAACTTGGCTGGGGGAACCTGCCGATTTGTATGGCAAAAACACAATATTCATTATCAGATGATCCTTCCAAACTCGGCAGACCATCAGATTTTTCAATTACCATTCGTGAACTTAAGCCATCGATTGGCGCTGGCTTTATCGTCGCATTAACGGGTGAAGTCATGACCATGCCTGGCCTTCCTAAAAATCCGGCTGCATTGCGGATGGATGTTGACGAACAAGGCCAAGCAGTTGGACTATTTTAATATGTTTGATCCTACAGCATTTGAAAATATGAAGGTTGTAATGGAAGGATGTCTTTACGATTACGACCTCGATGGCGAAGTCATTATTACTGACCGTAATGATTGGGTGAACTTGGCAAAGCTTTCCCGTAAGTTTGATATGACACTCAGGAAGAATTCAAGCAGCAAAGTATTATGTACATTTATTTTGCAAGCTGACCTTGCTAATTTAACAGCTGAACTGCTGCCTCTTTCAAATGGGGTCCAGCAAAGTGGTGCTTCTGTTTTTATTAAAACTACTCTTGAACATCCTGAGAACGAAGAATTATATAAAAAATCGGCAGAGCGATTAAAAATGATTTGGGGAGCCAATCATTCAGTTCAGCAGCATATTAGAAAAAATGCTTTAAATGAACTTGCTCACGTGGAAAATGAACTAACTATTTCTTTCAATCGCTTCATTCAGGAAGATCAAATTGATGACCTTCAAAACATGGCAGAACACATGGTCAAAACCGTAAATGAAATGGATCATCTTATAAGAACGTTTAATTGAGCAAACAAGGCGCTCTTCTTTATGAGTCGCCTTGTTTGTATTTGTGTAATAATCAGAATAATGTTTACAATTGTGCTGTGAACAGCTAGTATAAAATAGGGAAATCATTCCTATTATTAAGAAGGAGGAGAAGCTGATGATTATTTCATCTGTGCAAAAATCGGAAAATGAGGAGAAAAGACAAGAAGTCACCTAGCTTAGGAGGATAAGAGAATGAAAGTAAAAACAAATGAGATTGTGATTACCGAATATAGAGAAGAGCATGCTGCACAAGTAGCGAAGATGTGGAATCTGAGCAGAGATAGCTGGGGTGGAGATTCCAGAGTTACAACTGCGGAAGATGTGAAAACAAAAGAAGAGAACTCCGGCAATATTACCCTCTATTTAGCGGTGGACCAGGATGAGGTTGTAGGGTATTGCGGGCTTTCTAAATACAGGGAGGATATCGGAGCTCTTTATATACCACTTTTAAATGTACGTCCGGATTATCATGGCAAAAAGATCGGTAAAATGCTATTGATGAAAGCTATTTCTAAAACGGTGGAACTGGATTTTCCCCGCGTAGATTTATTTACCTGGCCGGGAAATTTGAAAGCAGTTCCTCTCTATAAAAAATGCGGCTTCTTTTGGGAAGATCGCGATGATACTACACATTTAATGAACTTTATTCCATCAGTGCTAAAGATGCCGGTTTTACAGCCGTTTTTTGCAGAAGCAGATTGGTATGAGGCGAGTACGAGATTTATAGAAGTTAAGCCAGATGGAGTTAAGAAAAACGGTTTTTCTTTTTATGAATATGAATGGAGTAGTCATGGTAAAAACGTACGGGTAACATTTGAGCGAACAGGAAGAGGAATTGCTGCAATTGAAACGGATGATTATGCGGTTGAACTTGTAGTGCCATCTCATGAAATGATAGAAGGACAGACTGAGCTAGTAGAAGTGCATGTGAAAAACAAAAGCGGAAACATTCTAGAGGTTCAGGCAGAAGGCAAAGACAGTGAACGTTCAACCCTTCGATTATCCTCAAATTTAAATGTAGCCAATGAGGCAATTATAAAAGGAACAGTGATACTTGCAGCTGGAGAAGAACCTAATATCTGGAAAACGCATCCAGTGGTTCAAGCAGAAGTCAAAATTAATGGAGTATCCTGTCTGTTATCGCTCGGTGTATTTCCAAAACAGCCGGCAAAAATCACCGGAAAATCAACTATGAATCTAGCATTTCAAAATGAGTTATCTCATTTTGAACTAGAGGTAGAGAACAGTTTGCCGGAAGAAGCAGCGTTTACTGTTGAAATTGGTGAAAATAATCATGTGGAACTTAAAACTAATCAATTTGTGCTCGAATTAAAGCCAAAGGAACGAGCGCTATTAACGGTTCCTTATATTATGAAAGAATATGGCTTCTACCAGCCGGAGATAAAAGTAAAAGCTGTAAAAATGGATGGGACTGTTCAGACTTTCCTGCATAATGAAGTGGGTTTTGGTCTAAAAGGCTTTGGAAAAAAATTTGGAGGGGAATCTAAAAAATATTGGCATTTGTATAATGGAGTCAGCCAAGTCAGGGTCAGCAAGCTAAATTATTCAACTACAGCCGGAAGAAATGAATTAATTGACCAGCCTTTTGCTTTTTTTATTCCAAAGCTTGGAAAGCCATATTCTTTTGAGTTTTCAAAGCAAAAACCTATTTCTCTTGAGTGGATTTTTGATGAAGAGTGCATTACGTTGAAAATGGTATTTGATTCTGAAGATTTTGCTGGAATACAGCTCGCAATCTATACATCCTTATTTGGTGAAGGCATCGTAAAGAGGTGGGCTGAAATAAAAAACAGCCATTCTGAGATATATAATCATCTTTTCCTTCAACAAGCAAATTATCATGACCTTGAAAATGCCATCTTCCCGCTTAAAGCTGGTATAACGAAGTTTTCGAGAGTAAGAGAGCTGGAATATGGTGATCTTCATAAAGGAGATCTGCAGGAAAATTGGTATTTTTGTGAGCATGAAGAGATGCCCATCGGTCTTTCTTGGGCTGACGGCTGGAAGGCGAATCCTGAAGGGTGGCAAATGCAGCTGGAGTTCCATATAGAAAAGCTTGTCCCAGGTGAACAGGTCGAATTGCCAGCTATTTCTCTTGCAATGGGTACATTTCATTCATGGAAGGAACAGCGTGAATTTGCCTTGAAAAAGAAAGTGAATAACCAGCCAACTTTATTATTCGAAAAAGATATTACCATTAATAATGGCAATCCAGTTCTTACTCTTGGCAAGGCAGACATCGTCTTAAAAACTGCCAGAAACAATTATCTGAACGGTAAATGGAAGATGCTCGTAAATGATGCAGTCGTTTTGGAAGAAAAGCTGACTGAGCAGGATGAGAACACAGAGTTTGGCTCTACACTTCAGCTTAAGGATCACTTAGGCATTCAAACCGTAAAAGGAAGTCTGCTTAGCGATCATGAAGAAATTAGATTTGAGGAGCTGGTCTTTGCAGCAGGTGGGAGTGTCCACTCATCAATAGAAAAAGGTGAACCATATGACACCTACGTTCTTCAAAATGAATTCATTGAATTGAAAGCATCGCCAGATTTCTATGCTGGCATCTATTCGCTTAAGATGAATGGAAAGCAGTGGCTGCACAGCTCTTATCCAGATTTAATCGCAAAAGGCTGGTGGAATCCGTGGGCGGGAGGATATAAAACCATTCCATCGAATGTCAGCCTATTTTCGCTGCAGCAAGCTAAAAGTGATGCCAAATTTGTTGATCTGTCTGATTCGTATGGTAATAAGTGGAGATCCTTGGCGATACGAACGGCATTTGATCAGCATGATACGTGGGGGGATTTTCAGTTCACACAATATTTTGGAGTTCTTCCAGGTATTCCGGCAGTTGCTCATTTTGTGCGCATTAATGACCAGAATGGAAAATCAATCGCAGGAGAAACCTGGAATACAGATGTCTTCTTAACAGGGGATCAGTTGAGTGATCTTGCTGTGCATTTGCCAGATGGCAAACAGCACCTATTTAAAGCTGGTGTGGAAGAGATGTCGATCTTTATGCATGCTGGCAGCAGCATAAGCTCTAACGGCCGAGAAGAAACATTATATGTTTTAACAGCAGAAGAACAGAGTGCAGCAGAAGCTTATTTAAATAAGGAAGTTGCTGAATTAACCTCTTCCCAAAAAACAGCTGCGGTAACTGCGCCAATGTTTATGATATTCGATCACCGTCCTCTTTCAGCAAATAGCTTTGAGAAGCTGCGAGGAATTTCATTTTTTAATAGCTAATATAACCCTAATCGTTTAATTATTGCTATTTTCAAATGATAAAATGCAGTGTAGTTTGTTAGAAGAGCCTTCAAAAGACCAAAAAGGTGATTGCCAGACAGCTTGGTAAATCACCTTTCTCTTTTAACATACATATCTTCTGGAATTAAGCAGATTGTTCAGTTACTATAATAGAAACAAACATTTTAACCTAAAGGAGTACATATGAAAATCATTGACGCACATATTCATTTTTCGAATGTAAAATCTTTTCATCATACTGCAGCAGAGATCTCTAAAGTGGACTATTCTTATGATGGCTATATAAGTGAATATAAAAATGCGAACGTTGTGTTAAGCATCGCTATGGGGCTAACAGAGACAGATAAGATGGGCTTTCCTGACCATGAGGCTGTAACGCCAATGGGCTTAGATCTCGGAGATGCTTTGCCGGAACAGATCGTATACTGTGCAGGAATAAATCCATTTGATTTGGATGAAGCTGCTTTAGGCAGGCTTGAGCAGGAACTGCAGCACCCAAGAGTGGTTGGGATTAAAATCTATCTTGGTTATTATCCTTTTTATGCATATGATGAGGTATATGAACCGGTGTATAAGCTTGCAGAAAAGTATGGAGTACCGGTCGTGTTTCATACAGGTGACACATATTCAGAGCGAGGGCTATTAAAATATTCTCATCCGCTTGCAATTGATGAAGTAGCTGTAAAGCATCGAAATGTCCAGTTTATGATGGCTCATTTTGGGGATCCATGGACGATCACTGGAGCAGAAATCATTTATAAAAATTCGAATGTATATGCCGACTTGTCTGGGATAATTGTTGGCACTGAAGAGGAGCTGAAAAAAAGAAGCGAAGGCCGTTTTTTAGATCATTTAAGACATGCTCTCGTGTTCGCTGATTCCTATGATAAGCTGTTATTTGGAACAGATTGGCCGCTGGCTCCAGTTGGTCCTTATATCCAATTTATCAAAGATTTAATACCAGAAGAGTATCATAAAGATGTATTTTATAATACAGCTGTAAAGCTTTTTCCGAAGATTAAACCGTTTTTAAAAGAATAAAGCAGGGCCGTCATTGCTGACGGTCTTTATTCAAGTGCTTGTACATATATTAAGGAAAAAGGGGGCTGATAATAGCGATGAAAATTGCGTGGATAACAGACAGTACGGCTGCAATGGATAAAGAAATGCTAAACCATCCTGATGTGTATGTTGTTCCAATTACGATTTTACTGGATCAGCAGGAATATATTGATGGAGTGGACCTTACTCCGGACGCTCTTTATGAAAGATTAAAGAGTGTAAAAGCAGTTCCTAAAACCTCTCAGCCTTCTATCGGCACGTTTCAGCAGTTGTTTGAAAAGCTGGGGGAGACATATGATGTGATCATTGCTGTTCATCTCTCTAAAAAATTGAGCGGGACCGTTTCTTCCTGTAAACAGGCCGCAGAACTTGTGAAGATTCCAGTTTACACAATTGATTCTGGGCTAATATCGTATCCGCTTACATGGATGGTAAAAAAAGGAATGCAGCTTGCTGAGCAAGGAATGCAGCCAGAACAGATTACAACAAAATTGGAATCATTAAAACACGCGAATGAATTATATGTTTTAATCGGAAGCTTGGAACAGCTTCATAGAAGCGGACGGATGAATGGCCTGCAATTTTTCCTGGGGAGCGTGCTTCAAATTACCCCAATCATCTCGCTGGAACAGGGTCAATTGAACACGAAAGAAAAGGTGAGAAGTAAGAAAAAAGCACAAGAAAAAATGATAAACTATTTAAAGACAGCATATGAACAGCATGAACTGAAAGAAGCCTTTATTCTTTATGGATTGCACAGGGAAATAGCAGAAGAATGGAAAAGGACAATCGAAATGGAAATTCCTGGTCTTGTCCTGAATTGTTACCCATTGGGAGCAGCAGTTGGCCTTCATGCAGGCGAAGATACACTGGGAATTAGCTGGTTTAACCAGCAATAAATATATATAGAAGCTAAAAGATTAATAATGACAATCATATATCTGAAACCGAACCATTAGCAGCTTTCAATAATATGCTGTCTAATGGTTCGGCTTTTTTTGCTTTTCACATAGTTAGGCTTCTTTTATTTATATGATAATATGTATTATAGCAGGATGAGGAGGGGCACAAGTGGATCAAAGAGAGATCATAAAAAAAACGGAGATTTTTGTGCAGCAAGTCATGCAGGAAGACTGCACTGGGCATGATTGGCAACATGTAAATAGAGTACGAGATACGGCGAAATATATACATAAACAAGAAAACCTTGGAGATTTGTTTATAATAGAAATGTCTGCACTCCTGCATGACGTGGCAGATGAAAAACTGAACAAATCAAAAGAAGCAGGAGAAAAAAAGCTGAACAGCTTTTTAAAAGAGCTTCCTTTGTCTTCTGAAATCACAGAGGAGATTATCAATGTCATTGCAGGCATTTCTTATAAAGGCGGAAATAATCATCGCACATTGACTATAGAGGCAAAGATTGTACAAGATGCAGATCGGCTGGATGCTTTGGGTGCTGTTGGAATTGCAAGAACCTTTGCATATGGGGGATCTAAAAATCAGCCAATTTATGATCCTGCTTTAACAGTTAGAAATGAAATGACTGTGGAGGAATACCGGCAGGGAAAATCGTCCTCCATTAACCATTTTTACGAAAAGCTCTTAAAGCTAAAAGAAAGGCTAAATACACAATCAGCCATAAAAATAGCAGATGATCGCCATCAGTTTATGGAGACTTTTTTACAGCAATTTTTTAACGAATGGAATGGTTATTATGAAAATGATTTCTCTTGAAAATATATATAAATCATATGGTGAAAAAGACTTGTTCAGCGGCATTGATTTTACAATTGCTGAAAAAGATCGAGCAGGATTGATCGGAGTAAATGGTACTGGGAAATCCTCACTTTTGAAGATTGTTGCAGGTGTTGACTTGCCTGATTCCGGTCATATAACAGCGCCAAAAGATTATTCAATTGCTTATTTGTCTCAGGAACCAGAGTTAAATCCTGACTTATCTGTTTTGGAGCAAGTCTTTGCGGGAGATGCTCCTGTTTTGAAGCTGTTAAGAGAATATGAAGAGACCTTGCTGAAGTTAAATGAAAATCCACAAGATCAAAACGTTCAGGAAAGACTGTTTCAGCAGCAAAAGCAAATGGATGCTTTGAATGCCTGGGAAACGAGTACAAATGCTAAAACTGTACTAACTAAACTCGGGATAGAAGATTTTAATAAGGCAGTTGGAGAGCTTTCAGGCGGGTTAAAGAAACGCGTTGCACTCGCGCAGGTCTTAATTCAATCACCTGATTTGCTTATTCTTGATGAGCCGACAAACCATCTTGATTATGAGTCTGTTAAATGGCTTGAAGATTATTTAAGCAAATATCAGGGAGCCTTATTAATTGTTACACATGATCGTTATTTCTTAGATGCTGTAACCAATCGGATGTTTGAATTAGAGGGCGGTAAATTATATGCCTATAAAGGCAATTATGCAGCCTTTTTAGAAGCAAAGGCTTTACGTGAGGAAAATGAGCAGGCAGTCATTGAAAAGCAGAAAAATTTGTATCGCCGTGAACTTGAGTGGATTAGAAGAGGTGCAAAAGCGCGAACAACTAAACAAAAGGCCAGAATTCAGCGATTTGATAAGCTGGACGACGAGTTATCCTCTGTAAAAGCAAATGAAAGGCTTGATATGTCGCTGCAGGGAAGCAGGCTTGGAAAACAAGTCTTTGAGTTTGAAAATGTGAACAAAACATACGGTGAAAAGACGATTATGAATTCTTATGATCTCCTTATTAAACCTGGTGATCGAATTGGCATCATCGGCAGAAACGGAACTGGAAAATCAACTTTCCTGAATATGCTTGCCGGTAATATCGCACCTGATACGGGAGAAGTTCAGGTTGGGCAAACCGTAAAAATTGCCTATTACACGCAAGAAAGTGAAGATATGGACGAAAATAAACGCATGATTGAATATTTAAAGGAAACTGCTCAGGTTGTTGAAACATCTGATGGCAAAACAATCTCTGCTGCACAGATGCTTGAACGCTTCCTTTTCCCTCCATATTCGCATGGCACGCCAATTCGAAAGCTCTCTGGCGGTGAAAAAAGAAGGCTGTATTTATTAAAGATCCTGATGTCAGAACCAAATGTCCTACTGCTGGATGAGCCTACTAATAACTTGGACACTCAAACATTAACGGTGCTAGAGGATTATCTCGATGATTTTTCAGGTGTGGTTATTACTGTTTCTCATGATCGGTATTTTCTTGATAAAGTGGCAGAGCAGCTTATCGTCCTTCGAGGCAATGGGGTCATTGAATCTATTTACGGAAATTATAGCGATTACTTAGAAAAAGAAAATCAGAAACAGCCTGTAAAAGAAAAATCAGATTCAGAAAAACCAAAACAACAACAGGAAAAGCCTAAGAAAAAGAAGATGACATTTAAGGAAACAAAAGAATGGGAAGAAATTGACGGCAAAATTGAGGCTGCGGAAGCGCGTATAGAAGAAATAGCAGCAGAACTTGCTAAGACGGGCAGTGATTTTGAAAAGGCCCAGTCCTTAACACAGGAAAGTGATGACTTAAATCAGCAGCTTGAATATTTAATTGAGCGATGGAGTTATTTGTCTGAGATAGCCGATCAATAAACGAACATAAGCATTCTGTATGAAATCAGAAGATTTGCTGTGATAAAATAAGTCTACATGCAGATCAAGTGATAAAGGGTGATACTTTTGAAGATAAAAGCGATTGAACCAACACCAAGTCCGAACACAATGAAAGTCATACTTCATGAAGAACTGCCAATGGGAAAAAGCCATAATTACAAAAAGGATCAAAGTGAAGGTGCTCCCCATGTGATTAAGGAAATCCTGGAGATACAGGGAATTAAAGGTGTATATCATGTTGCTGACTTTTTAGCAGTTGAACGAAATGCCAAATTTGACTGGCAGGAGCTTCTTCAGCAGGTTAGAGCCTGTTTTGGAGAAGAAACAGAAGCAAATCAAAATGAGCAGCGTATCGATGAGCATTACGGTGAGATAAACGCTTTAGTGCAAGTCTATAAAGGCATTCCAATGCAAGTGAAATTAACTAATGGGACAGAAGAGAAGAGATACGGTTTGCCAGAAGCATTTGTTCAGGCTGTTGGACAAGCACAAAGTCCAGATGATAATGTCGTTGTCGTACGGAAGTGGAAAGAATTAGGCGTTAGATATGGTGAATTTGACGCGATTGGAAAAGAAGTAGTAGAAGAGCTTTTAGCAGCTTATCCTCAGAAAAGATTAGATATTCTAGTGGAAATTGCCAATAATCCTGAACAGCAGGAACAGCTGAAGCAGAAGGAAAAAGGCAAGGTTACGCTGGAGGATCTAAATGATCCGGATTGGCGTGTACGCTATCAAAAGCTGGAGCAAATGGACGATCCTGAATTAAATGACTTGCCTGTACTTGAAAAAGCATTAACAGACGAAAAAGCATCTATCCGCAGGTTGGCAACCGTATATTTGGGTATGATTGAAGATCAGCAGGTACTTCCGCTTTTATATAAAGCCTTAAACGATAAAACCGTCACGGTCAGAAGAACAGCAGGAGATTGTCTCTCTGATTTAGGTTTCGAACAAGCAGCGCAAGCCATGATGGATGCATTAAAAGACAGCAGCAAACTTGTCCGCTGGCGTGCCGCTATGTTTTTATATGAAGTTGGCGATGAACAAGCGCTCCCGGCATTGAAGGATGCAGAAAATGATCCTGAATTTGAAGTGAGTCTGCAGATCAAGCTTGCCATTGAGAGAATCGAAATGGGCGAAGAAGCTAAAGGATCTGTTTGGAAGCAGATGACAGAGTCTAGAAAATCTTAAAACAAGATTTTAAGAAGCATTGACTGTCTCATTCACCAGATTTCACATTAAATTGATTATATAGTAAAATGAATTGCAATTCTAAAAAGGAGGCATTACAAATATGTCAATGGCCTATGAAGAATATATGAAGCAAATGGTAAAACCTATGCGTGATGAATTAGTCAGAGCAGGATTTGAAGAACTATTAACAGCAGAAGATGTCAATGAATTTATGAGTCAAAATAATGAATCAGCATTAGTAGTTGTGAATTCGGTATGCGGATGTGCTGCAGGACTGGCTAGACCGGCTGCTACACAAGCTGTAATAAATACAGAAAAGAAACCAGATCGTTTAGTCACTGTATTTGCTGGTCAGGATAAAGAAGCTACTGCCCAAATGAGAGAGTTTTTTGGTGAAATTCCGCCTTCTTCTCCATCGATGGCATTAATCAAAGGCGGAGAAGTAGTTCATTTTATTCACCGTAATGATATTGAAGACCATGCAATGGAAACCATTATGGAAAATCTCCTGACTGCATTTGACGAAAAGCTTTAATTTATATTAAAAAAGGATGTCCACAAAAGGCATCCTTTTTCTCTTATTAAACTGAGCAGGTGAATATTATGCTATTAACAACATGCGGAAGACCAGATGAACAAAACATACAACAAGCGAGACAAGCTGCAGAACAATTGGGAATTCGATTTGTTTACAGAAAAAAGAGATCGATTCAGAGCATACAAGAACAGGAAAATAGTGATTGCATCGTATATGGCAAAGAGAGACTGGAACTTTACCGAAAAGGTGATAGAGAACCATTCTTTTTCCATCCTAATTCAGCGATGTTTAGAATGAAAAGAATTATCAGAGATGAGCCTGATCCTTTTCTTACAGCATGTAACCTGTCTGAAGGAAAATCATTTTTAGATTGTACTTTAGGATTAGCCGGTGACAGCATAATGGCAAGTTATGCGGTTGGTTCAACTGGAGAAGTGGCAGGGATTGAAGCAAATCCTTTTATTGCTTTTATTGTAAAGAACGGATTGCGAACCTGGCGTTCTGGTATTGCCGAAATGGATGAAGCCATGAAGCGGATTACTGTCAGGCAGGGATATGCCTTAAATGTATTAAGAAATCTCGCTGATAACCGTTTCGATTGTGTCTACTTTGATCCCATGTTTGAAGAAAGCATTGATGCTTCAGAAGGCATTAAAACATTAAAGAATTTCGCTGTATATGAACCATTTACTTCTGAATTGATTAATGAAGCGATCAGAGTTGCAAAAGACCGTGTGGTTTTAAAGGATCACTTTCGCAGTGAGAAATTTATAGATTATAACTTTGAAGTAATGAAAAGAAAAAGCGCAAAATTTCACTATGGAATTAAATTAAAAGATAGCAATAACTAATAAAGGATTGACTGGGGGAAACTTCTTTCCAAGTCAATCCTTTATTAGTGCCTGATTTTAATCTAATCTGCGATAGCAAGGTAAATAAAATAGGCAATCATAACAAAGATAACACCAATAAGCACTACACTCATATCCATAAGAAGTCCTCCTATCACTTTCCGTTTTGTTTATTCATTATTCCCTCATTAAAATAGCTATAACCATGTTTATTAATGAAATCAAAAAAATATCGCTAATTTTAAGACGTTTTTTCATCTATATTCCCTATTATTATGATAAAATAGTATAAATTAAATGAGAGTAATTAAATGATACATAAAGTGAAGTTCCAGATTCCAGAAATATTTATTTTTATAGATTTAAGGTTAGTGAGGAACAAGACGATGGATATAATTAAATCACAGCGTATGAAATCTTTTCAGCAAAGTATATTTTCAGAACTTTCAAAACGAAAAAAATCAAAACTTTCTGAAGGTGCAGAGATGATTGACTTAAGCATCGGCAGTCCTGATACGCCTCCACCTTCTTTTATAACAGAGATGATCTCAGATTTGGCAAAAGATCCAACGATGTATCAATATACATTAAAAGGAACGGACGAATTTCATAAGTCTGTAGCAGACAATTATCTGAGAAATTATGATGTCAAATTGAATCATGATACCCAAGTCGCTCTTCTGATGGGTTCACAAGATGGCCTTGTCCATTTGCCGCTTGTTCTTTGTGATCCTGGCGATTATGTACTCGTACCAGATCCGGGTTATACAGCATACGAAGCAGGCTGTAATTTGGCCGGTGCAGTAAAATACCCTATGCCATTAAAAAGAGAGAATGGCTTCTTGCCTGATTTGTCACTTATACCAGATGAAGTATCTGAAAAAGCAAAATTAATGATTATCAGCTACCCGGGAAACCCAGTCCCCGTTTTGGCGACAGAGGAGTTTTTTAAAGAAGCAATAGCGTTTGCAAAGAAAAATAATATTGTTCTGCTCCATGATTTTGCTTATTCAGAACTTTATTTTGAGACCAAGCCGATCAGCTTATTATCAATTGAAGGCGGGATGGATGTAGGAATTGAGATGAACTCCCTTTCTAAGAGCTTTAGCATGGCAGGGTGCCGTGTTGCATTTGCAGCTGGCAGCGAGGAGGTCATTGGACTGCTCAGCAGTTTAAAATCAAATTTGGATTATGGTGTTTTTCATCCTTTCCAGATGGCTGCAGCCAAAGCGCTTCTCGATTCATCCGCCTTTTTAGATGAGATGAGAAGTAATTTGCAAAAAAGAAGAGATTTCTTAATATCAGGTTTTGCTGATATTGGCTGGCATATAGATCCTCCTCAAGGGTCAATGTTTATCTGGGCTGAAATTCCAAAGAACTATACGTCAATGGAATTTGCTTTTGAATTACTCGAAAAAGCACATGTGGTTGTCACACCAGGGAGTGCTTTTGGAGATCATGGTGAAGGCTTTATCAGAATGGCTATGGTTCAGCCGGAAGAAATTCTAGCTAAAGCCATTATGCAAATCAAAAACAACGGGATGATAACACCAAAAGCCTGGGCAGCAGGCAGTAACAGTTAAGGAGGTTTCAGGTATGTCAAAATGGCTGCGCAATTCATTTATCATTCTTGTTACTCTTTTTACATTTGGGGTCGTTACCCCTTCACAGGCAGCTTTACTATACGACAGCTCATATCAGGATCGCTCGCCTAAAAAGGACCATATTGAATTTCTGCATACAGAAAAAAATTATTCGCAGAATGATGATGAAGTTTCTTTTTTAGATGGCAGGGAGGAGTTTATAAAGCAAATGGTTAAAGAAGCTGAATGCCAATCATATGAAAAATTTGGTGCCAAAATCAAACCTGTTATTGAAGATGAATTCAATGTTTGTATTTTGCCGAATATTGAAGCAGCAATAGCTGAAATTGCTGAGCAGTATCCGGAGGAAGATCTGAAAAAATTAAGTATTACAGAGTCTCCAGCTGGAGGTAATTCTGAAAAGATTTTTCATATTTTGAATGATGAAACAAAAGAGGACGTCATTCGTTTTCATGTAAGAAGGGATCATCCCCCACAGCAAGGCTATTGGTTTAATTTTCATTTTCATACTTATCATGACGACTTTCAAAAGCATCATGAATTAGGCGCAATTTACTGGGATAAAAATACGCCTCCAAAGTGGATGAGTTAAAAATTGAAAAAAAATAAAATATGTGAAAAAATATAAGTGTGTTAACGAAACCATTTATGTACTTAGTACGTAAGAAATAAGAATTCAAAATATGGAGGTTTAACAAATATGGCTGTTAGTTTATCAAAAGGACAAAAGGTTGATCTGACGAAAACAAATCCTGGTCTATCAAAAGTGATTGTTGGCTTAGGATGGGATGTTAATAAGTACGATGGAGGTCATGATTTTGATCTTGATTCATCCGTATTCTTATTAGCAGAAAATGGCAAGGTAGCATCTGATAGCGATTTTGTCTTCTATAACAACACAACTGGCGGAAATGGATCCGTTGTACATACAGGCGATAACCGTACTGGAGAAGGTGACGGAGATGATGAACAAGTAAAAGTTGATCTATCTGCTGTTCCGCAAAATGTCTCAAAAATTTCATTTACCATTACCATTCATGATGGTGAATCCAGAAACCAAAACTTCGGACAAGTTTCAAATTCTTATGTCCGCATCGTCAGTGAAGACTCAGGAGAAGAACTAATTCGTTACGATCTAGGAGAAGACTTCTCGATTGAAACAGCAGTGGTGGTTGGTGAACTTTACCGCCATAATGGGGAGTGGAAGTTCAGTGCAAACGGAAGTGGTTATCAAGGCGGATTAGCTGCATTGGCAAAAGATTTTGGTTTACAGATTGGTTAATAGTCATTAAGATAAAAAAAGGAAAAGGCTCGGCATAGCCCGAGCCTTTCCAATGATTTATTTATATTTAACATTCAGGGGGAAATGAGCTTAATGGAAATTATTGATGGGATTTTACATACCTACTCTCAACTATTCAATTGGGGCATGTGGGCAGAAGCTTTATCACAGCCAGACAACTGGCTGTTAATTGGAACGCTAGTTATCCTGGAAGGTCTTCTTTCAGCTGATAATGCCCTAGTTTTAGCTGTAATGGTTAAGCATTTACCGCCGGAACAACGTAGAAAAGCCTTATTTTATGGATTATTAGGTGCGTATTTCTTCCGTTTCCTAGCAATTGGTGTAGGTGTATTCTTAATTGAATTCTGGTGGATTAAAGTCCTTGGTGCCGGCTATCTTGCATGGCTTGCGATCAAATACTTTATTGATAAGAAGAAAGCTCAGCAAGCAGAAGATGAAGAGGCTCTTGAAGGAATTAACCAGCGCGGCCTATTAATTCGATTATTTGGTACTTTCTGGGGAACAGTTATTTCTGTTGAGTTAATGGATATTGCATTCTCAATTGATAGTATTTTAGCTGCTCTTGGTGTCAGTCAAGAGATTTGGGTATTACTTCTAGGCGGTATGCTTGGAATCATCATGATGCGTGGAGTTGCAGGAGTATTCCTGAAACTGATTGATGCAGTTCCTGAAGTTGAAACAAGTGCATACGTACTGATCTTGCTTATTGCAGCAAAAATGCTCTTAAGTGCAGCTGGCGTTCACATTGATCATATTTACTTCTTCATGGTCCTTGTATTAGTATTTGCGATTACATTTGTTATTCACTTTAGAAATAAGAAAAAAGAAGCAGCCAAACAAGAATTATAATCAACTAGAGTATAAAAAGGGATCAGACATTTGTCCGCTCCCTTTCTTTTTATCTATTTTTCAAAAAAACAGCTAATTTAGCATTTTTGCAGATTAATTAATTTACAGGTAATGACAAATTACATTTTTTTTACTGAGCGAGCGCCTTCCACTTTTCTAAGTTGTCTAGTTCCAGCGCCTAGCCCCTCGAGGTGTCGGGGCTGAGCAAGGCGCTTCCACTTTTCTATGTTGTCTAGTTCCAGGCGCTAGGGACTCGAGGTCTTAAGCCATTCCAGTCAAAAGGTCAAAGAACGACCTTCCGTCTGGCTCGTCTTAAGCTTGTCGTCCCTGAGCGAGCGCCTTCCACTTTTCTATTAAGGAGTTGAGTATATGCGGTTGTTTTCTGATTTGCACGATGAGGAGCTGGATAAGATTTTTTATAAGCAGCCTGTCGATTTTAATAAGCGGTCCGATAAGGATCAGCTGGCATATGCTTTAGGTGCAACTCTTTATATGCCTGCTACAAGACCAAACATACATCAGGATTTGCTGTCGAAAAAGCATTCAGGTTTGACTTCTATGGTTATTTGTCTTGAAGATGCGATTGGTGACTGGGAAGTTGAAAGAGCCGAGAAGCTTGTTGTAGAAGAACTATTAAGACTGCAGGAAGATATGCAAAAAGGGTTTATTCAAGAAGATGATCTGCCTCTTCTTTTCATTCGTATCCGCAGCTATGAACAGCTTCTTCGGCTTATCAATCAGGCTGAGCACGCGCTCAGTTTGCTGACTGGTATCGTTATTCCGAAATTTAATCCGGTAAATGGAACAGAAATTATTAATGAAATTCAAATGCTTCATCAAAGAGAGAATTTTAAATTGTATGTTATGCCGATTCTTGAAACAAAAGAAATTATTTATAAAGAAACAAGACTGGACGAGCTTCTTAGAATTAAAGCTGCTCTAGATAAATTTAGTGATTATGTATTAAACGTCAGAATTGGAGCGACTGATTTTTGCGGTTTATTTGGGATTCGCAGAAATACAGATACAACTATATATGATATAGCAGTTATGAGAGACTGTATAACAGATATTTTGAACATTTTTTCGCGTTCAGATTCTCCATACTTAGTATCTGGACCTGTGTGGGAGCATTTTTCCTCGAAAGAACGCAGACTAAAGCCACAATTAAGGCAAACGCCATTTCGCCAGCGATATGGTCAAAAGGGATTAGAACTAAGAACCGATTTAATTGATCAGCAAATGGATGGGTTGATAAGAGAGGTTTTAATGGATATAACCAATGGCATTATCGGAAAAACGATTATTCATCCTACACATATTAAAGCGGTCCAAGCACTAAATACCGTCTCCTGCGAAGAATATTTGGATGCAAAAATGATCTTGGAACAGGCAGATGGTCAAAAAGGAGTTTTAAAGAGTTCATATAGCAACAAAATGAACGAAATAAAACCTCACTATTATTGGGCAGAGAAAACGATCAAAAAATCATTAATATACGGGGTGCTGCATGAGGACTACACATACATCGACATTCTTGAGTCAACCTTACACGCAAAACATTCTGAATCAGTTAAATATTGATATTACAATTACAAACAATCCATATTCACTTAAACCGGAAGATTTATTTGAGATGGCAGCAAGAATTAATAAAAAACGTTCCTTTTTATTTGTCAGTAAGGTGTTGGGGAAGCATATCCCGATCGCTCCATCCACTGGGTTAGTGTGTGGTGCTTTACTTGCAGACCGTTTCTTATTAGAAGTTAAAGGCGAAGCGTCAGGCAAAACGGATACTCTTCTATCTGCCTTTTTAAACCCATCGCAGCATTACGATGAGGATGCATTTGTCAGCAGCAAGTGGAATCCCGTCATTATTGGCTTTGCTGAAACGGCAACTGCACTTGGACATGCTTTTTTTAATGCGTTTACGGCAGGTGATTATTTTCACACAACACGAGAACAAATCGCAGATAAAGAATCGATTATTAATTTTGAAGAAGAGCATTCCCATGCTACCTCACATCGAACCTATATTGAAAAGGATATGATCGACAATAACAGAGAAATCATTCTTGTTGATGATGAGATTACGACTGGGAAAACAGCCATAAATATTATTAAATCAATTCATCAGCAGTTCCCTCGTACCCAGTATACGGTTGTATCTATTTTGGATTGGCGGACTGCAGAGCATAAGAAAGAGTTCGAACTGCTGGAAAAAGAGCTGAATATCAGCATCCACTGCGTTAGTTTAATGAGCGGAACAATAAGTGTGAATGGCAGCGTAAATCTGGACGAAGAGTCCGCGAAGTATGAAACAGAGAGAAATGAAGGAACTTATCATTTTATTAATATACAAAGCATCCTTCCAAATCAGCTAAAATCCATTCCTTCCACTTCCTTAGCAGAAAAAAATTCTCCTTCTTATCTGCAGGCAACTGGAAGATTTGGTTTGTCAGCTCAAAGCAATAAATCTAATTTTCCTGCATTCCGGGAAATTGGTGCTTATTTAGAATCACAGCGCGCAGGAAGCAGATCATTAGTGCTTGGAACAGGTGAATTTATGTATCTGCCGATGAAAATCGCTTCGTACATGGGGGAAGGAGTTTATTATCACAGTACAACACGCAGTCCTATTTTCCCATGCCATAATGAAGGATATGGAGCGAAAAATGCTTTTATGTTTTCAAACCCTCAGGATCAAAGCATTATGAATTATGTCTATAACTTAGCACCAGGAAATTACGATGATATATTTCTATTTTTTGAAAGGGAAGTGCCCAACCAGCAGCTCCTTCCATTTCTTGAATTGTTAAGCTCGGCAGTGCCAAATATAAAAGTCGTATATTTAAACGGGGAGGAAGATATATGAAGCATGTAAAAGAAGAACAAAAATTCGGTTCTTATGATTCTGATGACGTTATATTCTTACTTAAAGACTTAAGTGATTACAAGCTCGAAGGACCTGCCGAGCAGCGTGAAAAAAATATACAGTCAGGACAGCATTATAGCGAAAGTCTGCCCATTGAATATCAGCCGCCAGATTCCTATATGAACCTGTTCTTAGAAACACTTGAAACATATAAGCGAAAAGTAGCTCTAAGTACTGGAGTTGTGACTGAACAGGTGTATATGAAAAAGGGAAAAGATGTTGTATTAGTATCCCTTGCAAGAGCGGGTACACCTGTCGGAATTCTTATGAAAAGGTATTTAAAACAAAAATACCAATTAAACATTCCGCATTATAGTATATCAATTATTCGTGACAGAGGAATTGATGAAAATGCTTTGCATTATATACTCAAGACTCATCCGAACAAGGAAATTCAGTTTGTAGACGGGTGGACGGGAAAAGGAGCAATTTCCATTGAACTGACAAAGTCCTGCCAACAGTTTCGAGTCAAGTATGGCATTGCTTTGGATGATACATTAGCAGTTATAGCTGATCCGGGGCACTGTACAACTTTATATGGAACAAGAGAAGACTTTTTGATTCCGAGTGCTTGTCTTAACTCAACCGTATCAGGCTTAGTCAGCAGAACCGTCCTTAATGACCATTATATTGGGCCCGAGGATTTCCATGGAGCGAAATATTATAATGACTTAAGAGGTGCTGATGTATCAAATGACTATATTTCTGTAATCACGGCACAGTATGAACATATATTTAATGAAGCATATGGAAAAGCTTCCCAAATAGTGGAGCAGCAGCCTGAAGTAACATTTAGCGGAATGGCCAGTGTGAAACGTATTCAAGATGAATTTGGGATTGATTCCTCTCACTTTGTTAAACCAGGTGTTGGCGAAACCACACGTGTATTATTAAGACGTGTTCCATGGAAAATTCTTGTGAAAGATCAAAACAGCCCGTTTATTCGCCATATAAAAATGCTAGCAGAAGAAAGAGGAGTAGAAATGGTTGAATATCGTGACATGGATTACACTTGCTGTGGATTAATTAAGAAGGTTGAACAATAATGATGAATCTATTTGCGTCTGATTTAGATCGTACATTAATTTATTCAAAACGCGCTTTGCAATCTTTTTCTCAGGATCATCTTTCTGATCTTGTACCAGTGGAGAGAAAAGAAGAAAGTGATGTTGCCTATATGACAGGACGTTCTTTTGCTATGTTAAAGGAATTGGCAGAATCACTAATGTTTGTTCCTGTTACAACAAGAACGTATGAACAATACAAGAGAATTTTTATATTTTCAGAGGATATTAAAGTCAATTATGCTGTGACAGCAAATGGGGCTAATATTCATTATAAAGGGCAGGAACTGCTGGAATGGAAAGATGTGCTAAAAGCTCGGCTTGGTCAAGATTGTACACTTTACCAGGATATGATTGATAAGGTATCCTGCTTATCACTACAAGGGAATCTGAAAAAAGCAGAGAACTTGTTTTTCTATTATATTTTGGATTCAGTATCTGATCAGATTAATATAGAAGAAATAAGCAGATTTGCTTTTGAGCAAGGTTGGAGAATTTCACTTCAGGGTAAGAAGCTGTATTTTATGCCAAATCCGATTTGTAAAGGAGAGGCTCTGAAATTTATTAAAGAACGTGAAATGATTGATCATATGATTGGCGCTGGTGATTCAATCTTAGACTATGATTTTTTGCGACATTGTCAAGAAGCGCTTGTTCCGAATCATGGAGAGCTAGTGCAGCGTCCTGAAATTAAGGAGCTTTCTTGCAAGATTACTAAAAACAAAGGAGTTTGGGCAGGGGAAGAGATGCTTGATACTGTGATTAAAACAGTTAATATCCCAACTTAATCCCCTGGCTGCTCCTTCAGCCATAAATTCAACAAGCTGTAGAGAATTACCCCAAAAACATATGAACTTACAAAGATGATAAATCCAATAAAAATAGAACCGTGTGCTTCAAAAGTCAGCATGGTTAAAAGAAATGACCAGAAGATTAAATCAAGGAATACAAAATAGCCAGAACTTAATACTTTATTTAATATCTCTATATCGATTTGCTGGATGTTTCGAGTATATTTCTTTGTATCAAGAAACAATCTCATGCCTATTCACCTTTTTCTCGCTTATTTACCAAATCATATGCGGAACATAGGCAAAGGGTGAAAGCTAACAGGAATTTCTGCTGTACCATATCCGTAGAGCAGATTTTTTAACATATAAAATTGAAACTTTTTCTCAGAAACTTCGTATATATACGTAATCATTTAGATTAAAAGCATATATATGATATGATGTAGTTATACATATTTAAATTATTTTACTTCTTTCGCTCTGGAGAGGGGAAGGTTCAGTTATGAATAACGAGTATAATCAAATACAACCAATAGTCACAGCTGTTGCGGCTGAGAGCTGGTTAGAAACACTAAAGAAACAGACAAATAACAGAACATCTTATCATTTGAACAATGGGATATTGGAAATTGGCCAGGTAGTTGTTCGAATATTGGGTGTTAAGATGGATGAAGATGAATATTACAATGAACTTTTCTCACTTGTAAACGAACAAAATATTCGTTTTATCTTACTTAGTGAAGAGCATTTGGATAAAACAATTGATAACAATCATTTTCAATCCATTCAAAAGATCCTCAATATAAATAACGAGCAAAATTTATCAGTCAACCGCTTTGTTGCCTTTTTAGATGGTGAACAGCTTTTAATTAAATCTGAGAACGGTGCCATTCATCGCAAAATACGCGAGGCAATGATTGAAGTCCTTAAGCATTTTACTGCTAATGAAAAAGATGGGTTGAAAAATGCAGAGTTAAGAAGAGTGCTTGTAGACTTGGTCAAATGGTCTTTTAATCATCTTGAAAGCCAGCTTATTCAAGTCAATCCGGAAATTAGTATGCCGAAGATCCTTTGGTATGGAGAAACAGTAAAAAGTCACTATTATTTTATATACTTTATGTTAAAGCTCGGGTGTGACATGGTTATTTACAATCCGTCTGGCAAGGATCCGCTTGCTCCGCTGGCAAGCGAGCTATCGGCTGGTTTCTTAGAAACATATGCAAATGAAAAAGATCCAGCGTCTTTTCCAACTGAAAAAAGGAGGAGAAGTGCTACCGTTGCATACCGGGCATCCAGAGAGATTGAGAGCATTCTGAATCATGAAGGTTCAGGATTTTATAAACCATGGCAGCTTCGTGAGTATACTCCGGTATCTGTTACACTTAAGACTACTTATGATGAGCTGTATTTATTAATGAAAGAGAAAGCGATGATTCGTCCAAATTTTGAAGTGAAGGACGGCACAGTCAGTATTCCATCTATTTTTGCTAAAGTTCAAGGAGTAAGCAGAAATCGAAAGGAGTATTGGGACCGGCTTCAGCAATTAACGTCCTTGGATCATACACTTCTTATTAAAAGGTTTCCTTTCACAAATAGCATTAACAATGATTTTCGCTATCATTTCCAAAATGCACTCGATAAATCTGGTCTTTTGGATCCAGAAAAAATGATTTCAGCTCATTATTGGAAGTATGGACATCTGCCTGCAGGTTTGCAGACTGGGATTGCGACAGCTATCCGCAATATTTGTGCAGTTCCTGACTTAAAACCTCTGGCGCATGAATCAGAAGAGGATATAAAAACATATCTATTTGCACAAAGCATGCAGATACCTCCTAGTATGCTGAAACTTTTTCAAAAATTTGACTATTCGCAAGATGTTCCTAAAGTAGTACTGTATAATAATGAGGTAAATGGTTTTCTTGTCCGCACAGATGCAGCATTACTGCTGCTATTAAACCAATTTGGGATTGATATTGTGATCTATAATCCTCCAGGACACAATGACATTGAAAACTTTATTGATGAAAGTTTGTATGATGTGCACTGGCTCGAGGATGTTGTTTTTGATCAAGAGTTTAAGGAGCCTTCCATTATTAAAAGTACTATTTCTAAATTGTTTAAAAAGCTATAAAGGAGCAGGATAAAGATGAATTCAATGCCTACTGATCTTGTAAAAGCAAATACAGATGATAAATTAACAGAAGCAAATGCTTCCGAAATTAAATTAGCATTAAGGCAAGACCCGGATGTCCAAAATTTAGTTCGTACCATTGATGAGAGAGACCAAATTCAAATTCTTGAATTTGGTAAAGAACCTGCTGAACAAATCTCTCGTTTTTCTGACCAAATTCTCGGCAATATGCGGACAACCAAGGTAGAGGACTCAGGAGAGCTATTAAAGCAGCTTGGCAAAGTGATGGACAAGTTTGATAAAAAAGACTTCGAAAAATCGTCTGGCGGCCTCTTTGGGAAGCTCTTTAAAAGAGGAGAAAAACTTGTAGAAAAGCTATTTGGAAAATACCAGACAATGGGTCAGGAAATTGATAAAATATATGTTGAAATTTCCAAATACCAAAACGAAATGGTACAATCCACAACTACGCTTGATGAAATGTATGAACAAAACTATCAATATTATCTGACATTGGAGAAGTATGCTGTTGCTGGAGAAATGAAGTCAGAAGAATTAAAGCAGAATCAGCTTCCTCAGTTAGAAAGCCGTGCCTCTGCCGGAGATCAAATGGCTTCCATGCAGTTAGATACATTAAGAAACGCGGTTGATCTGCTGGATCAAAGAGTTTATGACCTTGAAATGGCGAAGATGGTTGCTTTGCAAACGGCTCCGCAAATTCGCCTGCTGCAGCGCGGGAATACGAAATTAATAGGTAAAATTAATTCAGCGTTTGTGACCACGATTCCGATTTTTAAAAACGGCTTAATCCAAGCTGTGGCTGCGAAAAGGCAAAAGCTTGTTGCTGATTCAATGAGCGAGCTTGATCGCCGTACAAATGAAATGCTTGTTCGCAATGCGCAAAACATCTCAACTCAAAGTGCGGATATTGCCCGTCTTGCTGGAGGGCCAAGCATCAAAATCGAAACAATTGAGGAATCCTGGAACATTATTATCAAAGGAATGCAGGAAACCAAATCCATTGAAGAAGACAACAAACGCCTTCGCGAAGAAGGAACGAAAAAGCTTGAACAGCTTCAGGACAACTTCAAAAAATTAAAACACCAAGGTTAACAATGGCCAATTAATATTAGATTCACGGCCTTAATAATGAAGCTTACTGTAAATTAGTAGATAGCTTCTATAAATAGACAAATATATAAACAATGATGAGGTGGAGAAATTATGGCAATTAACTTACAAAAAGGACAGCGTGTAGATTTAACGAAGGGGAATCCGGGTTTATCTAAAATTCTTGTTGGACTCGGCTGGGACCCTGTACAAAACCGCGGAGGCGGCGGTTTACTGGGTTCATTATTTGGCGGGGGCGGCAGTGCAAATATTGACTGTGATGCTTCTGTTATTATGCTTGGAGAAAACGATAAGATCAAAAGCAATAATGACGTGATCTATTTTGGCAATCTGAAGAGCAAGGATGGCAGCGTTCAGCATACTGGAGATAACTTAACAGGTGACGGAGATGGAGACGATGAGCAAGTCCTTATCGATTTAACAAGAGTGCCATCGACTATTCAAAAGCTGGTCTTTGTTGTAAACATCTACGATTGTGTAAAGCGCAAACAGCATTTCGGCATGATTCAAAACGCGTTTATTCGCATTGTTAACTCTTCTAACAATCAAGAATTGATTCACTTTAACTTAACAGATGATTATAGCGGCAAAACAAGCCTTGTTGTGGGTGAACTCTATCGTCATGGAACTGACTGGAAATTTGCTGCTGTCGGCACAGGAACAACTGCTTCCGGGTTAGCTGATGTTGTAAGAACTTATTCTTAATAGAGTTACAAGAAATTAAATACAATTGCTTTTTGAACAGGTCAAGGGTGTGGACTGTCACATTCTTGGCCTGTTTTTCTGTTGTAATGCCTCGTTGATTAGCATTAATTCCCACTCTTGATTTTCCTCAATTTAATAGAATCCTATGATATAATTTTAGTATATTCTAACTATTTAGCTTGCGGATGTATCCCTTATGAGTGACTTCCGGATTAAGCAGAAGGGACTACATACATGAAGAAGGTTACTATTTTTTCAATCATAATCTTTGCATCATTAGCGTTAATGGGAAATTCCCAAGCAAAAATGCACGGCACCCTATTAAAAGATTACCCGGCCAGTTCACTGTTGAAAATGAACTTAAATCTTGTATCTCCTCTTGAAATTGGCGATATTTTTATAGTGCCTGAAGGCCTTTTTGACGAGTTGGAAGCTGCTTCCATGATTTCAAGAGTGGACAGGATTCCTTCTACTTTATTGAATAAAGTAAATAAGGAAAATATCCATATCAAGCTTTTTTCAGGTAAACTGACAGATAACCCCACAGCTTCGCATTTACAAGGCATCATTCCCCGTGGCTATACAAGTAGTAAAACATGGGATGAGGTGCCAGGTATTGGAGGAAGCAGAACGGTTCTTGTGAAAATTGGCTCCAGTGAAAAGGGACAAGGACATGGATCGGTTAATTTAGAATTGCATGAATTGGCACACTCGATTGATCGACATGTATATCATGGCATTCGCTATAATATTCACTTTCTAGAAATATGGAATAAAGAAAAAGCAACATTATTTCCAGAGATTGAATATTTTTTGAATTATCCTGAGGAGTATTTTGCTGAAAGCTTTGCCATGTTTTTTGTAAATGAAGAATATCAAGCTCATTTAAAGGAAAAAGCCCCTCTCACTTATGGGTTTATAGATAGCTTAAAATAAGGTACAATATAACGAGCATAATGAGAGGTTGGGGAACACATGAAACAATATCTGCAATTGTGTGAGCATGTTTTGAATAATGGACAAGAAAAAAGTGATCGGACTGGAACTGGAACCATCAGCACATTTGGTTATCAGATGAGGTTTAATCTTCAAGAAGGTTTTCCGCTGATTACAACCAAAAAGCTGCATGTAAAGTCAATTATTCATGAATTGCTCTGGTTCTTAAATGGTGATACAAATATTCAATACCTCCAAGACAATGGTGTCCGTATTTGGAATGAGTGGGCGGATGAAAACGGTGATCTTGGACCTGTTTACGGCCATCAATGGCGCTCATGGACAGATCGTAATGGGGAAACTGTGGATCAAATTAGTGAGCTAATCCATCAGATCAAAACGAATCCTGATTCCCGCAGACTGATAGTGAATGCTTGGAATGTTGGTGACATTCCAAAAATGGCGCTGGCACCTTGTCATTGTCTATTTCAATTTTATGTGCAGGACGGCAAACTGTCATGTCAGCTATATCAGCGCTCTGCAGATGTTTTTTTAGGAGTGCCATTTAATATTGCATCATACGCTTTACTTACTATGATGATTGCACAAGTTTGTGATTTGGAGCCTGGTGAATTCGTACATACATTCGGAGATGTTCATATCTATCAAAACCATCTTGAACAAGTTCGATTGCAGTTATCCAGAGAGCCTAAAGAGTTGCCAAGAATGGTTATTAACCCGGATGTAAAGGATATCTTTTCCTATAGCTATGAAGATTTCACGCTTGAAGCCTATGATCCGCACCCGCATATTAAAGGAGTTGTCAGTGTATGATATCTCTAATTTGGGCTATGGATGAGAACGGTGTGATCGGTAAAGAAAACAAACTGCCTTGGCATTTGCCTGAAGACTTAAAGTTCTTTAAAAGAACGACAATGGGGCGGCCTATTGTAATGGGGAGAAAAACATGGGATTCTATCGGCCGTCCACTCCCAGGCAGAGAAAATATTGTAATTACTCGGGATCGGCAATTTACTTGTGACGATTGTACAATCTTTTATTCATTTGAAGAGTTATTACAATATTGCGGTACACTAGAAGAAGTATTTGTCATTGGAGGAGCCGAGATTTTTAAGCAGATTTTACCTGCAGCTGACCGCCTTTACATTACAAAAATCCATGATGTTTTTGAAGGAGACACCTATTTTCCTGAGTTAGACATCTCAAGGTGGACACTTCAATCAAAAGAACAAGGTATAAAGAATGAAAAAAATCCTTACGATTACGAATTCTTAATCTATGCAAAATAAACCAGGGGGGATAGCCTCCTGGTTTTTTATTCTCAATAAAAATGGGACTTAACAAAAAAACGAAATAATCTAAAATTTACAAATAATGCGTTGATTTACCGTTTCATCATGTTATAATGAAAAAATTAAACTTGAATTTGAAACGGGGTGCCATATGAAACATAGTGCTATAAAGGAGAAGAGAGTGCAGCTGGAAGATATTTTAATTGCTTATCAGCATCTCAAAGACATTGTAGCCCATACACCGCTGCAAAAAAATGAACGGTTATCTGATAAATATGAGTGTAATGTTTATTTAAAAAGAGAAGATTTGCAGCATGTTCGTTCCTTTAAATTAAGAGGTGCATATTATTGTATAAACTCATTAGGAGATGAGGAACGAAACGGCGGTGTTGTTTGTGCAAGTGCAGGCAACCATGCACAGGGAGTAGCATATGCTTGTAAGCATCTTGGAATTAGCGGGAAAATCTTTATGCCTGCAACAACGCCAAGACAGAAAGTAAGTCAGGTTGAGCTTTTTGGCCGTGGAAATGTAGAGATTGTTCTTGTTGGAGATACATTTGATGATGCATACGAAAAAGCGCTAGATTGTGCTAAGGAAGAGAGAAGAACATTTATCCATCCGTTTAATGATGATAAAGTGATTGCTGGCCAGGGAACGGTCGCGGTTGAGATCTTAAATGACTGTGAGGTCGCCCCTGATTATGTATTTGCCAGTATTGGAGGAGGTGGCCTCATGGCTGGAACATCTGCTTATATTAAGGCGATCTCTCATCATACAAAAATGATTGGTGTAGAACCGGATGGTGCTCCGGCGATGAAACAATCCTTGTTAGAACAAAAGGTTACTGCGTTACATAAAATAGACAAATTTGTTGATGGTGCCGCAGTTAAAGCTGTTGGCGACAAAACCTTTTCTATTTGCCAGGAGCTGGTAGATGATGTAGTGACAGTAGCAGAAGGAAAGGTCTGTACAACCATTTTGGAGCTGTATAACGAGCATGCGATTGTTGCCGAGCCTGCAGGAGCGCTGCCAATTGCTGCGTTGGATCTTTATAAAGATCAAATTAGAGGGAAGAATATCGTCTGTATTGTCAGCGGCGGAAATAATGATATCGGCAGAATGCAGGAAATTAAAGAGCGTTCCTTGCTTTATGAAGGACTTTTACATTATTTTATTGTGAACTTTCCTCAGCGGGCTGGAGCATTGAGAGAATTTCTTGATGAAGTACTTGGGCCAAACGATGATATTACTAGATTTGAATATACAAAGAAAAATAACAAAGAAAATGGACCAGCACTTGTGGGAATTGAACTGAAAAATAAAGAAGACTATTCTGGTATGATCCAAAGAATGGACAAGAAAGGATTCTCCTATCAAGAAATTAATAATGACAAGAAGCTGTTCCATTTAATAGTGTGAAGCTGTAGAATTCATAGAAAAAGAGGCTGGGACATAAGTAACTAACACACCTATTGAACCGAATGGTAAGGAAGGTCATCTTTCTAATCATTCGGTTTTTTATTTATAATTATAAAATATATTTTATTTACATGAGTGAAATGGAGCGGAGGGCCCTCGACTCCTGCGGGCTGCAGAGCAAAGGGTGAGACCCCGCAGGAACGAAGTGACGAGGAGGCTCAGCTTGCTCCCCGCGGAAAGCGAGGGTCCGCAGCGCAATGGAACGGTCTTGATAAAATACCGAAACTAAGATATTGAATATTCGTGTTTTAGAAATATTAATTTCGTTTTGTCCCAGCCTCTTTTTGATTGATCCAATAGCTGTCTGTGATTTTTATTGCATTCCTATATTATTATTGTTAATGTGTATATAATATGAATTTTTAGCTATCCTCTACACAATAGCCTAAATTAGTAATATAATGAAGACAGATTTACAAGACATATTAAGGAGATGTTTATATGCTATCAAACATCGGTGTACCTGGGTTAATTTTAATTTTAGTACTGGCTTTGATTATATTTGGTCCGAAAAAGCTTCCTGAAATTGGCCGTGCATTTGGTCAAACCTTACGTGAATTTAAAAAATCGACTCGTGAATTAACAAGCGATGTTATGGAAGAATTCGAAGACGATAAGAATAAAAAAACTGTTAAATAAGGTGTGAGATTCTTTCTTACACTTTTTCTTTTTGGATCAGTGAGAGGATTTATGATGCACTCACTTTTCCTTGCCTCTGGGCATGTAAACTGAAACAGGCAGGGGAAGATTATGGAAGATAAAGAATTAAATATAATAGATCACTTGGATGAACTCAGAAAGAGACTGATCTATACAGTTGTTGCGTTCTTTGCTTTTTTTATTTTAGGTTTTATCTATGTGGAAGAGATCTATAAATGGCTTGTTCGTGATTTAGACGTTAAACTGATTGTATTGGGCCCTAGTGACATTGTTTGGGTATATTTCACACTTGCTGGTGTTGTAGCTCTTGCAGGAACCATTCCAGTCTTAGCTGCACAGATTTGGATGTTTGTTAAACCGGCTTTAACGCCAATTGAACGAAAAATATCGCTTTCTTATATTCCAGCATTGTTCATTTTATTTATTGTGGGACTTTGTTTTGGTTACTTTGTTATTTTCCCGACAGTATTAGGTTTTCTTGTTGAGCTTGGTGAAGGCATGATGGTAACAAACTTTACCGCAGATAAATATTTCCGCTTTATTATGCATATGACATTGCCTTTTGGTGTATTGTTTGAACTGCCAGTAGTAGCCATGTTTCTTACAACACTTGGGATCATAAATCCATATGTGCTGCAGAAAATTAGAAAATATGCATATTTTGTACTTGTTGTCATCTCTGTCGTGATTTCGCCGCCAGACTTTATCTCAGATATTTTAGTGACAATTCCTTTATTATTCTTGTATGAAGTTAGTATTAACCTTTCTAAGATTGTATATAAGAGAAAGCTCAAGAAAGAGAAAGAGTGGGAAGAACTGCAAGGTACTGAAGATGTTATTGATTAGTCGAATTATTACAAGATGGCTAATATCTTGAGGTAATTATAATTATTTGCGGGCAAAAATCGACAATTTTCAATAGAGTTTTAGGGTATAATGATGTTAAACGGGTGAAAAAGAGGATTGATAATTTGTTATTCAAAAGCCTAGTGTTCAAAAATGCTGTTGGGCAGAAGGTTAAGATCATCGATATACCTGTTCTAGACAAAAATAATCCGAATTTCTTTCTAGTTCAGGCACGTTTGCAGATTTATATGAATCAAATTTATGCTTTGACAGAAGATAGACCATTTTATTCCTTTAAAGAATATATGAAAAAAATGACAAAATGGACGATCTATGAAGAAGTCTATCAATCGCCAAAATTACTGAATAATGCCTAAAAATGAAGAGAGTTGGACATAAGAATTTAACTCAGTGATACTTGCGAATGATTAGAAAATAACACTTTCTGGTCATTCGTTTTTTATTGATGGTTATAAAAAATATATCATTTGAGCTTGATTCAGATCGCTTTCTTCCAAAGGAAAGCGAGGGGTTCTCAGGGAAATGAGCGGACTAATGAAGACAGCTTAATGAATGCAGTGATTGTTGATATTTTGTATGGCAACTTAATTTTGTTTCTGCCTCTTTATTATCTGCCCCTTGGCTTTACCATGGGAATGAACAAGTAAAACTCAATATATGATTGTTTTAAGATGCTGATAAAATGGTAAGGAATATATTATAAATATTTTACCTTAAATGAGTAAGCAGCAATGGATTTAAAATTTACTATATCCATTTATACATTCGTGTGCAGCCTTCTATGAACTAAAGTTTAATAGGTATTGTATTAATGATATTGCTTTTCTTCATATATGTAAAATTGTATAATAAAATGGAATTGTTATAGCAGGGACGTGAATTCGTGAATAAAGTCAAAATTGTTACAGACTCTACAGTTGATTTGCAAGATGAAATTTTACAAAAATATGATATTGAAGTCGTTCCATTGTCCATTCATATTGAAGGTGAGACATATTTAGACCGAAAAGATATTACACCGGTTGAATTTATGAAAAAGATGAAAGAATCTGACGAGCTTCCAAAAAGTTCACAGCCTCCAGCAGGTGTCTTCTTAGAACTGTATGACCGCTTGGCTGATGAGGGTAATGATATTATTTCCATCCATATGACTGGCGGGATGAGCGGCACAGTGCAATCTGCAGAAAGTGCAGCCAGTATGGCAAAAGGCAATGTTAAAGTTGTTGATTCCCGATATATTTCTAAAGCGCTTGCATTCCAAGTGATTGAAGCTGCTAAAATGGCTATGAACGGAAGCTCAATTGAGGAAATATGTTCAGCACTGGATGATATTAGAGCGAAAACAAAATTATTTGTTGTCGTAGATACGCTTGAAAACTTAGTCAAGGGTGGAAGGATAGGAAAAGGTAAAGCATTATTAGGTTCTCTTTTAAATATAAAGCCAATTGCATCTCTTGAGGGTGGCGTTTACACACCAGTAGCCAAAGTGCGAAGCCATGCACAAATTGTGAAGTATTTAGCTAATCAATTTGCGGAAGATGCTAAAGGGAAAACCATTAAAAGTGTAGGGCTTGTTCATGCTGAAGGCTTTGAATTAGCATCTAAGCTAAAAGCAGCAATTGAAGATCTGACAGGATATACAGATATTTCTATTGAAGATACAACGCCAATTGTCAGTACGCACACTGGTGCAGGAGCCATCGGATTTATGTATTACCTGGATTAAAGAGTTAAAACAGCAGGGGGAATTCTCTGCTGTTTTTTTGCATTGCCTTTTACAAATCATCGTTATGTTCGTCCTCGCAATATTAACATTTCCTTATATATCAAATAGGAAAATATCACTGTTTTCTTAATGATACTGTTAAATATTTCTATTTATTTTCATCATGAATATTACTATAGTAGGGGGTGAAAAAGTGAAGGTTAAAAATATCCTGCTATTTAGTGATTTTGGAATCGATGACATGGTTGCAGCTGCGTTTGCGGTCTTTAACGAGGAAGTAAATGTTGTGGGTATTGTTGCGGATTATGGTAATGTTTCTAAAGAAAAAGCACTGCAAAATGCCGCATATTTGCGGGATCTTACCGGTTTGACTGAGATCCCTGTATTTGGAGGCGCTGGTCTCCCGCTCACTGGAGATATGCCTGAATTTTATCCAGAGATTCACGGTCTTAGCGGATTAGGGCCAATTCTTAATGAAGTTATAGTAGATGTTGATTTTTTTGAGAATTTTGACGAGATTAAAAGAATTATTGAACAATATGAAAATGATATACTAATTGTAAACATCGGCCGGTTATCCTCTTTAGCAACTGCATTTATTTTATACCCCAATTTATTAAAACAAGTATCCGATATATATATTATGGGTGGAGCATTTTTTGTACCTGGAAATGTAACCCCTGTAGCCGAAGCAAATATTTATGGTGATCCGTATGCTGCCAATATCGTTTTATCAAATGCACCAAAGAAGGTGTATATTATTCCACTGGATGTTACAATGTCTGCCATTATAACGCCCGCTCTTGTGGATCGGCTTCATGAACATTTTATTGAAACAGGCAATCAATTTGGCCAGCTGCTAAAACCGATGATTGACTATTATTATGAATTTTATCAAAAGCAGTTTGCTGATATATCCGGAAGCCCAATGCATGACTTACTTACTTTTTGGGCAATTATGGAGGATTCTGCAATCGAATATATTGAAGCGCCAGTCAAAGTAGTTGTCGATAAGGGAGTCGCATTTGGTCAAACGATAGGAGATTTCAGAAAATTGCCAGCAGAAAAAAAAGAGAATTATCAAGTTCATTATATTGCTGTAAAATTTGATTATAGGCAATTCATTGAGACGTTCTATCGGGTCATGACAAACCCTGTTGAAAGGGAGTTATAACTACTGTGTTCACAACTTTGTCATATTCTTTTCTTTCTTCTTTCATGGAGGTTTGCTAGAATGAAACTTGAACTTTAGTGAAGCAGGTGAAAGAAGTGAAGGTAAAGAGATATTTTGCAATTATAGCTATTCTTGCAGTTGCAATGCTTTCAGCATGCGGTGCTGGCGGTATTGATGGGGCTTTAGATTATGAAGTGGAGGATTTTGAATTTACAAACCAAAATGAAGAACAAGTGGGGTTACAGGATTTAAAAGGCAAGGTGTGGGTATCTGATTTTATTTTTACAAATTGTGATACTGTCTGCTTGCCGATGACCTCTAATATGAAAAAGCTGCAAACCATGGCAGAACAAGAGGGGATTGAAAATATTCAATTTGTCTCTTTCAGTGTCGACCCTGTCAATGATACTCCAGATGCTTTAAAAACGTTTGGAGATCTATATGAAGTTGATTATAATGGTTGGCATTTTCTTACGGGTTATGAACAAAAAGAAATTGAAGATTTTGCCTTGAATTCTTTTAAGGCACTTGTCCAAAAGCCAAAAAATGAAGAACAAGTCATTCATGATACAAAATTCTATCTTGTAAATAAAGAGGGCGTTATACAGAAATACTATGAAGGTGTGACTGGCGTTCCGTACGAGGAAATAATAGACGATATCAAAACATTGCAATAGACCTTTTATAACAGGTCTATTTTTTCATGATCTGCCTAAATATTCTATTGTCTAAAATAGATTGCAGATGGAGCGAAAATATTCAGCTAACTGCTTATTTCTATAAATACACTTGAGAGAACAGGCTAGCCTATTCTGCGGATAATCTTTACGTCCACCAGATCAAAGACTGATGTTTAAGTCTTATTTTTCAAGAATCTCATGATCATGCTATAATAGTTATACTTCTAAGAGGGGTGATGTAATGAAAAAAAAATTCACCTTTAAGCCTTCAACAGCAAGTAATTTATATATATCAGTAAAGCCTCTGTTATTAATTATTATGATTATAACTATGCTTTTCCTGTCTGCCTGTAATATTGGCTTAAGTAAAAGTAATGCCGAACATATTGAAAAAAGTGTTGTTTATGCTGAGAAGAAACAGGTCGATCCAGCATTTTTAATGCAAAACCTGGCAATTGTTTCTGTAGGCGATTCCTTAACACAGGGAGTTGGGGATAGTTCAGGCAAAGGCGGCTATGTGCCTTATACTGAAACTCTGCTGGAGAAAGAGCGCGGAATTGGCGATGCATCATTTGCTAATTATGGTGTACGCGGCAATCGTTCAGATCAGCTGTTAAAAAGATTAAAAACAGAAGAGGTTAAAGCTTCAATTGCAGAAGCAGATCTAGTCTTAGTTACTATTGGCGGAAATGATATTATGAAGGTCGTAAGGGAAAATTTCACAGCGCTTAATCTGCAGGCTTTTGCTCAGCAAAAGAAGACATACGAGAAAAATCTCCAGGATGTACTTCAAACGATTAAAGAATACAATCCACGAGTTAAAATTGGTCTAATTGGTTTATATAATCCTTTTTTAACTTGGTTTTCAGATATTAGAGAAATCGATGAAATTATGAGTGATTGGAATCAAACTAGTAAGACCATGTTGAGCCAATATTCAAATACATTTTTTGTCGATGTAGATGATATTTTTCAAACAGAAGGGGAAAACCTCCTATATACTGATTATTTCCATCCAAATGATCAAGGCTATGAAAAGATGGGAAATCGCATTTATGAGGTAGTGAAAGAAAGAGCATTAACAGATATTTTATTAGAGAAGTCAAGGGACAGCTAAGAGGTGAGGAGATTTGAAAAAGAATAAATGGAAGCTGTTTTTTTTCGTTTTGTTGGGATTAAATCTTGCATTATTCGTTTTATTAGCAGTTTTAATTTATACACCAACTGAACATCAGGCATATGAGCCAAAAGAATTAAATGAAAGTGCATATGCTCCTTTTTCAATTAGTGCAAATAAACAGGATTTGAATGGTGTCATAAACCATTACTTAGAAAGTGAAGGTATGACCGGAGCGTTTGATTATCAGATTTTCCTTAATGATGACGTGGAACTAATCGGCTCACTGCCTGTCTTTACTCAGGAAATACAGATGAAACTAGCGTTTGAACCCACTGCCCTGGAAAATGGAGATATTGTATTAGAAAAAAAAGAAATGTCTGTCGGTCAGCTGCAGCTTCCTGCATCATATGTGATGAAGTTTGTAAAGGATAACTATGATATTCCCGAATGGGTAGAAATTGTACCTAGTGAGGAGCGTATTTATGTCGCTTTAACGGATATGAAGCTGAAAAGTGATGTTAAAGTTAAAGTAAATGAGTTTGATTTAGAGCAAGATGATATTCGTTTTTCTTTGCTTGTACCTGTTCAGTAAGGAATATAACGAAAAGAATAGACTGTTAGTAAAAGAGGTGGCCAAGAAGGTCACCTCTTTTACTATGGAGAATACCGCAGTATATAATAGAGCCAATAAAAACAGCTTCACATCATTAAGACATCTAATTGTGGTCTGCCTGTAATAGATCCAACGAGAAAAATAGTGTTAATTGTATTTGCCTTAAAGACTATATTTTCGATTGGAAAAATATGATTATCACTTCCTGCTACTCTTGCATGAAGATGAACGGTTATTGGAGAGATGCCAAGATATTCGCTTGCTTGCCGGTAGCTGATGCTATGAAACACAACATCACCATTTTTAACGGCTAGATCAATGGCTGGTGCATCTGTAGATAAATGAATAAATCTAAATGACGCTTCACCATGGGGGACGATTTGATCATCTTCAAATATTGTACCTTTTATAGCTTCTCCAATACCTGATATGCTAATGGTGTATGCCTTGCCCTGCTCTATCTCAATCACTTGGTGCAGTAATCTTTGATCGGAATTGCCTGCTGGATATAGATCAAGCTGATACGTTCCCGAAGGCAAAGCTAAGTAACTGCTTCCATCAGAATAACGAAAGTTTTGTAAAATTTTTGAGCCATTTAAGTATATATCTGCTTTTTCTACATCATGTGCAGCATGAAGCAAGCGAATTCTGCTTGGCAGGACCTGCAGAGGCTGGAGAGAGTTCGTTCTGGAATGCTTCATCGCTCCATAAATGTGTTGTAAGTATTTTTGATAATTCTTTGTATATTTTTCAATATCTGTGTACTTATAATAGTCAGCTTTTATTCTATAGTGCTCAGCTTTCATAAAATGAGGCTGTGCTGATGAATGATTCTCCAAGATGGTGACCTCCTAACAATGGTTATAAAAGTATGTAATAGCAGATTATGCGAATTGCATTAGGTGAGTGCCTAAAAAAACCAAAGAATTAAGGATGACATGATAAACTGTTTGCTTTTTCTGAATTTAGTGATATAATAAAAAAATCAAAAGTGAAAGGGTGATGTGTTATGGCAAGCTTATTTGTAAATCAAACGTTAATTGAATGCACTAGCACAGCCCAAATGGATTTTAATCTGTAAAGTTTATAGAAGAAAGTATGTTTTTTTCTCTTTCGTTTATTAAACCATGGGCTGTGTATGCCTATGGTTTTTATTATTTTATAAACGAAAGTGGAGGAAATAAATTTGACATTAAAAAATTTAGGTTATGACGATCATTTTGAAGGTTTTTTTAAACCATTTGAGAAAGACGGATATGTGGCTGGAAGAGTCACATTAAAACATAAACGATCTTACCGGGTAGTGACCGAAACAAGAGAATTACTTTGTGAAGTATCAGGGAAATTTTCTTTTGAAGCAACCGAAAGAGAAGATTACCCTGCCGTTGGAGACTGGGTGGCCGTGAAAGAAATGAGCGGAGAAAACCGTGGCATCATTCACCGTCTCCTGCCTAGAAAAAGTAAGTTTTCACGGAAAACTGCTGGTGTAAGTACGGAAGAACAAATTGTTGCAACAAACGTGGATACTATTTTTTTAGTCAATTCATTAAATGAGGATCTTAATGTAAGAAGAATTGAAAGATATTTACTATTATCATGGGAAAGCGGCGCAAATCCTGTCATTGTTTTAACTAAATCTGATTTATGCAGTGATCTTGCCTCGAAAATTGCTCAAATTGAATCAGTAGCGCTTGGTGTACCTGTCATTCCAGTTAGTGTTGTGACAGAGGAAGGTCTTGATCAATTGACATCTTATCTGCAGCAGGGAAAGACAGTTGCTTTATTGGGATCATCGGGTGTGGGCAAATCCACTTTAACAAACTTTTTTCTTGGAAATGAAAAGCAAAAAGTACAGGAGATTAGAGGTACAGATGATAAAGGAAGACATACGACAACACATCGTGAATTAGTTTTACTTCCAAACGGCGGTATTTTAATTGATACCCCTGGAATGAGAGAGCTGCAATTATGGGATAGTGATCATGGAGTTAGTGAGAGCTTTAGCGATATCGAAAAGGCTTCCATGGATTGCAAATTTAGAGATTGTCAGCATGAAAAAGAACCTGGGTGTGCTGTAAAGGCAAAGATAAAGGCTGGAGAGATAGAAGAAGCAAGATTAAACAGTTATAAAAAGTTGCTGAGGGAGCTGGCATATCTAGACCGTAAACAAGATAAGCGGGCACAGGCAGAACAAAAAAAACTCTGGAAAAGTGTATCAGTTCAATCGAATAAAAGATAAAAGGCAAAAAGCGCAGGATCCTGCGCTTTTTTATATTGTTATTAACCTTTTTAATACAGATGCCTTGTAAGTATTTGTTGTTTATAACATTTCCTTTTTCTCATTATAAGTAATCATTGCACTAAAAAAGAAGATCGGTGAAGCATATTGGATATGAATAACTTCAATAAGAGGATCATTAATAAATTGATTGATTTTTTCGTCCATTTTTGTTTCGGTCCATCCATATAAAGTTTTTACTTTCATGTTTAAGCCTCCCTATAGAATTTTTCCGGTGTACTTGCCTGTAATCGTCTTTAATGAAATAGCTAATAGCCTTCTTCTAGTCTATTTTCTTGCATAATATCTATTTTTTCTTTACTCTTATGTTGAATGCGTTAAACCTCTTCGAATAGGGAATAAGTATGAAGAGAATGTGAAAGAGGTGGACGGAATGGAAAATCAGCGAAATAAATTAGCTACATTTGCTGGGGGATGCTTCTGGTGCATGGTAAAACCATTTGACGAACAGCCTGGAATTATTGAGGTATTGTCAGGTTATACAGGCGGCACAAAAGAAAATCCTACCTATGAAGAAGTCTGTTCGGAAACAACAGGTCATTATGAAGCTGTTCAAATTAAGTTTGATCCAGAAGTGTATCCTTACGAAAAGCTTCTTGAATTATACTGGCAGCAAATTGATCCCACTGATGCTGGCGGCCAGTTTTACGACCGGGGTCAATCGTATCAGACAGCCATTTTTTATCACGACGAACAGCAAAAAATGCTTGCAGAACAATCAAAGCACGATCTCGCTGAAAGCGGTAAATTCCGAAAGCCGATCCAAACCAAGATCTTGCCTGCTTCTGTCTTTTATCCTGCAGAAGATTATCATCAGCATTTTTACAAAAAGAATCCGACTAGGTATAATGCTTACCAGCAAGGATCTGGTCGAGCAGATTATATTAAAAGACATTGGGGTGAATAAAAAATGACGAATCAGAAGGACATAAAAGAGAAGCTTAGCCCAATGCAATACGAAGTAACTCAGAACAATGGAACTGAGCCGCCTTTCCGCAATGAGTATTGGGATGAATTCGGAGATGGCATTTATGTAGATATTGTATCAGGTAAACCTCTATTCAGTTCACTTGATAAATATGATGCCGGCTGCGGATGGCCAAGTTTTACAAAACCAATAGAAGAGGAAGAAATTCTTGAGAAAAAAGATTTAAGCCATTTTATGGTAAGAACCGAGGTAAGAAGCAAATCAGCTGATTCTCATCTTGGACATGTATTTGACGATGGTCCGGGACCCTCTGGCCTTCGTTATTGCATCAACTCAGCTGCATTACGGTTTATTCCGAAAGATCGGCTGCAAGAAGAGGGCTATGAGGTTTATTTAAAATTGTTTCAAGAAAAATAATAGTAAAAGGTGATTATGATGTTTAAAAAATTATTCGGTAAGAAAGAAGAAGTAAAATCTGTAGACATTTTTGCACCGCTTTCTGGTGCAGCTGTTTCTTTAGAAACTGTACCTGATCCTGTATTCGCAGAGAAAATGATGGGCGATGGTATTGCTATTGAACCAACTGAAGGTGTTGTTGTTTCTCCTGTAAAGGGTGAGGTGCTTCAAGTATTCCCTACAAAGCATGCGATTGGGCTGAAAGCAGAAAATGGAGCAGAAATCTTGATCCATATTGGTTTAGAGACTGTTTCTATGAATGGAGAGGGCTTTGAAGCACATGTTTCAGAAGGCTCAAAGGTAGAAGTTGGAGATCAGCTTGTTACTTTCGATATGAATCTGGTAAAAGAAAAAGCAAAAAGCACGATCACTCCAGTTATTATTACAAATAGTGACCAAGTTTCACTGGAAAAACAGTTAGCATCTTCTGTTCAGCGGGCATCGAATGTCGTTATGACAGTAACAATGAAGTAATTGAGACTTATATAAGTTTTCTTTTAACAAAAGCCTAAAAGCAAATTGCTTTTAGGCTTTTGTTTATCATATGAATCGAATTACTAATCCGTAATGATTGATGATATGGCTACAGTGTGATGGTCTGTAGTGTTGTTAAGTGATTTTTCACCTTTTGATACAAAAACAACTGTATGTTTCGTATTTTCTAAGCCGCTGGCAATATATAAATATCTTTCTCTTTCAAATGGCCACCAAGTAGAAATTTCTGTAATCCAATTGCCATTCAGATAAACATCAGCTTTTCCGCCTATTTCACTGCGCAATGCTCTTATGCCGAGCATTGTGCCTGTAAAGGAATATTCCAGTATATCCCCTTTTGATTCGCTAACCCAATAATTCTTTTCCGATGTAAATCCTATCGACCTTTGCACATCATATATCTCCGTTAAGCTAATATCAGCATTAGGATATATAGGTTCTGCCAAGTAAGCAATATTTTCCTGTTTAGATGTAAGTTCTTCAATCGTTTCTAATACGGCAGCGCTATACAGCTCATATCCCTTGTCATTAGGATGGACCAAGTCTGTTGTCAGTTTTTCTACAGGGTATTCAGATTCTGAAAAAGGAAGACGCATATCTATATTTTTAGCATGATAATGATAGGAAATTTCTTTAATACTCTCTGCAAATTCATCTTCCGTCAAAGAGCTTTCTGTAAATGTAATTATTTCGCTGTTAGGGTAGGTTTGTTTCGCTTTTCTTATCAGTGACTCATATGTTTGAGCAAATTGAGAAACGTCCATATATTTACGATCATTTTCTCCAAAGACGATAAAAACTAGATCAATATGTTCAAACGGCTTTGTGTTTTGAAGTTTGTATAAGCCCTCGAATGCGGTAGCGCCACTTTGGACAAGCAGCTGTCTTTCCGTTTTCACCCGGTATTTTGCAAACAGTGCAGCTTCCATCTTTCTGAACCAGGTTTTAGATTTATGTGAGGCACCAGAACCTCTGCCTATACTGTCTCCTATGATTAAATAGCTGATTTCTTCTCTTTTTGCCAGCTTTTCGTAAACACTTGCTGATTCAGCCAAACCTCTCGAAGACGAAAAATAATTTATTATAAACGTTATCCCAGTAACAGCAGCAATAATAAAAACGAAAATTCTGATTTTTTTCTTTAGCATATAATTTTTCCCTCGCATTTATGGACTAATCTAATCGTAACGTAAATGTAACATAAATGAAAGATAAAGAAACAATTGGAAATTTTAGAATCTAGGCGAATGCACACTCAGGTCAAGCACCTATTACATAAGTTAATATTGAAAATGCCTAATACAAATGAGGAGTGGATATTGATGAACTACGGATATAACTACGGATGCGCAGACCCATGCTACACACCTGGATACAGCTACCCAGTTGCAGGTGCATATACTTGTCATACAGGCGGATTTCAAGGTTTCGCGCTAATCGTTGTGTTATTTATCTTGTTGATTATTATCGGCGCAAGCTGCTACGGAAAATAAAATATGTAGGACTTAAAGAAACTGCCTGTTCATGGCAGTTTTTTTTGTATGAAAGAAACCGTCCTTAAGATCATATAATTTAAAGAATTGACAAGAATGAGGTGGGAACAGTGGATCCTTCTTATTTAATTAAACCACTGCTTGATGAAACATATCCGGTTATTGATTATGGCAAAGGAGTCTACTTATATGACATGGACGGAAATGACTATTTAGATGGAAGCTCTGGAGCGATAACAGCCAATATTGGTCATGGTGCAGAGGAGATTATCCAGGCAGCGGCGAAACAGGCTGAAAAAGTTTCTTTTGTATATCGCTCTCAATTTACTAGTGAAGCTGCTGAAAAGCTGGCATTAAAATTGGCTAAATTGGCTAAAGGTGATTTGAACTGGAGTTTTTTTGTTAACAGCGGATCTGAAGCAACTGAAACGGCAATGAAAATTGCCATTCAATATTGGCAGGAACAAGGTGTTTTTACAAAAACAAAAATTCTTTCACGATGGATCAGCTATCATGGAATTACGCTTGGTGCTTTATCCATGTCAGGACATAGAGGACGACGAGCACGATTTACTCCCCTTCTCGAAGATTGCCCTGTATTGCCGCCTCCCTATTGCTACCGATGCCCTTATGGTGAAATCGAGGGCAGCTGTCAGTATAGCTGTGCACATGAGCTTGAGCTTTTAATTAAAAGGATTGGACCTGAACATATAGCAGCTTTTATTGCCGAACCAATTGTTGGAGCTGCTGGAGCAGCCCTGACACCTCCAAAGGACTATTACAAGATTATAAAAGAAATCTGTAAAAAGCATGGCATCCTTTTTATTGCGGACGAAGTCATGACCGGTTTTGGCAGAACGGGAAAAATGTTTGCAGCAGAGCACTGGGACGTAACGCCAGACATTGTTGCATTAGGAAAAGGGATGGGAGCGGGTTACACGGCGATCGCAGCTGCTTTAGTCAGTGATTCTGTGATGGAGCCTATTTTAAAAGGCAGCAAAAGCATTATCAGTGGACACACCCTTAGTGCAAACCCGCAAAGCTGTGCCGTGTCATTAGCTGTTTTGGATTATATAGAGAAGTATGATCTTGTAAAGCATGCAGAAAAAAAAGGAATTTATTTGCTGAACCTTCTCCGGAAACTGCAAATTTCCTTTCCTTTTATAGGCGATATTCGCGGGAAAGGATTAATGATTGGTCTTGAATTTGTGCAAGATCCAATCAAAAAAACTGTATTCCCGCGTGAAATACTGTTTACGCAGCGTCTCATTTCAACTGCTCAGAAGAATGGTTTGCTTCTTTATCCAGCTGGTGCTGGTGAAGATGGAATCCATGGCGATGCTATTATCATTGCTCCACCTTTAACGATTACAGAACCCGAAATGGATGATTTAGGAAAGCGCCTTGAGAAAACGTTTCAAATGATGATGACTGATAGCAGTTCTACAAAGGAGGAAGGTGCATAAATTTGGTTAACCCCTTTAACAAAATAACATCGTTCAAGAAATTAAAGCATCTATTTACAAATGAAATGACTATTATGTATGGCGGTTTTGGAGGAATTGGAACACCTCCAGGGCTAATTGATGTAATTTTGGACAGCGGAGCAGAAAATTTGCATTTAATAGGAAATGACACAGGATTCCCAGACATTGGTATTGGCAAAGTTGTTTGTGCAGGAAGAGCTAAATCAATTATTACTTCACATATTGGTTCAAATCCCGTTGCTGGTCAATTTATGACAGAAGGTAAGCTGGATATCGAGTTCTCACCGCAAGGTATTTTAGCAGAAAGAATTCGGGCAGGCGGTGTGGGAATACCTGCCATACTTTCTGATATTGGAACGGAAAACTTATTTATAGCAAAGCATAAACCAAAAGTTAAGCTGGAGAACACAGAGTATTTAATTGAAACGGCTTTAACAGCTGATATCTCCCTTGTTTATGCAAAACAGGCAGATTCATACGGAAATTTAATTTACGACAAGAGTGCACGAAATACAAACCCGCTTGTTGCCATGGCAGGGGAAATCACGATTGCTGAAGTAGAGGAAATCGTTCCTGCAGGCAAACTTCATCCTGATCAAATTGTGACTCCTGGTGTTTTTGTGGATTATATCGTTGTATCTGAGGGGGTGAACTGGAAATGGGTTTGGGAATAGATCACCGCAATAAAATGGCGAAAAGAGCAGCAGCTGAAATTACAAATGGGATGATTGTCAATCTTGGGATCGGAATTCCTTCTCTTGTGCCTAATCATCTTCCAGATGAAATCCAAGTCATTTTTCATGCCGAAAATGGTATAACCGGTATAGGTCCAAGCCCAGAAATAGGGATGGAGGATGCTAATTTATGTAATGCAGGCGGTTTGCCTGTCACCTTAAAAGAGGGCGGATCCTATTGCGACACTACGATTGCTTTTGGAATGATCAGACGGGGTTTATTGGATATGACCATTTTAGGTGCATTACAAGTAAATGAAGAAGGCGACTTGGCGAACTGGATTGTGCCAGGCAAAAAGGTTCCAGGCATGGGCGGTGCAATTGAACTTGCGCAAAAGTCTAAAAAGGTTGTTGTCTTAATGAATCACACAGATAAAAACGGAAAATCAAAAATTGCAGCAAAGTGCTCTTTGCCGCTCACTTCCCCTAAATGTGTCAACTTAATCATTACGGATCTGGCAGTTATTGAAGTAACAGAGCAAGGTCTGCTGTTGAAGGAAGTATTTTCGCCTTACAGTATTGAAGATGTGATTCATTCCACCGATTGCCAGTTATCTATCGCAGAAAATGTAATAAGGCATGAAGAGTGAATACTTTTGCAGAAAGGAGGCAGGAAAGTGAATACAACGGTAAAAATTAATCAATGGCTGCAAAAGAACGAACATCGAGGGATCAAGCTGCTGCAGCAGCTTGTACAAGAAAATAGTGTAAGAGAAAATGAAAGTAGTGCCCAGGCAGTCATTATTGAAAAATGCAGAAAGCTCGGTCTTGACCTTGATATATGGGAAATTGGCAGTGATGAGCTTAAAGGGCATCAGGCATTTTATTGTGACCGTAAAGATTTTTCTGGCACTCCAAATGTCGTAGCCGTAAAAAAAGGAAGCGGAGGCGGGAAGTCGATTATTCTAAATGGTCATATTGATGTTGTGCCTGAAGGCAATGAAAAAGATTGGATCCATCATCCATATAGTGCTGTCGTCGAAAATGGGAAGCTATATGGTAGAGGCTCAACGGATATGAAGGGCGGTACAGTTGCTTTATTATTAGCTATGGAAGCGATTTCATCAGTGGGTATTCAATTAAAAGGAGATATTATTTTTCAAAGTGTTATAGAAGAAGAGAGCGGCGGAGCTGGCACATTGGCAGCTATTTTAAGAGGCTATAAGGCGGATGGAGCGATCATCCCGGAACCTACCAATATGAAAATATTTCCTAAACAGCAAGGCTCCATGTGGTTCAGAATTACCGTAAAAGGAAAATCAGCACATGGCGGCACACGATATGAAGGTGTTAATGCAATCGAAAAGAGTATTCTGGTTATGAATGCTTTAAACAGATTGGAAAAAGTGAGAAATGATCAAATTACCGATCCTCTATATAAAAATATTCCGATCCCCATTCCGATTAATATAGGGAAAATTACAAGCGGGCAGTGGCCATCCTCTGTTCCAGATTTGGCCTGGATTGAAGGAAGAATTGGAGTTGCACCGCATGAAAAAATGGAAGAGGCTGCAGTTCAGCTTGAAACCTGTCTGAAAGAACTGGCAGATGTTGATCCGTGGTTTAAAGAGTTTCCGGCAGAAGTAGAGTGGTTTGGAGCCAGATGGCAGCCGGGCAATTTAGAAACAAATCATGAATTAATTCAAACAGTAACAAAAGCTTATAAGAAAGTAAAAGGTATTGAGCCCGTGATTGAAGCATCTCCATGGGGTACGGATGGAGGGCTGCTCGCTAATGTCGGAAATACACCTGTTGTTGTTATTGGACCAGGTGTGACAGCCGCAGCACATGATGTAAATGAGTATATCGAATTAAAAGAGGTATTTACTGCTGCTGAAGTCATTGCTGAAGCAATCATAAATTGGTGCGAAAAAAGTGATGAACAGGGGGATTGAGGTATGTCAGATATCCATTTGAAAACAGCTATTCCGGGGCCGAAGGCAAAAAAGCTGCTTGCAGCAAAGGAACAGCATGTTCCCAGAGGTCCATTTAATACAGTAGAAACCTTCGCAGCTAAAGGAAACGGAGCATTGTTAACAGATGTTGATGGCAATACGTTTCTCGATTTTGCAGGTGCCATCGGTTCATTAAATACAGGTCATTGTCCACAGCGAGTGGTGGATGCTTTAAAAAAACAAATCGATTTATATCTGCATCCAAGCTTTCATGTCATGATGTATGAACCTTATATAAAGCTTGCTGAAAAGCTCAATGAAATGACACCCGGGTCACATCATAAAAAGACCTTTTTCTTAAGCACAGGTGCCGAAGCGGTGGAAAATGCAATTAAAATTGCAAGAAAATATACTGGAAGAAAAGGGATTATCTCATTCGAGCGCGGCTTTCATGGCCGCACATATATGTCCATGTCACTGACAAGCAAGGTGAAGCCATATAAATATGAGTTTGGTCCGTTTGTTCCAGAAACCTATAAATGGCCATATCCATATTATTATCGAAATGAACATGGTGATCAAAAAAGATTGGATGATATGCTTCTCGCTCAATTTCATGATTTTTTCCTAAATGAAGCCTCTCCAGAAGAGATCGCGGCGGTCATTATGGAACCTGTCCAAGGAGAGGGCGGCTTTGTTATTCCATCATTGTATTTTGTACAGCAGGTCAAAAAAATCTGTGAAAAATATGGGATTCTATTTATTGCCGATGAGGTGCAAACAGGATTTGGACGGACCGGGAAAATGTTTGCAATCGAACATTTTGACGTTGTTCCTGATTTAGTAACGATGTCAAAATCAATTGCAGCCGGTTTACCGATTAGTGCCGTAACAGGCAGGGCAGAAATAATGGATGCCCCAGGCGTAGGAGAGATTGGGGGAACGTATGGCGGAAGTCCGCTTGGCTGTGTCGCAGCGTTAGAGGTTATTAACATGATCGAAGAAGATGGCTTGATCGCACGCGCGGATCATATCGGAAGCCTTTTTGCTGAAAAATTCTCAAGACTTCCTTTACAATATAATAAGGTAGGCGAAATTAGAGCTTTAGGAGCAATGTGTGCCATTGAATTTGTTAAAGATTCAGTATCAAAGGAGCCGGACAAAGAGCTTGTTCAGCGCATTACAGCACTGGCACAAAGCCGAGGTTTAATTATCATGAGTGCTGGTTTATATGGCAACATTGTCCGCCTGCTAACTCCTTTAGTTGTGAGTGATGAACAGCTGGAGGAAGGCTTCTCAATTATAGAAGACGTTATAAAGGAATGCTGTCAGACAGGAGGATAAAAGATGAAGCAACATTTATGGATTAACGGAAAAAACGTTGAAACTAATACTTATTCTACATTAAAAAGTCCGTACAGCGGCAGGATGATTGCGGAAGTAGCTTCTGCAGCAGCAGAGGATGTAAACCTGGCAATTGAAGCAGCAGAAGAAGCTGCTTCTGCACTTGGAGAGATGCCCGCACATCAAAGGGCAGATATTCTCGAAAAAGTGGCAAGTTTCCTTGAAAGAGATCGGGAGGAATGTGCCAAGATCATTGCAAATGAAGCCGCTAAGCCAATAAAAACGGCTCGCGGGGAAGTGGATCGCACCATTATGACCTATAAATTTGCTTCTCAGGAAGCCAGGAGAATTTATGGAGAAACCATACCGTTGGATGCAGCACCTGGCGGAGAAAATCGAATTGCTTATACAATGAGAGAACCCCTAGGGATCATCGGTGCTATTACACCATTTAATTTCCCGATGAATCTGGTGGCTCATAAAATTGGGCCAGCTATTGCTGCAGGAAATACCGTTGTTCTTAAGCCTGCATCGCAAACGCCCCTTTCAGCCTATCGCATTGCCCAATATTTTCATGAAGCAGGCTTGCCTTCAGGTGCACTGAATGTTGTTTCAGGCAGCGGCAAAACCATCGGTGATCTTTTGGTCACAGATGAACGCCTCTCAATGATTACTTTTACAGGCAGTCCCGGCGTAGGACGGTCTTTAAGAGAAAAAGCCGGACTGAAAAAGGTAACACTCGAATTAGGCTCCAATTCTGCGGTAATTGTCGATGAAGGAACAGATCCCCAAAAAGCAGCAGAGCGTATTGCAGCGGGTGCATTTGTATATGGAGGCCAAGTGTGTATTTCGGTACAGCGCATCTTTGTACATGATACACTGATCGAAAGCTTTACAGAATCATTTTTACAGGCAGCCAAAAGCTTAGTTACTGGTGATCCTTTTAATGAAGAAACTGACCTATCAGCCTTAATCTCAGAGGATGACACGAATCGTGCACTAGAGTGGATTAATAGTGCTGTAAGCCGCGGAGCACAGCTGGCTTTGGGAGGAAACACAGAGAATGGTATTCTTCAGCCTACCGTTCTGCTAAATGTGCACGAACAGGAGAAGGTCTCTTGTGAGGAAGTTTTTGCGCCAGTTGTTCACATCAATTCATTTTCAAAGTTAGAGGATGCCATTACCATGGTGAACACATCGAAGTATGGCTTACAAGCCGGTATTTTCACTCAAAATATACAGCATGCAATGCATGCGGCGAAAAAATTAGAGGTTGGAGGGGTTATGATTAATGACTTCCCAACATTCCGTGTAGACCATATGCCGTATGGGGGTGTCAAGGAAAGCGGAACTGGCAGAGAGGGAATTAAATATGCAATCGAAGAGATGACAGAATTGAAGCTTATTACTATTAAGCTTGATTGATAGAAGCAGTTTTCAGGACCCGGTTTACCGGGTCTTTCTTTTCATATTATATTTTCAATTAAAGGTTGATTGGATGGTGAGGGTATGGGCAAAACAGTCGAATTCGAAAGAGATGCTTGTAAGCTGAGCATATATATAGACCCATTTAATAAAAGAATTCGTGTGGATAAGATGACAGGAAGTCTACTGGAATCTTTACTATATGCAGAAGAAATAGCCCGGGAGAATCAGGCAGAAAAATTAATCGTCAAAGGGAAACTTCAGCATTTACCCATTTTTCAGGAGCAGGGTTTTTCCTTAGAAGCTAAGATTGATAAGTTTTTCATGGGAACGGATATGTATTTTTTCTGTAAATATTATTCTAACGAACGCAGAAACAGTGAGCATTGGATTGAAGAAGATGACGTATTGCAGGATGTGAAGTCCAGAGAATTTTCTGAGTACACTGCTATAATTCTATCGAAACCATATAAATTAAAGGAGCTTTCTGCCAAAGACGTGCAAGCAATGGCATTGCTCTATCAAACTGTATTTGAAATCTATCCTGTACCGCTCCACGATCCGGTTTATATTCGTAAAACAATGGAAGAAGGAACCGTCTATTATGGAGTTTATTTTAAAGAAGAGCTAGTGAGTGCTGCTGCGGCGGAAATTGACTGGGAGCATAGGAATGCTGAGCTGACAGACTGTGCTACACTTCCTCAGCATAGAAAGCATCAATTAATGAAAATTCTTCTTGTTCAGCTTGAAGAAAGCTTAAAGAAGCATAACATTTATTGTGCTTTTTCCATCGCAAGATCTTTATCATTTGGCATGAATGCTTCCCTTCATACACTCGGATATAAATATCGTGGCCGTTTAACTAAAAATTGTTATATTTTTAATAAGCTTGAGGATATGAATGTGTGGGTGAAAGATTTATCTGCCCATTAAGACCTGCTGAAAAACGGGCACTATATGCCGAATTTTTGGCAGATGTAAAGGGAGAGGGTGGTGTGCATGAATCAGCAGATTTCAAGAGAGGTGTTAGATGCCATTTTAAAAGGGATTGACGAAGCCATTCATGTAGTCGATCTGACTGGCACCACGATTTATTATAATGATGTAGCGAGTAATCACGATGGGTTGAAGGCGAATGAAGTGGTTGGAAAGCAGCTTCTTCATGCATTTCCATCACTAAACAGCCAGTCAAGTACATTGCTGCGGGTGATCCATACAAGTAAACCGATTTTAAATGAAACACAAGTTTATGTAAATATCCATGGGAAGAAAATTGAAACGGTCAATTCAACCTATCCTCTATATGTAGAAGGAGAACTTGTTGGTGCTGTGGAGATTGCGAAGGATTACACAAGATTAAAAGCCATCTCAGAAAAATTACTGCATTTACAGAGCCTTATGTTTACACCACAGCAAAAACGAAAAAAAGCAACAAAGCATATATATACATTTGATAGCTTAATAACACTTAATAAAGAGTTAATGGAAATTAAGAAGCATGCTAAAAAACTGGCAAGTTCGCCTTCACCGATTCTTGTTTTTGGAGAAAGCGGAACGGGCAAGGAATTGTTTGTACAGGCCATTCATGAAGCCTCTACAGTAACTAAGGGGCCGTTTATCACCCAAAACTGTGCAGCCATTCCTGAGGCCCTTTTGGAAAGCATCCTATTTGGCACATCAAAAGGAAGCTATACTGGTGCACTTGACCGTCCAGGTTTGTTTGAACTTGCAGATGAAGGGACTTTGTTTTTAGACGAAATTCATGCAATGCCGCCTGAGCTCCAGGCAAAGCTGCTGCGGATTCTGGAGGATGGTGAACTGCGGCGAGTAGGCTCGGTTAGAAGTAAAACCGTTAATATACGCGTGATCGCAGCCATGAACATTCATCCAAATGAAGCGATCGAAAAAAAGCTGCTGCGAGCAGATTTGTTTTATCGGCTGAATGTATTAACCTTTGAACTCCCGCCATTAAGAAAAAGAAAAGAAGATATTCTGTATTTATCCAATTACTTTATCGGGCAATATAATCATTTGTTAGGCAAGCATGTACAAGGTCTGTCGAAACAAGTTGAATATATATTCTTAGACCATTCTTGGCCAGGCAATGTCCGAGAACTAAAACACACGCTTGAATATATGATGAATCTGTGTGAAGAGCAGATGCTGACAGAGACCCATCTTCCCGTTATGCTTAAACACAAAAAAGCGGATTCAGCAATAAGTTCCTTGCCATTAAGGGAGCAGATGATGAAATTTGAACAGGAGCTAATACAACAAGCAATTGAAAACACAGAAGGAAATATCAAAAAGGCAGCACAATTTCTGCAAATTCCCCGACAAACCTTACAATACAAAATCCAAAAATACAATATTACTGCTGCCGAAAATTCGGCAAATCATTAAAGATTAGCACTCCTCCTTATTAAGATATTTAAAGAAAATAAGTGCAGCTGAGCCTAGGGGGAGTATTATAGGCTGCCGAGTCGGCAAATTCGCATGATCCTGATCCTTTGAATATAGTAATGCAAAGGTTTTTATCTTTGGCATGAATCTTGCATTCTATATTTAGGAAAGAGGATAAAGGGGGAGTTTGCATGAAATACAATTTATATAAGCCAAAAAGACATTGGAAAGAGATTGAACTTTGGAAAGATGTGCCTGAGGAAAAATGGAATGACTGGCTTTGGCAGCTGACCAATACGATTCGAACTCTAGACGATTTAAAAAAGGTGATCAACCTAACAGAAGATGAAGAAGAAGGAGTAAAAATTGCGACAAAAACGATTCCTTTAAATATAACACCCTATTATGCATGGCTAATGAATCCAGATGATCCCCGCTGTCCAATTCGAATGCAATCAGTTCCCATCTCAAAGGAAATGTACAAAACGAAATACGACCTGGAGGATCCGCTTCACGAAGACGAAGATTCACCTGTTCCGGGTCTGACACACCGTTATCCTGACCGTGTATTATTTCTTGTCACCAACCAATGCTCGATGTACTGCCGCTATTGTACCAGAAGGCGGTTTTCAGGACAAATTGGGATGGGAGTGCCAAAGAAACAGCTTGATGCAGCCATTGATTATATTGCTTCCGCCGAAGAAGTTCGGGATGTTTTAATCTCAGGCGGTGACGGACTGTTAATTAATGATCAGATTTTAGAATATATTTTAAAAAGACTGCGTGAAATTGATCATGTGGAAATTATTCGAATTGGCACTAGAGCACCAGTTGTATTTCCGCAGAGGATTACCGAAAATTTATGTAATATTTTGAAAAAATACCATCCTGTTTGGCTCAATACCCACTTCAACACATCCATTGAAATAACGGAAGAAGCAAAAAAGGCATGCGAAATGCTTGCAGATGCAGGTGTTCCTGTTGGGAATCAGGCAGTCATCCTTGCCGGCATTAACGACAGCGTTCCGATTATGAAAAAGCTCATGCACGATCTCGTCAAAATCCGTGTCCGTCCTTATTATATCTATCAGTGTGATTTATCAGAAGGAATCGGCCATTTCCGTGCACCAGTATCAAAAGGGCTGGAGATTATTGAAGGACTGAGGGGACATACTTCTGGCTATGCAGTCCCAACCTTCGTTGTCGATGCACCTGGTGGCGGCGGGAAAATTGCATTACAGCCTAATTACGTGATTTCACAAAGTGCAGAAAAAACGGTGCTGCGTAATTTTGAGGGCGTGATAACAACTTATCCGGAACCAGAGAATTATACAGCAGGAAAAGCGGATGATTATTTTGCAGAAATCTATCCTGAGGTGTCGAAAAAGGAATCCAATGTAGGGATTTCAGCGTTATTGAATGACACAGCATTCAACCTTGTCCCAAAAGGGCTTCAGCGATTAAATCGGCGTGAACTGTATGATCAGGACCCTGCTCATAACTCCTTAAAGGATAAGCGGGAAAAGCGAGATGAACTGAAGGAAAAGAAATATCTTGCAGAACGAAAAAAAGCTGGCCAAATCAAAAAAGAAGGGGAGAATGTTGATGGGCAATAGCTGTGATTGGTGTGAAAGTGGCCATGTGATTATAACAAAGCAATCGGTTTATTGGGAATTGCCAGAAGGAACAAGAGCGATCGAAATTACTGATACCCCATCTATTTATTGTAATGATTGTCATATGATTTATCAAAATGATGAAATGGTGAAAAATATCGAAGATCAGTTATTCCTTATCAATCGTAAACAATTAAAAGACGTAATTTCATACAAAGATCTTATGCAGATGGAGAGAATATTAAAGAGAAACTATTTTGATTTTTAATATATTTATAAGTTCTAAATTATTTGCAGAATCGCCCTCTAGACAGGGTGATTCTTTTTTAGTAATTAAGTTGATAAAGCCAAGGATTTGTATTCCTTGAAGTTTAAATCAAGTCGCTGCTATGTTTACGAACTCCTTCTATGGGTAGACAGAGGAGGAAGCCTTAATTCTAGTATAAGCAGATTATTTGAGAGGAGGTGAGCAAAAAGAGTGTCAACTAGATTCGTACAAGCCTTCGTTCTTGCTTCCTTTTGCTTTATTCCCTCTACTGCATTGGCAGACGGTCTGCTGGAATCTGTGAGTGATCAGGTAAGCAGTACAGTAAAAGATACAGTGAATATTCAGCACAAAGATGAGAGCACAGACGAAAGTGAAAAAGAGCAAAATGTTGATTTAGAAAAGAGAGAAACACTTCTTGGCACAGTTACCGAAAACGTTGAAAAAACAATTGATTCTGTGGCTGACACAGTCATTAATGTGAACACCGACAAAGATAACGAAGCAGAAAATGATGCTGTGTTGAATGTTAACCTTTCTGAGGATCCATCTATAAAAGTGGATGCGGTGATAGCAGAGGCAAATGTTTCTGACTCAATCTCTATTAAGACTCCAGTTGCAGAAGCAGAAGCCGGAGATTCCATTAAGGTGGAAACGCCAGCAGCTGATGTCAAAGTCTCTGATTCTATATCTGTAAAAACAGGAATCGTTGACGCAGATATAGGAGATACAGTCGAGGTGAAAACACCAGTAGCTGATGTAAATGTATCAGACTCTATTTCTGTAAAAACGGGGATTGCGGATGCAAATATAGGAGACACAATCGAGGTAGAGACAACAATAGCTGATATCAATCTCTCTGATTCCGTTTCTGTATCACCTCCGGAAACTGAGGTGGATCACCATGATGCAAACAGGGCTGAAAACAAAGATTGGCATTTAAACACTCCAGATGAACAGCAGCAAGATCCTCCTGCAGCGGGTTCAGAAAATAAGGACCAGCCTGGAAACTCTGATGCCAAGGATGCTTTGGAGCCTATCGGTGAATTAAACGATTCAAAAATAAAGTCAGAAAATAAGAAAGATATTTTTACAGACTTTGAAAACTCATATGATCCAATACACCTGGAGCAATCGAAATATACTTCTAAAAAGGATTATATGGGGAAGGATGTAAGCAATAAGCAGGAATCTGATAAACCGGTCTTGCAGCGTGCGATTGGAACTGTCCCCGCAAATCATGGTACAAATAGTTCAATCACCTCTTCAGCAAATGGAGGGCATTCTTCTATAGGTGGAGCAGCCTTTCCGTCCATTTATTTTACGGACTTAGAATTGCTTGGTGACATTGGAGGAAAGTGAAATCGTAATGCTAGTGTTGCTTTTTTTCACGATCAATGGTTAAATGCACCACCTTCTCAACCGCCTCAATCATCCTTCTTCTCATACGTTTTTAAATAAAAAAACTAAAAAGAAGAAGGAGAGAATACGATTGAAAAACAAACACTTATTAAAAACATTAGCAATCACTGGTTTTGCAGCAGCAGGTCTTTTTGCAGGAGGTTCCAGCACTTTTGCATCTGAGGAGAGGGATCATCCATCACTTGATCTAACTTCTAAAGCAATGACAAGTTTAAATTCAAATGAAAATCATGATAAATCTTCAATTACTTCAAATTTAAATTTGAATTTGAGTTTTTCTGATTCGAAAGTTAATGAAAGTTCTCCTAAAGAAAGTGAATCTGCTGAGCATTCAGCTAATGAAAAAGAAAGTGTTGATTTCGATACAGGTGAAGAAAGTGACAAATCCAATGACTCTAATAGCATTGATGCTGATATTGGAGTAGATCTAGGACTAAAAGCTTCTGAGGAAAATTCTTCTTTAGACGTCAATACAGATGCTGATCTCGATCAATCTTCCCATGAAGAAAGAGCAGAGCAATCTTCTGCTAATCTAGGTTCAGAATTGAATTTAAGTGCATCATCTTCTGATGATGAAACTTCTTTAATGGGAGAAACGGAAATTGATGCTTCAGTAATGAAGAAAGATGAAGAGGAAGAATCTTCAGCTGATCTAAACACAGGTGTAAACGTTGGAGCAATGACAAGTGAAGACGAAGACACAGCCGGAGTATGGGCTGACACCAAAGCAGATGCTTCTGTGATGAAGAAAGATGAAGAGGAAAAATCCTCAGCTGATCTAAACACAGGCGTAAACGTTGGAGCAATGACAAGTGAAGACGAAGACACAGCCGGAGTATGGGCTGACACCAAAGCAGATGCTTCTGTGATGAAGAAAGATGAAGAGGAAGAATCCTCAGCTGATCTAAACACAGGTGTAAACGTTGGAGCAATGACAAGTGAAGACGAAGAAACAGCCGGAGTATGGGCTGACACAAAAACTGATGCATCTGTAATGAAGAAAGACGAAGAGGAAGAATCCTCAGCTGATCTAAACACAGGTTTAAACGTTGGAGCAATGACAAGTGAAGACGAAGACACAGCTGGAGTATGGGCTGACACAAAAGCAGATGCTTCTGTGATGAAGAAAGACGAAGAGGAAAAAACATCAGCGGATTTGAACACAGGTCTAAACGTTGAAGCAATGACAAGTGAAGACGAAGACACAGCTGGAGTATGGGCTGGCACCAAAGCAGATGCTTCTGTGATGAAGAAAGATGAAGAGGAAGAATCCTCAGCTGATCTAAACACAGGTTTAAACGTTGGAGCTATGACAAGTGAAGACGAAGAAACAGCCGGAGTATGGGCTGACACCAAAGCAGATGCTTATGTGATGAAGAAAGATGAAGAGGAAGAATCCTCAGCTGATCTAAACACAGGTGTAAACGTTGGAGCAATGACAAGAGAAGACGAAGAAACAGCCGGAGTATGGGCTGACACCAAAGCAGATGCATCTGTAATGAAGAAAGACGAAGAGGAAGAAACATCAGCCGATGTGAACACCGGTCTAAACGTTGGAGCGATGACAAGTGAAGACGAAGACACAGCTGGAGTATGGGCTGACACAAAAACTGATGCATCTGTAATGAAGAAAGACGAAGAGGAAGAAACATCAGCCGACCTGAACACGGGTTTAAACGTTGGAGCAATGACAAGTGAAGACGAAGAAACAGCTGGAGTATGGGCTGACACAAAAGCAGATGCTTCTGTGATGAAGAAAGACAAAGAGGAAAAAACATCAGCGGATTTGAACACCGGTCTAAACGTTGAAGCAATGACAAGTGAAGACGAAGAAACAGCTGGAGTATGGGCTGGCACAAAAGCAGATGCTTCAGTGATGAAGAAAGATGAAGAGGAAGAATCCTCAGCCGATCTAAATACAGGTGTAAACGTTGGAGCAATGACAAGTGAAGACGAAGAAACAGCTGGAGTATGGGCTGATACCAATTTGAATGCATCAATTGTAGATAGTGAAGAAAAAAACAGTTCTACTTTGGGTGTAAACACAAACTTAGGTCTTGCGTCTTTAAGTGACGAAGAAACAGCTGCTTTATGGATTGGGCTAGGTTTAAATCTTGCCAGCATGTCTGCTGAAAAGCAAGACGAAGATTTCTCTTCATTGGGCTTAAACATTGACCTTGGTCTGTATGGCGAGAATCTTATTTAATAAATTGAATGCTATAGCTTCTCTTTTTTGCGCAAGCCGAAATTCGCGACTTCAGCAAGTGTAATTCAGAAGCTAGTCTATGTAATAGAAAGGGAGCTCTGCGACGGCAGGGCTCCCTTTCTTGCACTTGAGAAGAAGAATCATTGCAGAGCTACAATAGAAGAAAGATTCAGTGCTTCTTAGCCTATCATTTATCTTTCAATTTTGGCAGCCAGCAAGTAATCTATATGGATTAACCACAACGATAATGTTTATTTTGCTTGCGATAGCAATACAAGTGATCCTGCTGCAATAACATTTTAAATCGATACGTTACTGTTTCCTTTTTAGACTTTAGGGTAAAAACAATAGAATGAGGAAATGAATTTGAAAGGAGACTCATTATGGGACACTACATTAACACTGAAAACAATATACAAATATATGCAGAAGATATTGGAGAGGGACAGCCTGTTATATTCCTGCATGGCTGGCCATTAAATCATGGAATGTTTGAATATCAAATGAATGAGCTCCCAAAACACGGGTTCAGGTTTATTGGAATTGATTTGCGTGGTTATGGAAAATCAAATCGACCATTTAATGGTTATGATTATGATACGATGGCAGATGATCTTCATGAAGTTATTCAAAAGCTAGATCTTAAAGATGCTGTATTAGCCGGTTTTTCAATGGGTGGGCCAATTGCTCTCAGATACATGTCGCGCTATAAAAGCGAAAGAATCTCAAAACTGCTGTTACTTAGTCCAGCTGCTCCTATTTTCACAAAACGGGATGACTATCCTTTTGGAATGGAGAAAGAGGAGGTTGACACACTGATTGATCAGCTGAAGACAGATCGGCCACACGCAATTGCAACTTTTGGTGAAAAATTCTTCGAGAAAAAGCCTTCTAAAGAATTTCAACAGTGGTTCTTAAGTATGGCTGTTTCCTCATCTTCATATGGTACCATACACTCAGCTATTGCATTAAGGGATGAAGACCTTCGCAATGAGCTGTCAGGAATTGCAGCACCAACCAAGATCCTTCATGGCAAAAAAGATCAAATTTGTCCATATGATTTTAGCCTGCAGCTGGCTGACCAGCTTCCTAATGCAAAGCTTGTTCCTTTTGAAGAAAGTGGTCACGGTGTTTTTCATGATGAACCTGAAAAATATAATAAACAAATTCTCGAGTTTCTTCAATCTTCTTCATTAGAATAAGCCGTATTCCTAAATGAGGCCTGGCGTGTGCCGGGTCTTATTTAAGTTTTGTTCCACTGAAATACAGCGTTTCAGCTTATGAATTTATATGGTCGCTTTATTTTTCTTCTTGATTTATTTTGTCTATTCAATCATCATATAACTAATTCTTAATGAAACAGAGAGGCGTTTAAAATATGGCTAAAACCTTTTATCATTTCTTAATGAAGTACAGACATCCGAATCCAAAAGACGAAATTAGCCAGTTTGCTAATGACGCTTACGAGGATCATAGCTTCCCAAAAACTTCTGAAAACTACGAAGAAATTAGCTCGTATCTCGAGTTGAATGGGAGTTATTTACAAAGTATGATGGTTTTTGATGAAGCATGGGAACTTTATTTGCTTTCTGAAGGATAACATACTGTCTTTTTGACACAACACTATATAATTTAAAAAAACACTCATTACGCTGGAGTGTTTTTTTGCTGTGTACTTCTAAAGGTAGATTCAAATCTTATGAAGCGAATTTTATCGTTTATGCATATACTATTGTATTCAAAAGCTGCGGTGATTCATTGAGAGGATGGAGGAAATGAATAATCGAAAGAAAGCAAAATACAATATAGGCGATACAGTCGTCATTAATATATATGGTACGGTCGGGAAAATAACAGATGTAAAATGGCTGGATGATATGTATGTGTATGAAGTGAATAAAAGTGAAGGTCTATATGTAGAATCAAGCTTACAGTTGTTGTCAGATTATAAAGGAAATATTGTCGAAAAAGAGCATGTCGATATTGAATATCAATATTTTTTCGGTGATTTAGTGCAGGTAAAAGGATATGGAACAGATATTTTCAAAATTGTAGGCTTTCGTACTGAAATATGGAGATACAAAGAGGATGCTTGGGAGGATGTAATCTATGAGCTCTCCAGGATGAATGATGGCGAATGGCTGGAAGCCTCAGAAGAAGAAATAACACTTCTTGCTGATGCAGAAAGTGCTGAGGCTTTTATACAAAAACTCGGTACTCTTTATTTAATGAACAAAAAAGAAAAGTTGCCTGAATTAAAGGAATCAAAAGCCACTTTCAGAAAAGCCGAGAAAGACCTTCTGGCAATCAAGCAGGATAAGCAGGAGCTAATCGATGGTCTCCTTGATATTTATAACGATTATCAGATCTTATACCGTTTATTCCAGGATGAAGAATACAAATATATCATGCGTATGATTATTAGAAAATTAAAAAACTTAGCTGAAAATGATGGAAAAAGCACCGTTTAACTAGATGAAAAGTTGAAGGATGCTATACCCAACAACCGGAATCCCTATTAATAAAAAGGTCTGGAACATTTTCTGAAGCCCTTTATTTAAGAAATTTATTATTTTACCTTGATCATCATTTTCATCTTCAATAAATGCTTCGGCTAAGCAGGATATTTTTTTCATATTAATACCTCCGGCTAATTAGTTGGATGAAAGCTGTATATGAATCTATCTTTATGCTAGTTTTAGACTGTATAGAACGGCGTACATTAAAATAAGAGGAATTAATAGATAGGAATGCAAGATGTCCGGCATGAAACAATACTGTCTGTCATACATTTGGTACAAAGGGGGCGTTGCTATGAGGGAAATTGAGGTTTTTATTGATACGGAGGAGATTGCAGAATTTTTCTTTCATGAGCTGGCGAAACGGGGATATGTCCCAACTGAGGGTGAATTAGACGATCTAGCTGACATTACATTTGAATATTTACTGCAAAAATGCATTATTGACGAACAAATAGACGATGAATAAAAGCTTAATACAGTACCCAATAGGTGACGATCAAGATGGCGAATAACATTCGCCATTTTTGCATTTTATTGAAACTTAAATTCTTTTTAAAACGTATACATACAGAAAATAAAAATACCTTTGTATTGATCCGGGAGGGAATAGGATGTCTTTTTTTAATAAGATGCTGGCTAGTGTAGGAATTGGCTCTGCCAAAGTAGATACAAAACTCGAAAGCGACAAAGTAATGCCTGGGAGTGAAGTAAGGGGAATTGTTGAGATTCAAGGAGGAAATACAGAGCAGCATATTTCTGACATATACTTAACCTTAAATACAACATATATTAAAGAATCAGATGATAAGAAAGTAAATGTGACAGGTCAAATTGAGCGTTATCATATTACTGAAGCTTTTACATTAAACGCCAATGAAAGAAGAGAGATTCCCTTTTCTTTTATTCTGCCGTTAGATACACCGCTTTCTTATGGCAGAACGAAAGTCTGGCTGGCAACCGGCCTGGATATAAAAAATGCAGTTGATCCAACAGACAAGGATTATATTACAGTTATACCGAATGAATTAGTAAATGCCGTTTTACATGCGGTTTCTAACCTGGGATTCCGAATGAGGGAAGTTGAGTGCGAACAGGCACCTCATCGTTTACGAAAAAGACTTCCATTTATCCAAGAATTTGAGTTTGTCCCAATCTCAGGATCTTTCCGCGGACGTTTGGATGAACTTGAAATCGTCTTTTTTCCTGTCTCCCTAAACCAGACAGAAATTTTAATGCAGGTTGATCGAAAAGCGCGCGGTCTAGGCGGCTTCTTATCAGAAGCATTGTCAATGGATGAGTCTAATTTAAGGTTAATGATTCATCAAAGCGACATACCAAATCTGCAGCAGAAATTGCAATCAGTTATTGCACAGTATTCATAAAGGATAAAAAGATGGGGAATTGCCTCATCTTTTTTTTGTCAGAAAACAGGTTCGAACCTTCGCTTTGGGCATCCATTATGTATAAAAAAGCAGGAATTGCTCGATTTAGCTAAAAAGATGTAAAATACTTTTTCTAAATCGACAAAAATAGAATGTTTCTGATAAAGGAAACGACAAGCCTAATCTCTAAACTGTTATACAAGGAAAGGACTTAGTTATATCCATTACTATGTAAACATTTGGAGGAATGAAGATGCTGAAGGAATTAGCAAAAACAAGAAAGAAACAATTTGATGTCACTATTTTTCAAACACCAATGTTTAACCAGAAAAAGGGGTATAAACAAGTTTACCGCATCATGGTGGAAAGTATAGATCATGATGAATGTTTAGGCAGCGTGTTCAAAACATTTAATGTATTAGATCGGCTGCCTGCTGATTTTCGGGGCAGATATATTTCAACTGGAGATATCCTCAATATAGATGAAGGTCGTCGCGGCCAGCGCTATTACCAGCTTCAGCCAGGAGGCTGGCAGGAAATTAATCGAATTCATATACGATAATCTATTTTCCCTAAAAAGAAGGAGTGAAATTCCCCTTCTCTTAGGGAGTTTTCATTTAATTTTCTATTATTTATGTGAACCGGGACCGTTTTTGCGCCCCCCGCTAGCTGAATATTCTTTTCCGTGAGCCTCTTGTTCGGCGATTATTGCCTCTTCGGGAATATGATTATTTTTCTTTGGTGAATTAATTCGATTGCGATGTTTTTTTCCCATATTGGTTCCCCTTCCTTTTTTAAAAGATACTGCGGAATATGAGTTAGCTGTACATTTCTCACTAAAAACTTGAGAAGCTAACAATAGTTTGTCCATGATGAGTATTCTCATTCTGGGGATGAAGGTTTCTTCACAAGAATCTATATGGTATATTGTGAATGTAACAAGAGTTAACACAGTTAGAAATTGGGAGGTTTTTTTTAATGAGTGTACATATTGGAGCAAAAGAAGGCCAAATTGCTGAGACGGTGTTATTGCCGGGAGATCCGCTCAGAGCAAAATATATTGCTGAGACCTTTTTAGAAGGTGCAGAATGCTATAACGAAGTCCGGAATATGTTCGGATATACAGGCACATATAAAGGAAAACGCATTTCAGTTCAGGGAACTGGCATGGGGGTTCCATCTATATCTATTTACATTAATGAATTGATGAACAGCTATAATGTCCAAAACCTAATAAGGGTAGGAACTTGTGGAGCAATCCAAAAGGATGTAAAAGTTAGAGATGTTATCCTTGCGATGACTGCATCAACAGATTCTCAAATGAATAGGCTTACTTTTGGCGGTGTTGATTATGCGCCAACTGCTAATTTTGATCTTTTAAAGAAAGCATACGATTCCGGTCTTGAAAAAGGCTTGAACTTAAAAGTTGGCAATGTTTTTACTGCAGATATGTTTTATAACGATAATGCTGAGCTGGAAAAGTGGGCTAAATACCAAATTCTTGCGATTGAAATGGAAACAGCTGCACTATACACGCTTGCGGCTAAACTGGATCGCAAAGCATTATCTGTATTAACGGTAAGTGATCATATTCTAACTGGTGAAGAAACGACAGCAGAAGAAAGACAAACAACCTTCAACGAAATGATCGAAGTTGCTTTAGAAGCAGCTATTAAAGAATAAGCAATGTTAAACTAAACTGGCCGGTTTGGCCAGTTTTTTGTTTTGACAATCGAATGAAGACTGTTATGAAAAATAGTATAAAATTTACCATTAACGACATTTTTCGCATTCATTTCTTGATCATGCTAAAATAGAGTGGAATGATTTAGAAAAAGATAGGTGAGAACATTGAAAAAGCAAATAGTGCTGTTAGGATTTCTATGTGTCCTTTTAGCAGGCTGCAGCCAATTGGACGGTTATTTAGAAAAAATTCCTTTTATAGGAAACGTAAGTGAAAATGATTCACAAAATGAAACTGAACCTGTGCAGAATGACGACAAAAATCAGGAAGAAGAAGTTAAAAATGACCCTCAGAAAGACAACGATGCAGAAAAATCAGCTAATGAAGAACCTGTAAACCAAGAAGATCAATTGGTGCTGGAAGCTTCATTCTTTAATGATATTAAGGTTGTCGATGGGAAAAATTTCATTCAAAATCCAGAGAATGTAATGGCATTAGTGAACAAGGAATATTATTATATTGAAAAATATACTCCCGCTGATCTTGTAAGACCAAACGTGGCGTTTTCTTTTGGGGATCAGGATATCGAAAAAAGCTATATGCGCAAGGAAGCAGCGCTGGCTTTAGAGAAGATGTTTTCCCAAGCAAAAAAAGAAAAGATAAACCTTTTTGCTGTATCTGGTTATCGGTCTTATGCTAGACAAAACGACCTTTTTAAGGCTGAGGTAGCAAAAGTTGGCGAGGAACTGGCAGCTCAAGTAGTTGCATATCCAGGCAGCAGTGAGCATCAATCAGGACTGGCAATGGATATTTCAAGCCAAAGTGCTGACTTCATGCTGTCTGAAGAATTTGCGAATACGGCTGAAGGAAAGTGGCTTGCAAATCATGCTCATTCCTTTGGATTTATTTTGCGCTATCCTAAAGGGAAAGAAAGTATAACGGGCTATAGCTTTGAGCCTTGGCATTATCGATATGTAGGACAAGAAGCAGCCAAAACGATTTTCGAAAATAAGTTAACCTTGGAAGAATACTTTAATTTGGTAAAGAAAATTTGACGAGTGAATGCTTTCACCTTTTAGCAGTCAGTTTTTGGAATTGTTAACCTGACTCATATTTTGCAATAATAAAGGCTAGAAGGAAGATGTGTTCATACTGCTTGAAATGATTTTTTTTATCCAAATGTTAAATGAATGGTGTATAATTTGAACAGGTTTTTATAAATGTCTCTTAGTGAATAAGAATGATTTTTTTGTTAATCACCATGAAAAAATGGTATTCTATTCAAAAGAAGCTTCGTTAGTACCTAACGGTTATGAAAGTGGTGAAGGGTTTGCAAGATGAGAACTTAAATCAAGAATCAACAGAAAAGCAATCAAGTTTTATAAAAATGAAGAAATTCCAATTTGTTATGCTGTTATTTATCATTGTCTTTCTGTCTGCTGGCATAACAACTTTTGCTTTGGCATTTGGAGACGAGAAAGCAGTCAGCGTAGGAAATGAAACAAGTCGAAGTGAATTTGATAAATTGTATACGGCCTTTGATACATTAAAGAATGGCTACTTCCAAGAGGTAGAAGATAATACCCTCATTAATGGAGCCATTAATGGGATGCTTGAATCTTTAGATGATCCATATTCAGATTATATGGATGTTGAAGAAGCTAAGAACTTCCATGAAAGCATTTCTTCTTCTTTTGAAGGCATTGGAGCTGAAATTACTGAACAGGAAGGATCCATTGTAATTGTTTCACCATTAAAAGGATCACCTGCAGAAAAAGCTGGATTAAAACCTAATGATGTCGTTTTATCAGTAGATGGAGAAAGTATTCAAGGGATGAGTTCAACAGAAGCAGTTCTGCTGATTCGAGGCGAGAAAGGATCTACGGTGGAGCTTGCCATCCAGCGCCCAGGCACAACTGAGCCGATCACATTCCCGATTGTTCGTGATACAATTCCGATTGAAACTGTTTATGGAGAAATGATTGATGATGAGATTGCAAAAGTCCAAATCACCTCTTTCTCTGAAAAAACGGGTCAAGAATTAGTGGAAACCTTGAATACCCTTCAAGCCGAAGGGATGAAGGGGCTTGTTCTGGATCTTAGACAGAATCCAGGTGGTCTTCTTGATCAAGCGATTTTAATTTCAAGCTTGTTTGTTCCTGAAGGAGAAATACTATTTCAAATTGAAGATCGTGAAGGCAATCGAGAAGCCATGCAGTCTACTGCACAAGAAAACACAGACATGCCGCTAGTTGTTGTTATTGACCAAGGAAGCGCAAGTGCATCAGAAATTTTAGCTGGAGCAGTACAAGAGTCAGCAGATGTTCCGCTTGTTGGCCAGAAATCTTTTGGTAAAGGTACAGTACAGCGTGCACAGGATTTCTCTGATGGATCAAATATGAAGTTCACTACTGAGAAATGGCTGACACCTGAAGGCAATTGGATTCACAAAAAAGGCATCCAGCCAGACTATGAAGTGGCATTGCCAGAATATGCTTCATTGCCATATGTCAGTCCAGATCTTGAATTAAAGCTTTCTTCTTCTTCCACACAAGTCCAATCAGCACAGAAAATGCTTGCTGCATTAGACATTGATCCAGGCAGAACCGATGGATTCTTTGATGAACAAACAGAAACAGCTGTCAAAGAATTTCAAAAGTCTGCCCAGCTTGAAGAAACAGGCATACTTACAGGCCAAACAACACTTAAGCTGATGGAAGAATTAAGAGCATTAATTGATCAAAATGATACTCAAATATTAAAAGCAACAGAATTATTAAAAGAAAAACTTAATTCGTAAATCTTGCTCCCCACTATCAGGTGGGGAGTTTATTTATTCTTACCTTAAATTTTAAGCAAAGCAGGATACTATAACTTAAGCACGTTTCTGAATAGCACAATTTGATTATATATAGGTAAAAGTTCTGTATTTAATTGATTACGTATAGAAAAGATCCTTCTGTATCACAATGGTTGTAAAAGGAGAAATTTTTACTCCTAACTTAGAGGTGAGCAGTTATGAAAAAAAGAGTAAGTCTTTTACTATTAATTACGGTGTCAATTTTGTCTGGCTGCTTAAATGCAGATCCATTAGCAGAGAAAGAGTCAGAGCCTATTAACTATTCATCAGATCATAAAAACTTTCTCTTGCTGGGAGTAGACAGCAGAGGGGAAGAGGAATCCAGGTCGGATGCAATCCTTGTTGCCCGCTATGAACCGGATGATCATTCAATGAAAATTGTATCGCTTATGCGTGACAGCTATGTGAAAATTCCTGACTACCCATTTGAATACAGCAAATTAAATCATGCCTACTATTTAGGCGGTAAAGAGTTGTTAAAGGATACGATCCAAGAAAATTTTGGCATTAAAATTGATCATACAGCAGTAATTGACTTTAATGGTTTTGCTGCTATGATGGACATTCTGGCTCCAGATGGAATAGAGGTTGAAGTTTCACAGCAGCTTATTGATGACATGAAACTTGATGTAACGCCAGGTAAACAAAAGCTTAACGGCGATCAGCTGCTTTCCTATGTTCGCTTTCGTCATGATGCAAAAAGCGACTTTGGAAGAGTAGATCGTCAGCAGGAGGTATTAATTTCGATTAAAGATCAAGTGATGAAGCAATTTACAACTCCAGAAGGATTAGTGAAATTTCCGGAAATGCTGAAAGATGTTATGAACTATGTGGAGACGGACTTAAACTTTGAACAAGCTTTTTCTATTGGTACTTCCTTCTTGCTGAATCCCATTACGGAAATTGAAACATTAAGAGTTCCTGTCGCTGACAGCTACGAAAACAAAAGCTACAATCATGCTGGTGCCGTGCTGGAGATGAATCTTGAGGAAAATACAGAGGCATTAAAACAATTCTTCAATGAAGTGAAAAAAGAAGAAATTATGAAACCAGAATCAAACAAAGAAGAAAACTGATTCATATTTTTGAGAAAAAATGCTGCAAATGAACAACAAAGGCTAAGAGAATTGTGAAGGAGGCTGGGACATAAGTATTTAACACACCTATTGAACCGAATGGTAAGGAAGGTCATCTTTCTAATCATTCGGTTTTTTATTTATAATTATAAAATATATTTTATTTACATGAGTGAAATGTAGCGGAGGGCCCTCGACTCCTGCGGGCTGCAGAGCAAAGGGTGAGACCCCGCAGGAACGAAGTGACGAGGAGGCTCAGCTTGCTCCCCGCGGAAAGCGAGGGTCCGCAGCGCAATGGAACGGTCTTGATTAAATACCGAAACCAAGATATTGAATATTCGTGTTTTAGAAATATTAATTTCGTTTTGTCCCAGCCTCCTTTTTTTCATGTTTTTGCTCATGAGATAAAACATTTGTACGTTTCAGGCAAAACCTTTAAAATAATTATTTAGAGTCTCACAATAAAAATGGAATATTGTAAACGAGGTGATTTCTTGAGACAGATTGTTCAATTTGATGAACATATTAGACAGGAAGTTGCTGCAATTGAATGTAAATGGGAAGTCATTGCGAATGAGATTTTTAACATCTACCACCAAAAATTCATTACGTTTAATGAAGATTTAATTATAGAGGTCATAAGGATTCAAAAAGGCAAAAAAGCAGCACAGGAAGACCTGTTCACACCTAATTATGAGTCTTTTTTAGAGATTGGCGTCGAAAATGATGATGAATACTATCCAAACGCTTATATTCCCATTTGGAAATGTAAACAAGAAATGTTTCAAAAGGTTGGTTACCTTACAAGACGAACACTTTCGGATGTGGGAAAAATGCTTCACAAAATGATGAAAGAAATGCTGGAAGAGAGAGCGGAAAATGGTGAACGTAATGAATAAAACAGAAATATATATTCTATCAGGTTTTTTAGGAAGCGGGAAAACAACACTTCTCAAGCAATTGCTGCTGGCAGAAAAAGAAAAGGGAAGAAAAACAGCTGTTATGATGAATGAGCTTGGAAAAGTATCCATTGACTCTGACGCAGTTGATACAGACGTTCCTTTAAAAGAGCTTCTCGACGGCTGTATATGCTGTACTATTCAAGATAAACTGGAGGCACAGCTTCAAGAATTATTAATAATGGATAAGCCTGAAGTGATCTATATAGAGTCAACTGGAGCTGCTCATCCCATTGAAGTTTTAGATGGAATATTGTCGCCAATTTTTGCAGATCAGTTGCTTGTAAAAGGCATTATCTCTGTGTTAGATGGGCATCTTTGGTTAGAAAGAAACAGATTAAGTCCGCAAATCAGACAGCTTCTTGTCGAACAGGTAAAGCATTCAGACTTACTTCTATTAAATAAAGCAGATAAGCTGACAGAGGCACAGCAAGCTCAGCTTGTCTTTGATGTTCAAGGACTTAATCCAAAAGTGCTGGCATTGCTGACCTCCTTTTCAAAAGTTCCAATGGAAAAGGTTAGAAACTTATCTGCCAGTAAAAAAGGAGCAAATGAAACGGCTCATGTAGTTCAAGATTTAAACTTAAGCACTTTTGTTTACACATTTAAACAGCCTGTCCATCGAGAAGATTTTATGAGCTTTCTGCATGGGCTGCCTGATACCATTTATAGAATGAAAGGGTACATTCAATTTACAAATTCGGTGTATCCTGAGCTTTTTCAGTATTCATATGGCATGCAGATTTTTCTGCCTGAAAACATGAAAATGCCATTGAATTTGGTGTTTATCGGTGAAAATATAGATTGGCATAACCTGAAGTCTCAATTAAAAGCTCTTGAGTCGGTCTAATCTTTAGGTTTTCTTCCATGCAAAAAGGGAATGACTCCATTAAAGGAGTGGATCGATATGCCATGGAGCAAAAATGATTATCCAGATGCTATGAAAAATTTAGACCCTACAGTCCGAAACAAAGCAATTGAGATTGCAAATGCCCTGCTGGATGAGGACTACGAGGAAGGGCGAGCCATTCCAATAGCCATTGATAAAGCGAAGGAATGGAAAGAAAACAGAGAATAACTTCATATAATAACGAATAGTCTCTCTAAATTTTAGGGAGACTTTTAATATGGACAAAAATACAACACGCAAATGTACATTGATGCTTACTTTTACTTTTCTCTATTTCTTTAGTTTCAACAGCCTAGAAGTTGACGCTTCCAAACATGGGATTGGATATCATATTGAGATGCTTGATTGGATTGAAGTAAATAAACAGCTTCCGAAATTCAGTAAATTTCATGTTTTGGATACAGAGTCCGGAAGAATGTTCGAAGTGCAGAGAAGAGCAGGATCTAATCATGCTGATGTTCAGCCTCTGACAGCAATGGATACAAAAATAATGAAGGAAATTTATAATGGCAAGTGGAGCTGGAGAAGAAGGTCGATTATTGTGATCACTAAGGATAGGTGGATTGCCGCTTCCATGCACGGAATGCCTCATGGAGCTGGTGCATTGCCTAATAATTTTCCCGGTCATTTTTGCATTCACTTTTACGGCAGCACCACTCACCGCACCAATGAGATGGATCTATCCCATAAATTAATGATATTCAAAGCTTCTGGAAGATTATACCCATATTTAACATTTGCCAGTGCTGAAGAAGTGATTCACTCTTATGTAACAGGTTTAAAGGAACATGACGAACAAATTGCAGATTTTATATCTTTGCAGACAATTAATTGGAAAACCGTTTTCCCAGAAATAGAAAATGCTAAACTGTCAGCTGTTGAGCTTCCGGAAGAAACCTCTTATCTGTCTGATTTAGTATTAGAGGTTCCTGTTAAAATCGAGTGGTATATTAAAGAACATGGAAAACAAATGTTTAACGGTAAGATCGTTTTAGTCAGATTTTCAGCAGCTGGTCCGTGGAAGGTTGATACTCTCCAATTTTTCAAAGACCATAAACAGTTCCTAACTGAACCTAAAAAATAAGCTTGAGAGGTATTCTCTCAAGCTTATCTCTTTTCTCCAAAAGCAATAAATGTTTTTTCATCTTCAACTAAACCGCAGGCAGCACATTGAACTTTGTGATTTGGGCCTTTATATGGAATGTGAAAAGGTGATAGGTCATTTGCAGAATATTCCTCAACGGTATCGCCTGTAAAAGGATCCAATTTTACTGGTTTTGAAACTTGTTCAATAATATTAAATCTGCTTCGATTTGTTTTACAGTTGGGACAACAATAGGGTGCACTCATTTGTTTTCTCCTTTCAATACCTGCCTCATTTTTGCAATGAACAGAGTAGATATTAACTTGTGCATGAAGTTCATTGTGATAAATAACATAAGAATATGCGTATTTGTCCAATTTCTTATTTTGGCTATTCTTATCCTAAGCAACAAGCAAATATAGCTATATCTTATATTTTGCATTTTTTCTTTTTTTTATGTGAAAATACTAAGTGAAGTGAAAAAGAATGAAAAAGGGAGAAAACCATGAAATATGAAAATTTATTGAATCAATACAAAAGCCTATGGCAAAACCGGCAATTAATCACTGATGAAAATACCCCGGAGCAAGTTTTAAAAATGACAATTCAACGTGAGCTTTTAGATGAAAATGCACATCCACGCGTACGCAAGTCCTTATATGAAAAATTCTATCAGGCGATTAAAAGGATTAACGAATCAACTTTGGTTGCAGAAGATAAAGAAGAGCTTATTTCTATTCATATTTTCCTAATGGAACAATTAAGAAAGTAAGAAATAGTTCACAAATTACACACAAAAAAGTCATATAGTATAGGCATAGAGTGACAAAGGGGAATAGAAAGATGTCAGTATTCAAAGCCTTCTTATACAGTATATCTGTGATCGTTTTCTTATCGTCATGCAGCAATAATACATATGATCCCATTCCTTCAGATATTTCATTGGCAGCAACCGTAAATATGAAAAGTATGTCTGTAACATTTATTGATGTAGAAAAACGTGAAATTGCAGCAGAATGGCAGCTTGAAAAACCTTATACAGGCGGAATTGTTTTTCCAGATGGCGATACTTTTTTATTGTATGGAAAAGAATTGGAAACGGCTGATTTGTTTTCTCTGAAAACAGGTGAAAAAATGACAAGCTGGGACACAGGAAAAGGAATTGTCAATGCTAAGGTAATAAATGATCAAAATGAAATCGCTCTTGTAAATCAAAACAATAGTTCAGTGCTTTTTTATGATTTAGATGGAGAGAAGCTTGCAGAAGCAGAAACAGAATCTTCACCGCTCTCGATTGCGGAAAACGAGGAAGATGGAGAATTATTTGTTTTAAGTTTTAAAAAAGAAACTTTATCTAGAGTGGATTTGAAAACGAAAAAAACAATCGGCGATTATCCTATCCATGGTGCTGCCTCTGGTGCACTTTTGTTAGAGGACGGAACTCAGCTTTGGTTAGGGGGACATGGTGAAGGAGCGACGATTGAAAAGGATATTCATGTGTATAATGCAAGTGACGGAGAGTTTATCAAAAAAATTCCCGCTCCTGTTATGCCAATAAACTTTCTGCAGAATCAGCAATCTATATTTGTTTTGAGCCACGGTTCAAATCAGCTCTATAAAATGGATCTTGATGGGAATATTATGGGGACAGTCAAAGTTGGAGCAAATCCTTTTGAATTGGCTTTAACGTCAGATCATACACTTCTTGTTGCCGGTTATGACAGCAATGACCTTTCATTTATCAATCCTGAAAATTTAGAGGAAGAAGATAAAGTTGAAGTTGGCAATGGCCCATTTAAAATTGTATTGAGGGAGAAGACAGAATGAGCAGCATTACCGTTTTAATCATTGATGATGAAGCTGATATGAGGCATTTAACCGAAATGTATCTTGCAAATTCAGGCTTTTTATGTGTTTCTGCCGGCAGCGGTACGGAAGCATATGAAGTGATGGAGAAGCGAAAAATTGACTTAATTATTCTTGATATCATGATGCCAGGTGAAGATGGCTATATGGTTTGTGCAAATTTAAGGAAAAAATATAATACCCCTATCATATTTCTATCCGCTAAAGGTGAAGAGTGGGATAAAGTTAAAGCGCTCCAATTAGGCGGAGACGATTATATCGTTAAACCGCTTAGTCCTGGAGAGCTCGTTGCTAGAATTCATGCAGTGTTAAGGAGAACTGGCCTCTCAAAACAGGAATCAGCTATTAACACGATCGGAAGAATCAGTTTAGATAAAAAAGCACGAAAAGTAATGGTTGATCAGCGAACGGTCAACCTTACTTTAAAAGAGTTTGAACTGCTGCTATTTTTTATGGATCACCGCAATCAGGCTCTTTCAAGAGAGCAGCTTCTTGAGCATGTTTGGGGAATAGACTATGAAGGCAGTTTGCGAACAGTAGATACACATGTAAAAACACTAAGGATGAAACTGCAGGAAGGCGATTATATCGAAACGGTTTGGGGAGTTGGGTATAAGCTAGAGGTTCCTTCTGCATGAAGCATTTAACAAATACACTGGCAAAAAAACTTTGGCTCACTGTTACAGCAGCCATTCTGATTACCATTCTATATTCCTATTTTCTTTCTTATTTATTCTATGAAAAACTTTATGTAGAGGATATTGAAGAATCTTTGTTTGAAGAAGGACTGGCCCTTGCTGAGGACTATGAAGGCGGACCTTTAACAACGGAGCTTAAGGAACAGGTAGAGTGGTATAACACGAAATCAGACTCTGAGATTTTTATTGTCAGTAATCCACGGGAATTAAGTGCTTGTTTGCCGTTTGATATTGATTACGAAACATTAATTGGCGAAGCTGAACGTGAAGAGCTGCTGCAGGGGAATGCAGTTTTTAAAGAAGGATTCGAGGAACGCTTTGATCGAAATATTATGGGTGTTATCATCCCGCTTCTTGATCAAGATCGTTTAGAAGGAATTATTTATATTTATTTGCCATTAGCCAAGATTACAGAAATCACACAAGACTTTGCTTACCTCTGGATGATTGCTTCCTTTCTATTTCTAATTGTAGCTTTAGGTACAGGTGCATGGCTGGTTAAAAGACTAACAAAGCCGCTATTAGATATGAAGCAGGCTGCCGATTCGGTTTCAAAAGGAAACTATGGTGTGCATCTGAACATTCAATCAAAGGATGAAATTGGGGAGCTTGCATTTGCTTTTAACCATATGGCTGATTCAATAAGACGTGAGGATGAAAGAAAGAGGGAGTTTCTTGCAAATGTTTCTCATGAATTAAGAACCCCTATTTCTTATGTCAAAGGTTATAGTGATGCATTAATGACAAATATGGTTACTTCTGAAGAAGATAGAATTAGATATTTACATTTAATTCATCGTGAGTCTGGAAGAATGGAAAGACTGGTTGGAGATTTATTAGATCTTTCGAAGCTGGAAACAGATGAATATCGATTAGAAAAGATGCCTCTGCCGCTTGCTCAATTAATTGAAGATGCACTTCAAAAATATGGGTCAACTCTTGAAGAAAAGAAATTATCTTTAATGAAGAATCTAGATCCTGACATTATTATTAATGGTGATGAAGGGCGAATAGAACAAGTGATTCAAAACATAATGGATAATGCTATTCGATATACAAATGAAGGTGGAATTTCAATTTCTTTATATGCTTCAAAAAATGGCTGCTGTATAGAAGTGACTGATACTGGATTAGGAATTCCTCAGGAAGACTTAGAAAAGGTAAAGCAGCGCTTTTATCGTGTCAATAAGGCTAGAACGCGGAGTGATGGTGGAACAGGACTGGGATTGGCTATTGCAGAGAAGCTTGTCCAGCTTCATGGCGGTGAACTGCTAATTTCGAGTAAAGTAAATGAAGGGACTACAGTAAAAGTGTTGCTGCCAGTCATCTGATAGAGAATGACACAAAGCTTGTCTTAAATAGGCAAGCTTTGTTACATATGTGTAATAAACGTAACGGCAGCTCTTGTCCTAAAAACCTGTCAATGCTCATTTCTTAGTATATAATTGGTATTCTCTTACGCTCATTGCCAATTTAGTATAATAGAACCTTAGAATAATTAACCAGAAGACTATAAGAAAAACATAGATGGCTATTAAGTTTTACTGATTGCTTCAAATGAAATTCATTGTTAATGATCTATCAATATACCTATTTGTTAAATCCTCCCTAAATTATTACGGTAAAACCCGTGGTATGATGATTCTGCAAGCAAGACAGCACAAAAAACTTTACAGATATCAGGGAGGAAACAATAGATGAATAAAAAAATGATTTTTTCAGTCGCAGCAGCAGCAACACTATTAATGTCAGCACCTGGAATCAATAAAGCAGATGCTGCTTCACCAGTACAAGCAAAAGTAGAAGCAAAGGTATATCACTATCAAGCTAGTAATGTGAATGTTGAACAGATTAATAGCATGCTTCAAAAATATATGAAAAACTACTATAATTTAGACTTGAATGCATTGCTGCAAAAAACAGCTATTCAGCAGCAAGCTAAACAAGAAACGGCAGTAAAAACACCAGTACAAACTGAAAAGCCAAAAACAGAAGCACCGGCAAAAGCACCAGTGCAAACTGAAAAGCCAAAAGCAGAAGCACCATCAAAAGCGCCAGTGCAAGCTCAAAAGCCAAAAACAGAAGCACCAGCAAAAGCACCAGTGCAAACTGAAAAACCGAAAGCTGAAACAACTGCTCCAGCAGCAAATACACAAACAAAAGCGCCAGCTCAATCAAACACAGCTACTCAAGCAAAATCTCAAGTATCTGCATACGAACAGCAAGTGCTTGATTTAACAAATGCTGAGCGTGCAAAGTATGGTGTGCCTGCTCTTAAGCTTGATACAGAATTGAGCAAGGTAGCACGTGAAAAGTCAAATGATATGAAAGCAAAAGGTTACTTTGACCATAATAGCCCAACATATGGTTCACCATTTGATATGATGAAGCAGTTTGGCATTACCTATAAAACTGCTGGTGAAAACATTGCTATGGGTCAGCGCTCACCTCAAGAAGTAGTAACTGCATGGATGAACAGTGAAGGACACCGTAAAAACATCTTAAATGCAAACTTCACACACCTGGGTGTAGGACATGTTGCAGATGGGAATTATTGGACTCAAATGTTTATCGGAAAATAATTTTGTGATAAAGAGAGCAGCCAGCTGGCTGCTCTTTATTTTTATTTGTAATCACTCATGCTTAGTAAATTCTATTTCAGAAAATTGAGCTTCAGCATTTTTAGGTAATTTTATTTCAAGAATGCCATCCTGATAATTGGCCTTTGATCCTTTTCGTTTTACAGCTGCTGGCAAAGTAATGGTTGTTTTGTCCTCAGAAGCAGGGATTGCCTCAATAATCATTTGATTTGATGTATGATATAACCTCATTTGATGAAGCCAGCCTTCATCTTCTATAAATACTTTTACATATACATCATCATGGGTTTCAAAGACGGATGTATTCAATTGTGCGGATTTCTGATCATTTTTAGACTCAGCATTTTCAGGATTAAGACCGCCGAAAATATCAGTGAAATTTGGCATACCATTTGATTGCTGGGGAAATACATTTCCCATTATATTATGAACATATTTATTAATTTCTTCCGGTTTCATTTTTTTAAAATCCTGGAAGTTATTTTTCATTTCTTTATTAAAAGGGAATAAGTTCCACGGAAACATCACAATCATCCTTTCAACAGAGCAAAACAATTAAATGGGTAAGAATGAATTCATGAATATATTGAGAAAACAATATTACGTTAACATAAAAGTTAGCATAAGTTATATACATGATAATCTATGCATTTGTACCACTTTTTGTACTTCTAATGCAGTGTTATTTTTTCATTTTAACGTTTTTGTTGCATATATGTATGGTACTAACTAGTATAATGATAATAGGTCTGTACAATAAAAAACAAAACGAGGTAATTATTTGTGGGAATAAGAACTGCTTTAATTACAGGAGGAGCAACTGGAATCGGTAAGATGACAGCATATAAACTCGCACAAGAGGGAATTAATCTCGTGATTAATTATCGTCACAGTCAGAAAGAAGCGGAAGAAATTTGTCAGCAATTAACAAAAGAATTTGGAACCAATAATATTTGCATCCGAGGAGATATAACGAAAACGGAAGACTGCGAATTTCTTATTGGCGAAGCTTTAAAAAAATGTGAATATATTGATATTATTATTCATAATGCCGGTCCCTACATACATGAGCGAAAAAGGATGACAGAATACACATTAGATGAATGGAGATATCTTGTAGACGGCAATTTAAATGCAGTGTTTTATTTATCAAAATTAGTCATTCCTAAAATGAGAGCTAAAAAATGGGGACGTATAATCACCATAGGATTTGACCGGGCTGAAGCTTCTTCAGGATGGATCTACAGATCGGCTTTCGCGGCGAGTAAATCGGCTGTTGCTTCATTAACAAAAACATTGGCAATGGAAGAAGCTCAATATGGAATAACTGCAAACATGATATCCCCTGGTGATATTGTGGGCGAATGGAAAGAGAAAGAGATTGAGAAAGCCATTCTTGTGAATGATAATAATACTCCTGTTGGAAGACCGGGAACGGGAGAAGACATTGCAAGATTAATTAGCTTTTTAGTTGAAGACAAGTCCAGTTTCATTACAGGAAGCATCATCCCAGTAACTGGGGGAAAAGATGTTTTAGGGAAAATACATAAATTATAGACAGAATAATCATATATTGCTTTTTCTCAGTTTTCTTTATGATCTTTCATTGTGTATAAATAAAGCTCGAGGCTAGGCCATAATGGCAAAAGTCATGTTTTCGACTTTCCTTCATATAGTATACGAATAAGTGAAAGAAGGAGAGAATGAGATGGCGTATTATGGATCAAAAGGCTGGTATATTGCAGAACTGAAAAAGAAAGGCATCCGCAAGCACCCGATTGAAGCAAAGAAGCTTGAGCATTACAAAACATTTGTAGTGCGCAAAATCTATTTAGATTCAATTTTTCAGCAGCGAGGGTAAATTTGAGCAGCAGAAAAAGCAGCCTAAGACGGTCGTCTCAGGCTGCTTTTTCTGCTTTATATTTATGCTTCTAACAAATGAGAGCTATCTTCAACAATGGCAGTATTTGTTCTCAGGACATGTAATGTATACAAGTCCTTTGGAATTTCGTACAAATTGTAAGTAGCTCCATTGGCATTTAATTGCTGTAATAATGATTTTCTTGATTCATTTGCTTTTACAACATAAGGCAGTTTTTCTGCGGCTTTCTGAGAACGAATATTTTCTACGCGTATTCTCATATAAATGGTTTCAATGCCTAATTCATAAAATAATTCCTCGAAAAAAGCATCTTTAGCCAATTTATTATAACCTTTTCCGTGATATTCTTTGCCAAGCCAAGTGCCTAAGAAACCAGCATTTTCTTGAATATCAAAAAGATTAATTGTGCCGATTGGAGAACCCCACTCATCAAGAATGGTGCGTGATATAAGTTCACCGCGTTCTTCAGCTTCAATCGTTTGTTTAGTTAAAAATAAAAATTCATCATCAGAGTATGCTTTTTGGCGCACGAAAGGGAAGACATCTGGATGCGTCATTAATTCGTACAAATCATGGCAATCTTGAAGATCGCGTTTCTTAAGCATGGGGGGTCCCTCCAAACTGAGGACAGTCCTTCTCCACGTCAAATAGAGAATCCGGTCCACCCTCGAAATTTTTTGTAAATGTTGCTAAAAAATTTCGGGGTGGGAATCGAACCCACTAGAACCAGTTATACTGGTGGCGCACCATTTGCCTTCCCTATATACTACTGCTTTTTATATACAAACAAAAATGTATTATTGCTCCCTTTTTAAGATCATCGTCTCTATATTTTCATTACTATCGTATAATACTAAAAAAAATAGAAAAAGGGAATAGATTTTTTTCTTATTTTTTTCATCATTTTTTGGCATATTTCTACATTGTTTATGCAGTTTGTTTTTGGCAAATTTGTGCTTTATTATATATAAACACGGTAGTGAAAACTTAATGATGAATGATTTCGCCGTTTATCATTGTCCAGATCGGTTTAGAAGAGAAATGGAAGGGATGAGAGCTCCATAATACAAGATCTGCATCTTTGTTCTGTTCAATGCTTCCAAGTTTATGGTCTATTTTCAAATTTCGTGCGGGAAGGATCGTTATTCCTTCTAAAGCTTTTTGCTCAGATAATCCTTCTCTAACTGCAACGGCAGCACAAACATTTAAGTATTGTATAGGTGTATAGGGATGATCTGTAGTTATGGATACCTCAACCTGCCGTTGTGCTAATTCTTGATAGGTATTCCATGTTTTATTTTTTAATTCAATTTTAGATTTTCTTGTTAAGGTCGGTCCAACAGAAACTTTTAAAGCACGATTTTTAAGCTCATCTGCTATTAAATGGCCTTCCGTACAATGTTCAATCCGTAAATCAAGGTTAAATTCTTCGGCAAAACGCAAGGCTGAAATAATATCATCTGCACGATGGGCATGCACCCTTACAGGGATCTCTCCTTTAAGAGCTTGAATGATAGGACGAAAACGGATATCTTCTGGATGATCTGTATAAAAAGCAGAATAAAAGGCTTCACGCAGCATACCCATTATGCCCATTCTTGTAATAGATTCTTTGTTTCCATGACTATGCATTCTTTTGGGGTTCTCACCTAAAGCAACCTTTAATCCTGCTGTTTCTTGAACGAGCATTTTTTGTATGTTTTTTCCATAAGTTTTAATAACTGAGGTTGTACCTCCGATAACGTTGGCGCTTCCTGGCATAATATGAACAGTTGTGATCCCATATTTAATTGCATCGGAAAATGCCGGATCTAATGGGTAGACACCATCCATAGCACGAATATGCGGAGTTAGCGGTTCGATTGTTTCATTTGCATCATTGCCTGCCCAGCCTGTTCCTTCATCATATAACCCTAAATGTGTGTGAACATCAATAAATCCGGGGAACAATGGACGTTTACCACATTCAATTACTGTACAATCCTCTGATATTGGAATACTTGGAGCAAGCTTGCTGATTATTCCATCAGAAACATACACATCTCCTAAAAATGGTGATCTAGTAATGGGATTAATATAAGCATCCTTCAGTAATATCTTTTTTGTCATTTTTTTCTCCCTTTTATGCAAAGAATGTACAATCGGCAGGTTTTGTAGAAGTGCTATGTTCATATATAACTTCTATTTACCTGCGTAAAAGAATGTTTAGCGTTCCCTCATTTACTTGCCAAGTTTTTTTATGATGAAAGTCTAATGATCAGCGATTATTCTTGAATAGGCTATAGATCAAAATACTCCAGTTATTTGAAGCAGGACGACTGTCACACCTAATATCCAAACATAAACGGCAAATACTTTTAACGATTTCTTTTTTAGAAAGTTAATCATCCAAACAACAGCAAAATAGCCAAACAGAGCGGATGACAGAGTAGCTATAAGTAAACTGCCAAGAGAAACAGCTTCTATATGTCCATTTACCATATCGCCAAACTTCATTACAATTCCGCCGGCAATAACCGGAATGGAAAGTAGAAAGGAAAAATAGGCGGCTGTTTCGCGATCAAGTTTCCGAAATAGCCCAGCAGCGATTGTCAGTCCGGAACGCGAAACAGCAGGAAATATAGCAGCTGCCTGAAAAGAACCAATAAAAATGGCATCGCCATATGACAGATCGTGCATTTGTTTCGATCCTTTTTTAACAGAGTCGGCCATCCATAAAATAAAGCCAGTAAAAATAAACTCCCATCCAATAGTTACACCAGTTTTTGAAATGCTCTCGAACAAGTCATTAAAAGTAAGTCCGATGATAACGGCAGGAATCGTACCGACGATGAGAAGCAGGGATAGCTTTCCAAATGGCTTTTTAATAATCTGGAGCAGTTCGTTTTTATAAACCACAATAACAGCTAATAACGTTCCAATATGAAGCATAGTATCTAAAAAAAGTCCAGCTTCGTCTAAGCCAAATAAATGTCTTCCTATATAGAGGTGCCCTGTACTTGATATTGGAATAAATTCAGTTAATCCTTGGATAATTCCTAATATAAAAGCCTCAATTTTCGATAACAAAACCATCACCCTTTGAAAGATATAATATAGTGTTTTAAAATATAGCCTAAGGAATTACAGCCTTGTTTCATTTTATTCAGGTTGTCCAAATCAAGAACTCTAAAAAATTGAATGAAACTTTTAGAGAGCGGGTACGTAAAATAAGATAAGAAGAAAATAATTATTAAATGAATAGGAGCGCTAAAATGAATTTAGATAAAATGGGAAGTCCTTCTCAAGACGAGCGGTTAATCGCAGCCGCCATTTATGTGACGAGCTTTTTTTCAGCCTTTCTTGGACCGCTGATTATTTGGCTTTTAAAGAAGGATTCTTCTTCGTTCGTTGATCACCATGGAAGAGAGTATTTGAACTTCTTTATTTCTTACAGTGTTTATTCCATTATTAGTGTTGTATTAATGATCGTATTAATTGGATTTGTAACCATTTGGATAATCGGTGTCTTAGCTTTTGTTTTCACCATTATCGCTGCCATCAAGGCATTTGAAGGAAAAGGATACCGCATCCCATTAGTGTTTCGAATTTTATAATGCGTAGCAGCCCCGGAGGAGATTCCTTCCGGGGCTTTTTCTTTTTTTAGAAGTTTTTGTACGTTTGGGAAGATTTTTTGAACGATTTCTGAACTTATTCGTCTTATCTGTAATGAAGGTGTTTCAGCCAATAGGAGGTTCAGGCTGCTTTTCATTTTTACTGCTTAAGATGGCGAATAAGCCGCGAAAGTAAAAAATATGAACTGGGAGGAACTGCATGGAAGTTTTAAATGAAATCAATTGGGAGTTACTGCTGCCATTTTTTATTTTACAAGGTATTCTTTTAATCCTTGCCCTAATTGATATTTTCAGGAATAAACAACTAAATGGCCCTAAATGGATGTGGATTCTTATTGTTCTTGTTGGAAATATTTTAGGTTCCATTCTTTATTTTGTAATTGGAAGGAGGCAAAATAGATGATTACATTGAGAGCTGAAAACTTAAAGAAGAAGTATTTAAAAAAGGAAGTTATTAAAGGTATTCATTTTGATCTTCCGGCGAATACATGTATTGCTTTATTAGGGGCAAATGGCGCAGGGAAAACGACCATTCTCCAAATGCTGGCTGGAATCATTCACCCAACTGAAGGGCAAATAATTGTAAATGGATCAGCATCTATAAAAAAACGAAGAACTGCCATAGGGTATTTACCTCAAAATCCAGCCTTCTTTGATTGGATGACAGGTTTGGAATACCTCATATACTCTACTAGATTAACAGGTGCAACCAAAAAGGCTGCTTACGATAGAGCGCTAAGTTTACTTGAAATCGTAGGTCTTGGTGATGCGGGCAACAACAGAATAGCTCAATATTCAGGAGGAATGCGCCAAAGATTAGGAATCGCACAAGCGATTACGCATCAGCCGGATATATTGCTGCTCGATGAGCCGGTTTCCGCACTGGATCCGGTTGGAAGAAGAGAGGTTCTCACCTTATTTCAGCAGCTGAAAAAACATACAACTGTGTTTTATTCTACACATATATTACATGATGCCGAGGAAGTCAGTGATGAAATTATCTTCCTTGATAGAGGGCAGATTGTAGAGGGAGGGTCACTGCAGTCTTTAAAGAAGAAATATAAAAAAAATAAACTATCAATTGTGTTTGAGGAAGATATGCAGGTTGTTATGGCCCAATTACAATCTGCATTTCCATTCTTTAAAATGGAAAGTGAAGGACAAATGATTCATATTTTTTCAGAGGATTGTTATGCAGCACAGCAATTATTAATGAAGGAAGTATTAGCAAGAAATTGGCGGACGCTTAAATTGGAAATAAGCAGCACTAGTTTGGAAGAAATGTTTTTAAAGGTGGCTGATCAAAAGTGAAACAATGGCGATTATTTGCAGAAAAAGAATGGCTTGAAATGTGGAGAAGCTATAAATGGGTTTGGATGCCGATTGTATTTATTTTGATTGGTGTACAGCAGCCCCTATCACTCTATTTTTTGCCAGATATTATTAATTCTGCTGGAAATCTACCTGAGGGAACAGTGATCGAAATTCCGACACCCTCTGCTGAGGAAGTGTTTGCAGCTTCCATTGGCCAGTACAATACTCTTGGCATCTTAACAATTGTTCTGGCTTTTATGGGGATGATATCAGCTGAAATGAAGAATGGAAGCGCGGGGATGATCCTGGCAAAACCTGTTTCGAGATCATCATATATTTTAGCGAAATGGTTTAGTTCAGCATTGCTATTATTATGTTCAATTTTGTGCGGTTATTTTGCCACATGGTATTATACAGGAAATTTATTTGCTTTTATTCCGCTTAAGGATTTTATTGAGTCGCTCTCTTTATATAGCTTATGGCTGCTATTTATTTTATCAATGCTTCTGTTTTTTAATAGTATTTTTAAATCTCAGGGCATGATTGCGTTTATTGTCTTTGCTATAGTGATTCTCATAAGTATGGTGAGCAGTGTGATTCCTGAAGGGTTATCCTGGAATCCATCTTTATTAAGCTCCTATTCTGGCTTAGTCCTGGAAAATGAACCATTTCCCAGCGGTTTTTACAGCGTTTTAACTATTACTGTTATTAGTATCTTAGTTTTTATAAGTTCTTCGATATTTATCTTTTCAAAGAGAGAACTTGTGTAAGCATGGTAGAAATGCAATCGTTCAAACGGCAGTAGAATTTTATTTTTATATAATTTTTAGTGGATTCTATCATGAAAATAAAAGGCTCATAATAGACTTACTAGAGTAGGAGATTGATAAGTCCAAAATAGTAGGTGAGTAAATTGAACATGCATATGTATTATAAACAAAAAGCGATTATCGCATTAAATGCAGGAATAGCTGCGCTGATTCCGCCGGTATATTTTACCGTGTATGGTCTGATTGATCCGCTTCATAGATACTTCGTATGGCTATTATGTCCATTTCTGGTTTATAGCTTTATTTGTTATTATGTATTTGTCTTAAACAAGAAAAGAAGTGAGGAAACAAAGAGTGTTATGGGAGAAGCAGCTGTCAGCCTTGAACAGGATGTTACCTCAATCGAAAAGCTATTAATTACGTTTTTGCCTTCGCCTAATTTGCATATGCAGCTATATGATCATAATGGATTTTTGGCAGGGGAGCTAAGAGATATAAATCAGAAAGCGGTTCGATGGTTTATGCCTTATTTTGCAGAAAAATTATTGACTAAAACGTATGGTCTATATGATCATAGCGGCAGGCTGAATGCTACGATCCTTATAAAGAAAAATACAATTGAACTGATTGGATTAAATGAAAAGGCAGTATTGCATTTTAAAGACCAGAGGAGTAAAGGATTCATTGAGTTTCTGGATTATGAACGCTCTAAAAGTTATTATCTTGAGCATGCTCTGTTTCGAATGGATGCTAAAATATTTATTAACTCTTCATCTGAAGCAGTTGTATTGCAAAAAGGATATATGCCGCTTTCATATCAATCATTTTTTAAAGACGCAAATACACCGCTATTAACCTTTCATAAAGAACTTAGCCACATAGAAAAATTAAGTGTTTTAGCTATTCTCGCTGACTATTTGTCTACAGTAGAACATTAAGGCTTTCCATCTATGGCCAGCATGATTCTTCACTTTTTTAAAATTTTGTGAAAACATATACGAGTGCTATAAACAGTGATATAATTGGCTTTGCATGAGGTGATAAGAGTGAAAAAGTTAGTGATCATTGTTATTGCAGTACTCGCTGTGATGTTCATAATAGATGTAACGATCTTAAAAGACAAAGGAATTATGCCAATTTCTTTTGGCGTAGAAAAATATGAAAAAATTGAAAATGTGGATGATTTAAATATGGGTTTAGAAGTAGGAGAGCTAGCCCCAGAAATTGACCTGCTTGATATGGAGGGCAACACTCAGAAGCTTAGTGAGCTGCGCGGGAAAAAAGTACTTTTAAATTTTTGGGCGAGCTGGTGCGGACCCTGTGAAATCGAGATGCCGCATATGGAAAAGCTGTATCAGAAATATAAAGATGAAGGATTTGCCGTTTTTGCAGTTAATATGAGTCAAAGTGAGCGAAACGATGATGATGCTGAAAAATTCGTGAAAAGGCATGAACTGACTTTTCCGATCCCTATGGATAGAGACGGAGTCGTAAGCAGGGATTATGATGTGGTTGGCTATCCGACATCCTATTTTATTGATTCAGATGGCGTAATCCGCCATATCGTTTTAGGTACCCTTGATGAAGAATATTTGGAGAATCAAATTTTAAAACTTCCATAAAAATATTAGAGGGCTATTAAGCCGGTCATGAAAAGAAGTGCCCGTCAGCAGAGAAAACAGAGTCTGGAGGGAACTAAGGCATCGCGAAAGTGCCTGTCAGCAGAAAAAACAGAGCCTAAAGGGAACTAAAAGAGCAGCGGACCCAGACTTGTCCGCTGCTTTTTATCTATTCCTCAATTACTTCTGTCACGCTCTGCAGTCGTTCCATAATTTTTCTTTTGCGATACAGCATCATTCCTGCTTCTGCGATATCATTTACAGCCGATCGATTAATAAAGGCACCGAATAACAGGCCGGCAACAGGAATCATTTGGAAAAGTTTTTTCCAGCCGATTTGATCTCTATATGAAAATACAACTTCACGCCAGCCTTGAAGCTCGGATATAACTTCTCTATTAGCTGGAAGACTTGGGTTATTCATATGTGTAATTTGATTTAAAATTGCTTTTTTGCCAACTATATCAGAGGAAACAAACTGAAGAATCTTTACAATAAACATTCGTTCTTGTTTATCATTTGGATCATAACCGTAGCAGAGGGCGATATCCTGCAATGTCTTTAATTGCATACCAAGCAAAAGCGGAATATCAATGGATAACGTGAAAATACCCCCAAATCCAGTGCTTGCTCCTTGAACAGTGGCTATTCGTTTTCTGTTTCCAGAAAGCTTTGTTACAGCTTCATCCATATCGGAGATTGGCAAGCGATCGACTTCTTCAAGGGCTGTAATGCCTTTTTCAGGATAGTATGATCGTAAGGATTTAACGGAACTTAAATATTTGCCGCCAGATTGAATATAGCTGCCAAGTTCATCTAAGATGACCCCAACTTTATTCTGCAGAAACTGTGGTGTAAATTTATCGAGCAGTTTAAAAGGAAGACGGCCTAATTTCTCCCAGAACCATAAATCCGACTGGTCTTTTTCCCATTCGTTAATCTTAGCTAATTCTTCGTTTAGATACTGTTTCGTTTCATTCAAAATCCATTATTCCTCTCATTTTAAGTTAATCTTTATACGGTTGAAAAAGCAGAAAGTTTCAATGAGTTTTTCTTTAAGCTGGTTTAGGTATCCTATTGGCAGTTCGCACTTTTTTTGTTACAATATTGACTTGTGGCTCACCTGTCTTAGCAGGGAGAGCGGGTAGGGAGAGGGCTAATTGAATAGTTAGGTAATACAATGAATAAGTGGTTAAATCAGCTTTTTCAGCTCACCAGTAATGGCACAACTGTCAAAAAAGAAATCATGGCAGGATTTATTGGCTTTTTTACTATTGTGTATATTATTGCAGTCAATTCACTCATTCTTTCTGAAGCGGGCATTCCTCTTGAAGCAGCTATTATGGCAACGATTATCACTTCAGTTGTCGGATGTCTGATCATGGGATTCTGGGCAAACGTTCCAATCCTGCTTGTTCCGGGAATGGGGATTAATGCACTGTTTTCATATACTATGGTACAGTCTATGGGTCTTTCATGGCAAGAGGCTTTAGCAGTTGTGTTTGTTTCGGGACTTATTTTTGTAGTGATTGCATTTACGCGGTTTGCAGCTGCATTAAGTGCTGCAATTCCTCAGTCTCTTAAGGAAGCAATCACAGTTGGGTTAGGATTGTTTCTTATGCTGATTGGCCTTGAAAAAGGCGGTATTGTTGTAAAAGGAACAAACTCATTGATTGCGCTTGGTCATCTGGGGGAACCCCATGTATTGGCGACCATTATAACCTTTTTACTGGCATTGGTACTTTTCATCCGCAATGTTCCTGGGAATTTCCTGATTACGGTTGTGGCAGGAACACTAATTGCCTGGTTATTTGGAACGATTCAGCCACAAGACTCTCAGAACGGTCATTTTGCGTTCAATGAATATTTTCAAGTTTTTGGAAGTATGTCGTTTGATAATATCCTGTCCATAACCTTTTGGATCGCTGTTTTTTCATTAACTATGGTACTGGTTTTTGAAAATATTGGTCTGGTCCATGGACATGTATCCTTTATTAATCGAAATGATCGCTTTTCACGTGCGTTTCAAGCCAATTCGGTTTCAGCTCTTTTATCAGGGGTTTTTGGCACAAGTCCTACTGTCTCAACTGTTGAAAGTGCTGCTAGTATGGCGGCAGGTGGAAGAACTGGACTGACGACTGTGACTGCAGGGATGCTCTTTTTGGCTTCAGCGTTTTTTATACCAGTTATTAAGCTGATTCCAAACAGTGCAATCGCACCAATTCTTATTATTATTGGCGGATTAATGCTGCAGAACATCCGTAATTTAGATATGAAGGATATGAGTGAAAGCTTTCCTGCACTCTTTCTAATTGCAATGATTCCGTTTACGTATAGTATTGCAGATGGAATTGCTATTGGCTTTATTTTGTATCCAATTCTTAAGATTGCTATTGGAAAAGCAAAAGAAGTATCGATTCCTCTCTATGTCATTGCGGCATTGTTTTTGTTTAATTTTGTTTTTCATGTAATAGGTTCATAATCTATAAGATCTAAAATTTAAGCAGAGGAGCCTCCTCTGCTTTTTTTGTGTGTTGAAAAAACGGCAATTGAGCAGGAATATATACTAATTAAAAACATGTAAATATTGTTAAATAAATTTTCGCCAAATTTCGACAAAAATCTTTATGTTTATACAGTACTATTATCCTAGGTATATATATATGTTCTGGTTAAGGGGGAGCATCATGGAGGTATTTGTTGCAAGACAGCCGATATTAACGAAAAATGAGGAAATATTTGCATACGAGCTTTTATATAGAGGAAATCAGCTGAACGCTGAAGTTGATGGTGACCAAGCGACAGCTGATGTTATTGTAAACGGATTTTTGAATATCGGAATAGATAAGTTGTCTGCAGGGAAGCCATGTTTTGTAAATTTTACAGAAAAGCTGCTTGAACAGAGGCTTCCTGTTTTTTTTGACCATAATGAACTGGTTGTTGAAATACTGGAATCAGTGAAACCAACACAGGAATTGATTGATATTTGCCTTGAATTAAAGCAATTAGGCTATCGAATCGCGTTGGACGATTTTATTCTTGATGAAAATAATAAATATAGCTTCCATTTATTAAGAATCGTAGATATTATAAAAATTGATTTATTAAATACGCCGGAAGAAAATCGGCTAAAAAGTGAATTTGTAGCAAAAAAATTAAATATTTCTTTGCTTGCTGAAAAAGTAGAAACAAGAGAAGCCTTTGAAGATGCAAAAAGGAGAGGCTATGATTATTTTCAAGGTTATTTTTTCTCAAAGCCTGTGACGATTTCAACATATGATGTGCCTGCATCTCTTCATACATACTATGAAATTATAAATAATATCTCTAATGGAAATCCGGATATCGATAAAGTTGCTGAATTGTTTGAAAGAGATATATCTCTTTCATATAAACTGTTAAAATTAATAAATTCACCCGCTTATCGCCCGAAAAATCGAATAAGTTCAATAAGGCAGGCTATTATGCTGCTCGGATTAAATGAGCTTGAAAAATGGATTTATATTATGCTGGTGCGAGAAGCGTCCTTTAAACAAGCTGGAAAATGTGATGAAATCATTCAGCTGTCACTTATTCGTGCAAAAATGTGTGAAGGTATATGTGCAATAACTGGTGCGGCGTTTTCATCTTCAAGCTACTTTATTACAGGCATGTTTTCGTTGATGGAATCTCTTGTTCATAGTCCCATGTCAGTAATCTTGAGAGATCTTCCATTAGATGAAGTTATTTGTGATGCACTTAATGGGAAAGAAAATCATTTAAAAATTGTCCTTGATCTCGCGACAGCGGTGGAAAGTGCTAATTGGGAAAAGATTGAGCAAATTTCAGCTGGTTTAAATATAACGAGCCCTAATTTATTTAAGATTTATACAGATGCAATTGAATGGACCGAGTCACTTTTAGCGGTAAATGAAACCGCTGGCCATTAAAATAATGAGAAGGTGCTTTGTTTTTCATTTGATGAAAGTGAACTTTTATGGCAATCTTTTTATAATTGCTTATTAAGGAGGATTATTTAATGGAATTTAACGTAATTAAGTGTCACGGATCAGGAAATGACTTTTTTATAATAGATGAAATAACACATCCATATTATTTAACAGATCAGCAGCGAAGCAGCTTAACTATTTTGCTTTGCAATCGGGAATATGAGCTTGGAGGAGCCGATGGAATTCTATTTGTTCAAGCAAGCGAACGAGCTGATGCACGTATGCGTGTGTTTAACTCGGACGGATCCGAAGCTTCAATGTGCGGCAATGGTCTTCGCTGTGTTGCGCGCTATGTATGTGAAAAGCTTTCTTTAAAAGAAGCAGTGATTGAAACAATGAAAGCAGATTTGCAGGTAAGTGTCCAGAATGATTTGTACGATGGCGTTCCTACGTATTTAGTTGAAATTTCTCCGATCTCTTTTAATGTTAAAGACTTGCCACTGCATATTGAAGGACAGGAATTAATACAGCGTCCCCTGCCATCCTTGTCTGAAGACTTAAAATTTACTGCTTTAGCAGTGCCTAATCCGCATATAATTGCGGTTGTAGAAAAGGAGCAGCTTCAATCTGATATTCAAAAAGGTATGAGCGAGTATGTAAACGGTCCGAATGATTTGTTTCCGGACGGTGTAAATGTCAGTTTTGTATTGCCTCTTAGAAAAGGACATATTTATGTTCGTACGTTTGAGCGCGGTGTTGGATTTACAAATGCATGCGGAACGGCAATGTCGGCTTCAAGCCTTGTTACATGCTTACTGGAATTGAACAACAAGGAAGAAATCATAGAAGTATATAATAATGGCGGTAAAGTAAGATGTGTTGTACATAAAGATCATATTGATTTGATTGGTAATGCATCATACGTTTTTAGCTGCCAAGTAAGTGCTGACTTGAATGCCAATGAATTCAATATTAAAAATAAAGAGGGATACCAAGAAGAAATAGCTCAATATAAAGAGCTGGAAATGCAAGCTTCCTCTTTTTTAGCAGAATATTTGTAGGTAATAGGATCCCAAAAGCATCTTACACTTTTGGGATCTTTTTTTCCTCTTGTTTTAAAAAGGACAGAACAGGAGAAAAAGGCTGAGTTACTTTTGAATCAAAATACGAATGAAAGGGATCGCCTGTATTTTTTAACCTTTCAATCATGTTGATGATCGTATAGTTTCCAATTTGCAGCGTTTGGTCCACTTCTTCCCAATACAATGGAGCAGCTACACTTGCCTGTTCTTTTCCTCGCGGAGAATAGGGAGCAATAATGGTTTTTCCTTCAGCATGCTGAATATAATCCACATACAGACGATTACCCCGATTTTTTTTCAGCCGCTCAATTGTGAAGGAATCTGGATCTTTTGTAATTAAATAGTGAGCAATAAACGTTGTAAATAGCCTTGTATCATCATACGTAAATTGATTTTCTGGCAGGGGGATGTATACTTGCAGTCCTTTACTGCCGGAAGTTTTAATATAACCTGTTAAGGACAAGCCATCTAAAACCTCTTTAATTAGCAGGGCTGCTTTTATCGCTAAATGAAATCCTTCTGCTGAAGGAGGATCCAGGTCAAAGACAATCTCACTCGGTCCTTTTGAATGGATCGTTTGAAAAGGAATATGAAATTCAAAAGCAAGCTGATTTCCAAGCCATAGAAGACTCTGCAGATTGTTGCACACAATATACTCAATGTCTTCATGCTGCTTTGTTTCGATAAAGCTCGGGGCATAATCTGGCACATTTTTTTGATAAAAAGGTTCTCCAAGCATGCCATGAGGATAACGAATAACGGTTAAAATTCGATCCTGTAAAAAGGGCAGCAAATAAGGTGATACTTCTTGCAAGAAATGGATGTAATCCATTTTTTTAATATCGGGTTTTGTCCATAATGGCTTTTCTGGATGGGTTATATTTATTTCAGCTGGAAGATTTTTTCGCTGCTGTGCAAAATCCTGATATGTACATTTTTCAGGCTGAAGATCAAATCGAAAACGGTGAAAATGAGGCTCGCGCATTTGTTCATCATACATTTCCAAGTATTTGATTTCTGTGCATATAGCAGGCTCAACATAAATGAAATTTTGATCTTCATCCGTTTTATTATTTTTTATGATTTGCATTAATGCGTTTTTTTCATCAGGCTTAAGTCCAAATAGAAACTGGCCGATTCCAATAATATGATCATGCTGATCAAAGACACCTGCATAAAAATAACCGTTTGATTTTTCATACTTTATGATAAAACAGTTTACATACTTCCAATTTTTAAACTTTAGCCACCCTGCGGACCTTTTACCAGCGTCATAGCTATACGAATTCCGTTTACTTACAATGCCCTCTCCATCTGAAAGAACGACCTGCTGCCATAGTGCCGGGAAATCATTTGTTCCAGGGATTAATTGGATGAGTTCTTTGCTTCGTTCATTTGGTTTTAAAGGAAGATTACACATAGAGAAAAAGTCAGTTAGGATGGTTTTCCTTTCAAGATAGGATTTGTTAACCTGTGATACACCTTTCAATAATAGGAGATCGAATACAAGAAGTCGGCAAGGGCGGTTATGTGCTTTCTCTAGTATTTTATCTTTAGCTCTCATGCGGCCCCTAATTTGAATTGCTGAAAAATTTGCTTTGAACGAATCCTCCAAAGACACAAGCTCTCCATCTAATATAAAAGGTACATAAGGCAAAAAGGTCTTCTTATTGTCCAGTAAAAACTGCATGATTTCCGGAAAAAGATCTCCAAGTGGTTTTTCATTTCTGCTCTTGATGAAAATTCCGTCCTTATTCCACTCAAGAATTGCCCGAAAACCGTCATATTTTACTTCATGATGCCAATCATCTCCTTTGACGGCTTCAAAGGTTAATGTTGGGAGCATTGGTTTCATAAGCTACCTCCCTCTGGATATTGGTGTTCTATAGTATGCCCTGCATTTCAAATCATAATTTCCTTAATTTCTATAGTGTGAATTCAGCTGCTATAGCGTAACTTAACGATAAAAGTATCTGCTGTAAGAACACTGAAGGAGGACCTAACATGCATACGATGTGGAAGGGAAGCATTAGCTTCGGCCTGGTTAATATACCGATTAAGCTGCATACAGCAACGGAAGATAAAGATATAAAATTACGGACACTTCATAAGGAATGTCATTCACCAATAAAATATGAAAAGGTATGTCCTGTTTGTGAAGTGGAGGTCCAAAATGAAGACCTTGTTAAGGCATATGAATATACAAAAGGCAAATTTGTTGTATTAGAAGCAGAGGAATTAGAAAAGCTTCGTAAAGAAAATGAAGATAAAGCAGTTGAAATTATTGACTTTGTGAAAATTCAGGAAATCGATCCTATCTATTTTGACCGCACATATTATATGTCGCCGGGAGATGGGGGAGGGAAGGCATACGGCCTTCTTCGCAAAGCTCTTTTGAACTCCGAAAAGGTCGGTATTGCGAAAATAATAATCCGTTCTAAGGAACAGCTTGCAGTTGTCCGTGTGTATGAAAATACAATCGTCATGGAAACCATTCACTTTCCGGATGAAGTAAGAAAACCTCAGGATGTACCGAATGTTCCGGTTGAGGACAAGGTGACAGGCAAGGAATTAGAAACAGCCATCATGCTTATTGATCAGTTAACTACCTCTTTTGAACCTGAAAAGTATAAAGATGATTACCGTACAGCACTGCTTGAATTGATTGAATCAAAACAAACTGGCAAAGAAGTTGTAACAGCAGCTGAAAAGACACCGGCAACGAATGTTACGGATCTAATGGCTGCATTGCAGGCTTCTATTGATAAGACAAAACCTAAAACAAAAACAGCAACTGCTAAGAAGAAGCGTGTGAGTACAAAGGTGAAAAAAGAAGCGTAAGAAAAAGGCTAGAAAATTTCAAAAATAAATAACCCGGCAGATTAGCAGGAATTTTTTCTCTGCGTAGTCGTCCGGGTCTTTTTAATGAAAGAGCATTTTTAAATGATGTAAATTTGGATATAGACTAAATGATAAGATACAATGATAAGAATAAATTGACGATTGAGAGAATGGTTTTTTCAACAGCACATTGGGTATTAGAATAAAAACGATATGGAGAAGTATATATTGAGATGAAATTTAAAAACTTTACACAACGGCAAATCGTATACTGGTCTTTCATTATTGGGAGCATTTCTATTTTTTTGTTCATATTTTTTCAACTGGTAGATGCTTTGGATGAGAGTGAATTATTATCCTATGAAATGCTTGTGATTTCATATGTACAGGGATTTCTTCATCCAACCCTTACAGAAATCATCATTTTTTTTACTTTCTTTGGTTCAGTTCTTTGGATCACAATTGGTACCATTGTTACTGTAATCATTTTACTGCTTCTGAAAAAAGTGGACCTGGCAATCTTAGCAGCTGCTGTTAATTTATTTGGCGGTTTATTCAATCTGCTGCTGAAATGGATCTTTCAGCGAGAAAGGCCGGACATACAGCCCTTAATTACAGAAGCGGGTTTTTCTTTTCCGAGCGGTCATTCAATGGGTTCATTTATCTTCTATGGAACGGTTGCGTATCTAATCTTCTTATTAGCGAGCAGGAAAGTATATGCCCTGCTAGGCTGCTTTATAATGGGATTGATGATTATTGGAATTGGACTATCTAGAATATACTTAGGTGTTCATTATCCAAGCGATGTTCTTGCTGGATTTTCTGCAGGAGCTGTTTGGCTTATCGCTTTTGCTCTGTTTTTAAAGCTCTACCATTTCCGGAGAAATAGGAGACGTATGAGAACACGGAGTGAATAATTCTGAATCGCTTCAAAAAGTTTTTCCATTTGAGGTAAGGGGAATTGTGCAGATTTGACCTGGAAACCTCTTACTTTTCATGGACTGTACTAATCCTTATAGAGCAACTGAAAAACAAAACAATAACCTCATAATGTTCAAAAAATTGTTATAAAGTAAATTCCCTTGACACCAACAGTGATATCCAGTATAATTCCAATTGTAGTATTTGAGCAATAAAGACGCCATTTCATTCTGGCGGAGACAATAATAAGAAAAGCGGCTCTTAATAACTGAGCGAGTAATTGGTATGTCAATTAAGAAATAATTTTGTGGACAACTATATGTTGGATTTCTTCTTATATCATCTTCTTTCATAACCGTATACTTTCTCCAAATCTAAAACGGCCGACCTCAGGCTGATCATTTTATAATTCACGAATATAGAGTTGCTTTTATCAAGATACCTTGAAATCCTGATTCCCACTGGAACAGCCAAGGAGCTGTAAGGATGGAAGAGAGGAAGGGCTTTCATTGTTTTAGGTAAAAGGATCGCGGTTCTCAAATATTAAATATGCTGACGGATTAGCATGTCAGCTGATAACAAACCCGAACGTTTAGCAGATATCATTTCTATTATCTGTTTAAACGTTTGGGTTTCTTTGTCATCTTAAAATACTATTGCAGAAACAGCTGCTTTAAATAAAAATCGGTAGGACACTGGATTACTGTCAAGAACCACACAGCTTCCTTCTAACATAAGCGGAGTCCAATGATTTTTTTAACATAATATGTATCCAGAGCTATTTTCCGAACGATAGAGATGAAAAATATTGAATTATATGTCTTTTGTGTTAAAATGATATTGAAAAATTGGATATGTTTAAAAATCGCAGTAACTGACGACAATGCGGAATGAACCGCTGGGGAGCTGCGTCTATGTATAGCCGGTCGTCTGGGCAGAGAGAGGGATTTCCTTGTCTCTTTTCTTATTAATTGGAGGGATATACATGGAGAAGAAAATGATTTTAGATGGAAATGCAGTTGCTGCAAGTGTAAAGGAAAGTTTAAAAGAAAGAATTACCCTTTTAGCACAAGCGGGAATTACACCGTGCTTAGCTACGATCCTTGTTGGGGATGACCCTTCTTCAGAAACCTATGTAAGAATGAAGGGCAATGCATGTGAAAAGTTAGGAATTATTTCTAAACGAATCCATCTTCCAAAAGAAACAACTACAGAAGAACTGCTTGAAACGATCACCGGACTGAATGAAGATGAAAATGTTCATGGCATTCTTCTACAGCACCCTGTTCCAGAGCAAATTGATGAACGAAAAGCATTTGAGACGATTGCTATTGAGAAGGACGTTGATGGAGTAACAAGCCTTGGATATGGGCAAACAGCATTTGGATTTGGTGTCTATCCTTCCTGTACTCCTGCCGCAATATTAGAAATAATGGATTTCTATAATATTGATGCTTCAGGGAAGCATGCAGTCGTAGTTGGAAGAAGTCCCATCCTTGGAAAGCCTGTTTCTGCACTACTGCTAAATAGAAATGCAACAGTAACCACTTGTCATTCTTACACAACAAATCTTGAACAGTTTGTTAAACAAGCAGATATTGTTGTCGCAGCCGTAGGGAAACCTAATTTTATTCAGGGTGCATGGATTAAAGAGGGCGCAGTGGTATTGGATGCTGGTTATAATAAAGGAAATATTGGAGATGCAGACTATGAAAGCTGTGCTGAAAAAGCATCAGCTATTACTCCGGTTCCTGGCGGTGTCGGGCCTGTCACCATTTCGATGCTCCTTAAACATACAGTAATTGCAGCAGAAAAGGGTATGTCGAAAAAGACTTCAACTTTATAATGTTATTTCGAAACTTAAGTTAAAGGTGATTCAATATCATTTTGGGATAATTTTCCAGTAATTATGCAGTACCCGAACTAACAATTAATTTGACATATCGGATTAAATCACTTATTATAAAGCTAACGCTGTAATGTTCGTTATATATATTTTATGGATAAGTGGTCGTAACTGCATTGAAATGTAGGCGATTTTACTCCTCATTTCGAGTGGTTGCGATCTTTTTATGTTTAAGCTTATATAATCAAGACTTATAGTGAACACATTTTTGGAGGTATTATCATGAACACAGGTAAAGTAAAATGGTTTAACGCAGAAAAAGGTTTTGGTTTCATCGAAACTTCTGAAGGTCAAGACGTATTCGTTCACTTTTCAGCTATCCAATCTGAAGGTTTCAAAACTTTAGAAGAAGGTCAAGACGTAACTTTCGAAATCGTTGAAGGTAACCGTGGACCTCAAGCTGCTAACGTTACAAAAGCATAATTATTGCTAACATGAGGTGATGCATGAAAGCCATGCATCGCCTTTTTATTGCACTTTAAGAACATAAAATGATCAGCTGAGAGAATATCACTACAGCTGATGATATTTAGGTTAATAAAAGTGTTAGCCTCTGGCATCGCCTTCGGAGGCTCGCCAATCGGCAAGTTTTCTTTATACTATCAAACCGATAAATGAGCAGCATGGGGAAGTTCAGCGCAGAGGCTCCTTTTAGGATTGTAGTATAAGTGCAACTAAGCCTCTGGCATCGCCTTCCAGGCTCGCCAATCGGCAAGTTTTCTTTATAAGATCTTTGACATAATATTTTGTCCCTTTCTGACTCCACACAAGCCGACTTCTTTTATTTCTTCAAAAGGAATTCCATCCACTATTAGCTGTGGCAGGAAAACGGTTTTATAAATCCTGTCAATAGAAGTGACATTATGTTTATTATGTTTTTCATAATCATCAACAATTAAATATATTTATATGTTTCTAACTGAAAGAGATCTGAATTAGCACTAGTAAGATCACCAGGAAATAAATACGTTATGTGTTTTTGAATATTGCCTCATTTATTCAAGACTATCAATTAAAAGTTTTCTTTTTTTTTGAATGAGGTAAAGACCTAAGAAGAAATCATAAAAATTAAATTCAAAATAATGATAAAAACAATTAAAAGCTGGGAAAACTAGCATTATTGATAAAATTAGCATGGAAAGAATTAAGGAGGAAATACATTTTGACAACTTTTTCAGATTTTGGTTTAAGCACAGAGCTAGTAAAAGCTCTATCTAATATGGGTTTCGAGGAGCCAACACCTATTCAGGCACAGGCTATTCCAATCGCCATTACTGGTCAGGACATGATTGGCCAGGCACAAACAGGTACTGGTAAAACGACTGCTTTTGGTGTGCCGCTACTGGAAAAAATTCAAGCAGATGAAGGAATACAGGGTCTTGTTCTTGCGCCTACTCGTGAGCTTGCTGTTCAGGTTGCCGAGGAATTAAACCGAATTGGTCAGGTAAAGGGCATTCGTACACTTCCAGTCTATGGCGGGCAAGATATAAACCGTCAAATTCGCGCTTTGAAAAATAGACCGCAAATTATTGCTGCAACACCTGGTCGATTAATTGACCATATCGAAAGAAAAACAATCAGGCTTGCTAATATTAAAACGGTTGTTCTTGATGAAGCAGATGAAATGCTGAATATGGGCTTTATTGAAGATATTGAAAGAATTTTAAGCGAGATCAAAGGTGAGCGTCAAACACTATTGTTCTCAGCAACTATGCCAAAGAGAATTCAAGCTCTTGCTGAAAAGTTTATGGTTGAACCACAAATCGTAAAAGTTAAGGCAAAAGAAATGACAGTTAAAAATATTGAGCAAAGCTATATGGAGGTACATGAGAAACAAAAATTTGATGTACTCTGCAGCTTGCTGGATATTCAGTCACCAGAACTTGCTATTGTTTTTGGACGCACAAAAAAACGTGTTGATGAAGTGGTTGAAGGATTAATTAAGCGTGGCTACTCAGCTGAAGGAATTCACGGTGATATTCCGCAAGCAAAACGTGATCAAGTAATCCGCCGTTTTAAAGAACAGACAATTGATATCATGGTTGCGACTGACGTTGCTGCACGCGGACTTGATATTTCTGGTGTTTCTCACGTTTACAACTTTGACATTCCTCAAGATCCTGAATCATATGTTCACAGAATTGGAAGAACGGGACGTGCAGGTAAAAAAGGATTGGCTGTTACATTTGTAACACCTAGAGAAATCGATCATTTAAAGATCATTGAAAATGTAACAAAGAGCAAAATGGCGAAACAGCCAGTTCCATCTTTTAAAGACGTATTGGCAGGCAATCAGCAGGCAACTATAAATAAATTAATGAATGTTGTAGAAAAAAATGAACATGGCGACTACAAGCGTATTGCAGAATCTCTGCTTGAAGATACAGACTCTGTAACAATGCTAGCTGCAGCTTTAAAGCTTCTTACAAAAGATCCTGACGTTACTCCGGTTAAATTGACTGCAGTAGAACCACTGCGCTCTAAAAAGCCAAAAAGCGGTACGCGTGATCGTAAACGCTATACCGATAGACCGCGTGGAAACAGAGACCGCGGCCGTGATCGCAGAGAAAGTGGAAGAGATAGAGACCGCAGAAGAAATAGAAATCGCAATAATGAATTATAAAATCCAGATAAATTAGGCATAATGAATATAGGCAGTTATTTTCTGCTCTGATTTAAAGATATTAGGAGGAAACAAAAATGGCAACAGGAAAAGTAAAATGGTTTAATTCTGAAAAAGGTTTTGGCTTTATCGAAGTAGAGGGTGGAGAGGATGTATTTGTACATTACTCTGCAATTCAAACGGAAGGCTTTAAAACACTTGAAGAAGGCCAAGAAGTTCAATTTGATATAGAAGATGGCCAGCGTGGCCCTCAAGCTGTAAATGTAACAAAAAACTAAGCCAAAAATAAAAAGCCGTTTTCGGCTTTTTATTTTTGGTCATTATATTAAATTGAATATGAATAATAGTCCTGTGAGCCATATTCTTTGAAGCCGCAGGAATGATATAGCTTAAGAGCATTATAATTGGTGGCGACTACATCTAAATGGATGGATTCGCCACCTTTTTTAGTTAGTGATTTTAAACATGAGGTTAATGCAGCTCTGCCAATCCCTTTGCCCTGAAATGAGGGATGAATGGCAAACGCATATATCCAGAACCCTGTCTCATCATTTTGGATGCGAATTTTTCCAACATCTTCTTGCTGGAAGGCAATGACATAATTTGTTTGATCATTATTACTAAGTGCTTTTCTATTTGTAACAATAGCGTTCTCTATTGTAATACCGAAGCAGAGATGGTCAATCAAACTCATTTTTTCTAAATCAGATTGAATTGCATGACGCAGTATAACATGATCTTTCTCTAAAGCTAATTCTTTTGGTATCCATTTCATCTGGTGCTCTGAAAAAGAATATTTATACTCTTTCGCATTTAGGAATGATTTTGCTGCGGCTGAGTTTGATGGAGCATTAATTAATATACTTTGATATGTCTTTAATATAGGTTTAGCTTCAGCGAGCAAGGCTGAAAAGATGCCCCTTCTTCTATAATCTGGATGAACCATCCCGCAAATCTCTGCCTCACTGCCAAATCCATATATTGCAGCAAAACCTGCTAACATTTGATGGTGATAATAAAAAAAGTCAGTTTTCAATTCATCATTTCTGTTCTTTAGCATATCCCAATTTAGCTTCAATTGAATATTGTCATGGTTCTCACAAAGAATTTGCAGCATCTGAATTTGCTCAAGTTCCTTTGAAGTTAGCATTTCATGATTCCCCCAGATGAAATAGTAATAAGAAAAAACTGATTATTAAAAATGAAGGTACGATTTGTATTAATCTTACTGTAAATGAATGAGGTTTGTATACAAAGATTATGTTTGATGAATGATAAAATGGTTTATAATACTAAAATCAAACTATTTATGCTATGATCAATTGAGAAAGCGGGGCGAACAAAATGAAAGCATTTTCTGTTAAGTTTCATAAAGAAGACCGAGTCGATGCAATGAATGTATTAAAATTAAATGAAGAAGATTTTCAAAGAGCCACAGAGGGCGGTACAAGGCACCTTTTTGAATTAGATACTAATATTGGTTTCTTTGTATATTTTGATGGTGTAGATGAGAACGGCAAGGAATCCTATATGGTCCTTCATTATGAAGGGGAAGAAGAGGAGCCAGATGCTTGTTATGCTTTTGAATTAAAAGATTTTTACCAATTTGCGGCCCTGCATTTGAATGATCTGGAATTTAATGAAGAACTGGAAGAGGATGAGGAGGAAGATGAGGAAATCTATACTCCAATCCATCATTTAGCTCATTTAATGTACCATATTATTGAAGAAGGCAAAACAATAGAAGTATAGAGCGAAAAGAAAAAGCTGAACCACAATCATGGTTCAGCTTTTTGCTTTGTTCTTATTCTGCAGAAGCAGCGTGCTCATTGCAGAATTGCAGGATCTCAGATTCTTCATCTTCCTCTAAAGCAAAATCAAGAATTTCACCAGTTCCTGTTTGGAAATGGTAATTTAAAACTCGGGAATCCTGTTCATCTTTATAAAATAAAACGCGTAAGCTAATACCAGCTTCTGAATATAATTCATCATCTTCATCAACTTCTAAACTTAAGAAAAACTCATATCTTAAACCAGAGAGTATTCCAGTAGGATCTTTTATTTGTTCAACAGTATAATGATTGATATTCATGTTATGTTCATCCTTTCCTTCTAACAGTCAACTTAGCCATTATACACTTTTTTAGTATAACAATGAAAATCTTTAGTCTATTTTGCTCAAAACTTCGGGCTTTGACGACTTAGACAAAAGGTGTTATAATAAAAAAGATTAATATTTGAATATTTTTGTGCTTTGACCACACTTGTTATAAAGAACCTATAACAAACGTTCTTTATATTAACGTGTGATTTTTATTTTTCTCATAGGGTTTTACTCTTTCTAGGAGGTGCCTGTTTATGGCAAAGGGATTTGGAAGAAGAAACATGGAAGAAGTAAAAACGGAAGAGGTTAAGATTTGGGAATGTACATCCGAAACATGTAATTGCTGGGTGCGAGACAATTTTAAAAGCAGCGAGAAGCCTCTTTGCCCTATCTGTAACAATGATATGAAGGAAAACATAAAAGAATTGCAAGTTGTAAACAACAGCAGTATTTTTTCGACTAAATAAATCATTTCTTGATCTTGAAAGCTGGCATACATATTGCCAGCTTTTTGCATTTTGGCTGTGCTTCCTCTAATAAGCTTTTTCCTTCATTGAGCAATTATACAGTTTGTTCTTTTATAGTGTTTGCAGTCTTTACCGAAGTTATTCCTGTTAATATTTCTTTTTCATTTTGTCTAGGACAGTGTCAAGTTCGTCCGGTCGGAGCAGCTCTATAGGAGAGTAGCCTTGTTCAAATTGAATCATATCAGCTTCTATCAGAAGCACATATTTTTGATTGATTTTGGCCAAATGTATCTGCTCACCGTAATCGCTTAACAGTCCCTTTATTGAAATATGATCTAACTTCATTTTCAGCTCAGCTTCAGGTGTTAGCTCTGTAATTTGGGCTGTGGCCTCTACTACTTGCTCTGTACTAAATCGTTCCTGCAGTTCTCTTTTTGGGCTAGTTGCCCAAACATCCATTGCAGTTTCAAATTGTTCTCTTTCTTCGCTTTCGACTTCAAATGATTCCTCTATATGTGATTGAACCATTGTCATTACTTGAGACTTAATAATTTCCGGCATTGATTCTCCGTACTCCACATACTTTAAAAAGTCTTCAAAATACCGCGCATGAGATGCCTGGTGGATTTTTAGCTCATTAGGCTCAATCATTCCTTCTTCGGGCATATAAGGATATTGGACAGATTTCATATTCTTTGTTGTTATGGCCATTTCCACATTTCTGATCAAGGTTGCTTCATCTGAGATAGACGCTACTTTTGGCTCGAAATCACACTTCATAATAAATAGAAAAGGTTCATCAAAGTACTTGCGAAGTTTTGCTGAAATAATGAGCAGCACACCGCCCCGAATAGCAGCTGTATCTGCATAGGCTCCTACGATCGCTTCGTTGGCTTCTTGAAACTCTTCTTTAGTAGCTGCATTTCTAACTTTGGAAAATACATTATAGTTTGGATTAGAGGTGAGATCATGTCCATCTTCCGTAATAAAGCGGCCAATTTTAGTTGGTGCATTTTCTGATTTAGGATGTCTTTCTACTTTTCTTTTATTAATCTTAGTGAGTTCTCCATCAAGAAAATCCTTTAGCGGACTTTCTTCGTAAGCAGCCTGATCTAATGTCTGGTAATGTTTATTCGACTTACTGACGTTTTCGCCTTCACCGTGTATATTAATTACATAAAATGATAAGAACTTAATTTCAAAATCCATTTATATGCTCACCTTTTTTAAATGTTATCGTAGCATACTTGGACTATTGTCCGATTCAGCACTACAAAAGTATAGGAGAATAATTGGAATACGTCAATCAATCAGCTGTTGCATATTATGGTGTTGATAGGAAAAAATAACGTGTATTAAAGATTCCTGCTGGATGTGATTGAATGCAAAACATGTTATGGTATGCCATTTTAGGAATCATCGGCTGTATTATGATTAGGTGCACATACAAAAAAACAGATTTACGTTTGTACATTGCTTTATATATTTTCACAATGGGACTTGCTTTTTTTTTGGATTACTTTGTACTAATACTATTTGATGCATATGCATATCACCCAAATGTATTTCGGGACCATTGGTATGATAACACAGTTGGATCCAGTATGTCACAGGCACTATTTATTCCAAGTCTGTTAATGTTAATGATTACCTTCCAAATGAAGCTAAGAACGATTGTGTTCTTATTATTTGGTGTTTTTTTGATAGAGGAGGTTTTTACCTGGATCAACATTTATGAGCATTACTGGTGGAAATCATGGTATACGTTTATCATTTTATTCATTTCCATTTACGTTTTGAAAATGTGGAGAAACTTGCTTAAGCTGCAAATTCCGTTTACTAGGTTTTTAACAATCTATATGGCAATTACCACATGTATGCAAGGGCTGACGATCATCATTCAAGCGTTCTGGAGAACTCACCATTATACTGTTGGCTGGTTTTCTGTGTTATCCAGAGATAGTATTGCATTTAACACTGCATACTGGATGGTTTATAGCTTGCTTTTAGCAGCTATTGTTTTATACTTTTTTTCTTTCTCAGCTTGTTCAATCCTGCTGATAGGTGATTTTTCAATTAATATTATCTTAGAGAGGGCCGGAATATTGCATATAAACCAATACTGGCATCCAATATTGTTTGGCATCTGTTTAATACTCGTTCTATTATTAATAAAAAAGTTAGATGATTATTTATTTTCCAGGATTCTAAAGTAGCGTATAAAACTTGCTGAACTGTTTAAAATAACTCTGATCACATACAAGGGAAAAGGGGTGTCCTGGTGGAAATAAACCGTGTGAAACAAATTTTATCATCAAGTGCAGATATTGAGGTTCAATATAATGGTGCATCTGTATGGATCGATGGCATCAATGAAGAAAATAAAATGGCAACAGTGCATTTGCGCGGCCCTTTAGAAGAACGAACGGAAGTAGCTATTTCAGATCTTAGAGAGATGTAAAGAGTTGCCTATTCAGGCGACTCTTTCTCTTTGTAAAAGTGTTAAACAGCCAAAAGCAGAATGCATGCCTGAGTATAAAGTGTTAAAACAATTGAAAAAAGGGTAAGTTAACATAGTATCAATGTTGTTGCCTTTAAATACGTTGCCAGAGTATAATACCCTTAAAAAAGGGGGCTAGCCCATGAATATAGATGCAGCAGATCATGCAGCTTGTGATCATCAAAATGTGCGTAAAAGCCATCATTCAGATGAGGTAAAGAAAAACCTGACTACCAGGTTAAATCGAATTGAAGGTCAAATAAGGGGCATAAAAGGTCTCATTGAAAAAGATACATATTGTGATGATGTTATCACTCAAATATCTGCTACTCAATCAGCATTAAATAGCGTGGCAAAACTGCTGCTGGAAGGTCATCTGAAGAGCTGTATAGTAGAGCGCATTCATGAAGGTGATGACAAGGTATTAGATGAATTTCTTACAACCGTTCAAAAATTGATGAAGAAATGAGGGGCACATATGGAGTACATAACTTTACAAGCTAGCGGCATGTCCTGCGGCCATTGTGTAAAAGCGATAGAGGACAGTGTCGGCGAATTACCTGGAGTCAGCAAGGTGAAAGTTCATCTTGAAAGCGGCAAGGTTGAGGTTGAATATGATCCGGCATCTGTTACACTAAATAAGATCAAAGCAGCAATTGATGAACAAGGATATGATGTTTTATAAGGAGATTGTAGAACGTGTATTTATAGCACGTTCTATTATTTTTTTAATCTGATAAAAAAATTTTTTTATTGGAAAATCGTGCTGAAACAAGTGTTTTTCGGGAGGAAAGGGTAAAAACAGAGTGTTCTAGCAAAATAAAAAAATTGAATTATATTTTTGCATATGATAGAATTACATACAATATCTAGTGTTGGTCTTGTTAGCGTTAACTATATATAGATAATTATACAAAACCATCCGGACTTAAGAGGGAATTCGCTAGCACGCTTATTATTGCGCTTATCATCTTAAGCTGCAATCAAAATAGTGAACCACTGATATAAATAGTTGCAAATGGCAATATGACGTGAGGGGCAACTAGTTGAAAAAATGCACAAGCCAGAGAAACTGCTTGCGCGAGCAAAAGTTTCTTTCTTCGGGAAGTGTTTTTTTTTGTGAAAATGATAATCAGCTACGGTCAAAAAAGATGTACGATGTTTCTAGAAACAGCAAAAACTTTTTGATTCTGGTTAAATTGAAGCAGCATACAGCATGAAACCTTTAATTTTCGTTTTGCTTGGCTCAAATCTGTGGGATGAAGCGTACTCTCAACTGTTTAAAGACACCTGAAAAAGGACATTTACATAATGTGCATCAGGTGCATAATGTGTTTCCAAAAGAACAGCATTCCGCTGATTCTTTCATGTTGAAGGAGGAATTATCAATGACGAGTTTAACAAAAGTTGTTAACTTTCAGGAACTGCAGGAAATGTTTCCTGAACTGCAAATGCAATATTTAGAAAAGAAAGCTGCGCAATTAGACAGCCTAAATGAAAATTCTTTTTATGATCAGCTGATTCTCGAGTGCTTATCCTTTATTTCAATGGATGAACCTAATTGGACATACGTGGCAGCTCATTTATATTTACAGCAATTATATCGTCATGCAGGTGAGAATCGAGGATATCAGGCAGATCACAAATATGGCAGCTTTTATGATCTATTACATAAACTCGTCTCATTAGATATATATGAAAGTAAACTAATAGAGAAATATGATAGAGCTGAAATTGATGAGCTAGGGCGTTTTATTAACCCTGAAAAAGATCAGTTATTTACTTATTTAGGGATTAAGATGCTCGCTGATCGATATTTAGCGAAAGACCGTCAAAAGAATATCTATGAATTGCCTCAGGAGAGATTCATGGTGATCAGTATGATTTTGATGCAAAATGAAGCTCGCTCTCAAAGAGTTGAACTAGTAAAAGAAGCTTACTGGGCACTAAGTAATTTATATATGACTGTAGCAACACCGACTATGTCAAACGCCGGGAAAAAATGGGGGCAGCTTTCAAGCTGCTTTATTGAAACAGTTGACGATAGCTTAGATTCTATTTACGACAGCAATACGGATATTGCTGCATTATCTAAAAATGGCGGAGGAATTGGTGTCTACTTAGGCAAAATCCGCAGCAGAGGCAGTGATATTAAAGGCTTTAAAGGGGCATCTTCCGGCGTTTTGCCATGGATGAAGCAGTTAAACAATACAGCTGTAAGTGTTGATCAGCTTGGTCAGAGACAAGGAGCAATCAGTGTTTATTTAGATGTATGGCATAAGGATATTTTCTCTTTCTTAGATGCTAAATTAAACAATGGGGACGAGCGTTTGCGTACACATGACCTTTTCACTGGCATCTGTATCCCTGATTTATTCATGGAGGCTGTTGAGAATAGAGGAGACTGGCATTTATTTGATCCTCATGAAGTCAGAAGAGTAATGGGGTTCTCGCTGGAGGATTATTTTGATGAAAAAGATGGTGAGGGCTCTTTCAGAGAAAAGTATCAAGAGTGTATTGATAATGAGCAGCTTAGCCGTGAAACCATTCCAGCTATCGAAATTATGAAATCCGTTCTTAGAAGCCAGCTTGAAACAGGCACTCCGTTTATGTTCTATCGTGATGAAGTGAATCGTAAAAATGCAAATGGACATAAGGGAATGATCTATTGCACAAATCTTTGTACAGAGATAGTTCAAAACCAAAGTGTTACAAAAAGAATAGAGGAATATACAAAGGACGGCAAAATCGTGATCGAAAAAACGCCAGGAGACTTTGTTGTATGTAATCTTTCTTCAATTAACCTAGCACGTGCTGTCAGCGATTCTGCTTTGGAAAGACTTATTAAGGTTCAGGTTAGAATGCTTGATAATGTTATCGATATTAATACGATTCCTGTTATACAAGGGCAGTTAACAAACCAAAAGTACCGTGCAATTGGCTTAGGGACATTTGGCTGGCATCATTTGCTTGCGATCAGTAAAATTGCTTGGGAAAGCGAAAGAGCAGTTCAATTTGCAGACGAGCTATATGAAAAAATCGCTTATTTAACGATTCAAAGCTCTATGGAACTTGCTGCTGAAAAAGAATCATATCCTGCATTTGAAGGCTCAGATTGGGATACTGGAGCATATTTTGAAAAACGCGGATATCTGCAGTCAGACAGCAATCTGGATTGGCAAGGGTTAATGGAGTCTGTGCAAAAAAATGGAATGAGAAATGCTTATTTATTAGCAGTAGCTCCTAATGCTTCAACAGCATTAATCGCAGGAAGCACACCAAGCATCGATCCTATTTTCAATAAGCAATATTCTGAAGAGAAAAAGGATTATCGTATCCCTGTAACTGCTCCAGACCTTAACAGTGAGACAACATGGTATTATAAATCTGCTTACTTATTGGATCAAAAATGGAGTATTCTGCAGAATGCGCAGCGTCAAAAACATATTGATCAGGCAATCTCTTTTAACTTATATGTACCAAATACAATCAAAGCAAAAGACCTTCTTGATCTTCATACAACAGCTTGGAAAGAAAAGTTAAAAACTAGCTATTATATTCGATCAACATCTTCTGAAATTGAAGATTGTGAATCATGCTCCAGCTGATTTGAAAGGGGAAATACGAATGGCAACGATCAATAAAAGAAAAATTATGGATGAGACCGCCCCAAACCGGTCTACGGCTATTATCAATGGCTCAACTTCAAATATATTAAACTGGGATGATGTCCGTTATTCTTGGGCATATCCTAAATACAAAAAAATGCTGGCTAACTTTTGGACGCCATTTGAAATTAATATGTCTCAAGACATTAAGCAGTTTCCTGCATTATCAAAAGATGAACAAGATTCCTTCTTGAAAATTATCGGGTTATTAGCTCTGCTTGATAGTATCCAGACGGATTATGCCGGCAAGGTTGCAGATTATCTGACAGATTCCAGCCTTTCAGCCTTGATGATCATTCTTGCACAGCAAGAAGTCATTCACAATCATTCATATTCATATGTACTATCAAGTATTGTTTCAAAACAAAAGCAGGACGAAGTTTTTGAATACTGGCGTACAGAAGAAACATTAATAAAGAGAAATGAATTTGTTACAAACGGCTATATAGATTTTGCAAAGGACCCAACTGCTGAAAATCTATTAAAGTCTATTGTTTACGATGTGGTATTAGAAGGTTTGTTCTTCTATTCCGGCTTTGCTTTCTTCTACTATCTTGCAAGAAATCAAAAAATGGTTTCCACATCCACGATGATTAACTATATTAATCGTGATGAACAAATTCACGTGGATTTATTTGTGAAGATCTTTAAAGAAATATTAGCTGAAAATCCTGAATTGGATACACCAGAACTAAAAGCGTTTGTGAAAGAAACATTTAAAGAAGCGGCAGAGCTTGAAATTGAATGGGCACGTACGGTTATTGGGAATAAATTAGAAGGTGTTCTGCTAAGCGATCTTGAAGCATATATTAAATTTTACGCAAATGTGCGCAGCAATCAGCTCGGTTTTGAACGACCGTTTGAAGGCTTTAGAACAAATCCATTGCGCTGGATTGTAGCATATGAAGAAGTTGACCAGGGCAAATCAGACTTTTTCGAGCAAAAATCACGTCAATATACGAAAGTGAATCAAGTCGATAACGGATTTGATGAGCTTTAACGAGAAAAAGGGTTAGTGACTTGAAAATGTCGCTAATCCTTTTTTATATTTTTATGTATAATGAATTTGTCAATAGTATTTCAAAGAGAATTTTTACGAATTTTTGAACGTTTTGATTGTATTCCTTCATAATCTAATTTATAATTATTATAAATAAGGTGAGGGAGTGAGAAATCATGATTCGCATTGCATTTTCCGGTTTCGGAGCGATTGTTCTGATCGTTATTGAATCATATATCGCTATGTACCTAAAAGGAGCATCAACCATTGAATTTGGAGGCTTAAGTCCTGTCATATCCATTTGGGCGATGAACTTTTTCTTGCTATTTACAATGTTTACTCACTATAAAATCTGGAAAGAAAACAGGGAAGTTACAAAGGAAAATACCTCTGTCTAAACGATTGAAACTGCGTTTGGGCCCACAGGGATTTATTTCCACCCAGGGTCCTAAGGCGCAAACTCGTATGATTGTATACATACTTGCGAAAAGCCTATCCAAAAAGGAAAGGCTTTTTTTATACTCAAAAAGGTAAATGCGTGAGAGATATTCTTTTGTAGAGAACGTAATTCCTTTATGAAAAAATTAAATATTTTAAATATGATAAATATCCTTTTTAGCTATTATAATATGTCTTATAGGAACATTTAACTATTATAATTCATTACCACTATAGAATTTTTTTAGAGAGGCTAGGTACATTTCATGGAGCTTACCAGCTACTATAATATAACTCTTGTTTTTATTTCCATTTTAATTGCTGTTATTGCTTCATATGCATCCTTAAATATTGTCAGCCGCCTGAGAAGATCTTCAGGCATGGTGCGTTATATTTGGCTTACTGCTGGTGCTTTTTCTTTAGGATTTGGTATATGGTCTATGCATTTTATTGCCATGTTGGCTCATCATCTAAGTATTCCAGTTATGTATGATACCTTTCTGGTGGTTTTATCAATCGTGTTGGCTGTAGTTGCATGTGCCATTGCTTTTGCGATTGTAAGTATAGGCTTAAACCGAGGGTTATTTATCTTTATTGGAGCTGCCTTTATATCAGCTGGAATTGCTTTAATGCATTATGTAGGGATGGAAGCAATGGTAATGGATGCTGCGATTATTTACGATCCATTATTATTTGTTTTGTCGATAATTATTGCTTTTGTTGCTTCATTAGCGGCTTTATATTTATTCTTTTATTTTGAAAAAAATGCGAATCAAAAATACACACATCTTAAAAAGATAGCGAGCTCTTTAGTTATGGGAGCTGCTATTTCCGGCATGCATTTTACCGGGATGGCTGCAGCAACATATGAATCTATGGGAATTGACCACAATCACGCACACGCTCATTCCTCAGCTGCAATCAATACCACAGTAATGGGGTTCAGTATAGGAATTGGAATGTTTCTGCTTCTCACAATCATTTTGGCAAGTACATTTTTAGATAGAAGGTTTCAGCAGAAAACCGATCAGCTTCAATTTTTGGATAATATGTATCAATCCATTATTATGACTGCGAATGATGCAATCGTTCTAGCTGACAGTAATGGAAATATCATTGCTTGGAATAACGCAGCAGAAGCTATATTTTACTACAAAGAAAATGAAATTATTGGAAAGAATCTGGACGTAATTATTCCTGTCAACTATCGTAAGGCACATAATAAAGGGTTAAAGGATTTTATTGCTTCTGGGAAAGAACAAATTATAGGTAAGTCGGTTGAACTGGAAGGACTCCGCAAAAATGGAGAAGTCTTTTCAATTGAATTAACGTTATCGACCTTGACGAATGATGAAAATACGTATTTCAGTGGAATCATTCGGGACATTTCTGAACGGAAAAAGAATGAGAAAAAAATAACGGAGCTTGTTTATCGTGATCCGTTAACAAACTTGCCAAATAGAAGATTTTTAAATAATTATCTTTCCTTAAGTATTGAACAGGCAGCAATCAATCATCAATCATTGGCCGTTCTTTTTATTGACCTTGACCGCTTTAAATATATAAATGATACACTCGGCCATAGTGTTGGTGATCATCTTCTTGTCGAAGTATCTAAGCGAATGTCTAAATATATTGAGAAAAAGGACATGCTTGCCAGACAGGGAGGAGATGAGTATATATTAATCTTCCCGCAAATGAACCATCAGCATGCAGCAAAAATTTCACAGCAAATTTTAGATGAATTATTAATGCCATTTCATTTTGAGGATAACGAACTGTTTATCTCCGCCTCAATCGGCATCAGTATGTACCCTGAAGATGGCGGAGAAGCTGATTTACTTGTAAAAAATGCAGATACTGCGATGTACAGGGCAAAGGATAATGGAAAAAACAATTATCAATTCTTTACATCGGATATGAATGACCTAATGGCCAAAAAAATGAGACTTGAGATTGGATTGCGCAAAGCAGTCATCAATAATGAACTAGAACTATATTATCAGCCGCAAATCCATGTTAACACTGGTCATATTAAGGGTGTTGAAGCTCTAATCCGCTGGAACCACCCGAAGATGGGCACCGTTTCGCCTGCTGAATTTATCCCACTCGCAGAAGAGACGGGGTTAATCATTCAGATTGGAAATTGGGTCATTGAAACAGCGTGCAGACAAGCGAAGGAATGGGAAATACAGGGTTATGCTCCAGTAAGAATGAGTATAAATATCTCAGCACGCCAATTCCAGCAGACCTCGTTTGTAGATACGGTGATGGAAATTATTGAAAATACTAAAATCGATCCTCAGTACTTGGAACTTGAATTAACAGAAACGATTGTACAAGATCCTGTTTATGCGATTCCAGTCCTAAATCAATTAAAAGAAATGGGCATAAAATTATCCTTAGATGATTTCGGAACAGGATATTCTTCCCTCAGCTATCTTAAGTCATTTCCACTTGATACATTAAAGATTGATCGCTCTTTTATTAGTACAGTCAACGAGAGCGGGAAAGACGCCGCCATTGTCAAAACGATTATTAATATGGCTAATAGCCTTGATCTGAATGTAATAGCTGAAGGTGTGGAAACGAATGAACAGCTGTTATCTTTAAAACAGGATGGCTGTGATGAATATCAGGGATACTTATTCAGTAAGCCGGTTAAAGCTCTTGAAGTACAAGAATTGCTGCAAAAATGTATGGAAGAAAAGTCATTAGAACAAATAGCAGAAGTTTAAAGCATCACCATTGTAATCGAAATTCTAAGAATAAATCGTAAACAATAGGGGAAACAAATGAACTAGACGAGAATTATATCTCCGTCTAGTTTTTTCTATTCGGAGAACTACGGCCTTCTTTATTTTTGTATCTGTTTTAGGAGGATAACATTTTATTATATACTTTTATGACTACAAGATCTTACCAGGATAACTTGAGGATGTACTCCAAATTCTCTAATATGAATGGGAAAAGTTGGACTATTATTATCTCTAGAAATCATTGTTATAATAATAGGTAAGTGTTAATCTGCGCAATGTCAATAAGCCACCTTTCTTAACACATTCATTTTCAAGGAGGCTGAATCATAATGAAAAGATCTATGCTTATTAATATAGTGGTAGTCGTCATGGTCAGTATTTTAGGTGTCATTTTCCTGACAGAATTGCCGTTCTACAAGCTTGCATTAATTCTAATTGCTTCATCCATCCTGCTTCTTTCTTTCACCAATATTAAATTTTTATTCCCTATCATTATTACAGTCATCTTAGGATTTGGAGCCTTTTTAACAGGCTATGCCTTTTTTTCAGCTCATCAAGAGAATATACAATTTTACTTTATGTATATTCATTTGCTATTAACTGCCTTTTTACTGCTTTACTGGGTTCTCGTATATTATCTGAAAAAGACAGTCAATGAGAGCAATCAGTTGTCTGAAAAAGTAAAATTGCTTGAGAAATATGACGTATCAACAAAATTATTAACGAAACATGAGTTTCTTGATCAGTCGAAAATAGTCCAAAAGGGTGCTATTAGAAGAAATGAATCACTTTGGCTATTAGTTCTGGAATTAAATCTGGAAAATAAGAACACATTATCAACTTTAAAGCATAAGCTTTCTCAAATTGTATTCTCTTCCATTCGTGAAGAGTATGATTTTGTTACCGCCACAAACAAAGGTATTCTGATTCTTCTGCAGAATACTAATGAAAAGGGTGTGGCTGTAGTTATAGAGAGGATACGTTCAAAATCTCATACTGTTTTTAATCAAATTCAACCACCTTACCAATATAAACACCGCCAAATATCCTCAATAGACCAAATTATTGAAGAAGTGGAGGAAAAGAAATGACAAATATCTTAACGATGATTATGATTTTCTTTTGGATTCTGCTTCTTTTTTATTCTGCCGTGACAATAAGCGGCTTATGGTACAGGGTTCGTTATAAGCATCCACCACCGCTCGAAAAGTATCCGAGTGTAGCTTTATTTATTCCTGCTTATAATGAAGGAGTCGTCATTAGTGATACATTAAGTGCCATGGGGAAGCTGAACTATCCAGGAAAACTTGACATCTACTTGCTTGATGATGGTTCAAAGGATGATACCGCCGACATTTCCAAGGAATTTTCAGAGGCTTTTGCAAACATTCATTATATTCCTGTTCCGGATGGTGAGCCTAGAGGAAAATCACGTGTTTTAAACTATGGATTAAAAATTTCATCTTCAGATTATTTTATTGTTTACGATGCAGACAACCAGCCTGAAGCAGACGCTGTTACAAAATTAGTGGAAGCTGCTGAAACAACAAATGGTGCGGCTGGTGCTGTTGGCTATGTGAAGACACAAAACAAAGAAACGAATATGTTAACCAGAATGATTGCTCTCGAGTTTCGGGTATTTCAGCTATTAATGCAATGTGGGAGATGGTCCTTGTTTAAGCTGGGATCATTAGCTGGAACGAATATGCTGCTTAGAAGAAAAGTGATTGAAGAACTTGGCGGGTATGATGTTTATGCTTTAGCCGAAGATGCGGAGTTAACGGTCAGATTAACTGCAGCTGGATATTTGCTGCCAGTAGTTCCGACATCATGTACGTGGGAACAGGAGCCTGAAAATCTGAAGGTATTTATTAAGCAAAGAACACGCTGGTTAACTGGTAATATTTATTTGCTGGAAAAATCATTAAGAGAGTTCTCTTTCTGGAAAGGCAGAACATTTATCCTTTCTCTGCAGCATTTATTAACGTATGCAGTATTTATTGGACTGCTTTTATTTTCACATATCTTCTTTCTGCTTAGTATATTGGGTCTAGACCTTCCGAATATTGCCGCACCGCTTCTTATGCTATGGTTTATGAGCTATATTGTGTATAGTGCTCAGCTGTTAAGTGCCATTGTGATTGATGATGATATTACCCTTCGTAATGTAGCCTACGTGTTTATCATGTATTTCACCTATGCGCAATTATTTGTGATATTGCTGATCAGAAGCATGTATATTTATATTAAAAGCAGAATGAAAGGGCAAACTGTTTCATGGGATAAAACCCAGCGTTTTAAACAGACGGAAATGTAATGAAGAAAAATAGTCTATTAATAATCATTCTGCTGGTGCTAGTATTCATTGCTATATTCACTTGGAGCAAAAATGGGGACGGTGTTACCGTGCAGAAATATGTAAAAGACCATTATATGAATGATTCACTTATTTCTACCTATACATCAGGTGAAGATCAGCAATATTTATCTGAAAGTCTAGGTTTGTATATGAATTATTTGCTGCTTGGCGGATATGATAAAGCGTTTCGTGAGCAAGTAGATGTTCTTAAAAAACATTTCCTTCTTTCAAATGAAAAGGGCATATATATACGCTGGTCTCTTGACCAGCAGGCAGCAGCTAATGCATTAATTGATGATGTAAGGATTATTCAGGCGCTTATCAAAGGTTCATTATCATTTAAGGAACAAGAATATCAAAAATTAGCAGATGAACTAAGGGACTCTTTAGTAAGTTTGCAGTATGCAGATGGACTGTATCGTGATTTCTCAGATTGGACTACAGGTGAACCAGCAGGAAGAATAACATTAAGCTATTTAACAGATGACTTTTTTCGAACACTAACAGATACAAATGAAACAGAAGAGCTGCTTTTAAATGCATTAACTATCGAAGGACCATTTTTTCCAGAATACTACGATATAAGCAAGCAAGCATATCAATATAGTGATGAGGTTCATATGGTCGATCAGCTGTTAATCGCTGCCAACAAAGTGAAGCGTGGACAAGAACTTCCCTTATTCAACAATTGGCTGCTCACACAATTGGAGGAAGAAGGAAAAGTGTTTGGCCGTTATGATAGAAACAGCGGAAAGCCCCTTGTTTTGTATGAATCATTGGCTGTTTATGCTTTTGCGTATGATTACTTATTGTTAATTGGAGAAGAGCAAGTTGCAGAACGTATGTGGAACCATGTTATCGAGCTTGAAAAATCGATCGCTTCTGAGGAAGAACATTTCTTTGATTATATTTTATTTCATACAGTTAATGACTTTAGCACCGCTCCGCTATAGGAGTGGTGCTTTTATTTTAATTCCTCGATCGTAATCCTTACTTTTTCTCCATGAATGTCTTTTAATAATTGAAGCAAATCTTCACCGCCAATTGATAAGTTCAGCGATTTTTCTTCGTTTGTCTGAATGTCCGTGTGAACAATTCCTTCTAAATTTATATCCAGCAACATAATGACCTCCATTTATTTTATTTACTGATTATATTCACGATTCAAGCTGTTGTTAAACATTAAGATTTATGTGATGGATTTCACAATTGAATTAAAAAAAAGAGGGTGAAGCCAGGTAAGGGGGAGTGGATGAAGGATATAGGAAAGATTAGTTTACTTTTTTATATAGTTCTTCTGTTTCTCTTGCATGTGCACAGGCTGAATTGAAAGAATCAAACCGCTCTGATTGGTAGACAAGGTCATTCCATTCAAAGTTTCCTATTTCACTTGATGGGTAAACCGCAACTCGCCAGCTGTAATTTTTCTTTTTCTCTAATTTGCCTTCTATGGCAATGAGCCAGTGACTGCTGGAAATAGAGTTATTTTTCATTTTAAAAGCTGGCAGGGGGATAATTGATTTTTGAAAAAAATCAACATAACTTTTTGTGAGGGTGTCCATTTTTAAATACCGCCTTTCAAAAGGGATTAATTTTATTATATGTTCTTGAAGGGTGTTTTTCTGTCACACCTTTCTGAATTAAATTGACAAGAAAGTTACTTTTGACACTTTTAAATGCTTTAATTCAAGAAAATTACATCTTATGTCTAATCTGCTTGTTAAGTGGTCAATAATAACTGTGTATCTGATCGAATTTAATTTAGGAGGAAATAATATGAGTTCAGCTTTTTTTAATGCTATTAAAAACCGCCGCTCCATTTACGGTATTAGTAAGGAGCATGTTGCTTCGAATGAAGCTATAAAAGAAATTATTCACGAAGCAGTTCTCCATACACCATCATCATTCAACTCGCAAAGCACGCGAGTGGTCTTATTGCTGGGTGAGAATCATGATAAAGTTTGGGAATTAACAAAGGATGCTTTAAGAAAAGTTGTACCAGCTGAAAATTTTTCGCCTACAGATGAAAAAATCAATTCTTTTAAAGCTGGATATGGCACCGTTTTATTTTATGAAGATCAGCAAGTAGTAAAAGGACTTCAGGAAGATTTTGCGTTATATGCAGACAATTTCCCTGTATGGTCAGAGCATACATCTGCTATGCATCAATTTGTAATATGGACTGCTTTAGAGGAACTTGGTTTTGGGGCCTCTTTACAGCATTATAATCCGTTAATCGATGAGTCAATCCAGCAGGAGTGGTCAATTCCGTCATCATGGAAGTTAATTGCACAAATGCCATTCGGAAAACCAACTATAGCTCCTGGAGAAAAAGATTTTAAACCGCTGGAAGAGCGTATTAAGATATTTGAATAATTACCTTAAAGGGTACTAGACATGAAGAACCTGGATGATTAACTCTATATAATCATTCAGGTTTTTTGTTTTGTGCTACTGTGTTATAAAAATTAAAAGGAAAGTAAACCCAACGGACAAAGCTGCGGGTATGATTCAGATTTTTTACAGGAATTTCAAATTCCCATCTCATTTATCCGCTAAGAAAGAAATAATTTCAGAACAGCAGGCAAAAAATATAGGAACATAAAAAGATCCGCTCCACAAGGAGACGGATAAAAAAGAGACTATGGAATCATTAGAAAAAACAAAGATAAAACAACATATAGTATTTGTTATGAAGATTAAAACTATATGTTGTTATTTTAGATTTTAGCATAATACATAATATAGATCAAACTATTATTTTGAGATAATTCTAAAAATAATAGTAAATTCAATTTCCATTCAAAAACAATCATTAGTTGAATGTTTTTGAAAGAAAATGATTGAAATCTGCAATCGGTTTCAGTACAATAAGAACATGATAAAGCTTCAGTAAAAAGGAGATTTTTATAATGCTTACGCCAGACAGGCACCAGCTTATATTAAAACTATTAAAGCAGCAGTCAACGGTGAAAATACAAGATATCGTAGAGGCTACAAATAGTTCAGAATCGACGATCAGACGTGATTTAACTCAATTGGAAAAAGGGAAATACCTGAAAAGAGTACATGGAGGGGCTTCGAGATTACAAGGAAAGCTTCAAGAGCCAAGTATGATTGAAAAATCAGCCAAAAACCTTCAAGAAAAAAAACAAATAGCCAAGCATGCAGCATCGCTGGTTGAAGAAGGAGATTCCATTTACTTAGATGCAGGTTCTACAGTAGCTGAAATAATCCCTTTCCTGCCTGTTCATAATATAGTTGTTGTTACGAATGGACTTACACATGTAAATCAATTAATAGATCGAAACATTACGACTTACATTATTGGCGGCTTTGCGAAGCCAAAAACAAATGCAGTAATTGGCCGCGGAGCACTTGAAAGCTTGAAACAATACCGTTTCGATAAATGTTTCATGGGGGTCAATGGGATTCATCCCGAATTTGGCTTTACAACGCCAGATCAGGAAGAGGCATTGATTAAGCAGACGGCCATTGGTTTAGCCCGTGAAGCATATGTGCTGGCTGATGATTCTAAGTTGTTTGAAATTGGATTCGCTAAAATAGGAGATTTGCACGAAGCAGTAATTATTACAAATGAACATGATGAAGAGAGTCTAATCGAAATAAAGAGTAAAACTATGGTAAAGGTAGTGAATTCATGATATATACACTAACGCTAAACCCTTCTGTAGACTATATCACATCCCTTAATCAATTTAATGTGGGTCATTTAAATCGGGTTGAAGAGGGAACTAAGCTGCCAGGCGGCAAGGGAATCAACGTTTCCCGTCTTTTAAAAAGAATGGGAGTTACTAGTGTTGCACTTGGTTATGTCGGAGGATTTACTGGCAAGTATATCGAGACGTATTTACAGGGTGAGCAAATAAATACAGATTTTGTACACGTTAACGATGATACAAGAATTAATGTAAAAATTAAGGCAGCAGAAGAAACAGAACTGAATGGAAAGGGACCAAATATAGCAGAGGAAGAAATGGATCTGTTGAAAAGGAAAATTTCTGCTTTAACGGAAGAAGATCTGCTTGTTATTGCTGGGAGCATTCCAGCTAGTATGCCTGCTTCAACATATGAAGAAATCGTGAAAATACTAGCAGGTAATGGAACATCTTTTGTGGTTGATGCTGAAGGTGAGCTATTACGAAAGGTGCTTCCATATCGCCCGTTCCTCATTAAGCCAAACCATCATGAGCTTGGTCAGCTTTTTGAGACAGAGATTACATCAGCAGAGCAGGCCATTCTATATGGCAGACAACTGCTGGAGATGGGTGCTCAACATGTCATTGTTTCAATGGCAGGGGACGGTGCCATTTTTATCAGTGAAAATGAAGTTTATACCTCAAATGTTCCAAATGGAGAGGTGAAAAGCTCGGTTGGTGCTGGTGATTCGATGGTAGCTGGCTTTTTAGCTCAATATGAAAAAACAAAGAATATTGAAAAGGCATTTCAATATAGTGTGGCGAGCGGCAGTGCAACCGCATTTTCTATTGGGCTTGCGACCGAGGAAAAAATTCAGCAGCTCTTAGATGAAGTGAACATAAGAAAAGGAAATGGAGCGAACTAAGATGAAAATAACAGAATTGCTGACAAAGGAGACCATTTTACTTTCGATTAATGGCAGCAAAAAAGATGAAGCAATCGAAGCATTAGTCAATAAATTAGACTCAGCAGGCAAATTAAATGACCGAGATGAATTTAAGAAAGCTATTCTTAAAAGAGAAGAGCAAAGTACAACAGGAATTGGGGAGGGAATTGCGATTCCGCATGCTAAAACTTCCGCAGTCAAAACTCCTGCCATTGCTTTCGGTAAGTCTGAAAATGGTGTTGATTATCAATCACTGGACGGACAGCCGGCATTTCTTTTCTTTATGATTGCTGCTCCTGAGGGTGCAAACAATACACATTTAGAAGCATTGTCACGTCTTTCCTCCATTCTGATGAATGAGGAAGCACGTCAAAAACTGCAAAACGTTAAAGTAGAGCAAGATGTTATTGATATTATCAATTCATATGATCAAGAAGAGGAAGAAGAACCTCTTCAAGAGGAAATTAATGAGAGCGAGCAATTTATTGTTGCTGTTACTGCATGTCCAACTGGAATTGCACACACCTATATGGCGGCAGATTCCCTTAAAGCAAAAGCTGCTGAAATGGGTGTGCAGATTAAAGTTGAAACAAACGGTTCTGGCGGTGCGAAGAACGTCTTAACAGCTGAAGAAATTGAGAAAGCAACTGCAGTTATTGTTGCAGCTGACACAAAAGTAGAAATGGCTCGTTTTGGAGGCAAGCATGTCCTGCAAACGCCAGTTGCTGATGGAATTCGAAAGCCTAAGGAGTTAATTGAAAAGGCATTAAATCAGGATGTGCCTGTATACAGTGCGGATAATAATTCAAAGTCAGGTGAAGGGCAAAAAGAACAAAAAGCGGGGATTTACAAGCATTTAATGAATGGTGTATCAAACATGCTGCCATTTGTTGTCGGCGGAGGAATTTTGATTGCGATTTCCTTTATGTTTGGTTATAATGCTTCAAATCCTGATGACCCATCATATCACCCAATTGCTGAAGCATTAAATACAATCGGCGGTGGCAGTGCATTTGGTCTTATTATTCCAATTCTGGCAGCCTTCATCGCAATGAGCATTGCTGACCGTCCAGGGTTTGCAGCTGGTGCTGTTGGCGGAATGCTTGCTGCAACAGGAGGAGCTGGCTTCCTTGGCGGTATTATTGCCGGATTCTTGGCTGGATATTTAGTTGTAGGATTGAAAAAGGTGCTTTCAGGATTGCCCGCAGCATTAGAGGGAATTAAAACAATTTTATTATATCCTTTACTTGGTATTGGATTAACTGGATTCATTATGCTTTATGTTGTTAATAAACCAGTAGCCGCTTTAGATGATGCCATTACAGGCTGGTTAACAGGTTTAGGAACAGGGAATGCTGTTTTGCTTGGTGCCGTTTTAGGGTTAATGATGGCTTTTGATATGGGAGGGCCAGTCAATAAATCCGCATATGTATTTGGAACAGGTCTTCTTGCAAGTGATGTATTTGGACCAATGGCAGCTGTTATGGCAGCAGGAATGGTTCCGCCATTAGCAATTGCTTTAGCAACTACTTTCTTTAAAAATAAATTTACGAAACAAGAAAGAGAAGCAGGAAAAGTCAACTACATTATGGGTGCTTCATTTATTACGGAAGGAGCCATTCCATATGCAGCAGCTGATCCGCTTCGTGTTATTCCTTCGATGATGGTTGGTTCAGCTATTGCCGGTGCTGTGTCCATGATGGCCAATATTGGTTTAAGAGCACCGCATGGCGGAGTATTTGTTATTCCATTGGTTGAAGGTTCATGGCTTGTATACCTAATAGGAATTGTAGCGGGAGCAATTGTATCAGCTCTATTAATAGGACTTTTGAAAAAACCAGTAAAATAATGTAAGTACATTTTAGATACTGAAAAGGCGCTTCCAGCTTCGTAAAAGCAGGAGGCGCCTTTTGTTTAAATATAGGAATGAAGACTCAATTTCAATATTTAGAACATGTGTTCGATTATTAGGACAAATTTATGGTATAATTAAATAGCAGTAGAAAGTTTCTCTATAGGGTGGTCGGCTAACCCCGTTCTGAGAGGGGGTGATGCCTTTGACAGTATATGAAGGAATGATGATTATGATTTCCTTTGCAAGCTTAATTATTGCTGTCTTAAGTTTTAAAGACAAAAAATAGACCTCCCTTGAGCTAAAAAGAAGGGTGAGGTCTACGTGATTTGGGCCGATCCCCGATGGAAACGGACTATTGTAAATGGCTGTGAATGCTGCAACATTCACAGCTGTTTTTATTAAGTATTTAAGTTTACTTAGTTAAAGGATATCATATCAACCATGCAAAGTCACGGCAATTTATTTGAAATTCCTCAGATCTTGCGTTAGGCAGCTTCCTTTTCAGGTTTTATTGCCCACAGTGTTGCTAATGCTGCTAGGACAGTAAGTGCGCATAACAAATAGAAAAGCCAGTTTTCAGCATACTTTAATAGCAATGCAATGGCAGGTGGTCCCCCTGCAACTCCAATAAAGCGCATTGAACTGTATACCGAGGAAATCGTTCCCCTTTCCTCTTTTTCAATTCCTTCTGTAATTAAAGCATCGAGACATGGAAGAGCTATGCCAATTCCAATTCCACAAAGTAAAAACAAGCAAATCATATAGATTAGATTTTCAGAAAAACTAAGCAGAACAACGGAAGCTGCAGATAATGAACAGCCAATGAAAATAATCCATTTCATCATGATTTTATTTTCTTTAATCTTTTTTCCAGTAATATAGGATCCTAAACATAATGCCCCAAGAGGTACAGCGAGCAAAAATCCTTTTTTAAGATTTTTTATATCATAAGTATTCTCAAGAACATCAGATAAATAAAAGAGCACACCAAACAGTACAAACATCAAAATAGCACCAATCAGAAAGATGGCATATAACCATTTGCCATTATCTTTGAAAATCTGCTTGATCTTTTTGAAAAACTTTTTAATAGGCAAGGGTTTTTCTTTTTTTTTCGGCGTCTTAACTAGAAAAAACATTAGTAAAATAGAAATACCGCAAAACACTGGAAATGAAAAAAAAGGTAAAAACCATATAAATCCAGCTAATAATGATCCAAGGATAGGACTGAGAACTTTTCCGAACGTATTTGCCGTTTCAATCAAGCCTAAGGAGCTGCTGATTTCATCATCATTTTTGTACATATCGCCAACAAGCGGCATTACAATAGGTGCAGCACCTGCTGCACCCACTCCCTGAAGTGCTCTTCCTAAGAGGATAATCATGTATGGATCATTCATTTTCCATGAAGCCCAGCCAGAGATAATGCCTCCAATTCCAGCTATAAAAAGGCTTGGAATGATAACTCTTTTTCTGCCGATGTGATCAGATAACAAGCCGGCAAGGGGTATTAAAAAGATGGCCACAATTGAATAAACTGTTATAATCATACTAACTTGGAAAGAGGAAATGTTTAGTTTTTTTTCCATCTCAGGCAGCACTGGAATGAGCATCGAATTTCCCAAGGTCATAACCAATGGTATGGATGAAATGGATAAGATAGCCCATTTTTGATTATTCTTATCTTCTTGCTCGTTGTTCCCTTTTTTCTTTTTTGCAACAATCTGTTCAATATTGTCCATGAGTGGGCTAACCTTCCTTCTGTTTAAGGTCACTAAGCTTAATATGGACGATTTATGACAAAAATAATTGCTGAATTGACTTATTTTTTTGGTAATCAATAGGAATAAAGTGTAGATGGGGTGTTTTATTTTGAAAGGAAAAATTATAACTTTAAGTATCGGAAAACCTAAAGTTTTTCAATGGAAAAGAAAACCTGAACAATCAGGAATTGCGAAGACAATTGTCGAAGAAGTCCAATTAAATAAGCAATGCTTTGAAGGTGATGGGGTTGCTAATGAGAAGTTTCACGGCGGACCAGATCGTGCTATTTGCGCATACCCTTTTGAACACTACGAATATTGGGAAAAAGTCTTTCAAAAGCCATTTGCTCCACCGTCATTTGGAGAAAATATTTGTGTGAAGGATATGATAGAAAAGGATGTCTACATAGGTGACATTTTTCAAACAGGAAATGTTATCATACAAATCACGCAAGGAAGAATTCCATGTTCGACGCTTTCAAAATTCAATGAAACCGATGCATTACTTTCAAAAACATTTGAAACAGGCTATACAGGCTATTTTTTTAAAGTGCTTGAAGAGGGTACGGTTTATTCAGAGAGTTCTTTAGAACTGATCGAGAGAAAGCAGGAAAGTATTTCAGTTTTAGATGCTAATTTAATTATGTTTGAGCGTAATGATCCGCAAAAAATGAGAGATCTTCTAACTTTACAAGATCTGGCCGAAGAGTGGAAAATTAAGCTGGAAAAATACATAAGAGCTGCAAAATAATTTTTTTGTAAAATACTCTTGACATTTTTGGAATTGACAAATATGATAATAAACAAATATGAAACGGCAATGACGAAGAGTAGTAACTTCTGTAAATACTTCAGAGAGCTGGTGGTTGGTGCAAACCAGTGTAGCTGCAGTTGCGAATGGACTTCAGAGCTTTCAAACCGAACAGGAACACTCCTTATTAGGCTTTGGCGAAGCGTCTCATCGTTACAAGAGACAGGTATTTGGAATGCTTTTAAGCATTTAGATATCTGTTTAAGTGAGCTGAATTTTTCAGCTAATGAAGGTGGCACCACGGGTTTCTCGTCCTTTTTATGACGGGAAGCCCTTTTTGTATTTCAAAAAAAAATTAAATTGATGATCAAGAGTAGTATATTGAAAAGAAGCACTTCAGAGAGCCGGGAATGGTGGGAACCGGTGTGATTCTTCAATGGAATGGACTTGTGAGAGGTCTTCTGAATGGCAGTAGGAAGACACGGGGATCCTCCGTTATTAGGAAAAGGTACTTCTGTTATACAGATGTACCGTTCAGAGGGAGTATGTTTAAAAAACTCCGAACTGAGGTGGCACCACGATCGAAAGATTCGTCCTCTATGCGCATTGCGATGCGTATAGGGGATTTTTTTATTTCTCTTAAAAAGGCAGTGCAGCATTTAGTAAACGTAATGAATAAAAGAATGGAGGATGCAAAATGATTGCCTCGAAAAATCAGTTAATTATTCAACAGCTTTCTGGAGATACTCTAACACCAATTTCCATTTATATGAAATTGCAGGGCGGCCGAAAATTTATTTTTGAAAGCTCACTAAAGCATGAAAAGTCTGGCCGTTATTCATTCATAGGAACAAACCCTGTTTTGGAGCTAACAGGCACGAATGACCAATGCAAATTGAGCTTTTCTGGCCAAGTGGTAACCAAGAAGCAAAAACCCATTGAAGCATTAAGGGAACTGCTTCCCATGATAGACCAACAATCTGATCTCCCATTTTGCGGAGGTGCTGTTGGCTTTGCAGGATATGACGCTATTCGCCAATATGAAAACATCGGCAGTATCGGAGCAGACGAACTGAAACTGCCGGATGTTCACTTTATGGTATACGAGGAAGTTGTCGTTTTTGATCATCTTGAGCAAAAAATCTACCTTGTTGGCTTTCCAATTATAAACGGGCAAGAAAAGGTAAGAGCCAGCCTTGAAAAATTAACAAATGACATTCAACAGACTGATGGCTGTTTTCAGCAGAATGAGGCAAAGCTGTCACACTTTACTCCGTCAATGAAGAAGGAGGAATACGAAAATATAGTAAAAAAAGCAAAGAGATATATTGAGAAGGGAGATATCTTTCAAGTCGTGCTATCGCAAAGGTTCACAGCAGATTTCAAAGGAGACCCATTTTCTTTTTATCGAGAATTGCGGATTAGCAATCCATCCCCCTATTTATATTATATGGATTACGGTTCCTATTCGGTTGCTGGTGCATCACCTGAAAGCTTAGTAAAGGTAAGCGGTCATAAAGTATTAACAAATCCAATAGCAGGAACACGGCCGCGCGGCAAAACGGATCAAGAAGATGTGGAACTTGAAGCGGATTTACTCGCCGACGAAAAAGAGCTTGCGGAACATAGAATGCTTCTTGATCTCGGCAGAAACGATATTGGAAGAGTGGCTCACTTTGGCTCAGTTGAAATCCAAAAAAACATGCTAGTAGAAAGATTTAAACATGTGATGCATATTGTGTCCGAGGTATCTGGAACGTTGAAAGAGCCTAATACAGCATTTGATGCTCTTATTGCCTGTTTGCCAGCAGGAACTGTATCAGGAGCACCAAAAGTAAGAGCAATGGAAATTATTAATGAACTTGAAACATTGAAAAGAGGGTTATATTCCGGTGCAGTCGGTTATTTCTCTGTAACAGGCAGCATGGACTTTGCCTTAGCAATCCGGACGGTGATTATTAAAGGAAATAAAGCCTTTATACAAGCTGGAGCTGGAATTGTCCATGACTCTATTCCTGAAAAAGAATATGAAGAAACCATTCATAAACTAAAAGCATTCATGGAGGACGAAGATGATTTTATTAATCGATAATTACGATTCGTTTACGTACAATCTCTATCAATATTTTGGCGAATTGGGTGAAGAGCTGCTGGTTGTTCGGAATGATGAAATTACTGTGGACGAAGTCCGTAAATTAAATCCTAAGGGCATTGTCTTATCACCAGGTCCAGGTCATCCAAAGCATGCTGGGGTTTGTATAGACCTTATTCGTGAATTCTTTGCAAGCATTCCAATATTAGGTGTTTGCCTGGGACATCAGGCCATTGGATATGCATTTGGTGCAGATGTTGAAAAAGCGGAAAAAATCATGCATGGAAAAATTTCAAAATTAAAGCATCAAAGCTCATCCCTTTTTGAAACAATTTCTCAGCAAATCGATGTAATGAGGTATCATTCACTCGTTATAAAAAAAGAATCACTTCCAGACTGTATAGAGGTATTAGGCTATTCGCTTGAGGATCATGAAATTATGGCAGTCAAACATAAACAATATCCTGTTTACGGTTTTCAGTTTCATCCTGAATCCGTAGGAACACCAGTTGGAAAAGAGCTTCTCAGCAGTTTCCTGAATAAAATTGAGAGGAGAAAAACAGATGAAAGCCATTCTGCAGCAACTAGCTGATCAACAATCATTATCTGAGGAAAGTGTGATAAAAGCCATGGAGTCGATCTTCGAGAAAAAAGCAACTAGTAGTGAAATCGCGGCTTTTCTAATGGCGTTAAAGATAAAAGGAGAAACCGCAGAAGAGCTTACCGGATTAGTTAAGGCAATAAAAAAAAGGTCTTTGCCTTTTGCAAAACAGTTTCCGAATGTGATTGATAATTGCGGAACAGGAGGAGATGGATCCAGGAGTTTTAACATCAGCACAACCTCTGCATTTGTTATTGCCGGAGCAGGAATTCCTGTCGCAAAGCATGGCAATCGCAGTATTTCCAGTAAAACCGGCAGTGCTGACGTACTTGAAGAGCTGGGCATCTCCCTTGATTATGCACCAGATATTGCAGAGGAATTACTAGGCGAAGTTGGGATATGCTTTATGTTTGCTCCACATGTACATCCCTATATGAAGGAGATTATGAAGGTACGCAGTGATTTGCGGATTCCGACTATTTTTAATTTAATCGGACCTTTAACAAATCCTGTCCCCCTTGAAAATCAACTAATCGGAATTTATCGGGAGGATTATTTGAAAACATTTGCCGAAGTATTAAAATCACTTGGAAGAAAAAGAGCGATTGTACTTCATGGAGCAGGAGGTATGGATGAAGCTTCTTTGATTGGAGAGAACAAACTGGTCATCCTTGAAGATAGCTCCATTTCAGAAATGACCTTACATCCAGCTGAAGTTGGGCTCCCGACTTATCCCGCAGAGTATATTATCGGCGGAAATGCAGCTGAAAATGCCGGAATATTGAAAAAAGTGTTATGCGGTGAACATGGGCCTTTTCGCGATACCGTCTTGCTTAATGCAGGTTTAGGAATCTTCACTGGAGGGGGAGCATCAACCATTGAAGAAGGAATTAAGCTTGCGAAAGAATCCATTGATTCTGGAGAAGCTTTGCAGAAACTACTGCTTTTAAAAGATGCCAGCAAAAAATATAAGCAGGAGGTTATATAGGATGTCAAACATATTAGATAAAATACTCGCCGAAAAAGAAAAAGAAATTGAAATGCTGAAAAGTGCAGCATTACGGCCAATAGGCAGTGAAAAGCGTTCATTCCTTTCACATTTGCAGAACGCAGTTGAACTGGCTGTTATTGCAGAGTTTAAAAGGGCTTCTCCATCAAGAGGAGATATTAATATGCACAGAGATCCAGTTTCACAAGCATTATCATATGCACAAAACGGTGCTGCTGCTGTGTCTGTTCTCACTGATCAATCTTTCTTTAAAGGAGATTTTAAAGATTTGACACTTGTAAAAGAGGCAGTGAAAATTCCGGTTTTATGTAAAGACTTTATGATTGATGAAACACAAATCATCAGGGCAGAACACGCAGGAGCAGATATCATTTTATTAATCGCTGCTGCACTTAACAGAAAGAGACTGCAGGAGTTGCATCAATTTGCTCAAGAGCTTGGTTTCGATGTCCTTGTTGAAGTTCATAATCAAGCTGAGGCAGAAAGTGCCATTAATATCGGTGCAAAGCTTATTGGAATAAATAATCGAAATTTAACTACGTTTCATGTTGATATAGCAAAAACAGAAGAACTGGCACCAATTATTAAAAATAGTAGAGCATATGTAATTAGTGAAAGCGGCTTGAAAACAAGTGAGGATATTGTAAGGGTAAAGCATGCAGGTGCAAACGGAATTCTAGTTGGTGAAGCATTTATGGCAGCAGATGGAGTGAGTGAAATGTTTGACAGAATAAAGCGTTCAGGAAAGGAGCATAGCTCAGTATGAAAGTAAAAATATGCGGGATTACAGATCTAAATACAGCTCAAGCCGCAATAAATAACGGAGCAGATGCGGTTGGCTTTGTATTTGCAGAAAGCAAACGGCAAATAACGGCTGAACAGGCTTCATCAATTATTAAAAATCTTCCGGAATCTGTTCTTAAAGTTGGTGTTTTTGTTAATGCAACACGCGAAAAGATAGAGGCTATCATTCAACAAACGGGAATTAATGTGGTCCAGCTTCATGGAGATGAATCTCCAGAAGACTGTCTCTATTATGAGGTCCCTGTCATTAAATCGTTTAGTATTGAATCAAGGAGTAACCTAAACACGTTAGCCCTGTATCAATGTGACTTTTATTTACTTGATAGTCCTAAAGGAAAATACAGAGGAGGAAATGGCACTTCTTTTAATTGGAAGATTACTAAAACACTTAATAAAGATGGGAAAAAAATCATTCTTGCTGGAGGATTGAATGCATTAAATGTGGCCGAAGCAATCAACATCGTTGATCCATACATGGTTGATGTGAGCAGCGGAGTAGAAACGGAAGGTGTAAAAGATGCAGATAAAATAAAAGAATTTATGCTGCATGCAAATGGAATGAAGGAGGAGGCAAACAAATGACCTATACAATGCCAGACAAACGCGGCCACTATGGAACTTATGGCGGAAGATATGTACCGGAAACACTCATGCAGGCCGTTTTAGAATTAGAAGAACAATACAGAAAAGCATTAAAAGATAAAGCTTTTACAGAAGAGCTCAATCATCTTCTTAAAAACTATGTAGGCAGGGAAACACCTCTTTATTTTGCTGAGAATTTAACGAAATATGCAGGTGGAGCAGAGATTTATTTAAAAAGAGAGGACCTAAATCATACAGGTGCCCATAAAATAAATAATTCTCTCGGGCAAGCTTTGCTGACTGTCAGAATGGGCAAAAAGAAAGTTGTGGCCGAAACTGGAGCAGGACAGCATGGAGTGGCAACAGCCACTGCCTGTGCACTTTTGAATCTTGAATGCATTATTTTTATGGGAGAAGAAGATATTCGCAGACAGCAGCTGAATGTCTTTCGAATGGAATTGCTTGGAGCAAAAGTTGTGAGTGTCTCATCTGGTAGCGCGACTCTAAAAGATGCGGTAAATGAAGCCTTGCGTTATTGGGTAACCAATGTGGAAGATACCCATTATATACTTGGTTCGGTAATGGGACCGCACCCGTTTCCGGAAATGGTTCGGCACTTTCAAAGTGTAATTGGCAAGGAAACAAAGAAGCAATTCCTTGAGATAAAAGGCAAGCTTCCAGACGCTGCAGTTGCGTGCATTGGAGGGGGCAGTAATGCGATGGGCATGTTTTACCCTTTTATTGAAGACGAGAGTGTGGAGCTCTTTGGGGTAGAAGCTGCCGGCAGGGGCCTTGAAAGCGGAAAACATGCAGCTTCGTTAACAAAAGGTAATCCTGGGGTACTTCATGGTTCATATATGTATTTGCTGCAGGATGTAAACGGACAAATCGAAGAAGCTTTCTCAATTTCTGCGGGTTTGGATTATCCAGGAGTTGGTCCAGAGCACAGTTACTTAAAGGATATTGGAAGAGTGAAATACACGTCCATTACAGATACAGAAGCTTTATCTGCACTGCAATTACTATGCAGAACAGAAGGAATCATTCCCGCTCTTGAAAGCGCCCATGCCATATCCTATGGTGTTAAACTTGCGGAAGATTTGGGAAAAGAAAAATCAATTGTCATCTGTTTATCAGGCAGAGGGGATAAAGATGTATCTTCTGTACAAGGACGACTTGGAGGTGACCAAAATGAATAGAATTGAAAAAGTATTTAATACAATAAATGATAAGGGAGAAAAAGCATTTGTTCCTTATATTATGGCAGGAGACGGCGGTTTAGCAAACTTAGGAGAACGAATAACATTCCTGGAGAGGGCTGGTGCCACAGCGGTAGAGATCGGCATTCCATTTTCAGACCCGGTTGCTGATGGGCCAATTATACAAGAGGCAGGTATAAGAGCTTTGAAGAACAATATCTCATTAAGAGATGTCATTCAAGCAATTCGCAGCATACGCCCGATTATTCATATACCTATTATATTAATGACATACCTGAACCCTGTTTTAGCATACGGAAGGGATCGATGCTTTGAGGATTGCAGAAATGCTGGAGTAGATGGATTTATTATTCCAGATTTGCCGATTGAAGAGGAAGAACTACTTTTAGAAAAGGCGGATAGAGAAGGTATTGAGCTGATTCGCTTAGTAACACTGACCAGTCCAGTAGAGCGTATTCAGGAAATTGCTCAAAGAGGTAAAGGCTTTTTATATGCTGTTACCGTTAACGGAATTACTGGTACACGTTCGGAATTTCACTCTCAGCTCGGCGATTATTTGCAGAGTATAAAAGAAGTTTCTTCTATTCCTGTATTAGCCGGGTTTGGTATTTCGAATCCAGACCAAGTAAGATCCATCAGTTCTTATTGTGATGGAGTAATCGTTGGCAGCAAAATTGTTCAGTTATTTGAACAAAATAAGCTGGATGAAATTGAAGCTTTGATTGGAGCTGTGAAGAAGGTAAATATAACAGGATAAAACTAAAAAAGGCTGATCTTCTGTAAGATTATTAAATGACGTCATGAATCATTATAGATGCAAACAAATTTGAATAAGAAAGATGAATAGGGAAATTTTATAAAAGAAGATATAATCACGGAGGTGTCCTGCTGTGATTTATGGCCCTGAACAATATAAAAATGATGTCGATCGCTATATCGTGAGTATTAAAGATCAACTGCTAAAATTATCTGGTACGTGGAATGTACAAAGCTGCTGTATATTGGAAGATTTTGAACTGCTCCAAAAACAAGTTATGGAAGCACACAACCTTGCTTCCACTTACTATTTACAATCATACCTTTTGCCATATACAGATGAAGCTGCGACATTAAGTCTGGCTGCTCAACATTTATCAGAGCGTAGGCACGGAGGCTTGATTGTTATTGAAAGAAAGGAAGATGTAACAGCCTATATGCATAACGGCATTGAAGTGGGGGCGAAAGTAAGCTACACAATGCTGGAAACAATTTTTTATGATGGCAATCCCCTGCATGATGGTGCCGTTCACATTCGAAAAGATGAAATTCTTTCTGCGGGTAACATATTGCCCGTTGCCAAATCAGAGCAGCAAGGAAAGAAGATTGGTACGCGGCATCGAGCAGCTATTGGCATTTCCGAAGTAACCGACGCAATTGCAATAGTTGTATCAGAAGAAACCGGTCGAATATCTTTTGCCTTACAAGGCAAGCTTTATACAGTGCGTAACTAATGTAATACGTTTACTTGTATTAAATGTAAAATGTCTAGCTCCAGTTAACTTTAACTGGAGTTTTTTCTGTTTGGATGAATCTTTAATAAAAGAGATAAAAGGAAATCTAATACATAAAATTTCATCTTACTGGAAATACTGTTATTAGTTACTAAAGGAGGAATAGACATGGATCATCAGAATGCTGAAAATCTAAATGAAGAAACAGCTGAAACATTAACGAACAGACAGGGCCATCCGATCACAAACAACCAAAATATGCGTACAGTAGGAAATCGTGGGCCAGCTACTCTTGAAAATTACGATTTTATTGAAAAGATTAGCCACTTTGACCGCGAACGTGTGCCTGAACGGGTCGTTCATGCCCGCGGTGCTGGTGCACATGGCTATTTTGAAGCATACGGAACATGTGGAAACGAGCATGTATCGAAATATACACGCGCCAAGCTTTTTCAGGAAAAAGGCAAGAAAACACCTGTTTTCGTGCGTTTTTCATCCGTTATACATGGCGGTCACTCGCCCGAGACATTGCGTGATCCACGCGGATTTGCTGTTAAATTTTATACAGAAGATGGAAATTGGGATTTGGTAGGGAATAATTTAAAAATATTCTTTATCCGTGATGCCGTGAAATTTCCTGATATGATTCATGCCTTTAAACCTGATCCTATTACAAATATTCAAGACAGTGAACGCTTCTTTGACTTCTGTTCTAATTCACCGGAAACCTTTCATATGGTAACCTTTGTATATTCACCATGGGGAATTCCAGCTAACTATCGCATGATGCAAGGCTCTGGTGTCAATACATATAAATGGGTCAATGCAGAAGGAAAAGCTGTGCTGGTGAAATACCACTGGGAACCAAAGCAAGGCATTAAAAATTTGACTCAAAAAGAAGCAGAGGAAATCCAAGCGAAGAATTTCAATCATGCTACACAAGATTTATATGATGCCATTGAAAAGGAAGATTATCCTGAATGGGAGCTACTTGTTCAAATCATGAGTGATGATGATCATCCTGAACTGGATTTTGATCCGCTTGACGATACGAAGCTTTGGCCGGAAGATCAATTTCCATGGATGCCAGTCGGCAAAATGGTCTTAAACAAAAACCCAGAGGATTATTTTACTGAAGTAGAACAGGTTGCATTTGGTACAGGTGTATTAGTTGATGGACTCGATTTTTCTGATGATAAAATGCTTCAGGGCAGAACATTCTCATACTCAGATACACAGCGATACCGTGTCGGTGCCAATTATTTGCAGCTGCCAATCAATGCGCCGAAGAAAAGGGTAGCAACAAACCAGCGCGGCGGGCAAATGCAGTATAAGGTTGATTTAGCACCAGGGCAAAATCCGCATATAAATTACGAACCTTCTACTTTAGGCGGTTTAAAAGAAGCAAAGCAGTCCGGCAAGGAATATACACCGAAAGTGGAAGGAAATCTTGTAAGAGAATCGATCGATAGACAGAGCAATACGAAACAAGCAGGCCATACGTACAGAAGCTTCGAACAATGGGAAAAAGATGAGCTAATATCAAACCTTGTCAATGATTTATCTGACTGTGATCCCCGTATTCAGGAAAAAATGATACAGCTGGCAGAAGAAGCTGACGAAGAATATGGACGCAGATTGCGCGAAGGGATTGTCAGCAAACCGAAGGATGGCACTTCTCATAAGCCTTTAGGAAATATTAATGGAGATAAAGCACCAGAACAAGCAATTAATAAAGGTCATGAAGCAGATCCTTATTAAATAGAAAGACGAGAGGAAAGCTGAGGGTGAAATTCCTTAGCTTTTTTTGGTTTTCGGGTGTACAATTAGGAAAAGTATGGCATTTAATTGGTAGGATTTATAAATTAAATATATAAATAGGTGTGTTTAAGGGGGAAGTTTCTTGGCTGAAACAAAAAGAGAAAAGAAAAGTCAGATGCCATTTCGTATCAACTTGTTATTCTTTGCTGTTTTTTTTCTATTTTCGATTTTAATCGTCCGCCTGGGAATTGTGCAGATTGTAAATGGAGAATCGTATAAACTCGAGGTGGAAAGTACCGAGGATGTAACAGTTTCTGATCCTGTGCCGCGCGGCAGAATGCTCGACCGCCATTTTAATATTATCGTCGATAATGTACCAAAGAGTGCGATTACCTATACAAATTCCAATGAAAAACAACAGGATATACTTGAAGTTGCCGAGAACCTGTCACTCTTAATAGACCAGCCTGTCGATAAAATTAGAGAAAGAGAAAAGAAAGATTTTTGGATTATGAGAAATCCGGAGCGTGCAAAAGAAAAAATTACAGAGGAAGAATGGGAAGAATTCGAAAACAATGAACGATCTGATAAGGAATTATATCAGCTTCAAATAGATAGAATTACAGATGAAGATCTAAAGGGACTGTCACTAGAAGATTTAGAGGTCTTGGCTATTTTTAGAGAGCTGACGAGCGGATATGCTTTTACAAAGCAGATTGTTAAAAATGAAGATGTCAAACCGGAGGAATATGCTGCAGTAAGTGAAAACCTTGCTTATTTGCCTGGAATAGATACAACTACTGACTGGGATCGAACCTATAACTTTGGCAATACATTAAAATCAGTTTTAGGCGGAATTACAGATTCATCGGAAGGGCTGCCGAAAGAAAGACTTGACTATTACTTATCAAGAGATTACAGCCTTAATGACAGGGTTGGCAAAAGTTATTTGGAGCTCCAATATGAAGAAGTATTGCATGGGCAAAAGGCAAAGGAAAAAGTCATAACAAAAGGAGGAAAGCTTCTCGGAACCGAAACACTTACTGAAGGGTCGAGAGGAAAAGATTTAGTGCTTTCTGTTGATATGGAGCTTCAGCAGAAAATTGAGAAAATAATTGAAGAGGAAATGATCAAGGCAAAAAATAGCGGCAGAACTCGGCTGCTTGACCGGGCATTTGTCGTGTTAATGGATCCCTATACAGGAGAAATCCTAACTATGGCAGGCAAACAGCTGGTGAGAAATAAAGAAACAGGAAAACAGGAAATGCAGGATTATGCACTTGGAAACATCTCCTCAGCATATGGAGTTGGCTCTGCGGTTAAAGGAGCAACTGTCTTAACAGGATTTAAAACAGGTGCTATTAATCAAAATACCGTGTTTTATGATTCACCAGTGAAAATTAGGGATACTCCTTTAAAAAGTTCTTGGTTTAATGGGAGTTTCCAAGGCAATATGAGTGTCTTAAGGGCTTTGCGAAAATCATCCAATGTCTATATGTTTAAGACAGCAATGGCCATTGGTGAGGGAAATTATGTCTATGACCAGCCGCTTACACTAAGAAATAAGCGTGCTTTTGAAGATATGCGGGACGGGTTTAGTGAATTTGGTCTTGGTGTGCGAACAGGAATTGATTTGCCTAATGAGATTCCAGGCTATATTGGGCAAGATAGACTGCCGGGAAAACTGCTTGACCTAGCGATCGGACAGTTTGATACCTATACACCTATGCAGCTGGCTCAATACGTATCTACTATTGCAAATGGAGGGTACCGTATTCAGCCAAGAATGGTAAAAGAAATAAGAGAATCATCAATTGATGGGGAAACGCTTGGACCAATCATTCAGGAGATGCAGCCAACTATATTAAACAAATTAGAGATGACAGAAAATGAGATTGGGATTGTGAAGGAAGGGTTTAGACAAGTTATGAACAACCCTGACGGTACTGCTTATAGAGCGTTTGCCAATGCACCTTATGCACCTGCGGGGAAAACAGGAACAGCTGAGGCCTTTTATGATGGACCGGATCGAAAAAAAGGAGATCCGCTGATTCCGGTAATGAATTTAAGTCTCGTCGCATATGCACCATATGACAATCCAGAGATCGCCATGTCGGTTGTCGTGCCATGGGCATATGAAGGAGAAACAGGTCATACAGCCAATTATGATATTGGCCGGAGAGTATTAGATACGTACTTTGCGTTGAAAAATGACCAGACAGAATCGGTCAAAGATGAATCAGAAGACCAGTAAAGAAGACCAGGGATTTTTTCCTGGTCTCATCTTATTCATGGTGTTTCCTCGGAAGGACCTGTCTTCCCTTAACCATGAATTTACTCCATAACTTTTTCAGTTTTATTAAAACACTATCTGTCTGTCGCTCCGTTTTTAATAGCTTTCGATAGAAAAAGAAATGTATAGCTTCCTCCAAAAGAATGAGAAACAGAAAGAGACCTCCAATCAGCATAAGCCAAAATGTCATCTCAATACCTCCTTATCTTTCATCCTATTGGAATTACAGGGATATTATGCAGCATTCTATTGCTATTTTCCCTATCCGATTCTTTCATAAACAGTCCAGGTTTAGTTATTTACTAGAAGGGAATAAAAAAGTATAGATCTTGATGAGGAGGATCGACATGACAGAACTACTGAAAACCTATTATATCGATATTGAGAACAGAGTCATTCATCAAACACCAGAAGCAGCAGAATGGCATTTTAAAATATTTGCTCCAGAAGAAGAGGCTGCTAAAATAAGTGACGAATTACGCAAAAACTATAATGCCGACTTGAAAACATATGTTAGATCTCATATTCCATTTTTAGAATATCATCATGACCCGCAAAATGATGAATATGATGAAGCAATAGAGAAAGTCTACGAAATGATTTATCGATTTGGTGATGAAGAAGCAAAAGAACATATTGAGCGGATGGGGATATTATCCGAAGAGCAAAAGCAGTCCTAATAGGGACTGTTTTTTTTCATGGAGAGATGATCTGACCTAGCTAATCAGCAGGGTGAAAAGGTTAACGAAAGCAAGCTGTTTTATATATGATCACCAGTCAATCGTTAGGTTTAAAAATAAATAAACAATAAAAAAGAACCATCATGATCTTCATCTAATGAATGGTTCTTGTGTTTTATTCGGTATAACGTTTCATTTTTTGTCTTTGTTTTTCTCGTACTCATATCTGTTCCAGCAAACGGACTGCGGCTTTGCTCGGGATTCCGTCTTCCTTCACGAACTAACTTTTCTCTTTTCTTTTTAGCAGCTGATTTGGCCATTAAATCCCACTCCTTTAATTTCGTTAGTCATATTTTACCATAAACAAAACCGAATTACATAGATCAGCAAAAAATAATTAAGGCACAGTAAATTAAGGGTTTTTCTCAAAAGAGATAGGGAAGTTCCCCGATATGGCGACAGCTCTTTCTCCTATACAATGAAATTATAAAGTATGTGAAGGTTGTAACAAGGAGGAGTAAACATGGAAACAGCCAAAACTGAGAAAGCTGTTACTTCAATTAATCAGGCATTTGCTTCAAGGTTCGCAAAATCAATGTTTCTTTCTGTAATAGGGCTTGCAGTACTATCATTTATCGGAACGAGAATGTTTACACATGTCGACTTAAATTTATACGGATACATGGTTGGTACGATCATATTTTTAGGAGGCTTCTTTTATCGCTTTATTGCTTGGGGAGAACGCCCGCCAACAAAAATCATTATTAAAAAGGGAATCAGGCTGCTTTTTAGAAAATCAACACCAAAAACATCTGTAGAACAGCTGGCAACCTACCGATTTATCTGGAATAGGGGAATTTACCGATGGACACAGCACATCATGATGGGCTGGGGAGTAATCTTGTCTTGTCTCGTCACATTTCCGCTAGTGTTCGGCTGGATGTACTTCACAATGGATGAGAACGGGATGTACAACATCATTCTAATGGGCATTCAAATTTTGACAGTGCCAGCGGATGGATTGATCGCTAACTTTTCTTATAATGCACTAAACATCTCAGCAACCATGGTCATTGTAGGAGTTTGCATGGCGCTTTACCGCCGTTTAAAAAATATGCAGGCACGGGCAGAACAAAAATTTCTATACGACTTTCTTCCATTATATATGCTGCTCTTTATCAGCATAACCGGATTAGCTCTTACATTCAGCAATGTATTCCTGCATGGATTTGGACACCCGGTTATGTCGCTCATTCATCAGTGGTCGGTCATAATCACCTTGATTTACTTGCCATTTGGTAAGCTTGCACATATTCCGTTTAGACCGTTAAGTGTCTTTGCAAGAAACTATCGAGAGCATTATATGGAAGCTGCACCAAAGCAATGTAAGGTTTGCGGCAGTGAATTCGTATCAGCAGAACAATCAAATGACGTTATAAATGTGCTTCAGACAAATCATATTCAATTTCAGACAGAGGATGGTCATCATCTTGCAGAGCTTTGTCTGCCATGCAGAAGGAAATACCGAATGGCGCAGTTTTCAGGGTTTCCTACTCACGAAGTAAAGGTTAAGGAGGCAAACCAAAATGCAAAGGGATAAGTTTTTTAAAGAAATCGAAAATGTGTATCACCCGAATGAAAAATTAATTAAAACACATTGCAGTTATTGTGGAATGCAGTGCGGCATGAACCTCCGTGTTAATACATCTACAAATAAAATCATTGGGGTTGAACCGAGATATGACTGGCCGGTTACAGTTGGAAAAATGTGTCCAAAAGGGGTTACAGCTTACCAGCAGACGAATCATGATGATCGCCTATTAAAACCGCTTATCCGTGATGATGCATCTTTAAAAGGAACAACAAAGGGTTTTAGAGAAGCCAGCTGGGATGAGGCATACGACCTGATCGCGAAAAAATTCACAGAACTTCAAGAGAATTACGGGAAAGACAGTTTATCCGTTTTTAGCGGAGTGTCAATGACAAATGAAAAATGTTATCTGACAGGTAAATTTGCACGTGTTGCACTGGGAACAAAATATATCGATTATAATGGGCGCTTCTGTATGTCAAGTGCTGCCGGCGGTTTCCTAAGATCATTTGGGGTCGACCGCGGTTCTACCCTGCCTTGGACAGATATACATGAAACAGATTGCTTATTCATCGCAGGCAGTAATACAGCAGAATGTCATCCGACCTCTATCTTCCGCTTGTGGAATGTACAGGAAAGAGGCGGTTATATCATCGTTGTTGATCCAAGGGAGACACCAATTGCCAGAAGAGCGGATGTGCATTTGGATATTCGTCCTGGTACTGATTTAGCGCTCGCAAATGGAATCCTTCATTTATTAATTGAAAATGGATATACTGATGAACAATTTGTGAACAATCACACAAATGGTTTTGAAGAAACAAGAGAGCTTGTTAAAGAATTTACTCCGGAATATACGAGTGAAATTACTGGTGTTGATCAGGAAAAGATTATTCAAGCAGCGGAAATCTACGGTAAAGCTCCTAATGCGGTTGTTATGTTTGCAAGGGGAATTGAACAGCAGCATAAAGGTGTTGACAATGTTTCTGCATATACAAACATGGCGCTTGTAACAGGTAAAATCGGCAGACCTAAATCAGGAGTAGCGACATTTACTGGACAGGGAAATGGTCAGGGCGGCCGTGAACATGGACAAAAATCAGACCTTCTGCCAGGTTACCGTAAAATTACGAATCCTGAACATGTTAAAGAAGTTTGCCAATTCTGGGGAATCTCAGAAGATGAAATGCCAAAGGCTGGTGTTTCTGCATACGAACTCTTTGAATTGATGGCTAAGAAGGAAATTCGCGGTTTATATCTGCTCTGTTCAAACCCAGCTGTATCCGCTCCAAATTTAAACTTTGTCAGAGAAACACTGAAAAATTTAGATTTCATGGTGTGTGCAGATTTCTACCTATCCGAATCAGCTGAATTTGCTGATGTGATCTTGCCATCTGTTACCTGGTCAGAAGATGAAGGTACGACAACCAACCTGGAAGGCAGAATTATTAAAATTAATAAAGCGCAAGAGCCTGTTGGAGAATCAAAGCCAGATTGGCAAATGCAGGTTGAGCTAGCAGAACGACTGGGAAGAGGGAAGTATTTCTCCCATCTAAAAACGGCCAGAGATGTTGCGGACGAATTTCGGGCAGCTTCTAAAGGCGGCTACGCGGATTACTACGGAGCAACGTGGGAAAAAATCGAAAAACAAGATGGAGTCTTTTGGCCATGTAAAGATGAAGAAGATGAAGGAACCCCCCATATGTTCCTTGATAAAAAATTTTATCACTCTGATGGAAAAGCTAAGATTTGCGCATTGCCATATCGAAAGTCAGCAGAGGAACCAGATGAAACCTATCCGCTGCGAATGACAAATGGCCGCGTAGTCTATCACTATCTATCTGGTAATCAAACGAGAAGAATTCCTTTTCTGCGTGATATGTGCCCGGAACCTTTTATAGAGGTTCATCCGCAAACAGCTGAAAAATATAAGATCTCCCATGAAGAAGAGGTACGTCTTTACACAAGAAGAGGAGAAGCGTTTTACAAGGTTAAAATAACGGAGGCAATTCGTCCTGATACGGTCTTTGTGCCTTACCATTTCGGCCATGAAAAATCTATCAATCTACTTACGATTGCTGCACTGGATCCTATGAGCAGAATGCCTGAATTTAAAGTTTGTGCAGCCCAAATCGAAAAGCTTGATCGAGAGAAGGTGTAACAGCAATGAAAAAGAGACTTTATATAGAGCTTGAAAATTGTATAGGCTGCAGATCTTGTTTAGCAGCCTGTACACAGTGCGGAGGGCATGAAGAAAGAAACAGAAACTACGTTTATGATGTGAATCCGCTTGTCAGCCGTCAGACTATGCCGTTAATGTGTCTGCACTGTGTGAATCCTGCTTGTGCCCGCAGCTGTCCGGCACAAGCCATTCAAATTCATGAAACAGGAGCGGTGCTTTCAGCGCTGGTTGAAAAATGCATTGGCTGCCAAAACTGTACGATCGCATGCCCATACGGTATTCCGAAATTTGACGAAGAGCAAAACCTAATGTACAAATGTGACCTGTGTATTGACCGTACGAAAGATGGAATACCGCCAATGTGTGCAAGCGTCTGTCCTTCAAACACACTGCAATGGCTAACAGAAGAGGAAATTGAACAAAAACAAAAGCAATACAACATGTCTAATGGAAAATGGGTAACAAGTCAGCCGTATTTAGAAGGAGAAACAAATGTAAAAGTAAATCTTCCTGGAATCCTCCAGGGAATCACAAAGCTTTATTAGGAGGTGGATGGTGATGAAAGAACGAAATAATAAGATTCCTTTTCCAGAAGATAACTATACTCATAACATTAATCGAGACAATGAAAGAAAGCTGGATCGCCGAGGGTTTATGAAAACCTTAGTAGGTGCAGCAGGAGTATTTGCTGTATCTTCCCTGCCATGGGGAGCAGTTGCAGCAAAAGAGCTGATGGGATTAGGAGAAAAAGAGTATCCTCATAAAAAAATTGCTGATCTTAACAACCTGCCTATTGGTGATGCGGTAGAGTTTAAATTTCCAGGGGAACACGATGACGCGATCCTCATCAGACTAGGTGAAGAAAAATTTGTTGCTTATCAAAATGCCTGTACCCACTTGCGATGTCCAGTATTTTGGGTGAAAGAGCAGGGAGAAATGGTATGTCCTTGTCATCATGGCAAATTTGATGTGGAAACTGGAGCACCTACAGCAGGGCCGCCAAGGCGGCCGCTTCCTGAAATTCAAGTAGAAGTAAATCAAGGTGCTGTATATGCAGTAAGGGTGAAGAGATATGAAGCGTAGTTATATTGGCGTTCTTCTCCTCAGTGCTGTCTTGTTTTTAAATATTATTTTCACTCAATATATGGTGCATCAATATTTCTATGAAAATTATGTAAACACATTGATCTTTTGCGGCTTAAATATCGTCATGTTCCCTATAGCTTTCTTTCTCTATAAAAAAACAAAAAAGGCGTGAGTGCTATGAATAGTGAAACATATATCGATTTTTGTTTTATAAGAGAAAGCAGTGGAAGGTTCAAAGAGGAAATTGATCAGCTGCTCCAAGAACTGTTCTCTAAAATACGGCTGAACTGGTACTTAGACGTAAAACAAAAAGATGGCCTTGAGATCATCGTTGCGGAAATTAAAGGGATGAGCAAATGGCAGTCCGAAGCTGAGCTGATACAGTTCATAGAGACAAATGCAAAAGAAGACTTCTGGACGTATCTGCAAGGATATAAAGCTTTTATCTATCCTCAAAGTAAGGGAGGGAAAAGCTGTGGAGTCCGATAAAAAGAATAGCTTGAGCATGTTCATACATGAAGATGTAGAAATAGCCATTATCGATACAGATGGAGAGGAACAGGCACCACTCTTAACAAAAAGAATTGAACGGATAGAAAATTGTCCTGATCACACTCATTTCAGAATGTATGTAAACCACCTTCAGTTTTTCGCCATTCCCATGGGAGCCCGATTTGAATGGGAGAATGATCGGCTGATTGCTACAGATGAAAAAAGTCAGCTGCAATATTGCATTCGAAAATTACGAATAACTGAGTGATAAGAATATCTCGCTTCCGGCATCTGATTGAAGGTAGTAATGCCAATAAGCTTATAGGGGTATCTGTACATGCTTTAATGATGACTTTGTTTAATAGAAGGCAATTTTAAAACTGTGACAGATCGTTTTTAAAGAATTGAATCAGTGATCTTTAACACACAGCAATGCCGAGTCTAATGAAAAGTATTGTAACAGGAAGGTGAAAAGAAAATGAAAACGAAAAGAATAAACGACTGGATGCCAGAAAATGAACAGTTTTGGCAATCACAAGGAAAAAAACACGCTAAGAGAAATCTATGGATTTCAGTTCCAGCATTAATGATGGCCTTTATTGTATGGCAAATTTGGTCTGTCGTCGCTGTACAATTAAATGAAATAGGCTTCTCATTTACGGATGAGCAATTATTTACTTTAGCAGCTGTTCCAGGACTTGTAGGAGCAACATTACGCTTCTTCTACACATTTGCTGTCGGAACATTTGGCGGAAGAAACTGGACCATTATCTCTACAGCAGTCTTAGCTATTCCAGCGATCGGTATTGGTATAGCTGTTCAAAATCCTGAAACTCCTTATTCAGTGATGCTATTACTTGCTGCACTATGCGGGCTTGGCGGAGGAAATTTCTCCTCTTCATCAGCAAATATAAGTTTCTTCTATCCTAAAAAAGAAAAAGGGACAGCTTTAGGAATTAATGGCGGCTTAGGAAACATGGGTGTCTCAGTCGTACAATTTGTAACACCGCTTGTCATCGCCAGCGGAGCATTTGCCTTCTTTGGAGACAGCCAAACCTTAGCCAGTGGTGAAAAGGTATGGCTGCAAAATGCAGCATTTATCTGGGTCATCCCAATTGCAGTTTTAACGGTTGCTGCTTATTTTGGAATGGATAATCTTCCAAATACGAAACAGTCAGTTGGCGCACAATTTGTTGTATTAAAGCGAAAGCATACTTGGATCATGACCATTCTATATGTTGCAACATTCGGTTCATTTATTGGGTATTCTGCTGCATTCCCATTATTATTAAAATCACAATTCCCCGAACACATGGGCCTGGCATTCCTTGGCGCATTTTTAGCGGCAGCTGCACGCCCGGTTGGAGGCTGGCTATCAGATAAATTTGGAGGAGCATTCGTTACAGCTTGGGTATTCGTTGTCATGAGTGCTGGTGCAGGCGGAGTGATCTACTTTACAAAACAAGCATCGTTTGCAGGATTTTTAACCGCGTTTCTAATCTTGTTTATTGCTGCGGGAATTGGTTCCGGCTCAACTTTCCAGATGATACCTGGCATCTTCCCTGTAAAAGAAGCTGCTCCAGTATTAGGTATTACAGCTGCATTTGCGGCTTACGGCTCATATTTTATCCCGCAACTGTTCGGCTGGTCTACTAAGTCAACTGGAACGCCAGTCAATGCATTATATATTTTCATAGTGATATATGTCATATCATTTATACTGAATTTCTTCTATTATCAGCGTAAAGCTAAGTTGAATACAACCTATCCTTTAAGGAAAGCTAACTAGATTTTATACTGAATTGGCCTGCCTCGCACTATCTGCGGGCAGGCCTAATGTCAATTTTAGATGACCTTCAAGGTCTGACTAAGTGCTGATGCTTGATCTTTGTAGTATTGAGTTTGCCAGCCGGCAAATTTTATTTTCAATGAAAACCCTATAAACATACTGGTTAAATATTTTATACTTATTGAAGGGAGTGTATTAAGTGGAAAAGGATACTGTAATCAGCCATTATATTATAGATTCACAAGAAGATGAAATTAAAAGGATCTCAAATGAATTACACGAAGGAGTAGGGCAGACGCTATATAGTGTATTTACGGGACTGGAGTACCTAGAAGGCAGTATGCAAGAACCGGCAATGAAAAGTTATACTGCAGAAATACGTGAGCAGTTAAGTAAAACGATACAGGAGATTCGGCTGTTATCACTTGAGCTGCATCCTCCGTCATTAGCCTCTTCGGGTATTACAGCCGCACTTAAAAGTTATTTAAAGTTATATACTTCAACCTATGGAATTATTACAGAATTAAAATCTGCTGGAAATGAAAGAAGATTACTTGAAAAACAAAATATTATGTTATACCGTGTTTGTCAAGAAGCACTAGGAAACATAGCTAAATACGCAGATGCAAATCTTGTTCATATGAAAGTAAGCTGGGAAGCTGAGAAGGTAATAATCGAAATAAAAGATTTTGGCAAAGGCTTTGATATTTATACAGGTTTAGCTAAAAGATCAGGGTTAGCAGCTATGTGTGAAAGAATGGAGTTAATTGGGGGTACATGCTTAATCACTTCAGCTATTGGGAATGGAACACTTATTACGCTATCATTACCATACTAGAAAGAGGCAGCTTTTATGGGGAAATGGACAAAGGGGGAAATGAAATGATTAAAATCTTGCTGTGCGATGATCATGCAGTAGTGAGAATGGGGTTAAAAATGCTATTAAATAATCATCCGGAACTCGAGGTAATCGGCGAGGCATCTGAAGGCAATGAAGCGATTGAAAAATCACTGGAGCTTGCACCTGATGTAGTGGTGATGGATTTAAGTATGCCGCACGGAAAAGATGGATTAAGTGCAACAATTGAGCTGAAAAAGAAAAAACCGGAAATTTCAATATTAATTCTAACGATGCATGATGATGAAGAATACTTATTTAAAGCCATTCAGGCGGGGGCATCTGGATGTCTGTTGAAAAGCTCTCCACATGATGAACTGATATCAGCAATCCGCAGTGTTGCTTCAGGTGAAGCCTATTTGCATCCTTCTGCAACGAAACGATTGATGGAAGAGTATTTAAATACAGTAAAAAGCGGAGATACCGATCATTTTGAACTGCTGTCAGAACGGGAAAAGGAAGTTTTAACGTTAATAGCCAAAGGATTCTCTAATAAAGAAATCGCCGAACAGCTTTATATCTCTGTTAAAACGGTTGAAACACATAAAAGTAATGTAATGGAAAAGCTGAAGATGAAAACAAGGCCAGAGCTTGTTCAGTTTGCGTTAAAAAAAGGACTGCTGGGCTATGGGATATAGGAGGATGGCCCAGTAATGGAAAACCAGATGATTCTTCAATTGTTACACGATCTGCTAGTTGATGTGCCATGTGAATTTGCGGCCATTGCGATTCAAATTCCAAAGGGTTCAGATGTTAAATGGAAGCATGCTGCTGGAAATTTGAACGACAAGTATAAAAGAATTACACTGCGTTATGGAAAAGGAATTGCTGGAAGAGTCATTTCAACTGGGACTCCCATTCACCTAGATCGTTTTCCGGATAATATAATTGGCAGAGACTTAGAGTATCCAATTATGCTTGCTGAGAAGCTAATCAGCGCTTACGCAGTTCCGATTCTTTTAAATGGCAGTGCAAAAGGAGTACTGATGGTCGGACGCCGTGTGAAAAAACCGTTCCAGCTTCATGAACAAAAGGCTGTAAGAGATTACACAAACAAGCTCGAAAAGGTGGTATTCAGCCATGATTAGGAGAGGTTCAGATGAAGAATACAAATAACCCTCAACAGCAAGCGTCAAAAAATGATAATAAAGCAGGATTACAGAGCAATCGGAATGCTGCTGTTGATCCATTAAGAGAAGAAGTGTCTTATCATAAAGAGCTAAGTGACATGAAATTTGCTCTAGATGCCTCTTCTATCGTAGCTATAACCGATCGGAAAGGGAAAATTACATATGTTAACGATGAATTTTGCAGAATTTCTAAATATAACAGAAGCGAATTAATAGGTGCCGATCATCGGATTATTAATTCGGGTTATCATCCCAAATCATTTTTTAAACAATTATGGGATACGATTAATCAGGGAGAGGTTTGGAAAGGCGAAATAAAGAATAGATCCAAAGATGGAAACAATTACTGGGTGGATACTACGATTGTTCCTTTCCTAGATGGAGATGAAAAGCCATATCAATTCTTAGCCATCCGCCATGAAATCACAAATCGGAAAAAAGCGGAACAAGAAATCAAGAATATGATGACGCGGATGATTAACTTACAGGAAGATGAGCGCAAAATCATTTCACGCGATCTCCATGACGGAGTAGGACAAAACTTATATAGCCATATGATAACTATTAACCGCCTGCAAGCAGAAGTTAACCATCCACTTCTAGAACAGCTTTACACGGAAACAGCAGAAATAATTGAAGAGCTGAGAGATATTTCAAGAGAGCTGCGGCCATCTGTACTGGATGATTTAGGTTTATTGCCTGCCATCCGTTCTTATTTGCATCGGTTTTCACAATATCATCAAATAGATGTGCAATTTACGAGTAATTTAAATGAACGGCTAAGCACAGATAAAGAATTGACCATTTATAGAATCATTCAGGAAGCATTAACAAATATCCGGAAATATGCAGGGACAAACGAAGCCTTTGTAACCATCCGCGAACATGATCATGAAATCAGAGTAGTAATTGAAGATCATGGTGCTGGGTTTGAATACGAAAAAATTCAGAAGGGTGTCGGGCTTTTTAGTATGGAGGAGAGAGCAAAAGTGGAAGGCGGCTCTCTGGATATCCTTTCTGAAAAAGGTCGCGGGACAAGGGTAGTATTGGTCATGCCCTTATAAAATAAAAAAACAGAAAAACTCTGCCATACAGCTGGCAAGAGTTTTTCTATTTAAAAGTAAACATCTGCTTATTAAGAGTACTGCTGAAAGTTTTATAGCATGTGCATTATTGCTCCAGCAACAGCACCAGTAACAACGACAATCCAAGGAGGGAGCTTCCAATAATTTAACATAAAGAATAAAATGGCAGCTAATGAAAAATCGGCTGCAGAATGAATGGTGCTCGTCCAAATTGGATCATATAATGCAGCAATTAATATGCCGACAACTGCTGCATTCACCCCATATAAGGCTGCTTTCATATTTTTGTTTTTGCTGATCTGCTGCCAAAAAGGCAATGTTCCTGCAATGAGCAGAAAAGCAGGCAAAAAGATAGCAAATGAGGCTAATAATCCTCCCTGCCAGCCATTAATGATCGTTCCAAGGTAAGCTGCGAAGGTAAATAGCGGACCAGGAACAGCCTGTGCGGCACCATAACCAGCAAGGAATGCTTCTTCAGAAAGAAAACCGCTAGGAACAAATTCCATTTCTAAAAGCGGAAGAACAACATGTCCACCCCCAAAAACAAGGGCGCCAGAACGATAAAATCGATCAAATACGGTGATCCATTCTGCAGTGAAAATTTGATTTATGATCGGCAGTAAAAACAATATAGCAAAGAACATGACGAGAGAGATTAAAGCGAATTTCTTAGAAACAGGCACATGAAGACTTGTTTCTTTATGATCCGCCACATTTTTATAAACGAAGAAGCCAATGATTCCCGCTATAATGATAATCAAAATTTGTGTCATTGTAGTTTGCCATAAAACAGCTGTGACCACTGCTATCAGAGTAATCGTTTTTCTTGGGAAATCTGGGGCTAGGTTCTTAGCCATCCCCATTACAGCCTGAGCAACAACAGCTACTGCAACAATCTTCAATCCTTGAATCCAGCCTAAATCAAACTGATTAAAGCTTTGCAATGTTAGAGCAAATAGTATAAGTGCTAAAACAGATGGAAAGGTAAACCCAATAAACGATATAATACCTCCAAGCCAGCCGGCCCGTACCATCCCGATTCCTATGCCTACTTGGCTGCTTGCCGGCCCAGGTATAAATTGACACAATGCCACAAGCTGAGCATAGCTATCCTCATCCATCCACTTTCGTTTAATGACATATTCATCTCTAAAATAGCCAAGGTGCGCAATGGGACCTCCGAATGACGTGAGTCCTAATCGGGTTGACACAAGCAGGATCTCCCATAAGCTTGCCAATTTGTTTTTCAATCATCTCCACTCCTTAAGAATCTTTTATTTCTTTGAATAGTTCAAAAGCTTTCTTTCTTGCTTCCAGTAAAACCTCTTTTCCTTTTTCGGTTGTTCGATAATACTTTCTAATCTTTCCATCCACTTTTTGCTTTTCCTGAAGAAGCAGGCCATCATTTGTCATGGAATGCAGAATGGGATAAATGGTACCGGCACTCATTGAATATCCGTGTTCCTTTAATTCATCTAACATCCATAGACCATAAATGGGCTCTTCATCAGCATGATGCAGAATGTGAATTTGGATAAAGCCTAAAAACAGTTTTCTAAGTACACGATCTTCCAATAAGATCACTTCCTTTCTGTTATCGAAAAGCAATATTGGAAATCGATAATATAAGTATATATTGGACGTTTGCTGAAATCAAACAAATTCATTGCATATAAAGGCATAAAGCGTTTATAAATTTAATGATTGGCTGGGGGTTCTATTTAAGGATAAGAGACAGATAAAAATGAACAACAAAAAAACACCGATCATACTTCAGTGTTTTTATATGTGGTCATATTGAATTGTTCTGAGAAATATTTCTATTCTTTATTTTAATGAACAGGTTTAGCTGTTTTGCACCTTCCTGATTAGTTCATAGGCCTTGTCTCCGGCCATTTCCGCTAAGTTCTCCCAAATCTTATCCCTTAAAAGGTCAAGTTCAATGATTTTTTTAGCGAGTTCGAGTGCATTATGTTCCATTTTTCCTTTCCTCCCTGTTTTAACCATTATTTAACGACCATATGTTTTTTTGAAAGCAGTTCAAGTTCCGTTAATGTTAGATTTTGTAATTGTTCGGTTTCTTTAGAAACACCTGCTTTTACGAGCAGCTGGATTAAATAGTTGCGTTTCTTTTCAACCGCTTTTCGTAAATATTGCATATTCCATCTCCTCATTTCGTATTATTTCTGTCAGTTTATATGATTAAAAGAGAAATTTCACTTAATTTGTAAGATATCCTAACATGTTTTTTATTAATGTTATATTTTATAACATATATAGTGAAATAATCTAACAAACATGTATAATAGTGTTAAAACCTTATCATTTGGGGTGGGCTCGGTATGGAAAATGAAGCATCATATAAAAATAGAAAGGTCATTTCAATCGGAACTGTAAGCGAGTTAACGGGATTAACTGAAAGGCAAATTCGATATTACGAAGAAAGAAAGCTAATTTCTCCAGAAAGATCTGATCGGGGAAATCGCAAATATTCTTTTATGGATGTGGAAAGGCTCATTGAAATTGCAAATAAAAGAGAAGAAGGTGTGAGGACAGACGAAATACTTCAGGAATTAAAGAAAAAGAAGAAGAAGGAAGATACAGCGACGAGAAATAAAATGATACAAGGGCAGTTGAATGCCCGATTTAATCATTCTAATCGACATCCAAAAAAATGACAGCAAGCAGTGGATTTAATTATGTTTGAAGATGAAACTCTCCATATCGGGGGGTCTTTTTTTTACATCAATTTTTCTCACAGTGTAAACGTTCTCTAAAATGAAAATATTGTATGATGTAATAAGGACTTTATTAAAGGGCATATTTGGATTAAGATGAATGAGCATTATGCATGACGCGGAAGGAGGCGGAAGAATGGAACATAAATTTCCTACCAGCTTGGAGGTAATTGATATATGCTTACTGGCGGGTAAAATTATGCTTCAATGCGGAGCTGAAACCTATCGGGTAGAAGATACAATGTCAAGAATCGCTGCAACATTTGGAATTCCCGATTCCCATAGTTACGTGACCCCAACGGGCATTATTTTTTCTGTTGACGGAACAGAACCTGCGAAGCTGATTCGAATTTCTGAACGAACTACTGACTTATATAAAGTAACGTTAGTGAATGGAGTATCGCGGAAGGCCGCCAGCGGGGAATTAACCAGCCAACAGGCATACATACGATTAAAAGAAATAGAAGAGGCTGATTTTACATTCCCTATTTATCAGCAGATTGTGGCGGCTGCTATTGCGAGCGGCTGTTTTATGTTGATGTTTTTAGGACAGTGGAGTGACTTTATACCAGCGGTGATATGCGGAGGGATTGGCTTTACCTCATTTATATACCTGCATCGTGTTGTTCAAATAAAGTTTTTTTCTGAATTTCTTGCTTCATTGATTATTGGACTAGCTGCGTTTTTATTTATAAAAAGTGGATTTGGAGCACAGCTGGACAAAATTATTATTGGCTCTGTAATGCCGCTGGTTCCTGGACTGCTCATAACCAATGCAGTCCGTGACTTAATGGCGGGGCATCTTGTTTCAGGGTTATCAAAGGGAGCAGAAGCTTTTTTAACAGCTTTCGCCATTGGAACGGGAATTGCCGTTATTTTTGCATTTTATTCATAAAGGAGGCGGAGATACATGCTTACACATCTGGTTACTAGCTTTATTGCCTCCGCAGCATTTGGTATTTTATTTAATGCACCAAAGAAATCATTGCTTCAATGCGGTTTTGTCGGAATGGTTGGCTGGATGATTTACATTATACTAGTCGATCGCTATTTTGATGCAGTTGTTTCTTCATTAATAGCTGCTTTTTCCATTGCAGTGCTGAGTCAAATGTTTGCGAGATATTACCGGACGCCCATTATCATTTTTAGTGTGTCAGGAATTATACCGCTTGTCCCGGGAGGGCTTGCTTATGATGCGATGCGGAACTTTGTTGAAAATGATTATAATACGGCTATTCAGCTTGCAGCCAAAGCATTTATGATTTCAGGATCGATAGCAGTAGGCCTGGTTGTTTCAGAAGTTCTTAACCAGCTGATTCGGAAAATACCATTAAGAAAGGTGAAAAGTTAGTAAAAGGCTTGTAACAGCCTGTTGATGGGCATATAATCCAAGTAGCATAAAAATCTCAAGAGAATAGGAGAACAGGATGATCCGTCGTTTTTTTACTTATTATAAACCTCATAAGAAATTATTTATCATTGATTTTTCGAGTGCGGTTATCGTAGCACTCCTTGAACTGGGCTTTCCTCTCGCGGTGCAATGGTTCATCGATGACCTTCTGCCGGATGAGAACTGGGCCATGATTGTTTCTGTTAGTGCGGGATTACTTGCCTTTTATGTAACAAGTACATTTCTCCAATATATCGTTAACTATTGGGGACATATGCTAGGCATTAATATAGAAACGGATATGCGCCAGCAGCTGTTTAATCACGTTCAGCGCCAATCCTTTCGATTTTTTGATAATACAAAGACTGGACATATTATGAGCCGGGTGACAAATGATTTAATGGACATTGGCGAACTTGCTCATCATGGACCAGAAGATTTATTTATTGCCATTATGACTTTCTTTGGTGCTTTTGGAATCATGCTGACCATCAATGTAAAGCTTGCCATTGTTTCAATTATTATCATGCCATTCCTCATTTGGCTAATTGCTTATTGTAATGTTCGGATGAACAAAGCTTGGAAAAAAATGTATGGTGAGATTGCCAATGTAAATGGTCGTGTGGAAGATAGTGTTTCTGGCGTACGGGTTGTCCAATCTTTTACAAACGAAAAATTTGAGATTGCCAGATTTATGAAGGATAACCAGACATTTCGCAAAGCTAAACTAGGAGCTTATAAAATTATGAGCTACAGTTCTTCAGGTATTTATATGATGACTCGCTTAATTACCTTGCTTGTATTAGTATATGGTGCCTGGTTAAGTTTTACAGGTGAACTGACTCATGGAGAGCTTGTCAGCTTTATCCTATATGTAAATGTATTGTTAAAGCCGATTGATAAAATAAGTGCGCTTATGGAACTTTATCCAAAAGGCATGGCTGGATTTAAACGATTTACCGAATTACTTGATACAGAGCCTGAGGTTGAAGATCGGAAGGATGCGATCGAAGTATCAACCCTAAGAGGGGATATCCGTTTTGAGGATGTCAGCTTTAGCTATGATGAACATAAATCTGTCCTTACGGATATTGACCTTTCGATAAGAGCAGGAGAAACCGTTGCGTTTGTTGGACCTTCAGGTGCAGGGAAAACAACGATCTGTTCTTTGATTCCACGTTTTTATGATGTTTCAAACGGCAGTATTAAAATCGATGGAATCGATCTGAGGGACATGACAAAGCAATCTCTTCGCTCACAAATTGGAATTGTGCAGCAGGATGTTTTCTTGTTTACTGGAACAATAAAGGAAAATATCGGTTATGGTAACCTCGATGCATCTGATGAAGAAATTTATGAAGCCGCAAAAAAAGCCCATTTAGAGGACTTTATTGCTTCACTTCCTTTTGGCTATGAGACACAAATTGGTGAGCGTGGCTTAAAACTTTCCGGAGGGCAAAAGCAGCGATTAGCGATTGCACGGATGTTCTTGAAAAATCCACCTATTTTAATATTAGATGAAGCAACTTCTGCTCTGGACACTGAGACAGAGCGAATTATTCAGGCGGCATTAACCGACCTCGCAAAAAATCGAACAACATTGGTAATTGCCCATAGATTGGCAACAATTCGAAATGCAGATCGGATTGTCGTTGTAACAGAGAACGGGATTGCGGAGGAAGGCAGTCATGATGAGCTAATTGAAAAAGGCGGCATATTCGCTAATCTTCACAAAGTTCAATTTCAAAAAGCATAGATTAAAGCAGTGAATCACAAAGATTCACTGTTTTTTTTGTGAGTAGAGTTGATGACTCAGAGAAAAGTTGCACTTTCAAGGGGAAATTAGGACTGCTTCTTATTGTTTTTTTTACGAAAAAGGGTACACATAGTGGTTATTATCCTGTAAAATCATTGATAATTCATGAGTTCCATTACGGTGGAGAAGGAGGACGATAAATGAAAATGAGAGTATCAGCTGTGCAATATCACTTGCATAGTATCAGGTCTTTTGAGGAATTTGCTGCCCAGTGTACACATTATGTGAAAACAGCTCAGGAGTTTGGAGCCGAATTCGTCCTATTTCCTGAATTTTTTACTACACAGCTGCTTTCCATAGGAAGTGAAGCGGGAGGAAGCTTAACGATCAATGAACTTCCAGGCTTTACAGAACAATATAAAAATCTGTTTATAACCCTAGCGGTCAATAACAGCCTTCATATTATTGGAGGTACACATGTTGTATCGCGAAATGGGAAGTTATATAATGTTGCCCATTTATTTTATCCGGATGGAAGAGTAGAAGAACAAGCAAAACTTCATATTACTCCAACCGAGGTAGATGAATGGAATATGTCTGCAGGAGATCATTTTCAAGTATTTGATACGGAGAAAGGCAGAATTGCGATCTTAACTTGTTATGATATTGAATTTCCTGAAATCGTGCGTATGGCTAAAGCGAAAGGTGCAGATGTCATCTTTTGCCCGTCTTGCACCGATGATCGTCATGGATTCCATCGGGTCCGTTATACCTCCCATGCAAGGGCTATTGAGAATCAAGTTTATGTTGTGGTGACAGGGACAATTGGCTCGCTGCCAACCGTGGATTTCATGAGAGCGAACTTTGGTCAGGCAGCCATTATCACTCCGAATGATATACCATTCCCGCCTAAAGGGATTATGGCAGAAGGCGAATTAAATGATGATATGATCATTACAGCCGATCTTGATCTAAACCTTTTATATGAAGTAAGGGAAAGAGGTTCGGTAACAACATGGCGAGATCGGCGGACTGATTTATATACAGACTGGGAAAAAGAGAATATTGATGGATAATACTAGTCACTATTTCAGCGACTTTTATATAAATGCCAATGGAAAAACCGTCTCCGCTGTTATTAGAAACTATAAAGATCAGGATTTTGATGATTTAATTCAAATCCAGGCTGAGTGCTTCCCGCCGCCATTTCCTTCCGATTTATGGTGGAGTGAAGAACAGCTAAAAAGCCATATTCATTATTTTCCAGAAGGTGCCTTATGCATAGAAGTAGATGGCGAGCTTGCTGGTTCTTTAACAGGTTTAATAATTAATTTTGACCCTGACCACCCTTATCATACATGGGAGGAAGTGACGGATCATGGTTATATCAAGACCCATGATTCTAATGGAGATACACTTTACATTGTTGATATTAGTGTGAAGCCGAAGTTCCGTAAATTAGGATTAGGTAAGATGCTAATGGAGGCCATGTATCATGTCGTCATTCAATTAAATCTAAAGCGCCTTCTTGGAGGCGGAAGAATGCCGGGATATCAACAGTTAGCCGAGAAACTAACACCTGATGAATATATAGCTGAAGTCGTCAGGGGGAATTACAAAGATCCCGTCATTTCTTTCTTGCTGCGATGCGGCAGAAAACCGATTGCTGTTTGTGAAAACTATTTAGAGGATAATGAATCATTAAATTATGGCGTGCTAATGGAATGGAAAAACCCATTTAAATAGGAAGAAAAAAAGCTGTCAAAAAAAGTTGGCAGCTTTTCTTTAGTTTCTATGGAAATAGTTCCCGAGAAATTTGTCATTTAGTTGTACTGACAAATTCTATCAGTATAAAAAAATATGTGGAAATTTGCCATTTTATATAATAAAATGTCATTATGTCTAAACTACTATATGACAAACATGTAACATTTTAGTCTCGCAAAGCGGAAACAGAGAAAGAAGGGTTTAGCGTGGGCAAAATAAATGAGGATAGCTTCATTGAAACCGTCCACATGAAAGGTCTGCAAATATCTCTTATTGCATCTGGAGATGGGACAGAGGTTATCTATCATAAATTAGAAGATCAAGCAATGTGGGGAATAGAGCCTCAGGAGGGCTGGGATGCAATGGAATATTTGCATGTGCTTTCCGGGCAGCTAAATATAAAATATTCAAATGAAGAAAGAACTATTAAAGAAGGAGATTCTTTTTTTAAAATTCCTGTAGAACATCATTATATTTTCCAAGCTATAGGCGTGACGGAATTCCTATATGTAAGTTCTCAGCCTATTTTTCACTATTATAGCAAAGCTACCAAACAATTAATGGAACTTTCAATCTCAATAGAAGAAAAAGATGGATATACGGTTGACCATTGTCAAAGGATTAATAAGCTTTCTATGATTGTTGGAGAAGCTATGGATTTAAATACAAAGCAGTTAAAAGGTTTAAATATTGCTTCTTTTCTTCATGATGTAGGTAAATTAAGAGTTCCATTAGAAGTATTACAGAAGCCTGGTAAGTTAAACCATGAAGAATGGGAATTAATGAAACAACATTCAAGACATGGCAGAGAAATACTAGAAGAGCTTGGGCTTACTTTCTTAAAAGAAGCTGGAAAGATTGTTGAGCAGCATCATGAAAGGTTTGATGGGAAAGGCTATCCTAACGGTTTATCAGGTGAGGATATACTTATTGAAGCTGCTATTATTTCAGTTGTGGATTCTTTTGATGCTATGACAACTAATAGAGTCTATCAAAAAGCACGATCAAAGGAAGAAGCATTTAATGAGATTTTGAGATGTAAGGGAACTATGTATCACCCAAAGGTGGTAGATATTTTTCTTGCATTAAAAAATAAAATTATAGAAATATAGGGGGGAAAATTAATGAAAAAAATTACTGTCATGTTTACAGCATTTTTGCTAGCGGCTGTAATCAGTGTAAGTTCAGCAGAAGCGGCTTATTTACCAGAGCATGATCAATATGTTGAGGTTACTTTTGAACAAGCTAGATTTATTGCTGATCTAGTCGGTTTAAAAGATGTTGAACTAGGTGAAGAGACAGCAAGAATCTCATTTGAAGTACAAGAAGCTATTATTGCAAAAATTGAAAAACTTCTAAATACAGAAATTGATCATTTTTACATTTGGCTAACTGTAAATGGAGAGCCTGTAATAGGAATTGATCCACCATTTGCATTATATTAAAAAAAAGAGGCTGGGACATAAGTATTTAACACACCTATTGAACCGAATGATAAGAAAGGTCATCTTTCTAATCATTCGGTTTTTTATTTATAATTATAAAATATATTTATTTTATTTACATGAGTGAAATGGAGCGGAGGGCCCTCGACTCCTGAGGGCTGCAGAGCAAAGGGTGAGACCCCGCAGGAACGAAGTGACGAGGAGGCTCAGCTTGCTCCCCGCGGAAAGCGAGGGTCCGCAGCGCAATGGAACGGTCTTGATTAAATACCGAAACCAAGATATTGAATATTCGTGTTTTAGAAATATTAATTTCGTTTTGTCCCAGCCTCTTTTCATTAAGTTCAACTTCCTTCCGCCAAATCCTTCACATACCCATCAGCATATTCGCGATACTCATGAAACTTTCCATCCTGATCAATATAATAAATCGCAATATTACTAACTGTTTGTTCATCCTGTTCAAAACTGATATAGATAATGTACTCAAGTTCCCCTGATTTAAGTGCATCCACGTCAATGGCATCGAGGTCATGAGTAAATACATAGTTTTCATTATTTTTAAAATCATAGCGCCATAATAGATTGTTATCCATCGCGCCCCTTAGAACATCATCGGGTTCACCAAAAGTGCTGATTATTTCATCTTTCGAATGTGCAGGGTTGCTCATTTCCTTTAACGTCTTAATATCTGGATGAAAACTCAATGATATGTTTGATGTTGATGTTTTCGATAACACCTTCGTCTCTGCTGCATACACATTATTTGATTGAACATGTGCCTCGGATAATTGTAATGGTGAGAAGAACAGGCTTCCGGAAAGAATGCAAATAGATAATATCGTTTTCTTCATTTTAAAAATGTCCCTCCAATAGTTCAGTTACTTATTAGACGGATAGAGATGGAAAAAAGTTTCACTTTTATTACAAAAACATTACAAAGATTTCAGTTTGATATATTCCAGGATTTATTGACTTAGTTTCAAGGGTTAAATACTTATGCGTAAATGCTAAATAGTAAAGAAAAATAAAAATGCCTCGACGAAAACGCCGAGACATTCATAGAAGGAAATAAAATTACGATTATTGGCATTCAGCCATCCATTGCAGTAGTTGGGGATGGGTTAATGGTAAAAGAGTAAATGGTAAATGGTCATTGGTTAGCCATTTGCATTTATTCAATTGTACTTATATGCACACCAGGTTTTCCTTCTACGCCTTGAAGAGGAGTCTCACCCCTCCAAGGTTAAAAATATTGATCACCATTAAAATCCAGTAGAATGCTGTAATTCTTTGCATTAATTGCATTCGAAAGACGATTAGCCTGTCTTTCGGTTTCTAAAGCTTTTAATCGATATTCTTCAGGTTCGAAAGTTGCTACTCTAAGCATGGCTGAAGAATCTCCAACTGCATAAAGAAATTCTTCTTTATGAACCGATCCATATACTTTATATTTTCTCGCTTGAGCTCTAAGTTGAGCTGCTAGTTCAATCGCTTCTACGATTGTATAATGATTGCCATCGAATTCAATTTCGTTTATGCTATTAGCCTTATACATTAATACATCAAGCAGGCGGAAATCCTTGCGAATGGCTGCAAGATCGCTTTCTACTTGTGCTAATGTACGGGATTGCTTAGGCGGTTGAGTTCCTTTTTCTATTTCAACAAAAGCAGTTCGATCCATTTCTTCTTCTAATTCATGAATTCTTTTAGATAAGACACTTTTTAATTTTACAGCTTCAGCAAGCGATATATTTGGCATACAAAAGCTCCTTTATTGAATGAATTACAAATAAAGTACCATTTTTGTTAATGATTAAACAAGTATTAGAAGAAAAAATAGGAAATTAATAGGATGAAAACTCGTAATCTGTCGTATTTAGTAATATATTTGTAATATTATTATTACACGGTTGTCAAAAAATGATGTTATAATCCCATTTGTATAGAATTAGTACTGGTTAAATTGTCATAAAATATAAAATAGTGTCTGATATTTACATATAGAGATAATCGTTACATACATAGTGAAAGCAGGGGAATATGTTGAAGAAAAAGCTAGTTGTCTTAAATACTACTATTATGCTCGGATTAGGTTCATTAGCACTACCTGCAGTACAAGCAGAAACAGTTGATAGCATCCAAAAACAACGTTCTACACTGCAATCCAATCTTTCAGCAGCTGAAAAAGAGCTTGCAGCTGTCCTTACAGAGCTTGCTAAGTTAGATGATCAAGTTAAAAGAGTAGATCAGGCTGTAGCTGATAATAATGAAATGATAATAAAGACAGAAGCGGACATAAAAGCAGCACAAGAGCAAGTTAAAAAACTTGAATCTGAAATCGCAGTAATACAAGAGCGAATTGATAAACGTAATGAGATATTAAAAGAAAGAGCTCTTGCATTTCAAGAAAGCGGCGGAAGCAATGTAGGTTACATTGAAGTATTATTAGGTTCTACAAGTTTCGGTGATTTCATTGATCGTATTGGTGCTGTAAGCAAAATTGTAGAAGCAGATCAGAGCATAATTGCTGAGCATGATGCTGATAAACAGGAAATCGCTGATAAAAAAGTAACTGTGGATGAAAAACTGGCAGATCTAAATAGCATGAAAGCTGAACTTGAAGGTATGCGTGCGCAATTAGAGGAGCAGAGTCAACAAAATGATGAGCTGAAAAAGCAGCTTGATCAAAAGAAAAAATCTGCAGAAGCTAAAAAAGCAGAATTAAATACAGAAGATCAAAAACTTGCTGCAATGCAAAGACAAATTGAAGAAAGCATTACACGTTCTGCTGCTGCTTCTTCTTCTAACTCAGCTGTCAGCAGCAATGTATCGTATTCAGGCGGGACTTCTTCTGCTAAGCCAAGCGGCGATATTAGTACGGTTATTAATGCTGGATACAAATATATTGGCAACTCAGTTTATGTATTTGGCGGCGGCAGAAATGCATATGACATCGCAAATGGCCGTTTTGACTGTTCAGGATTTGTTTCTTGGGCTTTTGCTCAAGCAGGAATTAGTGTAGGGGCAAGTACAGATTCACTAAAGAACACAGGTACTCGTGTACCAACTAGTCAAATGCAGCCTGGGGACCTTGTATTCTTTAATACTTATAAAACGGACGGACATGTAGGTATTTATCTTGGCGGCGGCAAGTTCATTGGTTCTCAGAGCAGTACTGGCGTAGCGATTGCTAACATGAATAGTGGATATTGGGCAGACACATTCAATGGCCGTGTTATGCGCGTACGTTAATAGAATTAAAACCTGACTTCTTCAAAGTAGTCGGGTTTTTCTATTATATAGATACCCGCTCTTATTGATTCTAATCCGTTTCAATATAAAAAGATGAGACAAGATCCTTAGTTGAAAAATTAAGGATCTTTTTTTGTTCAAATCTATCATTAGCTATATTTGGCATCATGTTATGACATAAGGATGACAACTACTTAATCCTGCATTCCTGTGTATACTGGGCAGTATCTTTGCTTCTGCTGGCTGAACTAAAATTCATATCTAAAAATATATTACTTTGTGATTATATTAGAAGATGTTCTAATTAATGAGTGTTGTTTAATTAACGAAATAACTAACGTTTAAGATATTTTCTAAAAATCTCTTTCCATTTGCAGGATATTATAATATAATCAATCTGTATTAACTGTATTATGTAACGTAGTACACTACATACAGTTGGGAGGGTGCTTATGTTTGAGCTTGATGTGAGAAGCCGTAAACCGATATATGAACAATTAGTTGAGCGGCTGAAGGAGCTAATTATTTCAGAGATACTTAAAACCGACGAGCAGCTTCCTTCCGTTCGCACGCTTGCTCAGCAATTAACCATCAATCCGAACACCATCCAAAAAGCTTATCGAGAGCTCGAAACACAAGGCTATATTTATTCCATAAAAGGGAGAGGCAGCTTTGTCAGCCCTCCAAGTTTACATATTCAATCAGAGAAACTTGAAAAGGTAAAAAGTGAATTAAATAAACTGATGTCTGAGGCTCTTTTTTTAGGTATGAATGCTGAGGACTTAATAAAAATGGTTAATAATATCGAAATCGCGTCCAAAGGGGGGCTCGAAGATGATCAAAATCAGTAATGTGCGTAAGGAATTCCAAGAAATTGAAGCAATTGAAAATGTAAGTATTCATGTAAACAAAGGATCGATCTACGGGCTTCTCGGTTCAAATGGGGCAGGGAAAACGACCCTCTTAAAAATGATTGCAGGCATTTATGAACAAAGTGAAGGAAGTATTCTCATAGACGGACGAGAAGTTTATGAGAATCCGTCTTTAAAGCAGGAAATTATTATCATACAGGATACACCTTTTTTTATTCCGCAGTATACCTTGAAACAAATGGGAAAGGTGTATAGCAGTTTTTATCCAAACTGGTCCGAGGAAAGATTCAAACAGCTCGCCGCAGACTTTAACTTAGACGTTACGAAGAAAATTCATAAATTTTCAAAAGGAATTCAGAGGCAGGCAGCATTTATTTTAGCATTATCTGCGCAGCCAAGTGTCCTAATTTTAGATGAGCCTATGGATGGATTAGACCCAGTTATGAGGAAAAAAGTAAAAAGCCTTATTTTCGATGATGTTGCAGACAGAGAAATGAGCGTATTAATCTCTTCTCATAATCTAAAGGAAGTTGAGGACATTTGTGATCATGTTGGTATATTGCATAAAGGGAAAATGATTTTAGAAAGAGATTTAGATGACTTAAAATCAGATACTCACAAAATCCAGCTTGCTTTTAAAGGGGAAATTCCGAAGCAATTAATCTCATCTTTAGACATTGTTCATCAAGAAAAGCGCGGCAGCATTTTCATCTGTATTGTTAAAGGGTTGGAAGAAGAACTCCTGACAAAAATACAGGGATACCATCCAGTTATATTTGATATATTGCCACTAACACTGGAAGAGATCTTTCTTTATGAAATGGAGGATGCAGGCTATGCCGTACAAAACATCCTTGATTAATAGAGAATTGCAAAAAATGATTTTTAGAAGTGTAGGGTGGATTTCAATTTTGCAGTTTGCTGGATTATTCTTTGCACTGCCATTACAGCTAATGGCGTTTACAGAGGAAGAGCGTCAATACATTTTTATCGACAATTTATTTTCTTTTCAGCAGGGTGTGCAAATCGTTTTTACAATGGGAATTCCTGTGCTTATGGCAATCTTTTTATTCCGTTTCCTGCATGTCCGGCAGTATAGTGATTATGTGCACAGTTTACCTATTACGAGAAAAGCTTTGTTCCACCAATATACAATAACAGGTATTTTATATTTAATATTACCATTAGTTTTTATAACATTGATTCTTTTAGCGATGTATGAGCCTTTTCAATTAGAAGAATTATTCTCGTTGAATGATGTTGGCAGTTGGATTTTAATCATGCTGCTGTTTCATATATTATTCTTTTTAATGGGAGTATTTATTGGAACCATCTCCGGTATCTCGGCTGTTCAAGGGGCGCTCACATATATCGGGTTATTATTGCCTCTAGGCATGCTGATGTTAATCACCATCAATCTTTCCTATTTTCTTACTGGTTTCTCAGCAGATTACATACTGGATACCAAGCTGGAAAGGTTTTCGCCGCTTGTGCTATTTGCACAGATAAGTTATATAGAGGTGGATTCATTAGAATTAATCTTATATAGCATAGCAGCTGTTTGCTTATATATATTAGCTCTTTTCTCTTATGTTAAAAGGCCAATTGAAGCTGTTTCACATGCACTTGTTTACCCATTTTTAAAGCCGGTGTTTAAATATGGAGTAACCTTTTGCATGATGCTATTAGGCGGTTTGTATTGTGGAGAAATACAGCAAAAGACTTCTTGGATCGTAGCGGGATATGTAATTGGAGCAATCATCGGATATGTAATTGCTGAGATGGTGCTTCAGAAATCTTGGCGAATAACATTTCAGGTAAAAGGACTTCTCATATTTGCTATTGTAATGGTGGGGGCTGCGGTTTTATTTAAACTTGATTTAACACAATTTGAAAAAAGAATTCCTTCCTATGATGAAATACAAGGTGTCCACTTAAGTGAAAGTTATTACTATTACCAAGATTCTCTAGAAAATGAAATGCCAGTCTTCCTCAAGGAAGCTGATAATATTGAAGCAGTTCGTGACCTGCATGCAAGTATTATCAAAAATAGAGATTACACTGGACTGGGGCATGACCCAACAGTCTATATGACATATCTGCTGAAAAATGGAGAAAAAGTTGTACGAAGTTATCAAGTTGATCTTAACCTATACGAAACCTACTTTAAGAAAATTGAAGAATCGCAGGAGTATAAAACGAATACAAATTCAATTTTTCAAGCAGATCCAGAGAACATCAGTGAATTAATAATTGATGCAAATGGGACTCTTCCTAAAAGAACTTCCATTACTGATAACAACAAAATTCAGGAAGCGATCCGAGCTTTGAAAGAAGATATTCAATCTGCTAGCTATGAAAATATGATATCCAGCAAAGAGCCAATTGCTTACATTGAATTGCGCATAAAAAATAGTGACAATTCTATTTATATGGAATGGAAGACATATGATCAGCATTTCAAGAACTGGCTTCAAGATCAAGATTTACTGGAACAATCACGTATTACAGCTGAAGATATTCAATATGCTTACATTTTGAAGAAAGAAATGATACCTGAAGATTTATGGCTTGGCTACACCTATTCAGATGTTTTTAAAGAAATGAATAAGCATGAAAATGTACTTAAATTGACAAATAAGCAGGATATTGACTTTCTCTTAAATAACGCTTCATATTCACCACAAAATGAATATATCATTTGTTATGTATACGCTAAGGGTGAATATGATGTTAAGGAGCTGGCAGGCAAGGATGCACCAGCAAGCATTGTAAGACACTTTGAAGATAATTAAATTGATTGGTAGAGGGGAGGCAGCAGAAATGTCAAAACATCTTGAAATGAGAGAGATTTGTGATCTGCATCAAAAGCGTCTGTTTCAAATTGCCTACGGTGTTACAAGAGACTATTATTTAGCACAAGATGTTGTACAGGAAGCACTGATTAAAGCCTATAAACATTTGGATTCTGTTGCCGACCCTGCAAAGCTAGGTGCTTGGCTTGCTTCGATCACGACTCGAACAGCAATTGACTTTTTGCGGAAAGAAAAGAAAACTAGAGAAAAAGTTGACGGATATACTGAATTGGAAAAGGTATATGCAGTTATGGCGCAGAATGTTGAAAAAGAGGCTGAAGCAAACGAGCTGCAAGCAAAAATATATCAGTATCTTAATTCACTTTCTCCAGAACACAAGCAATTGTTTCTTTTAAAAATGAAAGATGGTCTAAAAGAAAGAGAAATAGCAGAAATCTTAGAAATGAATCCAAATACGGTGAAAACAAGACTGTATCGAATGCGGAAACAATTAAAAGAGCTGCTTGCCGAACAGGATACAGCATCTTAAATTGTAAAGAAAATTATTTAGAAACGCAGGATCATCTCATATACAGATGATTCCTGCGTTTTTTGCTATAAATAAAATTAATTCCTTTAAAAAGAGATTTAATTTTACCAGAAAAACGGAAGAAAGGCTATTGCAGCAATCGCACCAATAGCAAGTCCAGCCCCGAAGCCACCCCAGCCATAGCCATAGCCATAACCTCCATAATTACGGCCGCCTAAAGGTCTAAGGAATACACGACCAGGAGAAACACGATCGATCACTCCACGGTGAACGGCTCCATTGCTCATTCTAATTTGCACAGGCCTTCCAATTCCTCTTCTGCAAGTTTCATAATGACCCATAAATACACCTCCACGCTCATATTTCCAGTACAAGATTAGATTATGTCCAAAAAATAAAAATGGTTAGGTTTTTGCTGTGGTGCATTTGCGGAAGTTTTTAGGCGTAAAACGACAATCAAAAACATTTGGGGACTCATACTATACATCAGATCTTAAACAAAGAAGGGAAGTTGTCACGTGTCCTACACTTATCATGATATGCTAGCTGCTTATGAGATAGGAAATGCACATCCAGGCGGCCGCAGACTCACACAGGAACTTATAAAAAGCTTACCGATTACATCATCTTCTTCCGTACTTGACCCTGGCTGCGGTAGGGGAGAGACATCCATTTATTTAGCTGAAAACTTTCACTGTCATGTATCGGCAATTGAGCAAAATAAACAGATGGCAGATCTAGCACGGAAAAATTTTCATGAGCATTCTGTTTCAATTAATCTGCATATAGGGAATGTAGAAAGTATGCCTTTTAAAGATAAATCTTTTGACTATATTTTGGCTGAATCTATCACAGCTTTTACAAATGTAAAACAAACGTTATTAGAATATGAGCGAGTCTTAAAGTCGACAGGAATCTTATTGATGAATGAAATGACAATTGAAGAGGAATTACTAGATATAGAGAAGGAAGAACTAACACAATTTTACGGAATGAAGAGCCTGTACACAGAAAATGATTGGAAGAAAGAATTAGCGGAGGCTGGGTTTAAAACAGTCGATATTATAGAGGGAAAAACCATACTGCAGGAGCTTGAAGAATATATTCCCGGAGAAGAAGACAGCAGTCCTCCAAGAATTCACTTAAATAAAGAGTTAGAGGACAAGATGTCTGTACATCAAGAACTTACTTTACATTTTGCCGAGGTGCTGGGCTATAGAGTTTTTAAGGTGACAAAATAAAAGTAAAAGTTGTGCTTAAATAGAAAACTGTCTCATATAGTTAACTAAAAAAGCAAAACAAATAAAGTGGAGAAAAATTAAATGCTCCAAATTTTTCTCCATAATAATCCAAACCAATCATGATTATCACTGAGTGCAGTCTGATAATGATGTTCGGACACATTAATGAAATCAGACATCCTTCCTTGGAAGACAAGCTGAAAAGGATTGCTGTGCTGTAAATCATGGGGCGTAACAAAGCATGCAGGTTTATTCAGGTTAACAACATTTCCCTCAGAAAGAACGGTAGAGACAAACTGAGAACAGAAAAAGGCATGAGATCGATTAATTTTCATATGAAACGGCAACGCAAATACCCCTAGCAGATTATACCTATATCTGTGCTTTTCCATTTCAATCTTTGAGATAAATTCCTGCATTTTCTGATATTGTTCTTCTGTAACATGGCAGGAATATATTGCACATGATGCATTTTGCAATAAACCTTTCGAAACACTTTCCTTAACAAATCCTCCGATAAATGGATTTCTTTGACGTTTTCGCCCGAAACTGTATACTTGCAGAAAATGCGGATCAAAGGAAAGGGAAGCATGATTGTAAGGCTTTCGCGTATACATTTTTATTAATCTAGTAAACATGGTTCCTGTATCAGTTAAAATCAAATAGATTTTGCGTTCCACAATCATATCTCCTTTTAAGGCAATTTATTCTGTATGTATTAGGATTACTACTGATAGTTTAATGAATACTATAATGGAAAGAAAATTTCTAAGTAAAATGGCACTTATCAGTTAGATCGTAAATTACCCTGTCATATTATATTAACATCCTATCAATAGACCTTAATGTGAAAAAGGAGCCAGAGATTTAATATAGTCTAAGACTTGAGGCTTATTGAGCAGCAGAAGTGTTTGTATGTATGACGATCGAAGTACTTGTTTTGTTTCATTTTTTTCATATTTTACAAAAAATTAATAATATAAAAACATTTAATCTGTCTTTCATCACAAAGAAAAGGGTAATTAGACCTATGTTTTCCTTTGTCATATGTTCTATTTCTGATTATTTTCATGAAACAGGAAGATCTCAGTAAAATAATGATTATATAAATGGTATAATATTTGAAGGAAAATGTTGCTGAGTGAGAAAGTGTATATTGGTAAAGAATAAAGAGTATTGCATTTATAAGTACGTGAAGGGAGCTAGTTGATACAGAGTGAGATTTATTAAAATGATCCCGAATATGATGACACTCGGGAATTTATATTGCGGTTTTTTATCTATAGGGTTTGCTGCATATGGACAATACAACAATGCTGCAATCTTAATTATAATTGGTATGATGCTTGATAGTATGGATGGACGTGCAGCCCGAATGCTAAAGGCAGATAGTACATTAGGGAAAGAGCTAGATTCTCTTGCAGATATCGTAACTTTTGGGGTTGCACCTTCATTTCTGGTTTATTATACATATTTTTCTCAATTTGGCATGCTGGGTATGGCTATTTCAGGCCTATTTCCGTTATTTGGGGCATTTAGACTTGCTCGATTTAATATTAGTACGAGTAAAACCAATATGCACTATTTTATTGGAGTCCCCATAACAGCTGCTGGTGGTATTTTGGCAATTCTCACATTGTTTGGTCATAACCTTCCCAACATTGTCACAACCGTTGTATTTACCGCCCTGTGCTTTCTTATGGTAAGCAGAATCCGAATCCCAAGCTTTAAAGAAATACCTTTGCCTAAATACGGAACAATTGTGACGATCTTTTTGGGATGCTTGTTATTTGTCCTATATAAAGGAACATACAATTCATATCCATATTTAATTTATATAGCAACCCCTCTATATATTGCTTATATTGCTTATATGTTTAAAAAGGGGAAAGAGAGAAAAGAAGAATAATGAAAATGCCTTGCATTCATATATGCAAGGCATTTTTTATGTGCTTAATAAGTAAGTTTTAAACTTGTCCCCAAATTCTAGCGTTCGTTCTTTTACTTATAAAAAACTTTATCAATATTGTATTCAGCATGTAATGTATTGATGATATAAGTTTCATAAATTTCACGTTCCATTGCATCTTCTACAAGGATGATCGCAATTTTATAGACATCATCACGGTACTTTTTAATTGGAGAAACATTATCTTCAAAATGCTTTTTCACACGCTGTCTTAATTTACGTGCTTTACCTACAAACATTAAATTTTCATCTGCATCTAAAAATAGAATGAGACCGCCTTTATCTCTTGGGATTTTATGATAATCAACAAATCCGTAGTCATTGCTGATGACTGAAGAAGATTGATCAGGCTGCTTTTTTGTAATCACTAGGTTTGGTTCTGGGATATCAATTTTTATCATTATTATCACTTCCTATTCTGTTGTAAATAGTACCATAAAAATGAAAGAAATAAAAATCTCAGAAAAGAAAATCAACTTGCATTACGTTAAACCATCTTACTTACATTTACCCGTCCGGAGAAGAAGGTTGCACCGTCGCCCATATCAGAGAGACGATCAGGTGTTAATGCGTTAACGAGCTGTATTTTTCCATCCTGATCTGACCATAGCCCTTGTGTAACAGCGACACCTGGTAAAACAGTTTCTCCTACAGCAGCTTTTAATTCACACATTCCTCTGTCATTCCATACCTTTACCATTTCTCCGTCTTCTATATGCAGTCTGCTCGCATCTGCACTATTTAAATGAACCTTTGGTTCTTTTTCAAGTTTCTGGTGTTTGTCATTATTCGAGAAAGTACTGTTTAAAAAGTTATGGTTTGGTCCTGGTATAAACATAAACTCATAGTCACCATCAGGCTTTATAGGTACGTATACTGGCAATGGATCATATCCATCTTCGATCATTTTTTCAGAGTAAAGTTCAATTTTGCCGCTTGCAGTCGGAAGGTTTTCCAATAGTGCCAGATTTAGATCAGCCTTCATAAATTGATGTTCCTTTAATCCTTCAAATGTAATATGACTGATATAAGGATTTTCCTCATAGTTTAAAGACATCTGAATAAGTTCTTCATCGGTTGCTGTAAAAGCTTCATTAGTTATGCCCATTTCTGCGGCCAGCAGTCTGAATACGTCAGTATTGGATTTTGCTTCACCGAACGGTTCAATTACTGGCTGCTGCAGCTGAACATAATGATGCCAATAGGATGCTAAGAAATCAGTATTTTCATAGGATGAAGTGGCAGGCAGTACAATATCTGCCATCTTCGCCGTTTCAGTCAGGAACAAGTCATGAACTACCAAAAACAAATCGTCACGCTGCAGACCTTCCCGCACTTTATTTGCACTTGGTGCGACAATTGCCGGATTGCTGTTATAAACAAACATGGAACGCACTGGATCAACTGTTTGAAGCAAGGCATCACCGATTTGGTTCATATTGATTACACGTGTATTTTTGTCTGTAAGTAAATCCGGACGCTGCAGCTGATCTTCATTGTGTGCAAGAAAACCTGAATTCGATTTAATGGCTCCTCCGCCTTTTTTAGCCCAATGGCCAGTGACAGCAGGCAAACAGGAAATAGCCCTTGTTGCCATTCCTCCATTATCATGATGCTGAAGGCCGTTTCCAATCCGAATAAAAGCGGAATCAGATGTTCCGTACAATTCAGCAAGCTCATAGAGGTCTTCTAATGGTACACCAGTGATCTCAGCTGTTTGTTCAGGAGAATATTGTCTGACATGTTCTCTGAGCTGTTCGTGGCCAATTGTATGCTCCTGCATAAATGCTTCGTCAACTATATTTTCTTTAAAAATAATATGCATAAGTCCTAATGCAAGCATTCCATCTGTACCTGGCTTTATGGGAATAAACCAATCAGCAAGCCTGCCGGTTTGGTTTTTGTGCACATCAATGACCACAATTTTTGCACCGTTTTTTCTGGCCTTCTGAGCAAGCATGACCTGGTGCATATTGGTGCTCACTGCATTAATTCCCCAGAAGATGATCAGTTTTGCATGAACCGTATCCTCTGGGTCAACGCCAATATTTCCTCCCATTGTATACGAATAGCCTTTTGTTCCGGCTGATTGGCATATCTTGCGGTCAAGTTGTGAAGAACCTAGTGCGTTAAAAAATCGCCGGTCCATTCCCTCGGAAGTAATAAGACCCATATTGCCATAAAAACTATACGGCAAAATACTTTCAGAGCCATGGTCCTCAATGAGTTTTTTCCAGCGGGAGGTTATCTCGGAAATTGCCTCATCCCATGAAATACGGGCAAACTTGCCTTCTCCTTTTTTTCCAATTCGTTTCAAAGGGTATTGCAAGCGATTTTCATCATATAAGCGGTTTGTCATATGTCTCACTTTATTGCAAATACTTCCCTGTGTTACTGGGTGATTGGGATCACCTTCAATTTTCGTAATTTTTCCGTCTTCCTTATGAACAAGCAGTCCGCACTGATCTGGACAATCGAGAGAGCATACAGATGGAAAGACGCCATTTTTTTGATCAATATATGATGACATAAGAATGTACTCCTTTACTGAATGTCAGACTGTTTTATTTATGAGGTCAAAACGGAAGTTGAATTATGTTTGCATATGATGAAGAACCATCATTTTTATCACAGAATAATTCAGGTCGCTGTTGAAAGAGGAGATTGTTAAAACTCATAAAGAATTAGTGAAACAGCCTAACACATCTAGATAAAATATAAATTATTACTATCATAAGATAGTTTATTGCAACCCGCAATAAGAACGTTTTGGATAAAAGGGGGGACTCTAGAATTTCGTATATTTAAAAGCTTTTTATTCTCTCTTTCCAAAGGAGAATAGCTTATAAGATAATATAGGTTGTTTCGAGATCCTAAATAAGTTCTAAACAAGGAGTGTACCATGCATCAGACAAATTCAACGATGGAAAAAATTAAACAAATCACGGTTCTTTTACTTCCTATATTAATAACTCAGCTTGGGATGTTTTCAATGGTGTTTTTTAATACCATTATGTCTGGAAAGTATAATTCAGCTGACCTTGCTGGAGTTGCCATTGGCACATCTATTTGGAATCCGATCTTCACAGGTTTAAGTGGTATATTAATAGCCGTGTCACCGCTAGCTGCACAAAAATTTGGTGAAAAAAAGAAGGATGATGTTGCCTCCATTGTTAAAAATGGTGTGTATTTAGCCATAATCATTGCTTTAATTGTACTTACAGCTGGCAGTTTATTTTTAAATGAATTACTGCTTTTTATGAATTTGGAGCAGCATGTTCATCAGACGGCTTACCATTACTTAATTGGTCTTAGCTTTGGGATTCTGCCGCTTTTTCTCTTTAATGTATTACGTTCATTTATATATGCACTTGGTAAAACCAGAGTCATTATGGTCGTTTTATTATTGGCATTGCCAATCAACTTAGTTTTAAACTATGTTTTCATTTTTGGAGCTTTCGGTTTTCCAGAATTGGGAGGTGCTGGAGGAGGATATGCAACAGCCATTACATATTGGTTCATTCTAGCCATGACCTTGTTTATCGTTATTAAACAAGAACCTTTTTCACAGTTTAGGATTTTGAAGAATATGAGCGGCTTTGATCCTAAAGGATGTGCAGAGATTTTAAAAATAGGTGTGCCAATGGGATTATCAACTTTTTTTGAAACGAGCATGTTTGCTGCTGTAACCATCTTAATCAGCAAGTTTAGCATCACAACTATAGCTTCCTATCAGACAGCATTAAATATAGTCTCTTTCTTATATATGATTCCGATTAGTGTATCAATGGCATTAACGGTCTTAGTAGGTTATGAAGTGGGGGCTAAGCAGTATAAAGATGCAAGAATTTATAGCTGGCTGGGAATTAGCATGGCCATGCTTGTTGCGTTTTTTACTGGATTATTAGTCGTTTTATTCCGAGAGCAGGTAGCAGGACTATACTCAAATGAACCAGCAGTTATAGCGTTAACAGGCAGTTTTCTAATCTACGCTTTATTTTTTCAAGTATCAGACGCTCTGCAGGTTACCGCATTGGCAGCGTTACGCGGGTACAAAGATGTGAATATAGCATTTGTAATTACTTTAATTGCCTATTGGGGGATTTGTCTGCCTCTTGGCTATTATCTTTCACATTTTACAGAGATGGGGGCGACAGGCTACTGGATTGGTTTAACTGTGGGGCTGCTGGCTGCCGGGATTGCACTTATGGGAAGATTGCTTCTTATTCAGAAGCGTTTTAAAATTAGAGCCAGTATAAGTAATGCTTAGAATGAAAACTGAGATATTACTGTGAAATTAGTGGAATTAAGGTAGTTTAAATATAAAAAAAGTGAACAACAACCTGGACTTTACGAAGCCAGAATAGTGGCAGCGGCTTCTTATATATGAAGCTAAAAAAAAAGGCTGGAAAATATTAAACCTAACAACTTAATCAAGAGAGGGAATTCTCTCGTCTTTAACTGTTGCTTGAGATTGAAATTATTAAACAAGATTGAAATGAAGCGGAGGACATTTGACTCCAGAGGGAAATAAGGGAAAGAGTAACACCCGCCATTCCGAGGAGAGTCAGCTTCTTCTCTTCGGAAAGCGAGTGCCCGATGTGTAATGGAACGGACTTGTTTTATTTAAGCAATACTATTATATTCTTTTTTGCAATAGTGATTAAAGTTTTGTCCCATTTTATAATTCGCCAGATTGTCCCCAATCTGTATATAAACCAGTTCCATTGCAGCCATGACAATTTATAGATTCACTATTATACAGATACATACTTGCCGGAAAAATTAGAAATCCTCTGCCATTGCAATCTGGGCATTTATTATCTTCTTTCATTCTAGACATATGTTCTTCATACTTTGCATTTTTCCATTTTTGAAAGGAACCAAACAATCCCATTGCTATGCACCTCACATTTTTCCTTATTTTGTATAATAAATGTTGATTTTATACATTATATTAAGAGTAAAACAAAATGGTTTATGCTCATGAGGTGTGATTGAAAATTTTATATGCAATTTCAAAAAAATAGGAGTATAATATCCCAATAATAGCTATAAAGCTAGAGGATAAACATACTCGTTAAAAAAGGAGTCTTTGTAATGGAGATATTGCAGCAGTTATTGGACACATATGCCTCATTTTTTGACTGGAACATGTGGGGAGAAGTATTAACCGATCCAGTGTCATGGGGATACATTGGCACATTGGTTGTGCTGGAAGGGCTACTATCGGCAGATAACGCTCTTGTCCTGGCTGTAATGGTTCGTCCGCTGCCAAAAGATCAGCAAAAGAAAGCATTAACATATGGACTTTTCGGTGCATATTTTTTCCGGTTTTTATTTATAGGATTAGGCATGCTGCTTATTAAGTTCTGGTGGATTAAAGTACTTGGTGCGGCATACTTAGCGTGGCTTGTTGTCAAACACTTTTGGCTTGGAGAGAATGATGAAGAGGTTACAGAGAAAAAGAACAAAGGCTGGCTCACTAGAACCTTCGGTGTTTTTTGGGCAACCGTAATCTCAGTAGAATTATTAGATTTAGCGTTCTCAGTTGATAGTATTTTAGCAGCATTTGCTGTTTCTGAAGAGGTTTGGATCCTCCTGATTGGCGGTATGCTTGGGATTTTAATGATGAGAACAGTTGCAAAAGGGTTCTTATACTTAATAGAAAGAGTTCCTGAACTTGAAAACACAGCTTTTATCCTTATAGGAATTATTGCAGCAAAAATGCTTCTTAGCGTTTTTGGGATTGAAATAGGTCATATGGTATTTTTCTCAATTATCATATTAGCCTTCTTATGTACCTTTGTTGTTCATTTCTTAAATAATAGACATAATCACCATGATAAAACGGTTTAAATACAATTAAATTTAGATTGTATCTCTTATAAAATAACCATTTTAACCAGAACAGAACGGCGCCACGCAAAATGGCGCTGTTCTGTTTTTTTCAATGATCATCTGTTTTCCATTATCCAAACTAAAAATAATCTTGCACATGTTCCTATGATTTGAAGCACAATCACTTAATAGAGAATCAATTGGAAAAGCGCTTACAAAATAGGAAGTCTGTACTATTGTAAACTTATGTCAAACTTTTTAGAATAATTATATATTTCAGAAAAAGGAGAGGTGAAACGAAAATGGAAAATACGGCTAAAGAGCTGCAGAATAATGAAGAACAAATAAACTATGACCAAATTGCCAATAGTTCCGAATTTAAGCAGCTTATAAAGCAAAAGAAAAAATTCCTCGTCCCAATGACCATATTCTTTTTAGTCTTTTATTTTACTTTGCCGATCTTGACATCCTATACGACAATACTGAATCAGCCAGCCATCGGCTCAATCACATGGACATGGGTTTACGCTTTCGCACAATTCATTATGACATGGGCTTTATGTATGATTTATGTAAGAAAAGCTGCAGGTTTTGATCAGAAGGCAGATGAAATTGTTGATCAGTATACAGGCAAGGGAGACCAAACAATATGAGTACGATTGGATTAAGCTTATTTGTTTTAATCGTTGCTGTGACGCTAGTGATTACTTATTGGGCTGCCAAAAGGACAAATACAACTAGTGAATTTTATACGGCTGGAGGTGGCCTGACAGGCTGGCAGAATGGGCTTGCTATTGCAGGTGATTATTTATCTGCAGCATCATTTCTGGGAATCGCGGGAGCAATTGCCTTGTTTGGCTTTGACGGTTTCTTTTATTCAATTGGTTATTTAGTTGCCTATTTAGTAGTTTTATATATTGTAGCGGAACCTCTGCGCAACTTAGGGAAATACACCATTGCAGATATGATCAATGCGCGTTTTGATCAAAAAAAGGTACGCGGAGTAGCAGCATTGAGCACAATTACTATCGTCATTTTTTATATGATCGCACAGCTGGTTGGGGCAGGTGCACTTATACAATTACTGTTAGGCATTGACTATTGGATAGCAGTATTGTTGGTTGGCGTTATGATGACCACATATGTTTTATTCGGCGGAATGACAGCAACGAGCTGGGTGCAGATCATTAAAGCGGTTTTGCTGATGCTTGGTACTGTTATTATTTCGGTTCTTGTATTAGCCGAATTCAATTTCAACATATTTTCTATGTTCGAACAAATGAAAACGCTGACAGAGCATGGAGAGAGCTACTTAAATCCTGGAGTCAGATATACGAATTCCTTAGACACGATTTCAATGATGGCAGCACTTGTGCTCGGTACGGCTGGTTTGCCTCATATTTTAATGAGATTCTTCACCGTAAAAGATGCTAGAACAGCAAGAAGCTCTGTTGTAACGGCTACATGGGTAATCGGTATTTTTTATATTTTAACCATTTTCCTAGGTTTTGGAGCAGCAGCGTTTGTAGGTTCAACAGACATTATGGCAGCCAATTCAGCTGGAAATATGGCAGCTCCACTGCTTGCGCAGGCACTTGGCGGCGATCTGCTCATGAGTTTTGTCGCAGCAGTTGCATTTGCCACGATATTAGCAGTAGTTGCAGGATTAGTATTATCAGGTGCTTCAGCTTTTGCCCATGATATTTACGGACAAATTATTAAGAAGGGCAAGATTACGGAGAAAGAGCAAATGCTGGCTGCCAGATATGCGTCTGTTGCGGTATCCGTTTTATCTATTTTGCTAGCCCTCTTTGCGCAAAAGATGAATGTTGCTTTCCTTGTTTCATTGGCGTTCTGTGTAGCAGCAAGTGCGAACTTGCCAGTGATCATCTTTACGATTTATTGGAAGCGGTTTAACACTGCTGGCGCCATGACTGGTGTAATCACTGGATTAGTCACAGCGTTAGTGCTTGTTGCGATTAGTCCAAGTGTTCTAAGTCCAGAAGCTGGGGCTGCGATCCTTACGGGAGAACCAATTTTCCCATTAACAAATCCTGCTATTGTATCCATACCAGCAGGTTTTCTCGGAGCTTACATTGGCACGATAGTCTCCAATAAGAGGGATGAGAAGAAATATGCAGAAGTCATGGTAAAGGCTAATACAGGATTAAAATAAGTCAAAAGAGGTTGGGTCATAAGTATTTAATACTCTTATTGAACCGAATGACTAGGAAGATGATCTTTCTAATCATTCGGTTTTTATTTATCATTATAAAATATATTATATTTACTTGAGTGAAATGGAGCGAGGGACCGCAGCGCAATGGAACGGTCTTTGTTATAAGGTGGTTATTTTAGTTTTGTTTTACCCTCTTTCCGCTTTAGATGTAATTTCCTAAAATTAGTGAATCCCTATTGACTTACCTTAAATAAGTATGATAAATAATTTATGTTAGCACTCTTGCTTTTAGAGTGCTAACATAGAATGAGAAAGGGGAGATTATAATGGAAAAAATGCAATTCCAGGCAGAGTCTAAACGTCTTTTAGAAATGATGGTTAATTCTATTTATTCTCAAAAGGAAGTTTTTCTGCGAGAATTGATTTCAAATGCAAGTGATGCGATTGATAAGATTTACTATAAAGCTCTAACAGATGAAAATCTAACATTTTATAAAGACAGCTATTACATAAAAGTAATTCCTAATAAGGAAGATCGTACATTAACGATCCGTGATACTGGAATAGGAATGACAAAAGAAGAACTTGAAAATAACTTAGGTGTGATTGCTAAAAGCGGCTCCTTAGCATTTAAGTCTGAAAATGAAATCAAAGATGGTTTTGATATTATCGGCCAATTTGGAGTTGGCTTTTATGCTGCGTTTATGGTTGCAGATACTGTTACGGTGATTACAAAATCTCTGAATAGTGACGTGGCGTATAAATGGACATCTGAGGGTGCAGACGGGTATACAATCGAGCCTTGGACAAAAGAAGATGTAGGAACAGAGGTTATCTTAACTATTAAAGATAATGCCGAAGAAGAAAATTACGATGACTACTTAGAAACATATCGACTGCAATCTATCATAAAGAAATATTCAGACTTTATTCGTTATCCAATCAAAATGGATACAGTCAAAAGTACCCTCAAGGAAGGCACTGAGGATGAATACGAAGATGAAACAATAGAAGAAACCATTAATAGTATGGTTCCAATCTGGAAAAAGAATAAAAGTGAGTTAACAGAAGAAGATTATGAATCTTTTTATCATGAAAAGCGATATGGATTTGATCAGCCGCTAAAATCCATCCATATTAACGTTGATGGAACGATCAGATATAATGCTATTTTATATATTCCTGAAACCGTTCCATTTGACTATTATTCAAAGGAATTTGAAAAAGGACTTGAGTTATATTCCAGCGGTGTATTGATTATGGATAAGTGTTCAGATCTGCTCCCGGACCATTTTGGATTTGTTAAAGGGCTGGTCGATTCTGAGGATCTTTCTTTAAATATCTCCCGTGAAATGCTTCAGCAGGATCGTCAGTTAAAGCTGATTGCCAAAAATATCAGTAAAAAAATTAAAAGTGAATTGCAAAGCCTATTAAAGAATGACCGGGAGAAATATGAAAAATTTTATCAGTCATTTGGCCGCCAGCTTAAATTTGGCGTATACAATGATTTTGGTGCTAACAAGGAAGCATTGCAGGATTTGTTAATGTTCTTTTCTTCTAAAGAAAAGAAGCTCGTTACGTTGGATGAATATATAGCCAGAATGCCTGAAGATCAAAAATACATCTATTATGCTACAGGTGCGACAAATGAACGCATTAGCCGATTACCGCAAACAGAGCTTGTAGCCGATAAAGGCTATGAAATTTTATATTTCACTGATGACGTGGATGAATTTGCGATTAAAATGCTAATGACCTATAAAGAAAAGGAATTTAAGTCTGTATCCAGTGCAGATCTTGGGATTGAAGAAGACGAGCAGGATGACAATGAGGAAAATAACCAGCAATACGCAGATCTTTTCGAAAAAATGAAGCAATTGCTGGAAGGAAAGGTAAAGGATGTCCGTCTATCTAAAAGATTAAGAACACATCCAGTCTGCCTCACTGCTGATGGAGAAGTAACGATTGAAATGGAAAAAGTCCTTAGCATGATGCCGGACAACCAAAATGTACAAGCTGAAAAGGTATTAGAAATTAATCCGAACCATGAGGTAATGAACGCACTGCAGCAGGCATTCAGCCAAGATCAAGAAAAACTGGCATTGTATACAAACCTTCTATATCATCAAGCATTACTTATTGAAGGCTTGCCAATTGAAGATCCAGTGGAATTTACCAACAATATTTGTAAGGTAATGATTTAAACAGCACACTGGCAAGAAACTTAGACTAAGTGTTTCAGTCAATAAGTAGCCCGAATTATTAGCAGGTCTTATGATCTGTTTAATGGTTTGGGTTTTTTGTGTTTGATTGAATTAAATTAGGTGGATTGGAGCAGAGGACACCCCATTCGGATAGAAGCTGTGAAAAGATAAGACCCAGCATGCCTGCCGATGAAGCAAGGTAGAAATTTCGACTTTTGTTATCTGGGTGATCTTGCTGTAACGCTGAAGACAATACACCAAACCGGTATAAATAAAGTCAAGTAAACATTAAAATGAAAAGGCAAGAATTCATAAGACTTTTTACCCTGAAAAGGTTTAAGGTTTAAACATAGATGAGCCAATAGTTTGAATTGACTAAAAAATGGATTAAAATAGTGTGAAGATCTAAGAAATGAAGCTAAAATATGAAGAGAAGAATGGCAATGAAGAAAGGGCACTCTAATGAGACAGCTTTTGTAAAGGGGAGTAAATGACAGATGAATTTACTTATACGCAGCATGACGGAGGGATATGCCAAAGAAATATTAGAATGGAGCTACGAAAAACCATATGATTTTTATAATATCGAGCAAGAGGAAGGTCAGTTAGAAGAGCTATTAGATGGCACTTATTTTGTGGTTGTGAATAATACTGATGAATTATACGGATTCTTTTGTGTAGGCAATGCTGCAAAGGTTCCTGCAGGTCACCAGGCTAATGCATATGCAGATAACTGTGTGGATGTCGGATTGGGAATGAAGCCAGATCTAACTGGGCAGGGTCATGGAACAGCCTTTTGTACACTGATTTTGGAATTTATCCAGCGTGCCAATCCTTGTTTGCCGTTAAGGTTAACAGTTGCTCATTTCAATAAGAGAGCTATTAAACTATATAAAAAACTTGGCTTTGAAATGGCAAGATTCTTTAATACAGACAATGGACTTTTTGTAACAATGATTAAGAATGATACGATTGAATAATCATATTCCTTTTCAATTACTGCAGAACTTATAACATTTCTAGATATAATTATAATCGAAACATAGCCTTTCATTTTTCATCCTTTATAATACGATACAAAAAAGTGGCGTCCATTGCAGACGCCACTTTACTTAATTTATTAAGCTGTTTTCTTCACAATAAAGCTTATATATAATAGTAATGATATAAAAACAGATATAGCGGACACAACATAAATACTGCTGTAACCAAGCCAGTGTGCTACTTGGCCAAAAGTTATGGCACCAATTCCCACACCCAAGTCAAAAAAGGAAAAGAACGTGGCATTTGCCATGCCTCTGCGATTTGCTGGTGCTTCCTTAACAGACCATGCTTGAAGAGCCGGCTGAACGGTACCGAAACCTAAACCATATAAAACAGCAGCTGCATACAGAATAAAACTATTTGGCAGCCATGCAAGCAAGATCATTGCTGCAATAATCAGCAGCGCTCCGGGAATAAATACGGCCCGATGCCCTTTTTGATCATATAATCTGCCAGCAAATGTTCTGCTTATTAGCAATGCCACTGCATATAGCAGGAAATACCATTCAATTCCAGTCACCTTGCTTTGCGCTGCATAGATCGGCAAAAATGACGCGATGCCCCCGAAAGTCACTGTAATAAAGAATAATAACAATGAAGGCTGAAGCGCACTCTTTTCATAAACATCCCATTTTCTTTTTTCAGTAACAGGCTGCTCTTCCACTTTTTTGTAATTAATATTAACTGCGAGTAACAGTGCAGTTAATCCTAAAGCGCCGCAAATGAGAAATAACTGCTGAAAGGATAAAACCCCTACAAACGCTAGGCCTAACGTCGGTCCAAAGGCAAGGGCGATATTACCGGACAGCCCATAATACCCCATTCCCTCACCACGGCGTTTAGCAGGTATGATATCAGTTGCAATTGTGCCTGAAGCAGTGGTGGAAAACCCCCAGCCTATTCCTTGAATAATCCGAATGGCAAGCAAAAGAGTTAAGCTTGCTGCAAAACCAAATGATCCAACAGATAAAACAAAAATAGCTAGACCAATTAAATAAACATATCTTCTCCCTTTCGTTTCTAATGCATGACCAGCATAAGGTCTCAGCAATAAAGCAGAGAAAGTAAATATGCCTACAACAATTCCGATAAGCTGATCATTTCCGCCTAGCTCTTCAACAAAAAGCGGCAATGTTGGCAATGTCATTTGAAATCCGAGGAATACAAAGAAATTGGCCAGACAAATAAATACAAAGTCTTTTGTCCAGATTTTCTCGGGCTTTCCTTGTGTGCCTGCATGTTCTGCTTGTTTTGATTGCCCCATACATACTCCTCCTATTGGAAACATTTGTTTAATGTATTTAGCTTTCCTAAATACAACAAACACTATTTTACATGAAACTGCTAGAAAAGCATATCTAAAAACCAAAAATATCCTTGATTAATCTAAATGTTTAAGTACAAGACTGCTGTGGTAACTTATAAGTACAGGAAGAAAAAAGAATTGAAAAATCAGAAAACTTTTGCTATAATTGAAAAAAGTCAAGGGGTTGATTTCAAATGGAAAAGCACACGCTCTATTCACCGCATCAGTCTGAGGAAAACATGGTCTCACACCTAGCGGAAAAGGTGTTAAATGAAGCATTGCTGACGTATAAAATCCAAAAGCTTCGCAATGAAATTGATAAGACCCTCGAAAATCGCGACCAGGCATTATTCATGAAATTGACAGAAGAATTAAATGACCTTACAGAACAATTAAATTAAATCTAATCAAACAGCCCCAAGCTTTAGAGGGGGCTGTTTTTCTGTGTGTGATGGATTACATCAAAATGATAAAAGGGGTATAAGCATGAGTACGATAAAAATTGGAAGTTATAAAAGCGGGGCGAAAAACTGTATAACTGATGTGGAGGGAGTAAAGGTCGGACACGTGACCATTGACGAGCAGTATAACTCCTCTAATAATTATGCCTGTACAGGTGTGACGGCCATTTTGCCGCATAGCGGCAATCTATTTAAAGAAAAAGTAATCGCTGCAAGTTATATTATAAACGGTTTTGGTAAAACAACTGGACTTGTACAGCTAAATGAGCTTGGCTTATTGGAATCGCCTATTATGCTGACAAATACATTCGGTGTTCCAGCTGTAACACAAGGAACATTACAATATATGCTGCAGCAAAACGAGGAGATCGGTGATACAACAGGAACAATTAATATTGTTACAGGTGAATGTAACGACAGCTATTTGAATTCAATTCGAATTTTCCCGGTAAAACCGCATCATGCCATAGCTGCAATTGAGGAGGCAAGTGATATATGTGAAGAGGGTGCAGTCGGGGCAGGCAAAGGGATGGTTTGTTTCGGGTACAAAGGAGGGATTGGCACTGCTTCCAGAAGGATTCCTTATACAAGTGATCAAGATTTTATGTTAGGCTGTCTCGTGTTAAGTAACTTTGGAAATCCAAAAGATTTTAATTATAGTAAATACATACATGATATAAATCAAGATTCAATACATAAACCTGAGGATGGTTCCATCATTATAATCATAGCGACAGATGTACCCTTAAGCGACAGACAGCTTAAACGAGTTGCCAAAAGGAGCACTGTAGGGCTTAGCAGGACGGGGAGCCATATAAGCCATGGAAGCGGAGATATCGTCATTGCCTTTTCAACCGCTAATAAAGTGCCCCATTTTTCAGCCGATTCATTTGCTGAACATGGTAAGGTAATCCGGGAAGAGCAGGGAATGATGGATGATATTTTCGCAGCTACTGCGGATATGGTTGAAGAAGCAATTATATCTTCATTGTTAAAGGCAAAAACAACGATTGGAAGGAATGGAAGGACTGTTAAATCAATAATCGGATAAATAAGTACTTCTTGCCGGAAAATCTGCTGATTTTTCCGGTTTTTTTTATGGTAATTATCTCATACTAACGAATGTAAATATTGGCATTACTGCTAACATTCTCTTTCTGGAGTGTGGATATATGTTTAAATCAAGAAAAAAGGATAAATCTTCAGCAGAGAATAAGAAGCCTGCAGAAACCATCCAAACGGTATTTAATGATTTAAGTGTGTCAGATGACTTTAAACAATCATCTGTGGCTAATCGCAATAGATCTTTTTTTATTGGATTTTATGAAACCCTTACCGATGCTGAAATACTTCACAATGATATTCTTCCGAATGTCCAAAAAGCGATGGCGATTGATGAATTCACAGCTTTGCTTCCTTTTGAAGAGATCATTATATCAGAAGATGTGACAATTGTTCGAGATGCTGTGCTTCAAGGTTCTGTTTGTATTTATAACAGTAATAATATGCAACAGTTTTGTCTTGTTAAAGCCAAATCTGCGAAGGAGAGGCAAGTAGCTCCTCCAGAGGTAGAATTCAGTGTGGTTGGTCCTAAGGAATCTTTTGTGGAGAGCTATGGAACGAACATTCATTTGATCCGAAAAAGATTGCCGATTTCAAATTTGGTTGTAAAGGAAAGAACAGTTGGAAAGCTTTCAAAAACCAAGATAGGTGTATTGTATATTGAGGGAATTGCCAATAAAGAAAATTATAATACCGTTCTTCAGAGGATAGAAGACTTGAAAATAGATCAAATAGTGGATAGTTCATACCTAACACAGCTTATTCAGGATAATCAGCATTCTCCTTTTCCTCAATTTATTGATACAGAACGGCCGGATCGTATTGCGAGTGTGCTGGGGGAAGGAAAAGTTGTCATTATAGTGGACGGAGCTCCGCATGCGTTAATTGGACCAACAACCATTTTTGAATTCTTCTCAGCATTTGAGGACTATTATTTAAATTGGCTGGTGGCGTCGTTTTTCAGATTAGTCCGTTTTTTTGCCGTATTATTCTCTATCCTTGTTACACCTCTATATGTAGCAGTTTTAACTTATCATTATGAGCTGATCCCAAAGGATATGGTTAGTACACTTGTAACATCACGGACGGCTATACCACTTCCGCCCATTCTGGAAGCTCTTATACTTGAATTAGCGATCGAATTACTGCGTGAAGCAGGTGCGAGACTGCCAACTAAGGTAGGTCAAACAATTGGTATCGTTGGCGGGATCGTAATTGGAACTGCTTCTGTAGAAGCAGGTTTAACAAGTAATGTTCTATTAATTATTGTCGCTTTGGCTGCCTTGGCTTCATTCACCACCCCCGTCTATCAAATGGGCAATACGATCCGATTAATCCGATTTCCGTTTCTGCTTATGTCTCATTATATTGGACTAATCGGTGTGGCTATTAGTTTTTGTTTTTTACTGATTCATCTTTTGCGTCTTTCTTCATTAGGAAGACCTTTCCTTGAACCTCTTTATCCTTTGCGTGTTTACGATTTAAAGGATGCCCTGATCCGTTTGCCCTTTTTGTTTCAATCTAAGCGCCCGATCGAAACACAAACTGAAGATACACTTAAATTTGATTCATCTAAAGCAAAACACAAAAATGATGAAAATTGACTTCATGAGAAATGAGCGATTGTAATGGAACAAAAAGAAGTACAAGTTTCACCTTTTTTAGTTTTCTTTTTAATACATGGAATTCAAGTTGGAGTGGGAATCTTAGGTTTTCAGCGAATAATTATCAAATCAGCCGGCAATGATGGCTGGATTGCTGTTATTGCAGCAGGGATTATTGTGAGTTTAGTTATTGCCATTCAGTATAATCTGTTAAATCGTCACAAAAATGATATCTTTCAAATTCAGAAGGAGTTATTTGGAAAATTTATTGGATCATTGTTCGGGTTAATCTGGATTGTTAATTGGATTGTACTAACAGTTACGGTTTTAAGAAGTTTTATTGAGGTTGTAGAAGTATGGGTTTTCTCAACCATAAACATATACCTATTTGCCTTAATCTTTGTTATTTTGATCTATTATTGCTTAACAGGGGGATTTCGAGTAGTTACGGGAATATGTGTATTAGGAACTATTATTCCGCTGTATTTATATTTGACTTTTTTATTTCCTCTTAAATACACACATATGCACAATTTGCTTCCCATCTGGAATCATTCAATAAAAGAAATGAGCGTAGCTACAAAAGATATGGCGTTAAGTTATTTAGGATTCTCCACGCTTTTGATGTATTACCCTTATATTAAACATGCTAAAAGTTCGCAAAAATGGGCTCATTACGGAAATATACTTACATGTTTCATTTACCTTTTCCTCATGATTATTACAATAGGTTATTTTAGTGAAAAACAAATTAGTCATCATATCTGGGCGACATTATCTCTCTGGAAAATTGTTGAACTTCCTTTTGTCGAAAGGTTTGAATATATTGGGATAACCTCGTGGGTTTTAATGATTTTACCTAATATTTGTTTATTCGTTTGGGCAGCAGCACAAGGGATTGGGAGAATAATTAAGATCAAACAAAAGAAGGTTGTTCTGTTTATTTTATTAATTGTTTATATTTTAACGGTTTTAATCAATGGACGAGATCAAATAGATTCACTTAATCATCTTACGGCAAATCTTGGTCTTTACATGTTATTTGGTTATATACCAATTATATGCCTCTATTCTTATGTTAGATCCAAGTTCAAGGAGAAGAAAAAATGAAGAGAGTCCTAACTTTTATTATAGTTCCAATAGCTGCCTTTTTATCCGGCTGTATGGATATAGATACCCAAATACTAGATGAAATTCAGTTATCTTCCGCTACAGGTTATGAATTAGCAGGGGAAAATCAATTTGAAGTTACAGTTGTTTATCCAGTTTACGAAAGCGGCGGTATCGTAAAAAATAAAACGCTAACAACCACTGGTGATTTAAGTAAAGAGGTGCGTGATAAACTGAATTTAAAATCAGAAAAACCGATGGTAAGTGGGAAAATTGAAGTAGCTCTATATAGTAATGAATTAGCTGAAGAAGGAATCTCATCTATTCTAGATACACTTACTAGAGACCCTTCAGTTGGATCGAATGTGATGATTGGTGTGGTAGATGGCAGTCCCAAAGCCATTTTAGAACAGCAATATGGAGAAACAGACAATGGGATTTTTTTATCTGACTTAATTGAACAAAATACAGAAGCGGGCATAATCCCAAAAACAAATTTGCATCTATTTATGTATGGTCATTATGCAGAAGGAAAGGATCCAATCGCACCAATAATTGGCTTATCGGAAGGGGAATTAACATTAAAGCAAATTGGCTTATTTGATAGTTATCGTCTAGTTGGACGTGTTGGAGAAAAGGATTTTTCACTCTTAAGAGTATTGATGGAGCATAAAAGTAAAAAGGATTCTTTTTCACTCGACTTAAATGAGCACGAAAAAGTATCCATTTCAGTTATTGGCAGCACTCTTACTTACAGCATTCCAAACCCGATGGAAATGAAAGATATTCACCTTCACTTAAAAATGGATGCCTTTATTCGCGAGTATATTGATGGCGGATTAAAAGAAATCAAAATTAAAGAAATTCAAAAAGCTTTTGAAAAGGATATTAATGATAGAGGAGAAGCTCTTGTTAAGTATTTTCAAGAATTAGGCATTGATCCACTGGGAGTGGGTGAAGAAGTGAGAACTAGAACCCGCAAATGGGACGTGAAAAAGTGGAATGATATCTATTCCGCCATTACTATTCAATTGGAGACTGAGATCAATATTGTTGAAACGGGCGTGTTAGAATAGGTGCATTTACTGCTGCTCCAATGATTTTAAAGTATTAAAAAGCTGTTTAAGGCCAAAGAGGCCAATAATACATTTTTATGCTTAATTGTTCTTGATCTAATGTGTAAGCATTGAGGAATATGTTAGGATAGGTTAGGGACAGTTTTAAAAAATAGTATTCTGAACAGACAATTGGAGGGGTGGATGATGATTAAATTCGGTGTGATTGGTACAAACTGGATCACTGAAAGTTTTCTAAGGGCAGCAGGAGAGATCCAGGATTTTAAATTACAAGCTGTTTTTTCCAGGACAGAAGAAAAGGCCAGGAAATTTGCAGAACAATATGGTGCAAGCACGATTTTTACAAATTTGGAGGAAATGGCTAAAAGCAATGATATAGATGCTGTATACATAGCTACTCCTAACTCTTTGCACGCAGAGCAGGCCATTCTGTTCTTAAACCATCAAAAACATGTACTATGTGAAAAGCCCATTGCATCCAATGCCATAGAGTTTAAGCAGATGGTGCAAGCCGCCAAAGAAAATAACGTGCTGCTTATGGAAGCTATGAAATCTACATATATGCCTGTTTTCAACGAGGTAGAAAAGCAATTAGAACGAATTGGACAAGTTCGTAAATATTTCGCCAGCTATTGCCAATACTCATCAAGGTACGATGCATATAAAAATGGTCAAATTCTAAATGCATTTAATCCAGCATTTTCGAACGGTTCCTTAATGGACATTGGCGTATATACCATTTATCCTCTTGTTAGATTGTTTGGAAAACCAAAGGAAATACAGGCTTCATGTATAAAGCTAGATACTGGTGTTGATGGTCAAGGCAGCATTATTATGAAGTATGATGATAAAGAGGCAGTTGTCTTCTTTTCGAAGATTGCTGATTCTAATCTGCCTGCTGAAATACAAGGAGAGAAAGGCAGCATTATGATTGATCGAATCAGTTCTCCTCAAAAGGCTGGAATCGTCCTTAGAGGCGGCGATGCACAAGATCTTACGGTATCACAAACGTTTGATCCTATGTATTATGAAACAAAAGCGTTCATTGACTTGATTAAAAATGGGGAAACAGAATCTAAAATTAATTCATTTAAAACATCTCTTGAAGTGTTAGAAATCATGGATGAAGCCAGAAAGCAGATGGGGATTGTTTTTCCAGCTGACGAGAAGGCAATAAATATCTGAAGTGAAGCAACCGTCTCGTAGATCGTTATAAGGTAATGAGAACCTGAAATATCACATTAAAACCTGTTATATAGTAAGCTTAAATGGAAAACCCAAATGATTAAAAGACTTTGAATTTATCGTCTGTCTAATCGTTTGGGTTTTTTATGTTGAATTAGTTAAGACTGCTAAAATAGCGTTCTAATAAATCAATAATTCTATAAAGCAGTTTTTCTATGCTAACAGACACTTCTATGTTGCTGCTGCAGTTATTAGGACAAATATAAAGAATCCGAGCATTGCAGCAAATCCTACAGGCAGTCCAAATTTAGCCCATTCCTTGCTTGTAATCTGCAGTTTGCCTGCAGAGATGATATTTGGAATATTTCCAGGTATCAACATGCCACCGCTTAATAAAAGCCCCATTAAGATCATTTGCACGGTAAAATGTGACATGGAAGAACTAATTTCAGCAGCAGCAAGTGTGGCATTATCCAGGAGAGCAGAAATAATATTAATCCAATACAAATAGTAAGGATCAAGATTAAGTAAATAGTGATTGATTAGTGGTTCAAAAGCTGCACCAAGGAAGGTTAAACCCATGACAAAAAAGTAAATCTTTAATGCACGAACAAATATCTCTTCATAGTTTTCTGTGTTCGGTCTCTTGCTGAATGACGCTTTACCATCCGCTGGAGGATGAACAAAAAGTATGGTCAGAAAGGCAAAGAAGATAATAACAGCAATCACCTGAGGTCCAATTAAGGTGAACAATAAGAAAAAGTCCCCCTTTAATTTGCTCACGGCAATGGTGGCTAATGGTTCGCCGATAGGAGTTAAGGCTGCCCCAGATCCAATCGCAAAACATGCCAGTACAACAAATCTAACTTCAGAAGCTCTGTCCAGCCTTAACGCACTTACAACAACGACAAGAACTAATGCAGCAATAATAGCTGTTATAAAACTTGAAATAATACCAAGTAAGATCACAACACTTGCAGCAAATAAACGGAAAGGCATTTTCTGACTAAAACGGATGATTGATTTTTCCAAAGGAACCTGCAGCCATTTAAATAATAATCCTGCAATAAATACGGCAATGGCAATATTAATTGGATCACTAGCTGCCTTAACAAAAAGGGCGCCGTCAAACACTCCGCTCACGAAAGCTGCCAGTAATCCCATCAAGAATAAGAAATATTCTAAGTTTTCCTCAACGACTCTTACAGTAAACGGTAATAACATAACGAGCGCAAAAATAATGAGCAATCCAAAAAACATAATCAAACTCCAATTATTTGTATTTCCACACTAGTACGCGGATGTTTGATATATATGTTTTAAATTGGACAAACTTTACAACTAGTTCATTTTATTCTCTTATATACTGTTAAGAGCTGTACCGTTAATATTGAATTCCGGCTCTTTCATCGCCAGCTTTGATGTTTGACGTTCAATGCCTTCTTCTGTTGAAATTGAAAAGCTTTCAGTTTGTGCTGAGGTGGCCCCTTTCTGCTCATCTAAACGTGAATAAATGAATGTATCCATCATGCATCTCCTTTCATAGTTGAACAAAAGAGGCTGTGCATCCTTCTGCTCAGTGTGTTTTTTTATTATATTTATATTCTTTACCTAGTGTGTAATAAAATTAGGGATTTTTTCTAATTAATTTAATTCTTTATGCTTCTGTTATGCTTAAAGGGTACGAAGATTTGAATAGAGATACTGAATATTATTGTCATATAACGAAAAGTCCTTGTATAATATTAATAATGGTTTTTAAAACAAAGAGGAGTTTTTATATATGGAAATTTTAATATCTTTTTTAGGACATGTAGCAATCGCTATCTTTCTGGCACTTAACGCTCCTAAATACGGGAAGAGTCCTGTTTTATGGGGGATATTTGGCTTTTTCTTCGGAATATTGGCTTTAGGTATTTATTTTGTACAGACAGGAAAGAAGTTGATTGGATGGATTCTTATTATCATCTTCTCTATGATTATAATTTTAATCTTCATATTTTTTTCAGTCCTCATAGCCTTTATTTTTAGTTCATTCAGTTAACCTATGCTGCCTAAAGCTTAGGTTTTCTTTATATAAGCTTCTTAAATTATTGTTTGTGCAATGCTCCATCACTGCGGTAGAATAAAGGGTATGAATTTCGTTGAGTAGGTGATGTTTTTGAATAAGAGAAAGCTGCATGTTATGGATATAGCTCATCATCTCTTTATTGAAAAAGGCTTTCAGGCAACTTCTATACAAGAAATATTAGAAAGCAGCAGGATTTCTAAAGGTACTTTTTATAATTATTTCTCCTCTAAAAGCGAATTATTAATTGAGATTATAAAATGGCTCCATGAAAAACTCGAAGACGAACGAAGTGCCATGCTTATAGGAGAGGATCTGAAGAATAAAGAGGTATTTTGCAAGCAAGTGGTTATTCAAATGAAGAATAATAAACGAAATAAGCTTTTGAATTTATATCGTGAAATTTTTGCAAGTAAGGATGCTGATCTTGTCCGTTTTATTAAGCATCGTCAAGTAATGGAGATACGCTGGTTAATGAAACGATTCAGTGATATTTGCGGTGAAGATAAAAAGCCATATTTACTTGATTGTGCAGTCATGTTTTTAGGAATCGTCCATCAAAATATTCAATATAACAGATTAGATGAAGACGCAGATAACGATCATATAGAAAAAGTAATAGAATATAGTGTAAATCGAATCTTATATATGGTTGAGGAAGTATCAGTTCATGAAGCACAGCTGTTGGATCCTGCGATTATAAATAAATGGCTTCCGACACATTCACAGGAAGAGCTGGAACTCAATGAACGTATTGATTTGCTTCATGCACAGCTTCAAAATATTATCCATAATTCCCATTTTAGTGCTGAAGAAAAGGATCGGCTGACAGAGCTGATCGAATTTATTAAAGAGGAATTATTTGAAGTAAAGAAGGTAAGGCATTTTGTAATTGAAAGTGCACTGGATTCAATATCGGCTAATGAGGTTATAGCGCAGAATGTTTATTTTCAAAGATATATGGATGTCATCAGGCAGAACATTCATTGACGTGAATTACACATTGATTAGGTATTCAGTGATTATAATATTTCATAGAATACATAAAAAACCAGCAGATGTTGTGAACTGCACCCCAATTGTTAGACACCATCTAACAATTGGAGGTGCAGTTTTTCTATGGCTAAATTTACTGCTGAAGATAAATTAGAGGCTGTTCAACGATATTTAAATGAAAATGAGAGT
>NZ_WBOT01000023.1:0-1326 GCF_008923265.1 Bacillus mesophilum | reverse complement strand
TGAACTGCACCCCAATTGTTAGACACCATCTAACAATTGGAGGTGCAGTTTTTCTATGGCTAAATTTACTGCTGAAGATAAATTAGAGGCTGTTCAACGATATTTAAATGAAAATGAGAGTTCTGTTAGAATCGCTAATTCTATTGGAACTGACTATAAAGCGGTACTTAAGTGGATTAAACAATATGAATACAATGGTGAAAAAGCATTCACAATATCATATACAAATTACACACAGGAGTTTAAACTAGACGTACTAAATTATATGATTGAAAATGGTACGTCCTTACTTGAAACAGCTGCTATCTTTAATATTTCAGCCCCTTCAACGTTAAGTGTTTGGAGAAAGCAATTTGAAACACAAGGATCCGATGCCCTTCAATCTAAGAAAAAGGGGCGTCCATCTATGAAAAAAGATACAAATCAAAAGCCAAAACAACCACTAATCGAAGGGTCTAAAGAAGCGCTTGAGGCACGGATTAAACAGCTGGAAATGGAAAACGAGTATCTAAAAAAGTTGAATGCCTTAGTTCAAAACAAGGAAAAATCACCAAACAAGACAAAGCGCAAGTAGTCTATGAATTAAGGCATAAATATTCGGTGAAAGCACTCGTAAAACTCGCTGGAATTCCACGCAGTACTTACTATGACTTAGTGAAACGAATGAGTCGTCCCGACCCAGATTCAGATTTAAAAACAGAAATAAAGGAAATTTACGAAGAACACGAAGGGCGATATGGATATCGCCGTATTAGAGATGAACTAGTCAATCGCGGGCAAAAAGTTAACCATAAAAAAGTTCAGCGAATCATGAGAGTACTAGGTTTAAAATGTATCGTACGCATGAAAAAATACAAATCTTATAAAGGGGATGTCGGTAAAATTGCACCGAATCTTTTAGATCGGAATTTCACGGCAGATACCCCCTATCAAAAATGGGTAACAGATATTACGGAATTTAAATTATTTGGTGAAAAACTTTATTTTTCCCCAGTATTAGATTTGTTTGGCAGTGAGGTTATCACATACACAATAGGCTCTAGACCTACATATTCACTGGTGTCAGAGATGTTAGAAAAGGCTTTGGTACATTTACCTGAACACCACCAGTTATTAATGCACTCAGATCAAGGCTGGCATTATCAGATGAAACAATACCGCAATAGGCTTGAAAGCGAAGGGATTACTCAAAGTATGTCTCGCAAAGGGAACTGTTATGACAACTCGGTAATGGAGAATTTCTTCGGAATTATGAAATCAGAATTCCTCTATCTAAAGGAGTTTGAGAGTGTAGAACATTTTAAAATAGAATTAGAAAAATACATT
>NZ_WBOT01000022.1:0-1452 GCF_008923265.1 Bacillus mesophilum | reverse complement strand
TGCACTGGACCCATAAAATTGGACACTTATATTTAAGCTTAAGCAGCTACTACTTCGGTACTAACCCGATAAGCTACTGGACTTTTCCGATTCAATCTTGATTTGATTCTCAAGTGATTGTAGTAATAGATGTATTTTTCTAACTCGGCTTTAAAATGCTCGATACTTTCAAACTCTTGTAAATAAAGAAACTCTGATTTTAAGATCCCAAAAAAGTTTTCCATGACAGAATTGTCAAGACAGTTTCCTTTTCTAGACATGCTTTGTGTAATCTTATGTTCTTTCAGTGTCCTTCGGTATTTGGCCATTCGATAGTGCCATCCCTGATCGGAATGTAGTAAGAGATCATCGCCTTCATTTACGTATTTTAATCCTTGGGCCAACATTGTATCGACCAAATCAAACGTCGGCCTTGATTGGAGTGTATAGGTGATGATCTCGCTATTAAATAGATCTAAGATTGGAGAAAGATAAAGCTTCTCTCCAAACACTTTAAATTCTGTAATGTCCGTCACCCACTTTTGGTTCGGTTTCTGGGCACGGAAGTCACGGTTAAGGATGTTTGGAGCTGCTTTTCCAACTTCCCCTTTATACGATTTATACTTTTTCATACGCACCATGCATTTAAGCCCTAGATCTCTCATTATTCGAAGTACTTTCTTTTTGTTGATCTGATATCCTTTTTCCTGAAGCACATCCGTAATGCGGCGATATCCAAACCGACCTGAGTGTTTGCGGTAAATGAATGAAATTCTTCTTTTCCATTTGCGGTCAGGATCTGGTTGATTCCACTTTTTTATGAAGCTGTAGTAAGTGCTTCTAGGCATCTTGGCTATTTTGATCATTTTAATCACCGGGAAGTTGTTCCTTAGTTCATATATTACTTTCGCTTTATATTGGTTGGTGATTGTTCTTCCTGAACTAAGGCTTTCAGCTTTTTTAAATACGCGTTCTCCATACGAAGGTATTCCAATTCTTCTATCAGCTCTTCTACCGATGGATTCTGAGAGTTACTCTTGTCCTTATTTTTCCTCTGATTAGATGTCATTATAGAAAGCCCCTTTTCTTTTGGTTCAAGGGCATCTACTCCATCTGTCTCCCACGTTTTCTTCCACTTGCGAAGCATAGATGGATCAGGGAGATGGAATCTCGCGGATGCCTCTCGAATGGAGTAATTCTTTTCCGTGATAAATTGAATTACCCTCATTTTAAAGGCAGAAGGATAGTTTGTATAGGGAAAGGAAAAAGCCTGATCCCCATGGTAACGAACGAGCAGCACCCAGTAACGGAGAGTGGAATGATCTACGCCCACCTGATTCGCTAGTTCTCGATAACTAATCATTTCGTTTAAATAACGTTTAGCAATTTGAAGTTTCTTTTCCTTGGTAAGATGAGTCATTTATGAGTTCGCCTCCTATTGTTGGAGTGTCCAACAATAGGGGGGCAGTGCAC
>NZ_WBOT01000021.1:0-1546 GCF_008923265.1 Bacillus mesophilum | reverse complement strand
GGATGGGAGCTTGCTCCCTGAAGTCAGCGGCGGACGGGTGAGTAACACGTGGGCAACCTGCCTGTAAGACTGGGATAACTTCGGGAAACCGGAGCTAATACCGGATAATGCTTTTGGACTCATGTCCTTAAGCTGAAAGATGGTTTCGGCTATCACTTACAGATGGGCCCGCGGCGCATTAGCTAGTTGGTGAGGTAACGGCTCACCAAGGCAACGATGCGTAGCCGACCTGAGAGGGTGATCGGCCACACTGGGACTGAGACACGGCCCAGACTCCTACGGGAGGCAGCAGTAGGGAATCTTCCGCAATGGACGAAAGTCTGACGGAGCAACGCCGCGTGAGTGATGAAGGTTTTCGGATCGTAAAACTCTGTTGTTAGGGAAGAACAAGTACCGGAGTAACTGCCGGTACCTTGACGGTACCTAACCAGAAAGCCACGGCTAACTACGTGCCAGCAGCCGCGGTAATACGTAGGTGGCAAGCGTTGTCCGGAATTATTGGGCGTAAAGCGCGCGCAGGCGGTCCTTTAAGTCTGATGTGAAAGCCCACGGCTCAACCGTGGAGGGTCATTGGAAACTGGGGGACTTGAGTGCAGAAGAGGAGAGTGGAATTCCACGTGTAGCGGTGAAATGCGTAGAGATGTGGAGGAACACCAGTGGCGAAGGCGACTCTCTGGTCTGTAACTGACGCTGAGGCGCGAAAGCGTGGGGAGCGAACAGGATTAGATACCCTGGTAGTCCACGCCGTAAACGATGAGTGCTAAGTGTTAGAGGGTTTCCGCCCTTTAGTGCTGCAGCAAACGCATTAAGCACTCCGCCTGGGGAGTACGGCCGCAAGGCTGAAACTCAAAGGAATTGACGGGGGCCCGCACAAGCGGTGGAGCATGTGGTTTAATTCGAAGCAACGCGAAGAACCTTACCAGGTCTTGACATCCTCTGACACTCCTAGAGATAGGACGTTCCCCTTCGGGGGACAGAGTGACAGGTGGTGCATGGTTGTCGTCAGCTCGTGTCGTGAGATGTTGGGTTAAGTCCCGCAACGAGCGCAACCCTTGATCTTAGTTGCCAGCATTCAGTTGGGCACTCTAAGGTGACTGCCGGTGACAAACCGGAGGAAGGTGGGGATGACGTCAAATCATCATGCCCCTTATGACCTGGGCTACACACGTGCTACAATGGATGGTACAAAGGGCTGCAAGACCGCGAGGTTTAGCCAATCCCATAAAACCATTCTCAGTTCGGATTGCAGGCTGCAACTCGCCTGCATGAAGCCGGAATCGCTAGTAATCGCGGATCAGCATGCCGCGGTGAATACGTTCCCGGGCCTTGTACACACCGCCCGTCACACCACGAGAGTTTGTAACACCCGAAGTCGGTGGGGTAACCTTTTGGAGCCAGCCGCCTAAGGTGGGACAGATGATTGGGGTGAAGTCGTAACAAGGTAGCCGTATCGGAAGGTGCGGCTGGATCACCTCCTTTCTAAGGATGAAATGAAGTTTATCTTCATTAAAAGACGTCTTTATTTGTTCGTTCAGTTTTGAGAGAG
>NZ_WBOT01000020.1:0-1714 GCF_008923265.1 Bacillus mesophilum | reverse complement strand
TGAGGGCACTGATTTTCTTATAATTTATGTTTCTTGTTTAACCCAGTGGGAATCTATACTGAATTTTATAAAGTAAAAAAGCCATTTTCTGTCTTTTATCAGATAGAAAAGTGGCTTTTTCTGTCTTAATACCTTAATTTCTGGGTTGTCTTATCTCTTTAGTCACTTCATTAATTTTAAAATCCGTTTTAGATTGACTGCAAATATGGTTGTGGCCCCTTGAATTTGCATGCCAAATAAACCCGAGGATTTCGCTGTATCATACTCGTGTCCATGCTTCAGTTCACTATTTTTAGCCTCAATCTTATATCGACTTTTAGATAACTCCTTAAATTTATCTGTATTCTGGAACGCCTCTTGATCTTTATGCTCGGTTGATTTTATGGTGACTGAATATGTTTTTGATTTCGCTCCTTTTTTATAACAGCCTTCTTGGAATGGACAAACCTTACATTTTTCAATATCAAAGAAATATTTCATTCTTTGGTTTCGATCTTGGCCCTTTCTCTCCTCAAATTTCTTTTTGGTCGCTAAATGGCCTGCCTTACACACATACATTCCCGCATCTTTATTAAACGTGAATTCGTCTTCTTTTTTACGGGTACCATGTGTTACGAGTGGATGCAGTTTCGAAACTAGCTCCAACTCTTCTTTCTTCATAAAACGAATATTTTCTTTCTCCGAATATGCCGTATCTCCAATTACCGTTTTAATTTCCATTCCGGTTTCTATGCTTTTCTCCACTAATTCTTGTAGGTATTTTCCATCACTTTTTTCTCCAGTCGTAATCACCGCAGCCGTAATAATCCGTTCATCAGCCATTGCCAGATGTGTTTTATAACCAAAAAAGGAGGATTCTTCAGATTTATGTCCTACTTTGGCATCAGAATCCATGGAAAAACTCAATTGTTCTGTACAATCTTCAACGACTTCTTTTAAAACATTTATTTTCTCTTTTACCGCAGGTATTTCTGAAATTCTTGGCTCTGATTCAATGACCTTTATGAGATCCTGGCAGTAAACGATTTCATCCTCCACATTATTACTTATCGTTTTGGGTGGTAATTTTTCTTTCATCGATTCATCAATCTGATAAACAGATTTCCGTACATTTTTTGTTTTTTCCTGTAGGAATTCTTTAACTGACTTTTGATTATAGCGTGATTTTGTGTGAGTGGAGTCGACAATAATCGTTTTACTTTTTATGATTTCTTTCTCTAGTGCAATTTCTACACTTTTGTTTATAAGCATGTCTAATAAATTCATGTCTTGTAGTCGCTGTTTGCGAAATTTCGTTAGGGAACTTGGATCAATGACAGGTTCTTCTGGTGCCATTTCAAGAAAATATTTGAATGACATATCATATTTTGAGCGTTCAACAACATCAACATCGGATAAACTAAAGATTGATTTGAGTAAGAGGTATTTGAACATACGAATAGGATGAACGGCATTCCGGCCGTTATTTAAACAATACTTTGATTCTAAATCTTCAAGAATAAAGCTAAAGTCCACAAGATCGTTGATTTTACGTAACATATTGTCTTGAGGAACAACAAGGTCGTATATTTGTGAATATGGGCTGAAACTAAAAGATTGTTGGTTGGATATCATTGGATTTCACCTGCAATATAATTATTACTTTCATTATAAAACAAAAAGCCAGCGAAACAATGTTTCACTGGCTTTAAAAAGGACTTTTTCAGTGCCCTCA